>JANNRA010000118.1:0-77300 GCA_031401035.1 bacterium | reverse complement strand
CGCCGCGCCGAGCCAGCGGCGCTGACGCGCCGCACTCCACATGCGCGGGGGGCTGGAGCCGGAGCGTGGTTCCCGTTAGGAGCAGTTCCCGTGCTGTCGCGACGTCTCTTCTGGGCCGGCCTGCTGGCGATCACCGTCGCCGCCGCCGTCCTGCGCATCGCCGCTCTCGACACCTTGCCGCCGGGCCTGTTCTGCGACGAGGCGGGCCTCGGGTTCAACGCGCATTCGATTCTGCACACCGGTCGTGACGAGACCGGGGCCTGGCTGCCGCTCTACATCTGGTCGTTCGGCGTCAGCTACAAGAACCCGGTCTTCATCTATGCCGCCATGGGGCCGATCGGGGTCTTCGGCCTGAGCGAGTTCAGCGTTCGCCTCACCGCGGCGCTGTTCGGTATCGCCACCGTGCTCGGCATCGGGCTGCTCGGCCGCCTCGCTTTCGGCGCCGCCGGTGGCCTGGTAGCGGCGTTGCTGCTGGCGGTCGTCCCCTGGCACGTGCACTTCAGCCGCATCGCCTTCGAGCTGATCTCGTTCCCCGCCGTCTTCGTCTTCGCCGTCGCCGCACTGGTGGCCGGGGTGCGCGGCCGGCCGCGCTGGCTGCTCGCCGCCGGACCGCTCTTCTCGCTCAGCCTCTACACCTACGGCCCGGCGAAGCTGTTCGTGCCGCTCTTCCTGCTGGCAGCGTTGCTGCTCTACGGCCGCCGCCTGTGGGCGGTGCGCGGCACCGCGGCGCTGGCGGTGGGGCTGATGATCGCTACGGCCCTGCCCCTGGCGGTCTTCGACTACCAGCAGCGCGAGCGGTCCAGCCAGTACTTCAGCCGCACCACCGTCCTCGACTCCGCGCGTTCGGCGGCCGACAACCTGCGCCGCGTCGGCGAACAGTACCAGCGCTTTTTCTCGCGCAGCTTCCTCTTCGAGCGCGGCGATCCGCTGCTGCGCCACGCGGTGCCGGGGTTCGGTGAACTGTATTGGGCGATGCTGCCGCTGCTCGGCCTCGGCCTGCTGTGGTGCCTGTGGCCTGGTCGCCCCGAGGGCAAGCTGTTTCTCTGGTGGCTGGTCATCTATCCGCTCGCGCCGGCGATGATGAACGAGGCGCCGAGCGCCTCGCGCGGATTCATCGGCGTCGCCGGCTTCTGCCTGGTGGCGGCCGCCGGTGCGACCCTGGTGCTCGACGCGCTGCGCCGCCTGGTGCCATGGCCCGTCGCCGCGCGCCTGCTGCAGGCGGCGGCGGTAGCGGCCCTGCTGCTGGCACTCGGACGTGAGGGGCAGCGGTATGCGCTGGCCTACACGACCGTCTATCCGCAGGTGGCGGCCCCGGAGTTCCAGTTCGGCTATCGCGAGACGATCCAGTTCATGGAGTCGCGCCGGGATCAGTACGATCTGCTGCTCCTCACGGCGACGCGGGTGAACATGCCGCAGATCTTCGCCGCTTTCTACAATGCGGATCGAGCCGGCGGCGCGCCGTCGGTGCGCGAGCACGGCTATCTCATCCTCGATCCGGCGGAGTACGGGCGCTACGAAATGAATCAGCGCATCCTGGCGGCGGTGCGCGAGGACGACCTGCGCCTGTTCGACGATTACAGCGAGTTGCATCGGGTGCTGCGACCCGACGGTCGCCCCGAGTTCGTCATCGCCGAGGTGCGCAGCCGCAAGCGCTTCCTGCGCGAGTGGCTCTTGTTGGGCCCGTTCTCCAATGCCGGCAACGCCGGCGTCGCCAGCAGCTTCGTGCCGCCGGAGGCCCTGCAAGCCGAGGCGGTGGACGGCGCCTGGGGGCCGGTCTACTGGCGGCGCGTCGTGCCGCAGTTCGTGCGCATCGACCTCAACACGTTCTATCGTCCCAGCGCCGAGGCGGCGGGCAAGCCACTCGAATGGCTGTGCGCCTACGCGACGACCCAGCTCGACGCGCCGACGCCGCGCCGCGCCACGCTGGAGATCGGCGCTGCCTCACAGTCGCTGCAGGCGTGGGTGAATGGGCAGCCGCTGACCGAGCGTATGGTGACGGTGGCGCCGGAGCCGCAGCGCTGGCCGATTCAGCTCCAGGTCGGCGCCAACCAGCTGTTGCTCAAGGTCTGCAAGCAGACCGGCGATTGGTACTTCACTGCCCGCGTCGTCGGCGCCGACGGTCGCGACATGCCCGACGTCGTGGTGCGACCGACGGTGCCGGCGCCGGCGCTCGCCGGTCGGCCGGAAGTGCCGACCCAGCAGGTCGACGGCTTTGCCGCGGTCGGCCGCGCCAGCCGCCGCTCGGAGCTCTTCAGTGACTATCGCGGCAATGCCCCGGCCTGGTGGCAGGCGCTCGAGGACGGCGACGGCCAGGTGGTGTGGAGCACCGACCCGGTGCCGACGCGCGCGCCGACGGTCTTCGATTTCACCGCCGCCCTGAGCGAGTCGCCCGGCACCGCCGAGTTGTGGGTCAATCGCCGCCTCGCCCTGACCTTCCCGACCGGCCGGATGGCGACGCCGCAGCGCTGGACGAACGGGCCCTACGTGCTCGAGTTTCTGCCCGAGACGGAGGGCAACAATCTCTCCGGCGCCTGGCGCCTGCTGGTCCCGGCGGCGGATATCACGCCCGGGCAGGCGATCGAGTTGCGCGTCGCGCATCGCGACGGCTCGCCGTTCGCCTACTTCCAGATCAAGGGCCGCGACGATACGGCGGCGTTCGCGCAGCTGACGCTGGAGAGTGCGGCGGCCCTGGCGGCGCCGGCGCCCGTGCCTCCGCCCCCCGCCGGCGCGCCGTCGACGGCGCTGCCGGCGAGCTGAGTCGGCATGCGCGAGGCGGTGGCGATGTGGCGCAACACCCGTCTTGTCGTGCTCGCGGCGATGACGGCGTCGCTGTACGCGGCGCTGCTGATCCCGTTCAAGGTCCTGCCGCTCATCCCCGGCGTCACCGAGCTGCGGCCGGCCAACGCCGTGCCGGTGGTGTGCTCGATGCTCTTCGGCCCGGCGGCGGCCTGGGGCGCGGCGATCGGCAACCTGATCGGCGATTTCTTCGGCGGCATCGGGCCCGGCGACCTGTTCGGATTCGCAGGCAACTTTCTGTACGGCTTTCTACCCTACCGAGCCTGGCGCGCCCTCAGCGATGGCGATCCATTGCCGCGTACGGCAGGGCAATGGCTCGCCTTCACCGCCGTCGTCGCGGTCTCGGCCGGCGCCTGCGCGTTGGTGGTCGGCTGGGGCCTCAACCTGCTCGGCTTCGTGCCCTTCGCCCTGCTCGCCAACGTCGTCTTCTTCAATAACTTCGTCATGGCCATGGTTCTGGCGCCGTTGCTGCTGCGGGCGGTCTATCCGCGCGTCAAGGCGGCGGGGCTGCGCATCGACGACCTGGCCCCGCCGGCGCCGCGGGCCCGCGCCGTGCGCCGTCTCGGCCTGGCGCTCGTCGTCCTCGGTGTCGTCGGCGGCTTCATCGCCGGCAACGCCATCTCGACCGGCCAGGTGGAGATCGCGGCCCTGGCCAGCGTTCCACCCGGGCCCCGCGCCGCGCAGGTCGGCGTCGGTGTGGCGCCGTTCCTGCTGCTCCTGCTGCTCGGCCTGCTGCTGTTGTGAGCCGATTGGAAGAGCCCGCCGCCGCGCTGCGCGGCGTGACCTTCACCTATCGCGGTGCCGCGAGGCCGGCGTTGTGCGATGTGTCGCTGCGCATCGGGCAGGGCGAGGTGGTGTTGGTGATGGGGGCCAGCGGGGCTGGTAAGTCGACGCTGGCGCGCTGTCTCAACCGCACCATCCCGCAGTTCCTACCCGGGATCCTGAGTGGCAGCGTGGTCGTCGCCGGACACGACGTGGGCGCTGCCACGGTGGCCGATCTCGCCGGCGTCGTCGGGTTGGTCTCGCAGGACTTCGAGGCGCAGCTCTTCTCGACCAGCGTCCGTCACGAGGTGGCGTTCGGCATGGAGCAACTCGGCGTGCCGCGGCCGGAGATGATGCGCCGCCTGGCGGCGGCGCTGGCGCTGGTCGGCCTCGCCGGCTTCGACCGCCGCGACCCGGTGACCCTCTCCGGCGGCGAGAAGCAGCGCCTAGCGATCGCGGCGCTGCTGGCGCAGGAGCCGGCGCTGCTGGTGCTCGATGAGCCGACCACCGACCTCGATCCGGCCGGCAAGCGCGAGGTCTTCGCCGTCCTCGCGACCCTGCGGCAGCGCGGCGCCTCGGTGCTGCTGATCGAGCACGAGACCGGTGCCGCGGAGTATGCCGACCGCCTGGTGTTGATGCAGGACGGTCGTGTGGTTGCCGACGGCGCCCCGGCCGTCTTGCTGCCAGACGTCGCACGTCTCGAGCGCCTCGGAGTGCGGCCGCTCGACGGCGATCGGCTCGGCGCCGCGCTCGGTTGGCGCACCCGGGCGGCGTCGCTGGAGGACGCCGTCGCGCGGCTGCGCCCGCTACTGCCGTCCGCTGTCAGCGCCTCGGTGGAGGGCGCCGCTCCGTCGGCGCCTGTCGGATGCGGTCTCGATGATCCAACGCAACAGGCGCCGACGGGGCGCCGCCCTCCAGTCGCAGGGGAGGTGCTGGTGCGCGCCGATGGGCTGCGGCACGCCTACGCGCCAGACCGGGCGGCCCTCGACGGCGTCTCGCTGGAAATCCGCCGCGGCGACTTCGTCGCCCTCATCGGTCGCAATGGGTCGGGCAAGACGACGCTGGCGAAATGCCTGAACGGCCTGCTGGTGCCGCAGCGCGGGCAGGTGGAGGTGCGCGGCCGGCCGGTGTGCGAGCTGACCTTGGCGGCGGTGGCCGCCGATGTCGGCTACGTATTCCAGAATCCCGACCAGCAGATCTTCGCCGCCAGTGCCTACGACGAGGTCGCCTTCGCGCCGCGCAACGCCGGCCTGGCGGAGGACGAGGTGGCGCGCCGGGTGCAGCGGGTGCTCGCCGCCGTCGGCCTCGATGACTGTGGGGCGGGCGATCCCTTCCTGCTCGGCAAGGGGCAGCGGCAGCGTCTGGCGGTGGCCTCGCTGTTGGCCCTCGAGCCGGCCCTGCTGATCCTCGACGAGCCCACCACCGGCCTGGATTACGCCGAACAGCGGCGCATGATGCAACGGCTCGCCGCCCTGCACGCTGGCGGGCTGACGCTGATCATCATCACCCACACGCCGTGGGTGGTGGCCGAGTACGCCCAGCGAGGCGTGGTGCTGAGCGAGGGGCGTGTCGCGTTCGACGGTCCGCTGCGCGCCCTGTTCGCCGAGGAGGCGCTGCTGGCGTCGGCCCATTTCCGCCTCCCCGACGCCACCCGCATCGGCCGCGCCCTCGGCCTCACCCCTCTATCGGTGGATGAGTTGCTGTCCAGCATCTCCCCGGGCGGCGCCGCGTGATGCCTCCGCGCCACTGATGTCGCTGTACCTCGACACCGACACCTGGCTGCACCATCTCCACCCGTTGGTGCGCCTGCTCGGTATGCTGGCCCTCTTCGTCGCCGCCTTCGTCGTCGAACGCCCCGCCTGGCAGGCGCCGCTGCTGCTGCCGCTGGCCGCGCTCCTGTGGTGGAGCGGCGGCTGGCGCAACGTGCGGCGGTTGCGCTGGCTGTTCGGCCTGGCGTTCGTCATGACCCTGCTCGTCTGGACCGTGTTCTACGGGCCGGACGGGCAGCCGCCGCTGTGGGCGTGGGGGCCGATCCACGTCAGCCAGACGGCGCCGCGCTTCGCCCTCGGCATGGCGCTGAAGCTGCAGATCTTTCTCGCCGCCGGGATCCTCTTCCTGTCGGTGACGCGGATCGAGGAGTTCGCCTACGCGCTCACCAGGATGGGGCTCCCGTACGCGCTCGGCTTCACCATCACGTTGGCCTTCCGACTGGTGCCGGTGTTCGTCGAGGCGACGGTGATCGTGCTGCAGGCGCAGCGCTGTCGCGGCCTCGACCTCGAGCACGGTGGGCCATGGCAGCGGCTGCGCCGTGCGGTGCCGGTGATGGTGCCGGTGTTCATGGGCGCCCTGCGCCGCGCTGACCAGATGGCGATGGCCTTGGAGGCGCGCGGCTTTCAGTCGCGGCAGCAGCGTACCGTCCTCGACGCCTGGCCACTGCGCGGTGGCGATGGGCTGGCGGCGCTGCTTCTCGCCGGCCTGGTGGCCGCGTATCTGGCGCTGTGGTGGCACGGGACCCTGCGCATTGCGCCGTGAGCCCCGGCGCGCCCAGCGCAATGCGCTAGGCCGAGCGTTCGACGAGCTGGTCGACGAGGGTGAGCAGGTAATCTCGATACGGGGACTGGGGCAGGGCCAGCAGGGCGTCGCGCGCGGCGCCGGCCTGCGCGGCGGCGAGGGCGTAGCCGCGCTCGATCACCGTCGACCGGCGCAGGCGGCCGAGCATGGTGGCGACGTCGGCGTCCGACAACTCGGAGCACCCGAACAGTCGCCGCACCTCCGCGTCCTCCGCGGCGGCGAGGACGATTGGCAGCGACGGATTGCCCTCGCGCACGTCGAGGCCGATCGGCTTGCCGAGCGCCGCCTCGGCGGCCGTGACATCGAGCAGGTCGTCGACCATCTGGAAGGTCAGGCCGACATGGTAGCCGCAGCGCGCCATGGCGTCGACCACCGCCGCGTCGGCGTCGGCGAGGTGGGCGGCGGCGCGCGCCCCGACCGCGAACAGCGAGGCCGTCTTGCGGGCGATGATCTCCAGATAATCCTGGTAGGTGACGGCCGGGTCGCGGCGGAAGCGTCCCTGCATGATCTCCCCCTCGGTGAGGGCGATGCAGGCCTCGGCCGCCCAGGTAATCAGCCGCTCGTCGAAGCGGCCGCATATCTGGAAGGCGCGGCTGAAGAGAAAATCGCCGGCGATGAGCGTGTCGGCGACGCCGAACTTGTGCCGCGCCGAGTCACGCCCGCGCCGCACGTGGTTGCCATCGATGATGTCGTCGTGCAGCAGACTGGCGGAATGAATCAGCTCCAGCGCCGCCGCGACATCGACGGCGTCACGCAGGACGCGCCCCCCGCAGGCGCGAAAGACGAGCAATACGACCGCCGGGCGGACGCGCTTGCCGCCGGCACCGATGAGGTGGCTGGCGATCTCGGTCAGGCGCGGTTCGCGGGCGCCGAGCAACTCGGCCAGCCGCGCTTCGACGAGCGTCAACTCCTCGCCGACGAGCGCCGACGGCGCGCTTGGGGCGGCGACCGGGGCCAGCGGTGACGCAGTGCTCACGCGGCCCCTTCGGCCTGTCGGCAGACACGCATGGCGTGCCGGATCATGTCAGGTTGCCGGTACCTGTCAAGGTAGCCGCAGGCTGCGTTGCCTTCATGGCGGTCACTCGGTAGGGTCCGGCGCGTGTCACCGCCCGCGCTCCCGACCGAGATCCGCCGCCTCGGCGCGCGCGCCGTGCGCATCGTCTGGGCAGACGGCCACGAGAGCGAGTTCCCCAACACCTATCTGCGCGAGCATTGTCCGTGCGCCGGCTGCCGGGCGCGGCCGCAACGCAGCCTGGCGGTGCTCAATGAGCCGCGCGAGGAGATCTATCCGGTGCAGATCGGTGTCGTCGGTCGCTACGCCGTCAGCGTCGAGTGGAGCGACGGGCACGATACCGGCATCTACGCCTACCGGACACTGCGCGACCTCTGTCCATGCGAAGCCTGCGTGGTCGCCGCGGCGCGGGCAGCGTCATGACCACGGTCGACGACGTGCGCGAGCGCCTGGCCGAGATCCGGCCGGCCGGACTGAGTCGTGACCTGATCGCGGCCGGGCTGGTGCGCGAGGTGACCTTGCGCGATGGCGTCGCGACGGTGCAGCTGCTGCCCGGACCGCTGCCGCCGCCGATCCTCACGGCGACCATCGCCGACATCAAGCGCGTCGTCGGGGCGCTGCCGGAGGTGACGGGGGTCGAGGTGCAGATCGCGCGGCCACCGGAGCAGGCGCAAGCGGCGATCCCCGGCGTCGCCGACATTGTCGCGGTGTCCAGCACCAAGGGCGGTGTTGGCAAGTCGACGGTGGCGGTCAATCTCGCCTGCGCCCTGCTGCGGCGGGGCCTGCGCGTCGGCCTGCTCGATGCCGACATCTACGGTCCGAGTCTGCCGACCATGCTGGCGATCGCGGGACGGCCGCGGGTCGAGCAGACGACGGTGTATCCCCTCGAGGCGCATGGCCTGAAAGTGATGTCGATGGGCTTCTTCCTCGACGATACCTCGCCGGTGATCTGGCGCGGTCCGCTGGTCACCGGACTGCTGCGCCAGTTCCTCAAGGACGTGCGCTGGGGCGAACTGGATCTGCTCATCGTCGACATGCCGCCGGGCACCGGGGACGCTGCGTTGACGCTGGCCCAGCAGGTGCCGCTGTCCGGCGTCGTCGTCGTCACCACGCCGCAGCCGGTGTCGGTGATCGACGTCGAGCGCGGCATCGCCATGTTCAACCAGGTCAACACCCCGGTGTTGGGCGTGGTGGAGAACATGAGCGGGTACGTCTGCCCGCATTGCGGCCGCCGCGACGAGATCTTCGGTGCCGGCGGCGCCGCGCACCTTGCGCAGGCCTACGGCCTGCCGATTCTGGCCCGCATCCCGCTCGAGCCGGCGGTGCGGACGGGCGGCGACGCCGGCGTGCCGATCGTCGTCGCCCAGCCCGAGCATCCGATCAGCCGCCTCTACGCTGTGATCGCCGAGCAGGTGTGCGAAGGCATCGAAGCCGCGCGCACGGCGGCGCCGCGCATCGTCGGGTGAGATGCGCGCCACGTTCGCCCTGCTCAACCTGGGGCTGATCCTCGGCGCGGCGATCATCGGCATGCGCCGCTACTGGAGGGCGCACCCGGACACGGCCGACGTGCGGGGCTCGCGCCTGCTCAGCAGTCGGGCACGGGCCTGGTACTTCAGCAACCTCGATCCCTTCGAGGCCCTCTGCGCACGCGCCGGCATCGAGCCGATCGCCATCACCTACGCGCAGGTCGTCGTCAGCATCGCGGCGGCGCTGGCCTACGGCGTCGGGCTGATTTTCACCGCCGGCTTCCTCATCCTGTGCGCCGGGACGCTGGATATTCTCGATGGCAAGGTGGCGCGGCGCGTCGGCGGCGCCAGCCGGCGCGGCGCCTTTCTCGACTCGGTGACCGATCGCTATGCCGAGTTCGTCGGCTACGCCGGGCTGATCGTCTTCTTCGCCGGCGACTGGCGCACCTGGGCGGTGCTTCTGGCGGTACTTGGCGGTACGATGGTGAGCTACGCGCGGGCGCGCGCCGAGGGGCTCGGCGTCGTCTGCGAGATCGGTCTGCTGCAGCGTCCGGAGCGCTTCGTGCTGCTCGGCTTCGGCTCGATCTTCAGCTCGCTCGCGACGTGCATCGTCGGCGGCGAACAGGTGCTGCTGACCGTCACCATCGTCCTGCTGGCGCTGCTGTCCAACCTGACCGCGCTGCAGCGCATCGCGCATGTCAGCCGCGCCCTGACCGAGACCCCGCATGCGTGAGCTGCGCGGTAAGGGCTGGCGGGTGCTGGGGTACTTTCTCTGGATGCTCGGCGCCGGCGTCGTGCTCGACAGCGACGCGGTGTGCCTCGGCGGCGCCGTGTGTGTGGGCGGCGCGGCCCTGTTCGCGCTGGGTGTGATGCAGGCGCGCGGCGGCGCCGGGAGGATGGCATGAAGAGTCGCAGCCTGCGCATCGGTATCAGCGTCGCCCTGTCGGCCGTGTTTCTCGGTTTCGCGGTGCGCGGCGTGCACTGGGACGAGGCGGCGGCGGCGCTGCGCGAGGCCAACTACGTCTGGGTGCTGCTCATGCTGCCGATCACGGTGTGGTCGCTCGTCATCCGCGCGCAGCGCTGGCGGGTCTTCTTGCAGGGGGTCGGCGTGCCGGCGCTGCGGCCGCTGGTGTCGGCGACCAACATCGGCTTCATGGCGAACATGGTGCTGCCGCTGCGCATCGGCGAAGTCATCCGTCCGGTGCTGCTGGCGCGCCGCGCCCACCTGGTGCTCAGCGGCGTGTTGGCCAGCGTGCTGCTGGAGCGCATCTTCGACATGTTCACCATCCTCTTCCTGTTCGGCGTCGCCGCCAGCCTGGTGCACGTCTCACCGCAGGTGCAGCAGTGGGGCTGGATGCTGGGCGGTCTGGCGGTCGCGGTGGCGGCGGTGATCGTGTTGATCCGCGTCCAGGAGCAGCTGGCGCTGTCGATCGCGCGGCGCCTGAGCGCGCTGCTGCCTGGGGAGGCGGGCGGAGCCGCCTACCGCTTCGCCGAGGGGTTCGTGCAGGCGCTCAAGATGCTCGACAGCCCGATGGCGTACGTGCGCGCCTTCGCCTGGTCACTCTACCTGTGGCTGGTGATCTCCCTGGTCTACGTGCTCGGCTTCTGGGCCTTCCATCTGGACGTTCCGGCGCTACGCGGCGCACTGGTCCTGACGGCGTTAGTGTCCATCGCCGTGTCGGTGCCGTCGGCGCCGGGGTTCATCGGGTCGTTTCAACTCGGCTGCGTTCTGGCGCTGAAGATCTTCAAGGTGCCCGAGAGCGAAGCGTTGGCGTTTTCCCTGGTCGTCCATCTGACGCAGTTTGTCGGCGTCATCGGCGCCGGACTATACTCGCTGTGGAGCGAGGGAATCAGCTTGCGCGAAGTCGAGGCGAGCGAGCAGGGCGGCAACGCCGATGCGGCTTGACGGTAAGACGATCGTCGTCGGCCTGAGCGGCGGCATCGCCTGTTACAAGGCGGCCGACGTGGTTCGACTGCTGCGTGCCGACGGCGCCCGCGTGCGCGTCGTCATGACCCGCGGCGCCTGTCAGTTCGTTACCCCCCTGACCTTGCAGACCCTGGCTGGCGAGCCGGTCTCGACCGACCTCTTCGACCTGACGCAGGAGTCCGAGATCGGCCACATCCGCCTGGCCGATTGCGCCGACGCGATCATCGTCGCGCCGGCCACTGCCAACCTGATTGGCAGGGCGGCGGGCGGCCTGGCTGACGATCTGCTGAGCACCGTCCTCTTGGCCACCCGCGCGCCGGTGCTGCTCGCCCCGTCGATGAACGTGCATATGTGGGAGAATCCCCTGCTGCAGGCCAACCTGACGCGACTGCGCGCGCTGGGGTGGCGGGTCGTCGAGCCCGGGGTGGGCGCGCTCGCCTGTGGCTACGAGGGCGCCGGCCGTCTGGCCGAGCCGGCCGCGATCGTCGCCGAGGTCGCGCGGGCGGTCGGCAGCGGCGACCTGCGCGGCGAGCGCGTGCTGGTGACGGCGGGTCCGAATCGCGAGCCCCTCGATCCCGTGCGCTTCCTCTCCAATCGCTCGACCGGCCGCATGGGGTACGCCGTCGCGGCGGCGGCCTGGCGGCGCGGCGCCGCGGTGACGTTGATCAGCGGCCCGACGGCGCTGACGGCGCCGCACGGTGTGCGGTGCGTGCGCGTCGGCACCGCCGCCGAGATGCACGCCGCAGTGCTGGGCGAGTTCGAGGCGGCCACCATGCTGGTCATGGCTGCCGCGGTGGCGGACTATCGGCCAACGACGGTGGCGCGGCAGAAACTGAAGAAGGGCAGCGCGCCGCAGCGCCTCGACCTCGAGCGCACCGTCGACATTCTCGCCGACTTACGGGGACGCGCCGGCGACCGATTGATGATCGGCTTCGCCGCCGAAACCGAACAGGTGCTTGCCAACGCGACGCGCAAGTTGCGCGACAAGGGGCTCGACCTCATCGTCGCCAACGACCTGACGGCGCCAGGTGCGGGGTTCGAGGTCGACACCAACGCGGTCACGTTGATCGACGCTGATGGCCGCGTCGCGGTGCCGCTGGCGAGCAAGGATGCGGTTGCCGACCGCATCCTCGATCGCGCCCTGGTCCTGCGGCGGGCGCGGCCGACGCCGCGGCGTCGCGGCGCGGCCCCTACGCCGGCGTCGCGGGCGTCGCGCCGGCGGCGTGGCTGAGCGCGCATCCGCGGCCGATTGCCTGGCTGGCAGGCGGGTGTTAGCCATCGGGCATAAGCGATTCGATGGCGGATGACGACCTCACGGCCGACTTGCGGGCGGCGCTGGCGAGCGTGCGCGCCCACCTCGAGTGGCAGCGTGACTGCGGGGCCCCGTGGCTCGCGGCCGGCGCGCCGGCTGCGCCAGTGATTAGGCCGTCTGCGCCGACGGCACCCGCCGCGCCGGCGCTGGCGGGCGGCGAGGGCGGATTGGCGGGCGCTGACTCTCTGGCGGCGCTGCGCGGGCACATCGGCGAGTGCACGCGCTGCAAGCTCGCCGGCGGCCGCACGACCCTGGTGTTCGGGGCCGGCGCTCCTGCTGCCGCGCTGATGTTCATCGGTGAGGGGCCGGGCCACGACGAGGATCTGCAGGGCGAGCCGTTCGTCGGCCGCGCCGGCCAGCTGCTGACCGAGATCATCACCAAGGGCATGAAGCTGGGGCGTGCCGACGTGTACATCGCCAACGTCGTCAAGTGCCGGCCGCCGGGCAACCGCAACCCGGAGGCGGACGAGATCGCCACCTGCATGCCGTTTCTCCAGCGCCAGGTGGAGTTGGTGCAGCCGCAGGTCATTGTCGCCCTCGGCACCTTCGCGGCGCAGACGTTGCTGTCGGTCAAGACGCCGATCACCCGCATGCGCGGCGTCTGGCACGAATACCGCGGCATCAAGGTGATGCCGACCTTTCATCCCGCCTACCTGCTGCGTTCCCCGGGCGAAAAGCGCCTGGTCTGGGGCGACATCAAGCTGGTCATGGCGGAGTTGGGGCTGCCGCAGTGAGGCGCCGGTTGCCACTGGTCACCGCCCTGGCGGTCGCGCTTGCCGCCATGGTGGGGGGCGGCGCGGGCGCCGAGGCGCCGCTGCCGGCGCCGCTGGTGCTGCAGCTCACCATCGACGGGACGATCAACCCGGCGACCGCGATCTACATCGCCGAGGGTCTGGCGGCGGCGCGGGAGCGCGGTGCCGCGGCGATGCTGATCCAACTCGACACCCCGGGTGGCCTGCTCGAGTCGACCAAGACCATCGTCAAGGATCTTCTCGGTGCCCCGCTGCCGGTGATCGTCTACGTCGCCCCGAGCGGCGGCGGCGCCACCTCGGCCGGCGTCTTCATCACCCTGGCGGCGCACGTCGCGGCGATGGCCCCCGGCACCAATATCGGCGCCGCGCATCCGGTCGGCGGGCAGGGCGAGTCGATCGACGGCGACCTCGGCAAGAAGGTCGAGAACTTTACCGCCTCGCTCGGCCGTACCATTGCCGAGCAGCGCGGCCGCAACGTCGAGTGGGCCGAGAAGGCGGTGCGCCAGAGCGTGTCGGCGACCGAACGGGAGGCGGTGAAGCTGAAGGTCGTCGACTTCGTCGCCGACAGCGTGGCGGAGGTCTTGACGAAGGCGAATGGCCGCACGGTGACCGTCGCCGGGACGCCGCGGACATTGGCGGTCGCCGGCGCCACCCTCGAACCGTTCGCCATGCGCTTCGGGCAGAAGGTCTTCGATTTCCTCGCCAATCCGAACATCGCCTACCTCTTGATGATGGCGGCGATGCTCGGCCTGTATGTCGAGTTCACCAATCCCGGGTTGCTGTTCCCGGGCGTGGCGGGAGTGATCTGCCTGCTGTTGGCGCTGGCGGCGTTGCAGGTCATGCCGGTGAACTACAGCGGCCTGGCGCTGATCGGAGTCGGCGTGGCGATGCTGGTGGCGGAGCTCTTCGTGCCCAGTGCGGGGGTGCTCGGGATCGGTGGGCTGATCGCGTTCGTGATCGGTTCGCTGCTGCTCTTCGACACCCCCGACGCGACGCTGCATGTCGACCGCGGCCTCATCGCCGGTGCCGCCGTGGCGCTCGGTGGGGTGACGCTGGCCGCCGCCTGGCTGGTGGTGCGGACGCAGCGCCGCCCGTCGGTGGTCGGCGCCGAGGGTATGATCGGCGAGCTCGGACATGTGCGGCGCGTCGCGCCGGGCGGCCAGCGGGTGAAGGTGTTCGTGCGCGGCGAGTACTGGGAGGCGGACGCCGACGAGCCGGTGCTCGAGGGCGACACCGTCGAGGTCACCGCGGTCACTGGTCTGCATCTGCGCGTGCGCCGGCCCAGCGTCCGCTGAGGAGAGAGGGAGAGTCATGTTCGAGTCCATGTTCGGTCCGCTCGCACCCATCGTCGCCGTCGTCATCGCCCTGCTGGTCAGCGGCCTCAAGGTCCTGAAGGAGTTCGAGCGCGGCGTCATCTTCCGGCTCGGCCGGCTGGTCGGCGCACGCGGGCCGGGGTTGACGTTCGTCATCCCGCTGCTCGAGACGATGGAGCGCGTCGATCTGCGCACGGTGACCATGGACGTGCCGCCGCAGGACGTCATCACCAAGGACAACGTCTCGGTGAAGGTCAACGCGGTGCTCTACTTCCGCTGCGTCGACCCGGCGCGGGCGATCACCGAGGTTGTGGACTATCTCTTCGCCACGTCACAGTTGGCGCAGACGACGCTGCGCAGCGTCTGCGGCCAGCGCGAACTCGACGAGTTGCTGGCCGAGCGCGACCAGGTCAACCAGCACATCCAGGAGATCCTCGACAAGCAGACCGACCCCTGGGGCATCAAAGTCAGCACGGTCGAGATCAAGCACATCGACCTGCCGCAGGAGATGCAGCGGGCGATGGCCGCCGAGGCCGAAGCGGAGCGCGAGCGCCGCGCCAAGGTCATCAACGCCGAGGGCGAGTTCCAGGCGGCGCAGCGGCTGGCCGAGGCGTCGGCGATCATCGCCGCGCACCCGACCGCGTTACAGCTGCGCTTCCTGCAGACGCTCGGCGAGATCGCCACCGAACACAGCTCGACCACCATCTTCCCGCTGCCGGTCGATCTGCTCAAGCCGTTCCTGCCGTCGGGCGGCACGGACCCGGCGTGAGCGCGCTCGCCGCCGCGGCGTCGCGGCTGGCCGCGTTTGACTTCGACCTGCCGCCCGAGCTGATCGCCCAGACGCCGGCGGTGCGGCGCGATGGGGCCCGCCTGTTGGTGCTCGGGGGCGCCGGGATGGCGCCGCGGCACGCGGCGGTCGTCGACCTGCCGGGCCTGCTGCGCGGCGGCGATCTCCTGGTGTTCAACGACGTGCGCGTGCGCCCGGCGCGCCTGCACGGCCGTTTGGCGAGCGGCGGCGTCGTCGAGCTGTTGCTCGTGCGCGAGCTGGCCGATGGGACATGGGAGTGCCTCGGCAAGCCGGGGAAGCGGTTGCGTCCGGACAGTGCGGTGCGGCTGCCGGACGGCAGCGCGGCGCGCGTCGTGGCCGCGTTGCCCGGCGGCCGCTACGCGATTGACTTCGGCGCCGCACCCGCGGTGGCAGCCCTGCTGGCCGCGCACGGCGAGGTGCCGCTGCCGCCCTACATCGCCCGGCCCGACGGTCCGCTACCGGCCGACCGCGAGCGCTACCAGACCGTCTTCGCCCGCCGCGCCGCGGCGATCGCGGCGCCCACCGCCGGGCTGCACTTCACCGAGGCGCTGCTGGCGCAACTCGGCGCTGCGGGTGTGGCGTGTGCCTGGCTCACGCTGGAGGTCGGACCGGCGACCTTTCTGCCCATGCGCAGCGACGACGTCGATGGCCACTCACTGGAGGGCGAGTGGGCCGAGATCCCCTCGGCGACCGTGCAGGCGATCGCGGCCGCGCGCGCCGCCGGCGGCCGTGTCATCGCCGTCGGCACGACGACGACGCGGGCGCTCGAGTCGGCGGCACGCCGCCCCGGCGGCCTGGCCGCCGGCCGCCTGCTGGCCGAGGCGTTCATCCGACCGGGCTTCGACTTCAGCGTGCTCGACGGCATGCTGACCAACTTCCACCTGCCGCGGTCGACCCTGCTCATGCTTGTGAGCGCCTTCGCCGGCCGCGAACGGGTGCTCGGGGCTTATGCCGAGGCGGTGCGCGAGCGCTACCGGTTCTACAGCTACGGCGATGCGATGCTGATCCTATGACCGGCGACATCGACGCCCTGGTCGCGGCCGCGCCGCGACCGTCCCCGTTCCGCGTCGGGGCGCGCGATACGGCTTCGGCGGCCCGGACTGGCGTGCTGCGGACGGCGCACGGCGACATCCCGACGCCGATCTTCATGCCCGTGGCGACGCAGGGGACGGTCAAGGGCATCACCGGGCGGCAGCTGGTCGATCTCGGCGCGCCGATTGTACTGGCCAACGCTTATCATCTCTCCCTGCGGCCGGGCGTCGAGACCGTCGAGGCGCTCGGCGGCCTGCACCGCTTCATGGGCTGGAGTGGTGCCATTCTCACCGACAGCGGCGGCTTCCAGATCATGAGCCTGGCCGCGTTGCGCAAGGTCAGCGACGACGGGGTGGCGTTCCGTTCCCATCTCGACGGGCGGAAGCTGTTCCTCACCCCGGAGGACGTCGTGCTCGGGCAGCACCGCCTGGGCGTCGACGTCCTGATGCCGCTCGACGAATGCGTTGGCGCCGAGGCCGACCGCGCCGCGGTCCTGCAGGCCATGCAGCGCACCACCGCCTGGGCCGGGCGCTCGGCGGCAACGCCGGTTCGGCTCGACCGTCACCTGTTCGGCATCGTCCAGGGGGGCCTCGACCCCGCGCTGCGCCGCGAGCACGCGGCGCGGCTTGCCGCGCACGAGTTTCCAGGCTATGCGGTCGGGGGTTTGAGCGTGGGGGAGGAGCGCGGACTGACGCGAGAGGTGGCGGCGGTGACGGCGGCGGCGCTGCCAATCAATCGGCCACGGTATCTCATGGGCGTCGGCCTGCCGCAGGATCTGCTCCGCTTCATCGGAATGGGATATGACCTCTTTGACTGTGTGTTGCCGACTCGCAACGGGCGCAACGGAACCTGTTTCACGGCGGCGGGACGGGTGAACATGCGCCTCGCCCGCCACATCCGCGACGAGGGGCCGATCGACCCAACCTGTGCCTGCGAGGCCTGTCGGACCGTCTCGCGCGCCTACGTGCGGCACCTCAGCGTCGCCGGCGAGATGCTCGGCGCGCAGCTGACCAGCTTGCACAATCTGCATTTTTACCTCGGCCTGATGGCGCAGGCGCGGACGCACATCGCGGCCGGCGACTACGCTGCATGGGCGGCGACGCGGATCGAGGCGATCGAGGCGGGGGAGGGCGCATGATCGATGTGGCATGGGCGCAGGGTGGCGGCGGCATGATGGGAGGGCCGCCGGCGCTGGTGCAGATGCTGCCCTTCGTGCTGCTGTTCGGGGTGTTCTATTTCCTCATCATCCGCCCGCAGCAGCAGAAGCAGAAAGAGCACAAGACGATGCTCGACAATCTGAAGAAGAACGACGAGGTGATCACCGGCGGCGGCCTCTATGGGCGCGTCATCGCCATCGAGGACGACGTGGTCACGGCCGAGATCGCGCCCAACGTACGGGTGCGGGTGAGTCGGCCGCAGATCGCCACCGTGCTCGGCCTCCCCAACAAAGAAAAGGATAAGGGCAAGTGAGCAATTCGAGCCTCCTCTCGCGCACCCTGCTGATGGTCGGCCTGACCATCGCGGCGATCGTCATCCTGCTGCCGACTGTCTGGCAACCCTTGCCGGACTGGCTGGGCTTTCTGAAGGGCAACAAGATCGCCCTCGGCCTCGATCTGCAGGGTGGCACGCATCTGGTGATGCAGGTCGACAGCGACCAGGCAGTGGTCAATTCGCTCGAGATCAACGCCGACGAGTTGCGCCGCGAGCTGCGCAAGGCGGGCATCCGATCGCCCAAGGTCGAGCCGACGGCTGACGGTCTGACGGTGACGCTGCCCAGCGACGGGCGCGCGGCGTTGCTCGAGCTGGCGGCGAGTCAGTTTCCCGATCTCAAGGTCGCGACGTCCGAGACGGTCGACGGCCAGCTCGTGCAGCAGCTCACCCTGCTGCCCGAGGAGGTGCGCCGCATCAAGCAGTCGGCGATCGACCAGTCGCTGGAGACGATCCGCAATCGCATCGACCAGTTCGGTGTCAGCGAGCCGGTGATCCAGCGCCAGGGGGATCGCGATATTCTCATCCAGCTTCCGGGCATTCAGGATCCCGAGCGGGCCAAGGACCTGATCGGTAAGACCGCCGTGCTCGAGTTCAAGCTGGTGCGCGACGTCGATGCCGAGCCGATCGCCAAGGGCAGCCAGCCGACGCCCGCCGGCACCGAGGTGCTCTTCGAAACGATCAGCGACCCGGGCGGGGCGCGGCGCAAAGGGTCGCCGCTGGTGGTCGAGACGCAGACGCTCATGACCGGGGATGTCGTCACCGACGCGCGCGTACGCCCGGGCGATCTGCCGAATTCGCGGGTGGTGTCCGTCGATCTCAATGCGCGCGGGGCGCGCTTGTTCGGGGAGATCACCGCCGCCAACGTCAACCGGCGGCTAGCCATCATCCTCGACGACACCGTCTATTCGGCGCCGGTGATTCGCGAGGCGATCCCAGGCGGTAAGGCGATCATCAGCGGCAGCTTCAGCCCCGACGAGGCCAAGGATCTGTCGATCGTGCTGCGCAGCGGTGCGTTGCCGGCGCCGGTGACCGTGGCCGAGGAGCGCACGGTCGGCCCGTCGCTGGGCAAGGACTCCATCGAGCAGGGTATCCGCTCGTTTGTCGTCGCGGGCGCCCTGGTCATGATCTTCATGGTCGTCTACTACCGCTTCGCCGGCCTGCTGGCCGACCTGGCGCTGATGTGGAACGTCCTCTTCATGCTCGCGGCGCTGGCGATGTTCCAGGCGACGCTGACCCTGCCGGGCATCGCCGGCATCGTCCTCACGCTGGGCATGGCCGTCGACGCGAACGTGCTTATCAACGAGCGCATCCGCGAGGAGTTGCGGCGCGGCAAGTCCGCCCGGGCTGCGATAGAGGCGGGCTACGATCGGGCGCTGCCGTCGATCCTCGATTCGAACATCACCACGCTGCTGTCCGGCCTCATCCTGTTTCAGTTCGGTTCGGGGCCGATCAAGGGCTTCGCCGTGACACTCTGCGTGGGTCTCGTCTCGCACGTCTTCACCGCGGTGGTGGGCACGCGCCTGGTGTGGGACTACCTCCTGACGCGCCGCAACATGCGCACCGTGAGCATCTGACATGTTCGAGATCGTTCCTCCCAATACCAACATCGACTTCCTCGGCTGGCGCCGGCCGGCCCTGATCGGTTCCGCCATCTGCGTGCTGATCAGCCTGGCCCTGCTGTTCGTGCGCGGCCCGGAGCTCGGCATCGACTTCGCCGGCGGGTCACTGGTGCACGTGCGCTTCGATGCCGGCAAGCAAACCGACGAGGTGCGCGGTGGCCTGGCCGACGCGGGCTTCCCGACCCTCGACATCCAGGACCTGGGCGGCGACCGCACGGAGTTCCTGGTCCGCGTGCCGCTCGCCGACGAGGGCAGCGAGAGCGTCAGCCAGCGCATCGTCGGCGTCCTCAAAGACCGCTTCGGCGCCGACTCGGTGGACATCCGTCGCATCGAGGCGGTCGGACCGCGCGTCGGCGAAGCGCTGCGCAACCAGGCGGTGTTGGCGGTGCTGCTGTCCGCGGTGATGATGGCCGCCTACATCTCGATCCGTTTCGAATGGCGCTTCGGTGTCGGCACCGCGGTGGCGGTCATGCACGACGTGCTCATCGTCGCCGGGTTCCTCATTGCCTTCGGCTTCGAGTTCGACCTCAACATCATCGCCTCGCTGCTCACCGTCATGGGCTTCTCGGTCAACGACAAGGTGGTGGTTTCCGACCGCATCCGCGAGACCCGGCGCAGCGACCGTCGCAGTCCTCTGGCGGGCATTATCAACCGCAGCGTCAACGAGACGCTCAGCCGCACCATCCTGACCAACGGCACAGCCTTCCTCGCCGTACTGTCGCTGTATCTGTTCGGTGGTAGCGTCATTCACGGCTTCGCCTTTGCGCTGGTGGTCGGATCCCTGATCGGCACCTACTCGTCGATCTTCATCGTCAGCCCGATCGTCCTGTTCTTCGAACCGGCCGAGACGACGGCGCCGGCGGGCGATGGGCGGGCGGCCGCGCCGGCGGGCCGGCGGCGCTGAGTTGGCGCCTGCCGCATGAGCCGCGCGCGGCGGTGGCAGCTCGCCGCGGCGACTGACGCCGGCGCGCGGCTCGCCGCGGCCCTCGGCATCTCGCCGCTCCTCGGCCAGCTGCTGGCCAATCGCGGCATCGACGACGTCGCGCGAGCCGGGCCCTTTCTCGACGGGCGACTCGGCGAACACCTGCGCTCGCCGATGCTATTTCGCGACATGGCGCGGGCCAGTGGCCGGGTGGCCGATGCGCTTGCCGCCGGCGAGCGCATCGGCATCCACGGGGACTACGACGTCGACGGGGTCAGCGGCAGCGCCCTGCTGCTGCGCTTCCTGCGCGCGGTCGGTGCCCGCCCGGAGCCGCTGGTGCACATCCCGCACCGCCTGCGCGAAGGGTACGGGCTCAGCCCCACCGGCATCGAGCGGCTCGCCGCCAGCGGGGTGCGGGTGATGATCACCGTCGACTGCGGCGCCGTCAGCCATCGCGAGATCGCCCTGGCCAATTCCCACGGCATGGACGTGATCGTCTGCGATCACCATCAGGTGGCGGCGTCACGGCCGCCGGCGTACGCGATCCTGAACCCGATCGAACCGGACGGCGGATTTCCCTTTGCCGGGTTGTGCGGCACGGGCGTCGCGTTCTACCTCGCGCTCGGCGTGCGCATGCGCCTGCGCGAGCGTGGCGCTGTCGTGCCGGATCTGCGTCGCGAGCTCGACCTGGTCGCGCTCGGAACGATCGCCGACCTGGTTCCGGTGCTGGAGGAGAATCGCGTCCTGGTGAAGTACGGCCTGCGCGAACTTGCCCAGAGCACGCGGCCCGGCATCACGGCGCTGAAGCGGGTGGCCGGTGTCGGACGGCTGTCGAGCGCCGCGGTCGGCTTCCGCCTCGGCCCGCGCCTGAACGCCGGCGGCCGGCTCGACGATGCCATGCGTTCGCTCGAACTGCTGACGACAGACGATCCGGTCCTTGCCGAGCGTCTGGCGATCGAGCTCGACGAGGAGAACAAGGCGCGCCAGGCAATCGAGCGCGAGATGCTCGACGAGGCGATCGCCCTGGTCGAGGCGCAGGGCGGCGTCGCGGACCGGCACAGCCTGGTGTTGGCGTCGCCGGTCTTCCACCCTGGCGTCGTCGGCATTGTCGCCTCGCGGCTGGTCGAGCGCTACTATCGACCGACGCTGTTGATTGCCGCCGAGGAGGGCGGCAGCGGGCGCGGCTCGGGACGCAGCATCGCCGGGGTGGATCTGCACGGCGCCCTGGCGAGTTGCCAGGATCTGCTCGAGCGCTTTGGCGGCCACCGCATGGCGGCCGGGCTCACGGTACGCCTCGATCGGGTGCCGGAGCTGGCGGCGCGTTTTGACGCGGCGATGGCGGCGGTGACGGTGGCCGACGACTTCGTGCCCCGCCTGCGAGTCGATGCCGAGCTGCCGCTGCGTGGCGTCGACGGCGGCTGCCACGCCGATCTGGACCGGCTCGAGCCGTTCGGGACCGGCAATCCGGAGCCGCTGTTCCTTGCCCGCGACGTGCGGGTGCGGGAGCGGCGCATCGTCGGCGAGCACCATCTCAAGCTGGTCGTCGAGCAGGAAGGCCGCAACATCCCGGCGATCGGCTTCGGCATGGCCGACCTGGCGGTGGCGTCCGGGGACCGCCTCGACATCGTCTTCGGAGTCCTCACAAACGAGTGGAAAGGCAATTTATCCACTGAGTTGCGGCTGCGAGATCTGCGACCACATGAATCGGCCTGATGCGTTCGGTTCGTGCCGCGCAGTCGGGCCGCCAACCTTGACTGGTCTAACACACGGTGTTAGTTCCACGCCTCTGCGGTTGAGTCGATATGGAACCAGACGACACGCTGCTCAACAGCAAGGACGTGGCCCGCATCCTTGACCTCAGCCCGGACACCGTCAACGAGTATGCGCGCAAGAGCATCCTGCCCGGTATCAAGAAGGGCCGGCAGTGGCGCTTCCGTCGGCGCGATATCGCGTCGTTCAAACGCCAACTGCGCGGCATGACAGCGGCGTGAGTCCGCACCTCAGCCGCCAGTCCTCCCGTTTGACAGGAGTGCCCATGCCGATTCTCGAGAACTCCACGCATGCCTATCAGAGCAAGCTGTACGGGGAGTTTTCGCAGTTCTACGACCTCGTCTTCGCGCGCATTTTCTACCCGCGCATCGCCGCCGTCATCCGCACGCTGGCCATTCCACCAGGCGCGCGGGTGCTGGAGGTCGGTGTCGGTACCGGACTGGCGCTCGGAGCCTATCCGTCGCACTGTCAGGTGACCGGGGTCGACCTAGCGCCCGACATGCTCGAGCACGCGCAGGAGCGCGTCGTGCGCAACGGCTGGCGCCATGTCCAGGTCATGCAGGGCGATGCGATGAACCTCGACCTGCCCGACGACAGCGTCGACTACGTCATGGCGTTTCATGTCGTCAGCGTCGTGCCCGATGCCCGCCGCATGATGAGCGAGGTCCAGCGCGTCTGTAAGCCGGACGGCCGCATCGTGGTGATCAACCACTTTCGCAGTCAGCAGCGTCTGCTCGACGCTTTTGACCGCCGGCTCGAGCCGCTGACAAGACGTTGGGGGTGGCATACGCTGAGCCGCCGCGAGGTCTTTGCCGGGTTACCGCTGGAACTGGAACGCGTCTACAAGACCTCCCGCAATTCGCTGTTCACGATCGTCGTGGCGCGCAACCGCAAGGGGCCCGCCGCGGCGATCAGTCTGGCGAGGTGAGCGCTGGTTCGACCGGCGCGATGTCCCCGGCCGGTCGCGCGAGCCCGGTTCGGGGCGCGCGACTGGTTCCACATTTGCCGTGACTGCCAGCGGATGTCAGGCGAACTCTCGCCAGCGGCGCCGATTGGGTAATTGGCCTCTCCGGTCTTCTTCGATATAGTGTGGTCGTGGAGGCGCGAACATTTTGAAACAGCGCGCGGGAATCACCCTGTTCCTCGTCGTCGTCTGCGGCACGCTGCTGATCAGCAGCTGGCTGGCTCGGCAGGTGTCTGCCGTCGGAAACGATGCCTACCAGAATATCGAAACGTTCGCGGACGTACTGACGCTGGTGCAGAAGAACTACGTCGATGACGTCGGGACCGACAAGCTCATCGATGGCGCCATCAACGGCATGCTCGCCTCGCTCGATCCGCACAGTGCCTATCTGCCGCCCGATCTGTACAAGGAACTCCAGGTCGACACGCGCGGCAGTTTCGGTGGCCTGGGGATCGAGATTACGCAGCGCAACGGCGTGTTGACCGTCGTGTCTCCGATCGAAGACACGCCCGCCTTCCGCGCCGGCGTCCGCTCCGGCGATCAGATCATCAAGATCGACGGCAAGTTCACCAAGGACATGAGCCTGGTCGAGGCGGTGAAGTTGATGCGCGGCGCTGAGGGAACGAAGATAAAGCTCACCCTGCGGCGCGAGAACGAGCCGGATTGGATCAACATGACCCTCGCGCGCGAGGTCATTCAGATCAAGAGTGTCAAGTATCGCGTCCTTGAACCGCATTTCGGCTATCTGCGCATCACGCAGTTCCAGGAGCGCACCGAGCGCGACGCCAAGGCGGCGCTGGCCGAGTTGCAGAAGGAGAGCGGCGGGCTGCGTGGTCTGGTGCTCGATCTGCGCAATAATCCGGGGGGACTGCTGTCGCAGGCGGTGAAGATCTCCGACCTGTTCCTCGAGTCCGGGATGGTCGTGTACACCGAGGGGCGCTTGGACAACCAGGCGCAGAAATTCTACGCGCACCAGGGGCCGGTGGCGGGTGATTTTCCGATGGTCGTGCTCGTCAACGGCGGCAGCGCCAGCGCCTCGGAGATCGTCGCCGGAGCGCTGCAGGACCACAAGCGGGCACTGGTGTTGGGTACGCAGACGTTCGGCAAGGGCTCGGTGCAGACCATTCTGCCGCTGGCCGACGGCGATGCGGCCATTCGGCTGACGACGGCGCGCTACTTCACACCGAACGGCCGTTCGATCCAGGCGACCGGGATCACCCCGGACATCATCATGGAGCCCGTCACCCAGGTCGCCGCGGCGGGAACGCCGGGTCAGCCCGAGTCCATCCGCGAGAGTAACCTGCCGGGCCACCTGGAGGGGGGCGCGCCGGATTCCGAGGGCGACGGCGCCGACGGGAACAAGGACGAGGAGGGTGAACCGCGCGGCGATACCGGCGTCCCGGGTGCCGAGATGGCCGACCCGCAGCTCGACCGAGCTCTGGAGCTCCTGAAGAGTTGGGACGTGTTCAAGACCGTGGTGGCGCAGCAACAGCCGTGACGCTTGGGCGGCTGCCGCGGTGGCCGCAGGAATGACATCGAGGCATGGCTCTGCGCGGCGATCGGCCCCCGATCGGGCTAGCCTGGGTCATCACCGGACCGCTCAGCGCGGTCCTGGCGGCGACGGTGTTCCTGTCCGCCCAGCACCTCAACACGCCGCAGCGCGGTGCGGAGCCCACTCCGGCGCCGCTGACCACCAGCGACTGGAATGCGCAGCTCCCTGGCCGCATCGGCGCCATCGACCAGGCGTTGCGCAAGGGGCCGCTGCGTCTGGCGGCGCCGCTCGAGGAGGACCGCGGCGCGGGACCGCTGCGGTTCAAGCATCGACTCTATGAGGTTCAGATGGCGCGGGCGGACCAGGCGCGCGCCGACGCGGCGGTCGCAGCCGTTGACGGCGTCGATCCCGGCCTGGTGATTGCCAGTGCGGCGGGCGCCGAGCAGACCGAGGTCCGCTTCGGTCTCGACGGACTGCTGGTGGCCACGCTGCGCGTGCTGTGGCGCGAGAGTCCGGAGTCGCGGCCGCAGTTGACCATCGTCGTGGCGCCGCTCGGCGAAGATCTGCGGCTGGCGCGGCACGTCGTTGAATCGGTCGACGCGCCGCTGGTTCTCGGCATCGCGCCGCAGCGGCCGTTCGCGGCCCAGGTTGCCGAGCTGGGCAAGATGTTCGATCGCGAGTCGGTGCTGGTCTTCGAGGCACCGCCGCCGCTTCCACCGCCGCCACCGACCCCGTCCGATCCGCTCACGCCGATGCCGACCGTGCGGCGGCCGCGCGCGCCGGCGCCCCCCGACGTGTCCGACGGCCTGAGCAAGGTGCCCGATGCGGTGGGCGTCGCCTGGGTGGGCCCGGCCTCGACGCCGCCCCGTGCCGACCGCGCATTGCTCGCGGCCGTCGATCAGCGCCAGCTGCGATTTCTCGGCGATCGCGGCGACAAGAAGCCCGCTTCGCTACCGATACCGCGGCTGGTGATCGAGGATGCGCAGCGGCCGGAAGGAGTCGGGGAGCAGCTCGAGAAGGCCGCCGAGGCGGCCCGCCAGCATGGGCGGGCCATCGCCGTCGGTCCGCCGACCGAGGCGATGCTGAGCGCATTGCGGACGCTACTGCCGGTCTGGCGCGAGGCGCGTCTCGAGGTGGTGCCGTTGTCGGCGATGCACCTGGTGGCGGCAGCGCCGACGACGCCCATGCCGCCGCCGCCGCGGACACCCCGATTGTCAGGCCGCTGACGGCTCTGGTACGGACGGCGGCATGCGCGATCCGTCGAGCGAACCGCCACGCCCGCCGGTGCTCAGTGTCACGGAGCTGACGCGCTTGCTGCGCGGCTCGCTCGAACGGGAGTTTCCCGAGGTCTGGGTGGCGGGCGAGATCTCCAACCTGAAGGTCGCCGGCTCGGGGCACTGCTACTTCCGCCTCAAGGACGCGCAAGGGCAGATCGCCGCGGTGATGTTCCGCTCCGCCGCGCGGAGCCTGCGTTGCAAGCCGGCAGATGGACTGGAGGTGCTGGCGCGCGGCCGCGTCAGTCTGTACGAGGCGCGTGGCGATCTGCAGCTCTACGTCGACGGCCTCGAACCGCGTGGTCTCGGCAGTGCCCAGCAGGCGCTCGAGGACCTCAAGCGGCGCTTGGCCGCCGAGGGCCTGTTCGACGCGGCGCGGAAGCGCCCACTGCCGGCCTGGCCGCGCGCCGTGGCGATCGTCACGGCGCTGTCGGGGGCGGCGGTGCACGATATCGTGACGACGCTGCGCGGGCGCCTGCCGAGTGTGCGCATCGTCGTCTGCCCAGTTCGCGTGCAGGGGCAGTTTGCCGGTGGCGACATCGTCGGCGCGCTGGCTGACGCGGCGGCGCACGGCAGCGTCGATGTCATCATCGTCGGCCGCGGCGGCGGCTCCCTCGAAGACCTCTGGGCTTTCAATGAGGAGCGCGTTGCGCGGGCGATTGCTGCGACTCCGGTTCCAGTGGTCTCGGCGGTTGGGCACGAGATCGATGTCACGCTGGCCGATCTCGCCGCCGACTGCCGTGCCGCGACGCCGACCGCCGCCGCATCGCTGGTCGTGCCTGATGCGGCCGCGCTCGCACATCAGCTGGCCCAGCGCAGTGGGGCCTTGGGGCGTGCCGCGCAGGCGGTGCTGCGCGTCCGGCGGGAGCGGCTCGCGGCATTGCAGCGACTCCTGCGCGACCCTCGGCGCGCCCTGCAGAGCGAGCGACTGCGCATCGACGAGCTCGCCGAGCGGGCCCGCCGCGCGCTGCTTGTCTCGCTGCGGCTGGCGGGGGCGCGCCTGCGCGGTGCCGGCGAGCAGCTCCAGGCGCTCAGCCCAATGGCGGTGCTCGAACGCGGCTACGCGATCGTGCGCCGCACCGACGATGGCCGCGTCGTGCAGGCTGCCGCCCAGCTTGGCGCGGGCGACGTCCTCGAGCTGACGTTCCGCCAGGGCGGCGCACGGGTGCGGGTGGAGACGACACGCGATGACTGAGAAGCGCAAGAATAGTGAGAAGAAGGAGCCGGTGATGGTTGAGCAAGACGACAGTGCCGTGACCTTCGAGGCTGGCCTGGAACGCCTCGAGGCGCTGGTCGCCCAGCTGGAGTCCGGCGACCTGGCGCTCGAATCCGCTCTCGGCGCCTACGAAGCGGGCATGGGACTGGTGCGAGCGCTCAACGCCCAACTCACCGCGGCGGAGACGCGCATCGAGATTCTGACGCGCGGGCCTGACGGCGCGCTGCAGACGCGGTTGGCCGGCGAGGACGAACTGTGAGCGACGCGGCCGCTTTCCTCGACCGCCAGCGCGCGCGCGTCGATGCGGCCCTGGCGGATCTCTTTCCCCCCGTGGTGGCCGCGCCACATCGCTTGATCGAGGCGATGCGGTACGCCCTGTTGGGCGGCGGGAAGCGGCTGCGGCCCGTGCTGGCGCTCGCCGCCTGCGCCAGCGTCGGTGGCGACGAGGAGGCCGCGCTGCCGGTCGCCTGCGCGGTGGAGTTGGTGCATGCGTACTCGCTCGTGCACGACGATCTCCCGGCCATGGACGACGATGCGCTGCGACGCGGCCGGCCGACCGTGCATGTCGCCTTCGACGAAGCGGTGGCGATCCTCGCCGGCGACGCACTCCTCACCGAAGCGTTCGCGCTGCTGGCGCGCACCGGCGCGGCGACGCCCCGACCGCGCCGGCTGCTGCAGGCGACGCGCGAGCTGGCGGACGCCGCAGGGGCCCGCGGCATGGTCGGCGGCCAGGCCGCCGACCTCGCTGCCGAGGGCGGCGAGATCGACCTCGCCCTCGTGGAGTTCATTCACGTGCGGAAAACCGGTGCGCTCCTGCTGGCGGCAATTCGCGCCGGGGGCCTGGTTGGCGGCGCCCACGCCGCGCAGATGCGTGGCCTGACTCGCTACGGTGAGTGCATCGGCCTGGCATTCCAGATCGCCGACGACGTCCTCGACGCCGAGGGAGATCCGGCCAACACCGGGAAGATGCCCGGGCGCGACCGCGCCCGCGGCAAGGCGACGTTTCCTGCCGTCGTCGGCGTACCGGCTGCCCGACAACGGGCCCGCGACCTGCGTGAGCAGGCGCTCGACGCCCTGCGCGGCTGGTCCGACGCCGCCGAGCCGCTGCGTCTCTTGGCCCACCTGGCGGTTGACCGGGCGCTGGCGGCGTGACGCGGAGCCGCCTCGACGCGCTCCTGGTGGCGCGCGGTCACGCGGTGAGTCGCGAGCGCGCCAGCGCCCTCATCATGGCCGGCTCGGTACGCGTCGGCGACCGCGTCGTCGACAAACCGGGCGCGCAGATCGACGCCGCCGCGGCCGTCACCGTCGCGACGTCGGACATTCCGTACGTCAGCCGCGGCGGCGTCAAGCTCGCGGGCGGTCTCGACGCCCTCGGCGTGGACGTCCGGGATCGCCTGGTGCTCGACGTCGGCGCATCGACCGGCGGCTTCACCGATTGCGTGCTGCAGCGGGGCGCGCGCCATGTCCTTGCCGTCGATGTCGGGTATGGGCAGCTCGCCTGGTCGCTGCGCCAGGATCCGCGCGTGACGCTGCTGGAGCGCTGCAACGTCCGCCACCTGACGGCCGACCGCCTGCCGGGGCGGGCGGAAGTGGCGGTCATCGACGCCTCGTTCATTTCCCTGACGCTGGTCTTGCCGTCGGTGGTGGGGCTGCTCGTCCCGGGCGCGACGATCGTCGCCCTGGTCAAGCCCCAGTTCGAGGTCGGCAAGGGGCAGGTGGGCCGGGGCGGGGTGGTGCGCGATCCCACCCTGCACGTCGCGGCCGTGGCGGGCGTTCGCGCTGCCGCCGATCGGCTGACCCTGCGCTATCTGGGGGAGTGCCCCTCACCGCTGGTCGGGCCGAAGGGCAATCGCGAGTTTTTCGTCGCCTGGCGCCTGGCCGACTCGGTCTGAGGTCGGACCCGGCTTTGCCTGAGCGGCACTTTCCGCTACAGTCTCCCTGCTGAAAGGAAACCCACAATGGCTCGCATCACGGTTGAAGACTGCTTGGACAAGATCCCGAATCGCTTCGAATTGGTGCTCCTGGGGGCGCGGCGGGCCAAGCAGCTGCTCAAGGGTGCCCGACCGCTCGTCGAGAGCGAAAACAAGGAAGTCGTCACCGCCCTGCGCGAGATCGCCGCAGGCGAGGTCGAGATGGAGTATCCTGACGCCGAATAGCGGCGCACCGCTGGGTCAGGCGGGCGGACGGGGATGACGGAGCGAGATTTCTACGCCGTCCTTGGCGTGCCGCGCACGGCGTCCGACGACGCCGTTCGGAAGGCGTACCGGAAGCTCGCTCGCACCCATCACCCGGACGTCAACCCGGGGAATGGTGAGGCCGAGGAGCGCTTCAAGGCGATCTCACGGGCGAATGATGTCCTCGGTGACCCGGAGAAGCGAAAACTCTATGACGAGTTCGGCGCTTCCGGCGTGCAGCCGGGCTTCGATGCGCAACAGGCGCGCGCCTACCGCGACCACGGTGCCGGCGCGGAGGGCAACGGCGGCCGGGCGGGGTTCGGCGGCTACGAGTCGTTCGAGGACATCTTCGGCGACATCTTCAGCGGCCGCGGCGGCGCGCAACCTGGAGGCGATGTCGAGTCGGAGTTGACGATCGATCTGCTCGACGCGGTGCGCGGCCTCTCGACCGAGCTCGGCGTTCGTCGCCCGGAGAGTTGCACTGCCTGTAAAGGCGATGGTCTGGACCCGAAGAGTACGACGGCGTGTGCGGAGTGCTCGGGTTCAGGGCGGGTCCGCGTCGGGCAGGGGCCGGTGGCGTTCATGCGCGCGTGTCCGCGCTGCGCCGGCCGCGGCCGCGTCTCGACGCGCGCCTGCGCCACCTGCGGCGGCCGCGGGGCGAACGAGGTCAGCGAGCGCTTGCACGTGCGCATTCCCGCCGGCGTCGACAGTGGCGCACGGGTGCGGGTGGCGGGTAAGGGAAGCGCGGGAGGGGGCGGAGCGCCTGCGGGCGATCTGTACATCCGCATCACGGTGCGGCCGCACGCCTTGCTCGAGCGACGCGGCGACGACCTGTACATGCCGCTGCCGGTCAGCGTCAGCGAGGCGATGCTTGGCGCGGCGATCGAAGTTCCGACGGCGGGCACCCCGGTGCGCGTCAAAGTGCCTGCCAGCAGCCAGACGGGCACGCAGCTGCGCGTCAAGGGCCGCGGCGTGCCGCATCTGCGTGGCGGTGGCCGTGGCGATCTCTACCTGACCCTGGCGGTGCAGGTGCCCGCCGGCGACGTGCCCGCCGCGGTCGAGGCGGCGCGGGCCCTCGATGCGGCGTACGTTCGCGCGCCACGCGAGGGATGGAGCCTGTGAGCCATGGACGCGCGCTACGTGCGACTGACTGAAATCTGCGCCCGCTTCGCCATCGACGACACCTTGCTACGGCAGGCCTGCGCCGAGGGCTTGGTCGAGGTGAGTACCGTCGAGGACGAAGCGATGCTCTCGCTCGAACAGGCCGAGCGGCTGCGTCTGGTGGCTGTGTTGACGCGCGATCTGGACGTCAATCTGGCCGGCGTCGAGGTGATCCTGCACATGCGCGAGGACGTGCGCTCCCGGCAGCGCCAGTTCGACACGGTGCTGCGCGACCTGGTGACGGAACTGCGCCGTCGCATGGCTGAGTGAGATGGCCAGGCGCCGTCCCAGCCGCCGTGCCACCACGCCATCGACATCGGCGCCGCTGGAGCCGGAAGTCGTCGAGCCGGTCGGCGATGGCGACGAGGGGGTGGGCGACGCGGATGCTGAGATCGAGATCGAGATCGAGGCGGCCCCGCTGGACGCCGCCGAGCCGCTCGTCGACGCGGTGGCGGCGGTTGAGCCGGAGGACGCGGCCACGACGCGCGGCGACGGTCCGGCGGTTGTCCCGTTCGACCCACTGCAGCGCTACCTCACCGAGATCCGCCGCCATCCGCTCCTGACCCGCGAGGAGGAGAAAGAGCTGGCGATCCGCTTCCGCGAGCACGAGGACCGCGACGCCGCCTACAAGTTGGTCACCGGCAACCTGCGCCTGGTGGTGATGATCGCGCGTGAGTACCAGCGCGCCACCCGCAATCTCCTCGACCTCATCCAAGAGGGGAACATCGGCCTCATGGAGGCGGTGAAGAAGTTCGATCCCTATCGCGGTATCCGTTTCCCCTCGTATGCCGTCTGGTGGGTGCGTGCCTACATCATTCGCTACCTGATCAACAACTGGCGCATGGTGAAACTCGGCACCACGCAGGCGCAGCGCAAGCTCTTCTTCAACTTGCAGAAAGAGAAAGAGCGCCTCGAGCGGGAAGGCATCGTGCCAGAGCCGCGGCTGATCGCGCAGCGGCTCGACGTGAAGGAATCCGAGGTCGTCGAGATGCAGCAGCGGTTGGGCTGGAGCGACCTCTCGCTCGATCAGCCGAGCCGCGACGACGACGGCGGCGGCGCGACCTTGCTCGATGTCCTGCCGAGCACCGTGCAGGGGCCCGACAAGCAAGTGGCGGACGCCGAGTTCCGGCAGGAGGTGGGCGTGAAGATCCACGCCTTCGGTGCGACGTTGAAGGACAAGGAAGCGGTCATCTTCCGCGAGCGCCTGCTCGCCGAGCAGCCCCTCACCCTGCAGGAGATCGGTGATCGCTACGGCATCAGCCGCGAGCGCGTGCGCCAGCTCGAGGAGCGACTCAAGAAGCGGCTGCGCGCCTACCTGCAGGCAGAGATTGCCGATCTGCGCGACGGGCCACTCGATCTGGACTGACGAGGCGCGCCGCCGCGACCTCCCGCCGCCGCGATCCCGCCGCCGCGATCTTGCCGATGCGCGGAGGCCGAGTGTATGGTCCTCCGAATGCCGCGTCGAGCGCCAAACGAAAAGGGAGCGACCTGATGGGATCCGTACACGGAGGCCGGTTGGTGGCACGCGCGTTGCGCGCAGAACAGGTGCCGTTCGTCTTCACCCTCTGCGGCGGGCACGTCATGCCGATCTACGACGGCTGCGTGGACGAGGGCATTCGCGTCATCGACGTGCGCCACGAGCAGACCGCCGCCCACGCCGCCGATGGGTGGGCGCGTGTGACCGGGCGACCGGGCGTCGCCATCGTCACCGCCGGGCCTGGGCTGACCGATGCCGTCACCGGCGTCGCGAGCGCGCACCGCGCCAACATTCCGATGATCATCATCGGCGGGCAGGGGCCGCGGCCCTTTGCCGACATGGGCTCGCTGCAGGACATGAACCACGTCGAGCTCATGCGTCCGATCACCAAGTGGGCGGTGTCGGTGCCGGAGGGGCGTCGCCTGCCCGAGTACGTGAGTATGGCGTTCCGCACGGCGACGACGGGCCTGCCGGGTCCGGTCTTCCTCGAGATGCCGATCGACCAGCTCTTCGACCAGTACGACGAGGACAAGATCTGGTTCCCGACCCAGTACCGCAGCGAAGCGGGCAGTGCCGGCGATCCGCGCTACATCGACCGAGCCCTGGCGCTCTTGAAGGGCGCGTCGCGGCCGGTGGCGCTGGTCGGGACGCAGTTGCGCTGGTCGGTACGGCGTGAGGCGTACCCGCAGTTCGCCAAGACCTTCGGCCTACCGATCTACGTCAACGGCCTCGGCCGTGGTTCGCTGCCGCCGGAGCACCCGAACTTCTTCTCGCGCACCCGCAAGCAGGCGCTGAAGCAGGCCGACGTGGTGCTCATTTTCGGCACGCCACTCGATTTCCGCATCGGCTACGGGCGCGATTCGCACATCAACCCGGATGCCAAGCTGATCCAGATCGACCTCGATCCGCGCGAACTCGGGCGCAACCGCCCGTGTGACGTCGGCATCGTCGGCGACACCGGCCTGGTGATGGAGCAACTGGTACAGGCGGCCGCCGCGGAAGGCTTTTCCGCGGCGATGGTGAAGCCGTGGCTCGATGACATGCGGGGCCGCGAGCAGAAGGAGTTCGAGAAGGTACGCGGGCAGTTGGAGGCGGATGACGTCCCGGTCAACCCGCTGCGCGCCTGCAAGGAGATCGCCGACTCGGTTGGCGAGAACGCCATCTTTGTCGGCGACGGTGGCGACTTCGTCGCCACCGCGGCGTCGGTGGTGCGCGTGTATCAGTCAGGCCATTGGCTCGATCCGGGCCCGCTCGGCACGCTCGGCGTCGGCCCCGGCTACGCGATGGCGGCGAAACTTGCCAAGCCCGAGTCGCCGGTGATCATCATTTACGGGGATGGCTCATTCGGCCTGCATGCGATGGAGTTCGAGGCCTGCGTCCGCCAGAAGATCGACATCGTGGGTGTCATTGGCAACGACGCCGGTTGGACGCAGATACGCCGCGGCCAGGTACAGGTGTACGGCGAGGAGCGGGCGGTGGCGACGGCGCTGTCCTTCACCCGCTACGACAAGGTTGTCGAGGCGCTGGGCGGCCACGGCGAGTACGTCGAGCGACCGGAGGAGATCCGTCCGGCGATGCAACGGGCCCTCGCCGCCGGGAAGCCGGCACTGGTCAACATCAAGATCGGCGGCAGCGACTTCCGGAAGGACGCGATCTCGATCTGAGTGGGTGACGGATGACCCAGGAGATCACGGCGGCGCTGGTCGTCATCGGCAACGAGATTCTTTCGGGCAAGGTCGCCGACGGAAACTCGCACTTTCTCGCCCAGCAACTGCGCGGCGTGGGTGTCACGTTGGCGCGCATCGTCGTCGTTCCCGACGAGGTCGACGTGATCGCCGAGGCGGTGCGCACGCTGGCGCCGCGGGTCGACGTGCTCTTCACCTCGGGTGGGGTTGGGCCGACACATGACGACGTCACCATCGCCGGGATTGCCGAGGGGCTCGGGCGTGCGGTCATCCGCCATCCGGCGCTCGAGAAGCTGCTGCGCGACTACTTCGGCGACCGGCTGAATGCCGCCCATCTGAAGCTCGCCGACACCGTCGCAGGCACCGAGCTCGACTATGCCGGCAACGTCAGCTTCCCGACTTTCCGAGTCGAGAACATCTATATCCTGCCTGGCATCCCGGAGATCTTTCGCGAGAAGGTTCTCGCCCTGCGCGAGCGCTTCGCCGGCGATCCCTTTCATCTGCGCGTCGTCTACACACGCGAGCTGGAGAGCGCGATCGCGGCCTGCCTTGACGAGACGCTGGCACGCTTTCCGGCGCTGTTGCTGGGCTCGTACCCGAAGCTCAACGACCCGGAGTACCGGGTTCGCATCACCCTCGAATCGAAAGATCGGGGCTACGTCGAGCAGGCCTTGGCGGCCCTGCTCACCATGCTACCACCGGCGTCGGTGGTTCGGACGGAGTGACGCGGGCGTCACGAAGGAGGAGGCGTATGTTGCGGCGGATGATTGCAGTGCTGGTGCTCGTCGGGCTGCTGGTCGGCGCGGTGGGTGGCGTGGCATCGGCACGCGAGGTGTCGGTGCAAGACGACGGCGTGGCCGCGCAGCTCGGGTGGGGGCTGGCGGCAATTGGTCTGAACCTCGGCTACATTCCGGCCAAACTCCTGTACGCGGCTGGCGGCGGCGTGGTGGGCGGGCTCGCCTGGATTTTCACGGCCGGGAGCAATGACGCGGCGAACTCAGTCTGGTACCCGTCGGTCGGCGGGACCTGGGTGCTGACGCCCGACATGGTGGCTGGTAACAACCCCGTGTACTTCAACGGACCCTCGTTTGAGCGTTGATGCTCCTGGCAGACTGAGGTGAGTGCCCCGCGGGTCACGCCGGGGCGGGCGGAGTTCGCCTTCGGTGTCGCTACGCTCGAGCGGCTGCCGCCCGAGCGGCAGCCCGAGATCGCCGTGGCGGGGCGTTCCAATGTCGGCAAGTCCTCGCTGCTGAACCGCCTCACCGGCCGGCGCGCCTTGGCGCGGGTCAGCAAGACGCCGGGGCGCACGCAGCAGATCAATTTTTTTGCCATCGACGACCGGTTGATCCTGGTTGATCTGCCGGGCTACGGCTTCGCCCGCGTGCCGCTACCGGTGAAGGACCAGTGGCGCCGCCTGGTCGAAGGGTATCTGACCGGACGCCGCGTCTTGCGCGGTGTGCTGGTACTCGTTGACGTGCGGCGCGGTATCGAGTCAGAAGACGCGCAACTGCTGGCGTTCCTCGCCGCGCACCGCCTGCCGGCGCGGGTGGTCGTGACCAAGATCGACAAGCTCGGCCGCGGCGCGCGCACGGTGGCGTTGGCGCGCTTCGTCGCCGCCGCCGGCGATGCGCCGCCGCTCCCGGTGTCCGGAGTGACCGGCGAGGGAACGGCGGCGCTGTGGCAGGTGATCGACGATTGGGCGGCGGATTGACTATTTGCCGAAGCGTGACAGCGAGTTCATGTCGAAGAACTCTGGCTTGAAAGGCACATGCACGTCGAGCGCCGACTTGGGATTGGATTTCAGTCCCGCGACCGTGGCGCGGTTGGCCTTGATGTTCTCCGCCACCTGGTACGACATGTTGGAAGCCTGAATGTAGTCGATCTGGCCATTCGGGCGCGTGTAGGGTTTCAGGTTATAGGCAATCACCTGCAGGGTGTTCAGGAGCTCCCCCTGCCAGCTGAACTTACGGTTCCAGGAACCCTGGTAGGTCTCCTTGTCGAGATAGAGTTCCAACTTGCCGTACAGATAGTACTTGTCCTTCGGTACGCCTTCGAGCACCCAGACGCGGCGCTTGGCGAGCGCAGGGCTGCGCGCCGCCCAGGCGAGGCCTTTCCAATCCGGATCCTGGTAGCCGATGATCTTCAGCTCGGGGTCCCAGTTGGCGCGCCAGCCACCGGTCGACTGCCAGATCGAGTTGGACTTGCCCGCCAGGTTGAGCGGATCGACGAAGCGCAGGATGTCCTGCTCGCCCTTCAGCGTCCAGGTGAAATCCTCCGGCTTGCCGTCGAAGAACGGCCCGTCGTCCTGGCTCATGTCTGAGCCGAGGAAGCCGTCCGAGCGGTTCGCCGGGCTGACGGCACGGACGCGGCGCAGGGCCGGTACGAAGGCCCAGGCGGAGTCACGCTTGGCGGAATCGCGGTAGCGCCAGGTCAGGGCGGCAGTGCCGGCGAGGTCGGCGGGGGATTGCACGACCACGAGTTGCTGGCTGGCGAGGTTCTGCGGATTGGGAATTCGATCATGTTCGGAGACGCCGTCATAGTACATGAAGTTGACGTCCTGGTCGGTGCGTCGCTCCAGGCCACGCTGCCCGACCCAGTTCACCTGCGACTCCGCGTGCAGATTGCCGTAGTACCAAGTGAGGTAGAAGTAGTTCCACAGGATCTTCACGGCGGCCTGGGGGTCGGCGGGGTCGATGACCGGGAATGGTTGGCCGAGAATGTTGGCCGGCTGCTCCCCAGTCGAGTTCAAGACCACGGTGCCACTGTCGCTGATCTTGAACTGGCTGGCGTTCTTCTCAGTCGAGGCTTTGTAGTCCGGCGGCCAGTTGAAGGTCGCCAGCGGCCAATCGACGACTGGGTTCGAATAGCCGCCGTCTTTGTAATGATTCAGGATCTCCGGCGGCAGCAGTCCTTCCGCCAGTTGCCAGTTCGATTGATCCAGGGTCATGCCCGGCTTCAGCCCGTCCCCAGGCGTCTCGGCGTCTGCGGTCGCCGCGAATGCCGCGATCACCATTACGGTCAGAACCTTGCCCACGCTCGCCATGTCATTCCTCCAGGATACGAACACTAGGGTTGGTGCGCGCAGCAGGTCAAATCCCCGCCGCGGCTGAGCGGTCTGCGGTTGAGCCCCCGCAGCACCTGTGGCAATGTTGCGCGCTTATCCGCCATGACCCGCCGCGTGAACCGTCCCGTCCGCCCCGATCGCGTCGCGCGCGATCGCCCCATAGGAATCTTCGATTCCGGTATCGGCGGACTGACCGTCATGCGGGCGCTGATCCGTCTCCTGCCCGCGGAGTCGCTGATCTACCTCGGCGACACCGGGCGCACGCCCTACGGCACCAAATCTCCCGATGTGGTGCGGCGCTACTCGTTTGAGAATACCGAGTTTCTGGTCGACAAGGGCGTCAAACTCCTGGTCGTCGCCTGCAACACTTCGAGCGCGTTGGCGTTGGAGGCCCTGCAGCAGCGGGTCGATGTACCCGTCGTGGGGGTGATCGAGCCCGGGGCGCAGGCGGCGGCGCGGGCCACCCGTAACCGCAAGGTCGGTGTCATCGGCACCGAGGCCACCATCCGCAGCGGCGAGTACTCGCGTGCCCTGCGCCGTCTGCGTGCCGATCTCGAGATCTACACCCGCACGTGCCCACTGTTCGTCCCGCTCGCCGAGGAGGGGTGGGTGGACAACGAGGTCGCGGCCCGTGCCGCGCGGCTCTACCTCGCCAGTCTGGCGCGCAGCGGCATCGACACCCTGATCCTCGGTTGCACGCACTATCCGCTGCTCAAGACGGTGATCCGGGCCACCATGGGGGCGGGGGTGCGCCTGGTCGATTCCGGCATCGCGACCGCGGCCGTTGTACGCGACATGCTGCAAGAGCGTGGCCTGCTGCGCCGCGGCCGCGCCGGCGAGCCGTCGTTCTTTGTCACCGACGCCCCGGAACGCTTCGTCAAGGTCGGCGCCCGCTTCCTCGGTTCGCAGGTGGACTCGGCCGTGCAACTCGACCGATGAGCGGACCCGACCTTGATCTTTTGCTACCCGAGACGCACCATGGGGCGTTCCATGAGGCACCTCACCATCCATGAGTAAGAAGATCCTGCTCGCCGCACTGGGCGGCCTCGTCGTCGGCATCATCGTCGGTGGCTCGATCGGGTTGGTCCTCGGCGGCATCGACCAGTGGACCCGTTCGGCCATCCTCGCCGCCGCCGGCGCCCTGCTTGGGCTGGTCGGTGGCGCCGTCGCCGCCGAGCCAAAGCGCGTCTTTGGAAGCAGCAACGATCGCCAGTTGAAGCGGCTGCGTCCGCTGGTGGAGCAGACCAACGCCTTCGAGGCCGCGATCCAGGCCCTCGACGACGAGGCGCTGCGCGGCAAGACGGCCGCCTTCCGAGCACGCATCGTGACCGAGACCACTGCCGAGCGGGTCGAGCTCGAGCGTTTGAAGAGCGCCCTGCGCGACCGTGACGAGAGTGGTGGCCAGACGGCCGATGAGCTGCGCGACGCGATCCGCAAGCAGGAGGACGTGCTCCATCAGGCCGAGATGGCGGTGCTCGAAGTCCTCCTCCCCGAGGCGTTTGCGTGTGTGCGCGAGGCATCCAAGCGCACCACCGGCCTACGTCACTACGACGTGCAGATCCTCGGCGGTGTCGTGCTGCACAAGGGAACCATCGCCGAAATGAAAACCGGCGAGGGGAAAACCCTGGTGGCGACCCTGCCGATCTATCTGAACGCCCTCACAGGTCGCGGCGTCCATCTGGTGACGGTCAACGACTACCTGGCGCGTCGCGATGTGCAGTGGATGGGCCCAATTTATCACGCCCTCGGCGTCACCTGCGCCTCGATCGTGCACGACACCAGCTTCGCCTTCGACCCCAGCTTCGTCGTCAAGGACTACCGCATGCTCAACTTGCGGCCCGTCGAACGCAAGGCGGCCTATGCGGCGGACATCACCTACGGCACCAACCACGAGTTCGGTTTCGACTACCTGCGCGACAACATGAAGTTCTCGCTCGATGAGTACGTCCAGCGCGAGCTCGCCTTCGGCATCGTCGACGAGGTCGACAACATCCTCATCGACGAGGCGCGCACCCCGTTGATCATCTCCGGGCCGGCCGAGGCGTCGACCGAGAAGTACTTCCAGATCGACCGCGTCGTGCCGCGGCTGCGCCGCGGCGCCACGACCGTCGGCGACGTGCGGCAGGAGGACCGGGCGGCTGTCGACGCCCAGGGCGATTACACCGTCGACGAGAAGGGCCGCAACGTTCACCTGACCGAGAGCGGTGTCTCGAAGATCGAGCGGATGCTCAGCATTCAGAACCTCTACGACCCGGACCACATCGATATCCTGCACCACGTCAATCAGGCCCTGCGCGCCCACACGCTCTACAAGCGTGACGTCCACTACCTCGTGAAGGACGGCCAGGTCATCATCGTCGACGAGTTCACTGGGCGGCTGATGCCTGGGCGACGCTGGTCGGACGGCCTGCATCAAGCGGTCGAGGCCAAGGAGGGCGTGCGCATCGAACGCGAGAATCAGACGCTCGCGACGATCACGATCCAGAATTACTTCCGCATGTACCGCAAGCTGGCGGGCATGACCGGCACCGCCGACACCGAGGCGGCCGAGTTCAAGAAAATTTACAAACTCGATGTCATCGTCATCCCGCCGAACAAGGGGCAGTCACGCATCGACCACGCCGATGTCGTCTACAAGAGTCACCGCGAAAAGATGGACGCGGTGGCGCTGCAGATCGCCGAATGTCACGAGCGTCACCAGCCGGTGCTGGTCGGCACCGTGTCGGTGGAGAAGTCCGAGGAGCTGTCGAAGCTGCTCAAGGGCCGCGGCGTCAAGCACAACGTTCTCAACGCGGTGAATCATGAAGCCGAGGCGAACATCATCGCGCAGGCGGGGCGGCTGGGGACGGTGACCATTGCCACCAACATGGCCGGTCGTGGCACGGACATCCTGCTCGGCGGCAATCCCGAGTTCCTCGCTCGCGCCGAGATGGAGAACGACTGGGTGCGGCGGACCTCGAACCTGCCCGAGGGCGGGATGCGCTACGAGGATGTTCTGGCGCAGTTGCGTGACCGCTTCGATCAGGCGGTCGAGGATGCCCGGGCGACGCACGAGCCGAAGTGGGGGCCGCTCGCCGAGGACCAGGCCAAGGCCCTCGAGGAGCTCACCGCCGCGCACCGCGCCTTCCTCGACCAGGAGTTCTGGCAGGCGCGCGGGGCCTACGACGCAGCGCGTGGTCAACTCGGTCAGGGTGATCAGGCTGGCGAGGCGTGCGCGACGGCGGCGGAGCGCTATTGCGAGACGCTGCGCGAAATCGACCACGTCACGGGCCCGCACTTCGGCGACGAAGGGCAGGAGCGCCTGCAGCGTGCTCTCGACGACTGGTGCAGCGCGCTGCGTGCGGCGGGAGGCACGAATGCCCCCGTGGCGCCGCGCACTGCCTTCGACCGCGTGCGGGCCGACTTCGAGCGTACGATGCAGCGCATCCTGACGCCGCCGACCGATGGCGAAGCGGCGTGCGACGCCACGGCGGCGTACGCGGCCGCTCAGACGACGTATCGCGATGCCGAGGCGGCGTATGCCGAGGCACGCGTGCCGTTCGAGGCGGCGGTGGCGGCGGCCCGCGACGCCTACGAGAGCGAGCGGCGCAAGTACACCAAGGTCATCGACGACGTACGCGAACAGATGGAGGCCGCGCCAGAGGAGCAGCGCGGCGTCTACGGGGAGGTGCTGCACAAGTACCGCACCCTCTGCGCCGTCGAGCGCCAGCAGGTCGTCGACGCCGGTGGGCTGTTCATCCTGGGCACCGAACGCCACGAGAGCCGGCGCATCGATAATCAGCTGCGCGGCCGCGCCGGGCGCCAGGGCGATCCGGGCGCCTCGCGGTTCTACCTCTCCCTCGAGGACGACCTACTGCGCATCTTCGGCGCCGAGCGCATCCAGGGACTGATGACGCGTCTGGGCATGGAGGAAGGGGAGCCCATTGAGCATCGCCTGATCACGCGGGCCATCGCCAACGCCCAGCAGAAGGTGGAGGCGCACAACTTCGACGTCCGCAAGCACCTGCTCGAATACGACGACGTCATGAACAAGCAGCGCGAGGTGATCTATACCCAGCGCCGCGAGGTGCTCGGCGGCGAGACGGTTACCGAGCAGGTTTTCGAGATGACGGATGCGGTGATCGAGGGCGTCGTCGACCGCTACATGCCAGCCGATGTCCCGGCACATAGCTGGGACTGGGCGGCGTTCGAGGAGGCGACCGTCAGTCAGTTCAATGTCCGCTTGCAGGTGCCCGAGGAGGCCCGTGAACGCCTCAAGGCCCCAGATGTCGAGTCGGCACTGCGCGAAGCGACGCGCGCCATGCATGCCCAGCGCGAGGCAGGGTTCACGCCGCCGGTGATGCGCCACCTCGAGAAGCTGGTGGTGCTGCAGACGATCGACCAGCTGTGGAAGGAACACCTCCTCAACATGGATCACTTGAAGGAGGGCATCGGCCTGCGTGGCTATGCGCAGAAGAACCCGCTCCAAGAGTACCAGAAGGAGGGGTTCACGATGTTCGAGGAGATGCTCGAACGCGTGCACACCGATACCGTGCAGAAGGTGTTCACGGTCCAGGCCGTGCGGGCGGATGATCTGGAGAGGATCGAGCAGCGCCAGCGCCCCGCCGAGGCGCAGATGACGATGAGCGGCGGCGGCGATCCGAATCCGCAGCCCGTGGTCTCGCCGCGCCGCAGCGCTGCCGCGGCGAGCGGCGGACGTGCCGAGCCGGCGAAAGCCGGTCGCAACGATCCGTGTCCGTGCGGCAGCGGCAAGAAGTTCAAGAAGTGCCACGGCTCGTGAGCGCTGCCGGGCGGGGACGGCGGTGAAGCTGGCGGTGCGGCGCCCGGTGATTCGGGTGCCGGGTTTTCGGTTCGCCGGCGTCGCCTGCGGGATCAAGGAGAGCGGGCGCCGCGACGTCGCGTTGATCGTGTCCGATGTCCCGGCCACCGCGGTCGGTGTCTTCACTACCAATCGGGTCCAGGCGGCGCCGGTGCGCATCGGGCGCGAACGCCTGCGCGGCGGTCGCGCCCAGGCGATCCTGGTCAACAGCGGCAACGCCAACGCCTTTACTGGTCGCGAGGGCCTCGCCGCGGCGCGCGCGATGACCGATGTGGCTGCCGGCGCATTGGGGATCGATGTGCGGCTGGTGGTGCCGTCTTCAACCGGACGGATCGGCGTGCAACTGCAGCGCGAAAGGCTGCGGGCTGGCGTTCTCGACGCCGTCGCGGCGTTGGCGCCGGACGGCTTTCAGGCGGCGCTCGACGGCATCATGACGACCGACGCCTTTGCCAAATTCGGCATCGAGCGCGTGCGCCTCGGGCGGCGTGACACGACCATCGCCGTCCTGGCCAAGGGGGCTGGAATGATCGCGCCGAACATGGCGACGCTGCTGGTCTATGTCCTGACCGATGCCGCGGTCACGCGCCCGGCTCTGCGGTCGGCGTTACAGGCGGCGCTGCCCGGGTCGCTCAATGCGATCGTCGTGGACGGCGACATGAGTACCAACGACACGGTCCTGGTGCTGGCAAACGGCGTCGCTGGCAATCCGCCGCTGACGACGAGGTCGCGGGGCTATCCGGCGTTTGCCGCGGCCGTGGCCACACTGTTGCGGCGCGTGGCGCGGCTGGTGGTCAAAGATGGTGAGGGGGCGACTCGACTGGTCGATATCGTCGTGCGAGGAGCGCGCACGAGCCGCGATGCGACGCGCGTGGCGGATGCGATTGCCCGCTCGCCACTGTGCAAGAGCGCCTTCTTCGGCGGCGATCCCTACGCCGGCCGGGTTGTCTGCGCGGCCGGGTACAGCGGCGCCCGCTTCGATCCGGAGCGGATCGACGTGTTCCTCGACGATGTGCCGATCGTTCGGCGGGGCGTCGAGGTGGTGGGCAGCAACGAGCGGCGGGCGAATCGGATCGCGGCGCGTCCCGAGTTCACGCTCACTCTCGACCTGCACGCCGGTCGCGGCGCAGCCTTGCGCATGGCGAGCGACCTGACCGTCGACTACGTCCGCTTCAACTCCGACTACCGGACCTGAGCGTCACTCGCGCAAGCAGTCGCCGCTGCAGCCGTCGCCGCCGTCGGCGTTGCCGTCGTCGCACTCCTCGGCACGCTCCTGCATGCGGTTGCCGCATTCCGATACGGGGCAGACGACCCCGTCTTGGGCGTAGGCCTCGCCAGCCAAGCAGTCGCTCCGTGTTGCGACGGCGGCCAGCAGTCCGTCCGCGTCGCGCCCGTACAGGGCCGCGACGACGTCGGCGCCGCAGGTCGCGACGATGCCGGCGGCGAGACTGGTGCGGGCGCGGGCGATCGCGGTGTCGGACGCGACGACCAGTGCGCGCTTGGCGGGCGGGGTGAACGGCTGTCCGGCGATGAGTCCGAGCAGCCGCTGGCGCGACTGAAACGCAAGTCCCAGCAGTTGGGTGGCCGCGGTGGCCGCGGCGCCGGCGCAAGCGGGTGCGGCGTCGCTGGCCAGGGGCGCGAGGACCACCGAGACCAGGGCCGCTTCGGCCTCGCGACAGAAGCGGACGGCATCGCGCTGCGCCTCGGAGAGGTCAAGGAACTGCAGCATGCCGGCATGCGACGGGGTACACGAGGACGACACCCGCTCGGCCGCGCGCAGGCGCGCCGCCTCGATTGCGGCGGCGGCAGCGACCGGGTTGCATGGCGCGCCGCGCAACGCCGTCAGCGCGCAGTCGCGCCGGATACGCCAGGCCTGCAGGCCGCAAAGGGATGCGGCGCGGCCGATATCGCGCTGACAGCGTGCCACGGTGGGCGGGAAATCGCCCCAGACGGCGAGCGCGACCGGTATGCCGTGCGCCCAGGTTGGGAAGGGCGTGGCGGCGGCGAGCAGGAGCAGGGCGAGGCGCACCATGTGGCGGCGGATCGGAAGGCTGCCCGATCCGCCGCCGCGCCGTGGCATACTCACTGCTTCACGTAGAACGACCCCATCAGAATGCACATCTCGTCCTCGGTCGTGACACCCCCGAGCAGCGGACAGGCATCGCACACGCCGTCGCCGGCGCCGGGGCTGGTGTCGCAGGCGGCGTGGCGCTGCTGCGGCGTGGCGCCCGAGCAGGGCGAGCCAAGCAGCCCGGCGGTACAGGCCGTCGGCGTCGCGCAGGGGCCGCCGAGCAGGCCGGGGATACCGATTGGTGTAGGCGGAGAGGTGGACTTCATCTTCACGCGCGCCGGGTCGGCATAGCCGTTGTCGTACAGCGCGCAGTAGGTGACGGCGCGCTCCTCCGGCACCGAGTGGGTGCCGCCGAGAGCCTTGGCCGGTTCGTAGCGGACGACGATCGGGTCGTTGTAGATGAAGCTGGTGTACAGCAGGCTGTCGTCGGGGTCGCGATCGCCCGCTTCGCTGGCCGACCGTACCGCCGTGACGATCTCGTCGACCGTCAGCGCGCCGTCCTCGTTCACGTCGGCGCGCAGACAGTCGGTCACCGCGCCACCGAGGGCAATGCCGACGCTGCGCACCAACTCGTCGATGCTGACGACCAGGTCGGCGTTGCAGTCGCCCCCGGCCGGCGGCCTGGCCGATCGACATGGCGCGCCAGCGCACAGGTCGGGCGTTTCGAAGGCCGCGTCCGGGCCGTACGGCGAGCAGGGCGCGCCGGCGTTGGCGCCACCCGCGCAGCGCCAGGCGCCTTCAAATGTACGCCAACGCTTGCCGCGCTGGTGCATGTGCGAGCTCAGCTCGAACAGCTGCGTGTTGGGCGGAAAGGGGTTGACCTGGCAGAGTTCTTGCGCCGTGAACGCCGGCACGTTCATGGCGAAGATCTTGGATGTGTTGAAGATACCGCGCAGCGGGTAGCGCTGGTCCTCGGGCTCGGCGAAGTAGAAATTGATCCAGGCCTCGAGCTTGCCGTCCTGATCAGTGGTGTTGAAGGCGTGTGAGTTCCAGATGATCATGCCCGTGAGGGGCACCTCACCGTACACGCCGGGCGCCAACTCATTGGTCAGGGCGGTCTCTTGCGCGCCGGTAAAGCCGGAGGCGTTGACGCCGAGACCTGCATCGCCGGGCAGATTCGATTGGCCCGTGCAGGCGATGCTCTTGAGCGCTTCGTTGGCGCATTCGCCGGCGCCACAGAAGCCGAGCACGGTTGGCGTGCAGACCTGGCCGTCGAGCGCGCCGCCGCGGCATTTGAATGTGCCCCACACTGGATCAGTCGGAGTCTTTACGCCTTCGTAGAGATTGACGATGAGGTGGTGGCTGAGCGGGTCCTGGCGCAGGGTCTCACGCCCGTAGCGGAAGGTGCCGTTGGGGCCGCGATACTGCTCCGGGACCTGATCGGTGACGTCGTAGTAGCTGGCGAAGCAGACTTCCGTCTCGCTCTTCTGCTTGACGATCCAGCGCGGCATGCGGATCTGCACGCCCTCGCCCGGCTGCGGTGGCGGCAGCGGCTCGATCTCGATCGGCTGTGGCGGCGGCAGGCAGGCGTCGAGCAGATCGGCGGTGCCGGCGACCGTCACGTCGCGCGGTGCCCCTGCCTCGATCCAGCGCCGTAGCGCCTCGATCTCATTGGTCGACAGGCCGGGCAGCGGCCCGAGCGGCATGGGCCGCAGGGGTGCCGTGAAGTCGTCGGGCAGGGTCTTGGCGGCGACGTTGACGAACAGCAGGCTACGGTCCTTCTCTCCAGGGCGCACGCGCTGCCAGTTGGGCACCGTCGCGGCCGGTTGGCTGACCAGGCTGTCGTAGGCCTGCTCAGCGCGCAGATCGAGACCGCCGGAGGCGCTGCCGTCATGGCATGCGGCGCTGGTGCAACCGCGATTCTCGAAGATCACCTCCTGGATCGCATCGAAGGTGCTCGTAAAGCTCTGCGCACAGTCCTCGCCGCTGGCCGTGGCGGCCGACAGGCAGAGGCCGAGCAGCGCCGTCGCCGCCAGTCGTCGATCCCCCCGCATGGTCGTTCTGCTGCGTCGCATGATCGATTTCCCCCAACGAGTTCTTATCGCGTCATTAGGAGCCGCCTCAATTCAGGCCGGCTGAACGGTCGATCGGAGCGGCTCAGTGGTCGGCAGCGGCTGGCGTCGCCGACCGTGCGGCGGCTAGCTGCGGTTCGATGAGCTCCTTGAACCCGTCGAGCGACCGGTTCTGCAGCAACCTGCCGTTGACGAAAACCGTCGGCGTGCCGCGCACGCCGCTGCGGCGCGCCAGTTCGATGTCCTCCTGCACCTGCGCCTTGACCCCGTCCGAGGCGATGTCGGCCTTGAAGCGCTGCACGTCGAGGCCGATGCGGCGCGCGTACTCCTCGATCTGCTCGGGGCCGAGGGCGCGCTGGTTGGCGAAGAGCAACTCGTGCATCTCCCAGAACTTTCCCTGACGCTGGGCCGCGACGGTTGCGAGCGCCGCCGGCATGGCTTGCGGATGGATGGATACGAGCGGGAAGTGTTTGTAGACGACGCGCGCCTGGGTCGGATACGCCTGCAGCGCCTGTGCGACGAGGCCCTCCGAGCGGGCGCAGAACGGGCACTGAAAATCCGAGAACTCGACGATGGTGACGGGCGCGTCGGCGGGTCCTCGGCTCGGCGAGGCGCCGATCGGCAGGGCATAGGTGCGGCTCGGGTTCGGGCCGCTGGCGCGCGCCGGCGCGGCTGGTCGCGTGCCGCCGCGGTCGACCTTCTGCTCCAGGGCGGTGAGCTTGGTGAGAATCTCGCGCTGCTGGTCGCGTAACTCGCGCAGGGTCTCCTGACTTCCGTCGCAGCCGGCGACCAGTGCGAGCAGTGCGGCCAGCGTCAGCCGTGCGCCAAGGGTGACTCGAAGCGGCGGGGAGGAGGAGCGTCGGCGGATCACCATCTCCTGCGTGTACCGGTGTCGACGCCGTCACTCAAGCGGCGCGTTGCGGTGTTGGCCGACGCTGGGGTAGGGCGCCTGGGCATGCGCGTGATTGCCGGGAGCGCCAGGGGGCGTCGTCTGAACAGCGTACCGGGAATCGCCGTGCGTCCGACTGCCGACCGCGTCAAGGAGGCGTTGTTCAGCATGCTCGCGAGCCGCTTCGAACTGGCGGGGACGGCGGTGCTCGACCTGTTTGCTGGGAGTGGCGGGTTGGGGATCGAGGCCCTGAGCCGCGGGGCCGCCACGGCGCTGTTCGTCGAGAGCGACCCGGCGGCGCGCCGGATCCTGGCTGCCAACCTCGAGCGCTGCGGCTTCGCTGAGCGCGGCCGCGTGCTGGCGGCACCTGTGGACGGGGCGCTGCGCGACCTGGCGCGGCGCGGCGCGCGCTTCGACGGTGTGGTGCTCGATCCGCCCTACGGACACGATCTGGCGGCGGCATCCGTGGCGAGTCTGGCGGCGCTCGGGCTGACCCGCCCGGGCGCCTGGGTGGTTGCCGAGCACCATAGCGACGACGCGCTGGGGCCGGCCTTCGGCTGCCTCCAGTTGACCGTCGCCAAGCGCTATGGGAAGACGGCGCTGGCGCTGTTCGAGGACATGCGCCCGACGGAGCTGGCGGCGGGACCGTGAACCGGAAGGCAGTCTACGCAGGGTCGTTCGACCCTATTACGAAGGGGCACCTCGATATCGTTCGCCGCGCCCTCGGCGTTTTCCATGAGATCGTCGTGGCCGTCGCTCACAACCCGGCCAAAGAGACGGGCCTCTTCACCGCGGCCGAGCGCGTCGCGATGGTGACCGAGGCCCTTGCCGACGTCCACGACCGCGTCACAGTCGATGCGTTCGACGGGTTGCTGGTCCACTACTGCGATCGCATCAATGCCGACGCCATCATCCGCGGCCTGCGCGCCGTGTCGGACTTCGAGTACGAGTTTCAGATGGCGATGATGAACCGCCACTTGAACACCCATGTCGAGACCTACTTCATGACCGCCAGCGAGGCCTACTTTTATACGGCGTCGCGGCTCGTGAAGGAGGTCGCCAGCCTGGGTGGCGACGTGTCGGGGCTGGTGCCGCCGGTCGTCCACCGGGCACTGGTGGCGAAATTCCCTCGCGCGCGCACGTGACCGGCGCGCCGGCCGCCGCGGGGTCCGCCGCTGCGCTGACAATGCGCGGGCATGTGCTCGTGCGTCCGGGCACGTTGGAGCTGCGGGCGCTGCCGCGACCGCGCGCCGACCCGGACGGCATTGTCGTGCGCGTGCGAGCCGCGCTGACCTGCGGGACCGACATCAAGACCTACTTACGCGGCCATCCCCTGTTCCCAACGCCGACGCTGTTTGGGCACGAGTTCTCCGGCGAGGTATCGGAGGTCGGGGCGACGGTGCGCGGCCTGTGCGAGGGCGACGCGATCATGGCGGCGCCAACGGCGCCGTGTGGCGCCTGCTACGTCTGCGCGCGCGGCCAGGAGAACCTGTGTGATCAGGTGAAGGGGCAGTTCGTGCTCGGCGCCTTCGCCGAGTACGTGAAGCTGCCCGGCGCGGTGGTGCGCACCAATCTCTTCGCAAAGCCCTCCGCGCTGTCGTTCGCCGAGGCGGCCCTACTGGAGCCGCTGGCCTGCGTCATGCATGGGTTGTCGGCCGTGCGGCTGCGGCCGGACGATTGCGTGGTGTTGGTCGGTGCCGGTGCGATTGCGCTGCTGCACCTGCTGGTGCTGCGCGCGCAGGGGGTCTCGGATGTCCTGGTGGTCGCGCGCAGCGCGGCGCGTGCGGCGCAGGCGGCGGCGCTTGGCGCGGCGGTGTTGGCGAGCGACGTGCACGGTGCGCGGGAGGCGGTATTGGCGCGTACGGGGGGCCGCGGCGCCGACGTGGTCATCGAGTGCACGGGCCAGGTCGAGGTGTGGGAAGCGGCGCCGGCGATGGCGCGCCGTGGCGGGCAGGTGATTCTCTTTGGCGGCTGCCCGGTGGGCAGCCTGGTCCGCTTCGACACCGCCAGGTTGCACTACGACCAGGTGACCATCGCGAGCCCCTTCCACTTCACGCCGCGCGACGTCCGCGCCGCCTTCGAGCTGTTGAGCGGCGGGGCCCTCGGTGGCGGGGCGTTGGTCGCCGGCACCTATCCGCTCGAGCGTCTCGCTGACGCACTCGAGTGCCAGCGCGCCGGCGGCGGCGCCAAGTTCGCCATCCTGCCCGAGGCCTGGTGAGGGTCGCGCGGCTCTACGACTTCCTCGATGTACGCGTCGAGGAGGCGCCGGTGCCGGCGATTGGTCCCGGCGAGGCGTTGGTGCGGGCACGGGCGTGCGGCATCTGCTCCGGCGATGTCGTGCCATGGTACATCCGCAAGAAGGCGCCGCTGGTCTTCGGACACGAACCCGTCGGTGAGATCGTGGCGCTCGGCGACGGTGTCGAGGGGCTGGCGCTGGGGGACCGCGTCTTCGTGCACCACCACGCGCCCTGCTTCCACTGCAGGGCCTGTGCGCGGGGGGAGTTCGTGCAGTGCCCGGTCTGGAAGCAGACGCAACTCGATCCGGGCGGCATGGCGGAGTTCTTTCGCGTTCCGGCCTTCAACCTTGCCGGCGACACGCTGCGATTGCCCGCGCATGTCTCCGATGCCGATGGCGCTCTGGTCGAACCCCTTGCCTGCGTCGTCAAGTCGCTCGACCGTGCCGGGCCGATCGAAGGTGCGTCCGTGCTGGTCATCGGCCTCGGCGTCATGGGTCAGCTGCACGTGTTGCTGGCCCGTCACCTTGGTGCCCGCCTGATCGTGGCGGCGGATCTGGTGGCGAGCCGCTGCGCGGTGGCGGCCTCGCTCGGAGCGGATGTGACGATCGACGCCAGCGCCGGCAACCTGGCGAAACAGGTCCTCATGCACACCGAAGGGGAGGGTGCCGAGGTGGTCATCGTCGGCCCGGCGACGGTGCACGCCATCGCCACCGGCCTGGCCTGCGCGGCGCGCGGCGGCACCGTGGTGCAGTTCATGGGCACCGAACCGGGGGAAACGCTCGCCCTGTCGACCCACGATGTCTACTTTCGCGAGGTGCGCCTGATCCCGAGCTACTCGTGCGGCCCGCTCGAGACGCGTCGAGCGCTCGATCTGATCGCCGCCGGGGTGGTGGGTGCGCGCCATGTCGTGACGCACCGCTTCCCGCTGGCGGCCGTGGCTGAGGCCTATCGTACCGCCGCGTACGACAAGACCGCCATTAAGGCCCTGGTCCTCTTCGACGGCGCGACGGGCTGACGCCGAATCAAAAAAAGGGCGCCCTTTCGGGCGCCCTTTTTAGGCGGTGCGTGTATTCCAAATGGCCGAACTCGGCCTACTTGTACATGCTGCCGGCGTGACCGGCTTCGAGTTTCGCCGCTGCCGCCTGGGCGATGCGCGACGCTTCCGCGGCCCTACCAGCCGCCATCTCGGCTTGGCTCGACGCCGCCTCGGCCTTGTTGGCCGCAGCCTCGAGTCGCGCCATCAGGTCCGGCGGAACACCCGGATTCTTCGGGCAGCCGGTCGCTACGCTGGCCATCAGTCCCAGACCCAGCACTCCGAACGCAATACGAACTTTACGCGACATTACGCGCTCCTCCTTGGCCTCTGCTTGCTGCCGAAAGTCTCCGCAGTGCCCGGTTTGGGTCACTTGCGGTAGGACTTGGTGGCGATCGCTTCGGCCTTCTGGGCCGCTGCATCCGCCTGGGAGGCCGCCGCCGACGCGCTCTGCGCCGCAGCACTTGCCTTGTTGGCCGCAGCTTCGGCGCGGCTCACGGCCGCTTCGATCTTCTGCATATCGGCCGGATCGAGCTTCGCAGTGCAACCCGCCAGTCCAGCGACCAGGGCCACGCCCGCAATCAATACTTTCTTCGACACCATTTCTCCGTCCTCCTTCTTCACAAGTGTAATGGTTTACATCAGCACCGCTGCAGTTTTCTTCCACAAAATCGGCTTCATCGCAAGGGTCAAGATGAAAAACCCAGGGCTGCGGGGGATTGTAAGTAGCGAACCCCTTTGGCGGGGGTGACGAGATCGCCGCGCTGGCGGGAGTGCGGGCGCTCCGGTTCGCCGCCAAAAGGCCGCCGGGGTCCGCTCCCAGGATTATGGCGACGACGAAGAACGTCCTGACCGGCTTCTCGCTCGGGGCCTCGGCGATGGCGTTGTTCGCGCCCGACGTCGGCGCTGACCGCACTGCGCTGTTCGCGGCCTTCCAGGACGCGCGCCCTGGGCGAGGCAGCGTCCGACATGATCGAGGCGGTGACACGGTCGGCGACCCTGTCAAGAACACCGCCGGGCCGCCGCTGAATATCGTGACCAATCCCATGTCGGCGGTGGCGCTGGTCATGGCACCGCTGCTGCGTTGACTGCGAGCATGGCGCGGACGGGCCGAGCCTGCATGGGCCGAGATTAGCCCCGGGCAGGGGTCACATAAGTTGCGGGAATTTTCTCTTGCCAGGCGCCCCGGCGCGGCGCGATAGTGCGCCCGGCGAGAATCCACAAGGCCCAGGGAGGCGCTCATGCCTGTGTGTCCGGACTGTCAGGTCACCAACGCGGCGGATCATAACTTCTGCAAGCACTGTGGCTTCCCTCTGCGCCAACCGGGCCAGGATCGCGATCTCGGCGTTGGCAGCGCCGAGCGCGCGCGCGATCGCTGTGTGCGGGTTGTGGCGCAGTACCCCGCCAACCCCGAGGCCCACTTCACCCTCGGCTTGGCGCACTATCACCTTGGCGAACTCGACGAGGCGATCGGCGCGTTCCAGCGCGCCGTGGCGCTCGACGATTCCCTGGCGCACGCGCACTTTCAGCTGGCGGTCAGCCAGTATCGCCGGGGCCGCCTCGACGCCTGTGCCGATGCCTGCCGACGGGCGCTGCTGTACAACCCCGCTTCGGTGCCGGCGCGCTACCGCCTGGCGCTGTCGCTCTTCCATCTCGGCGATCTCGACGAGGCGCTCGACAGCTTCCGGCGCGTCGTCGCCGCCGACCCGGGCTACGTCATCGCGCATTACCACATGGGGGTGCTGTACGAGCGGCTCGGCCAGGCCGACGAGGCGATCGCGGCGTTCACGCAGGTGGCCGTCGCGAACCCGGACGACGCCGCGGCGCATTACCACCTCGGCGTGAACTACAAGCACAAGGGGCTCGACGACCTGGCGATCGGCGAGTTCGTGCATGTGTTGCACATCGACCCGGCCGACCGCGCCGCCGAGGCGGAGCTGCGCTCGCTCGAACGCTGACGGTCAGGACGGCGTCTCGACGGCGCCGGTGGCGGGGTCGTAGACGACGTGCGCGAGCGTCGGGCGCGTGAATGCCGGCACGCCGTCGATGCGCAGCGACAAGCCCTCCGCGTACCCCGGGTAGCGCACGACGCCGTCCGGCCGGTCCCAGACGATTGTCAGATCATGGCCGCGGTAGCGCAGGCCGTCGAGGGCGAAGTACGGCCACGCGAGGGCCATCGGCTGCAGCTCGATACGGTCGTCGTCGCGCGGTGTCAGGCCGACGACGCCCTCGACCACCAGCGAGAGGTACATCGAGTGAAAGTCGTGCGAGATCTCCGACGGTTTTGGGAGCGGCGTCTGCGCGTAGGGCTCCCACTGCGAGTAGTACTCGTGGGCGTTCGGACGCCAGTAGGGATCGGAGGGGAGGACGCCGGGGTAGAGCAGATCGTTGTAGCGCTGCATCAGCTCCATGAAGTGCGCCGGTGTGATGTCGTGCCCGTGGTAATGCTTGATCGCCTGCAGAACGGTGCGCGCCCCCATGCTGATCGGATGGGGCGCGATGTTGCGCGTCAGCCCGTCCATCTCCCAGGTCCACTCGCGGTAGTGCCGCAGGCTGGTGATCACCGGCGGGTAGCGGGCCCAGAAGTCGGCCGGATCGATCAGCGCGTTGAGCGCGCCGGTATAGCGCGGTTCGTCCGGCGCCAGCCGCGTCGTGAACGGGAAGAAGCCGTGCAGTTCGCGCAGCGGCGCGCGCGCGCCATCGGCAGCGCGCTGCGGGTAGAAGAAGCGCGTCTCGTCATCCCAGAGGTTGGCCAGTGCCGCGGCGCGGATGCGCGCCGCGGCGGCGCGGAACTCGGCCGCCATCGTGGCGTCGCCGGCCGCCTCGGCAAGCGCGGCGACGGCGACCGCGTTGGCGAACACGAAGCTGGCGAAGTCGACCCGCTCCAGCGCCGGCGGTTCGGCGCGGGGATCGAGCCGCGTGCCCGCGAAGTACCAATACGACAGGATGTCGAGGTCGTAGCCGGTGACCCGCGGTCGGTCGCGTTCGGGCAGAGCGTCGCCGTCGGCGTCGTAGGCGGTGAGCCAGGCGCGCACATCGCCTGCCATGGCCGGCAGCAGGCGGCGCAAGGTGTCGAGGGGGATGGGCTGCACCTGGTGCAGCTCCAGGGCGGCGGCGGCGATCCAGTGCGAATAGGTCTCGTTCCAGTAGGGGCTGCCGGGCGGATCGAGGACGGCGCCGTTCTCGGCGCGCGTGCGGTAGCTGTTCTCGAGCTGCGACAGCGCGAAGCGCGGGTCGCGCAGGTAGGTGAGCTCCTTGATCTGCAGCGGCACGGCGAAGCCGATAACGTTGTCGAAGCCGAGCTTACCCTCGTAGAACGCCGGGCCCTGCAGATCGGGCGCCTGCATGTCGACCATCGAGAAGCGCACCACCCACCAGCGATAGAACCACATGCGCTTGAAGCCGAGATCGGGCGCATCGAAGTACGGCACCTGCTCGGCGAACCAGCGGTTGTAGGCGCGCGCCTGCTCGCCATAGGTCGGCAGCGCTTCGGCTGGCGCGGCGCGCGCCGTCTCGTCGAAGCGCATCGCCACGGAGATGTCCTCGACCGTACCCGTGGCCGCCACTGCGATCTCGCGGCGCAGGTGGACGCTCGCCGCCGCGAGCGGCGTGAACCCCGGTGCATCGAGGTACAGGTGCAACGGCCGTCCCTGGAAGCTCCCGCTGCCGAGGTGCGGGAACGCCGGCGCTGCGTCGGTGGCGCCGGGCATCGGCGGGTACGGCGCCTGGACCTCGATCGCCACCGTATGCGGCTTGCTGTCGGTCGCCGTCAGCGCGTAGGTGACGGCGGCGCGATCATCCCAGGTGATGTACTTGCGTTCGACGATCGAGACGCCAGGCAGTTCGTAGTGTACTGCGGTGTGGCTGGGGTAGCGCTCGATCCAGTACTGGTTGTCGTAGAGCACCACCGGGCGTCCGTCGACCGCGAACGACACGTCGAAGAGGCGCCGCAGGCAGTACGTGGAGTGGCCGTAGCAGAACTCGCCGGCGAGCCCGGGCTGAAAGGCGAGTTCACGTGTCCACAGGTGCCGGCCGGAGGAGAGCAGGAGCTTGTCGTCGTCGAGTAGGAGCTGGCGTCCGAGCTGCGCCGGCACACCGCGCGGCGGAACGCGGAAGATCTGGTGCCCGAGCAGGGCGTCGATGTAGCGGTCGGCGGCGGGGGCGTGGTCGCGGACCGCCGCGGCTTCGAACGCCAACCAACGCGCGAACGGCGCCGGCTCGGTCACCGCCGCCGGTTCGGGCGCGGAGGGCCCCGTCGCCGGCGGTGCCGTCGCGACGGTGCCCCACCAGAGGGCGCCGCCGATTGCGCTCAGTCCGAGGGCGGTCAGGAGCAGAAGCGACGCCTTGCGCCGCGCGGGTGTCATGCCCCATCCATACCGGAGCACGGCGCCGGATGGGAACGCCGGCGCCTTGCGCCGCTGGCGGACCGGGGTTAGGCGACGGGGCTCGACCGATGCGCACCCCCTTTTACGGCTGGACGATCGTCGCGGTCGCGTTCGTCACGCACTGCATTACGACCGGCATCGTCTTCTACAGCTTCGGGGTGTTCCTGCAGCCGCTGACGGCGGAGTTCGGTTGGACGCGTGCCGAGGCGTCGATCGGCTTTTCGCTGGTGTCCCTGTGCGGCGCGCTCTACTCGCCGCTGGTCGGGCGGGTCGTCGACCGGCGCGGCGCGCGGCCGGCGCAGCTGGCGGGCGCGACGGCGATGGCGCTCGGCTTCGCGCTCTTGCAGCACGTCGAATCGCTGGCCGGCTTCTACCTTCTGATGGGCGCCATCGTCTCGTTCGGCGCCACGGCGCTCGGTGGCTTGCCGAGCAACGCGGCGGTGGCGCGCTGGTTCATCCGACGCCGCGGCCAGGCGCTCGGCCTCGCCACCGCGGGGATCTCGATGGGGGGCGTGATCTTTGTTCCGCTGACGCAGTGGTTGGTCGAGCAGCAGGGGTGGCGCAGCGCCTTCGGGTGGCTGAGCCTGGTGATCCTCGCCGGCGCTGTCCCGCCGGTGGCGCTGTTCATGCGGCGCTCACCGGAAACGATGGGTCTCCGACCAGATGGCGAGGCGGTGCCGGTGTCTGGTGCCGACCCGGGCATCATCGCCGAGATCGAGCGCTCGTGGAGCGCGGCGCAGGCGGTGCGCAGCCGGAACTTCTGGCTCATCGCGGCCGCCTTCTCGCTCACCAGCGCCGGGCTGTCGGCGACCTTGCTGCACGAGATCGCCTTCCTCACCGACCGCGGTCTGCCGGTCGGGCAGGCGGCGTGGGTACTGGGGGCGACCGCCGGCGTCGGGGTGGTCGGCAAGCTGGGCTTCGGCGCGCTGCTCGACCGCTTCGGCCAGCGCCGCATCCTGCTCCTGTGCTTCGCGCTGCAGGCACTGGGCATCGGGCTGCTGGTCGCGCCGACGTCACTGGCGTCGCTGATCGCCTTTGTCATCGTCTACGGCTTCGCCATGGGCGGCAACGCCACGCTGTGGGCGACGGTGGTGGCGACAGCCTTCGGCCGCCTCCACTACGGCGCCATCTCGGGGTGGATGACGCCGGTCATCGTCATCACCCAGGCGCTCGCTATCCCGCTCGCCGGCGCGGTGCGCGACGTCAGCGGCAGCTATGTCCCGGCGTTTGCCGCCATCGCCGTGGCGACGCTGCTGGCGATGGCGTGTGTTGCGGCATTGAACCCGCAGGCGGGCCCGCGGCGCAATGCGTGAACGGCCGCGGCCCACGCGGGGTCGGTTGACAAGCGACCGGAGCACGCCCTACACGCAGCGACCATCTTGTTTTCGGGCTTGAGTAAGGGAGACGCCATGGACCTTATTGCCGTGTTGGCGCGTTGGATTCACATCGTCGCCGGCGTCATGTGGATCGGACATTTGTACTACTTCAACTTCGTCAACGCGCAGTTCGCGCCGACGATGGACGCGGAGACGAAGAAGAAGGTGGTGCCGGAGATGATGCCCCGCGCCCTCTACTTCTTCCGCTGGGGCGCCGCCTACACCTGGGTCACCGGGGTGCTCCTGCTGCTCTTGGTATTTTACCACGGCGGCATCATGTTCGACTTCGGCGGCGAGTGGAACGCGCTGGCGCTGTTCGCGGTGGCACTGACGTTCCTGGCGCCCTTCATCTACGATGCACTGTACAAGTCGGTGCTCGCCGATCCGAAGGTGGGGTTCATCGCCGGCCTGGTGATCGTCTGTGTGTTCGTGGCCTTCATGGCCTTGGCCGCCAACTTCAGCTTCCGCGCCTATACCATCCACCTCGGCGCCATGTTCGGCACGATCATGGCGTACAACGTGTGGTTCCGGATCTGGCCGGCGCAGCAGAAGATCATTCGCGCCACCAAGGACGGCACGCCGGTCGATGCGGCTCTGGTGGCACTCGCGGGCGCGCGCTCGAAGCAGAACACCTACATGTCGGTGCCGCTCATTTTCACAATGATGAACCAGCACGCGACGTATGCCGCCAACCCGGTGACGCTCTGCGTGGCGGTGCTGCTGGGCTGGGGCGCGGTGTACTGGCTCTACGGCAAGTCGAAAACCGTCAAGGGTTTCTGACCCCGGCCGTCAGCTCGGCGGCTGGTACTGGAAATCCACGGTGACGCTGCCGCTCGGCGGCAGCGTCACCGGCTTGACCAGGATGCCAAGCGTCTCGTGCCAGACTCCGAGGACGTAGGTGCCCGGCGGCACGTTGCGGAGAATGGCTGCTCCGTCCGCCGGTGTGACCGCGAAATACGGGTTGTCGAAGACGGAAATGTAGGCGCGCATCCAAGGGTGGATGTCGCAGCCGACCGGGATACCCAGCTCCGCCGTCGCCAGCGTCACCGCCCGGATCGATCCCGGCCGGTTCATGGTGAAGTTCCAGCCGTCGTTGGTGGTGGGCTTGCCATGCACGTTGTGCCCCTCGGCGTCACTGTTGAGGAACCGCAGCGGTTGGCCGATCATCACCGCCGTGACGCGCGGTTTATAGAGGCAGCCTTTCTGGTCGACGACCACTGGCTCGGTTGGCGGCGCGAAGCCGCGTTCGCCAAAGCCGCTCTGGATGTACACCACGGCGTTTGCCAGCCGGCCGTCCAGTACCGCGATGGGTGTCGCGAGCACCGGCTCCGGGTGCAGCGCCGCACACGCCGGGACGCCGGCCATGTTGATCGCTTTCGGCGCCGGCGCGGCGCCACTGTACCCGACCGCGACGGTGATCGTACCGGCGGTGGCGGCGTCGACCGGCGTGGCGTTCTTCGCTGCCGCCGCGGGCGCCGAGCCGGAGTCACTGCACGCGGCGAGGCTGACGGCCAATAGGGCGGCGGCCAGGGAAGCGAGGCAACGAGTCGTCACAAAAACCCTCCAGAACTCGCACTGTCGTAGCCGCGACTGGACGCCCAACCCTATGGGATCGCTCCAGCCGCGGGGTCGGTGGCGTACTGCTCGCGGAAGATCCGCGCGAAGGCGACCAGGATGGCGATCACGGCCGGGCCGAGGAACATGCCGAGGAAGCCGTAGGCCTGCAGGCCGCCGAGGATGCCGAAGAACAGGAAGACCGTTGGAATCTGGGTGCGGCCGCCGATGATGAGCGGGCGAATGAAATTGTCGGCGCTGCCGATGACGAGCGCGCCCCAGCCGACCATCAGGCCGGCGCGTAGGTAGTCGCCGCCGGCGGCGAAGTAGAGCGCCACGCCGATCCACACCAGGGGGCCGGCGTAGGGAATGAGCGACAGGAAGGCGGTGGTGAACGCCAGCAGCACCGCGAACGGGACGCCGAGCCCCCAATAGGCGATGCCGCCGAGCAGGCCCTGCGCGGCGGAGGTGACGGCGGTGCCGAGGACCACGGCGCTGAGCGTTTCGCCGAAGCGCGTGACGATGACGTCCTTGTCGGCCGCGGCCATCGGGATCAGGTCGCGCAGCGCGTGGACCATGCGGTCGCCGTCGCGGAAGAAGAAGAACATGGCGAACGCGGCGAAGAAGAAGTTCACCACGGCGCGGAAGATGTTCGCCGCCGCCGCCGGCGCCTGGGCGACCAGGAAGCCGCTGACGGTCTGACTGGCGTTGACCAACAGGGCTGGGAGGTCGATCTTCAGGCGCGGCCCGAACTCCAGCACCAATTCGCCGAGCCGCGAGGCGCGCAGGCGGTCGAGCAGTTGGCTCAAGCGGCCCGAGGTCACGTAGGCGCTGACGTTTTCGTACAGCGCGACCGACTCGGTGGTGACCATCGTCAGCAGGTAGAGCATCGGCACCACCACCAGCAGCAAGGTGGCCAGGGTCATCAGTCCGGCGGCGAGGCCCTCGCGCCCGCCGACGAGCCCGCGCAGCCGCGTCTGCAGGGGGTGGAAGATGAAAGCCAGCAGGGCGGCGTAACTGAGCGGGCCGAGGAAATCCGAGAGGATGCGGTAGAATTGATAGAGGAGGAAGCAGAAGGCGACGAAGAAGAAGGCGGCAAAGAGCTGTTCCCGGCGCATAGCCGACATTGCGTAGCAGGGGCCTTCCCGGCTCGGCAAGCACCGTCGCGCTGCGGCGGCGCGGCGGCTATAGTCCTCGCCAATGGACGGGGACGTGCATGAGGCGCCGGATGGGGGCGCGCGGCGACGGCTCGACGAGCGTCTCGACGCGCTGCCGGCGCGGCCGGGCGTCTACCTGCTCAAGGACCGACACGGCAAGGTGATTTACGTCGGCAAGGCGCGCAGCCTGCGCACCCGCGTGCGCACCTACTTCCGCGGCGGCGACGAGCGCCTGCAGGTCGCCTTCCTCATGCAGCGCGTCGGCGACGTCGATGTGCTGGTCACCGCCAGCGAGAAGGAAGCGTTGATCCTCGAGAACAACCTCATCAAGCAGTACAAGCCGCGCTACAACATCCGGCTCAAAGACGACAAGACGTACGCCAGCGTCAAGGTCACGGTGCAGGACGCCTGGCCGCGCGTCATCCTGACGCGCAAGATCGTCAAGGACGGCAGCAAGTACTTCGGACCGTACCCGTCGGGGCTGAGTGTGCGCGAGACACTCGAGACGCTGCGCAAGGTGATCCCGCTGCGCACATGTGCCGACGGCGTTTTCCGGAACCGCGCCAGGCCGTGCCTGGAGTACCAGATCAAGCGCTGCCTGGCGCCCTGCTGCCTGCCGGTCGACCGGGCCGAGTATGACGGACACGTCCGCGAGGCGCTGTTGCTGCTCGCCGGCAAACCGGTCGAGCTGATCCAGCAGATGCGCGCCGAGATGCTGGCCGCCGCGACGGCGGAGCGCTTTGAGGACGCGGCACGGCTGCGCGATCGGCTGCGCGCCATTGAAAAGACGCAGGAACGTCAGCAGGTGGTCGCGCACGGCGGCGGCGATCAGGACATCTTCGGGGTCTACCGCGAGGGCGGCTTCATCGAGGCGCAGGTGCTGTTTGTGCGTCAGGGCAAGTTGACCGGCAATCAGGCCTACCGCCTCGACGACGTCGAGCTGCCCGACGAGGAGTTGGTGCGCGCGCTGGTGGCCCAATTCTACCAGGGCGAGCGCTACGTGCCCGACGAGGTGGTCCTGCCGGTTGAACTCGAGGACCAGGCGGTACGCATCGAGTACCTGAGCGAGCGCAAGGGGCGGCGGGTTGAAATCCTGCGGCCGCAGCGCGGTGATCGGGTGCGCCTGCTCGAGATGGCGCGCGACAACGCCGAGCAGAGCTTTCGCGAGCGCCAGGACGGCGAGCACCAGTACGAGCGCATCAGCGATGAGCTACGCCGCAAACTGCATCTGCGCGGCGCCCCGAAGCGCATCGAGTGCGTCGATATCTCGACTCTTCAAGGCGGTACGGCGGTCGGCTCGCTGGTCGTCTTTGACCAGGGCCGCTCGGATAAGGACGGCTATCGCCGCTTCCGCATCAAGCAGGTGGCCGGGCAGGACGATTTTGCCATGATGCTCGAGGTGTTGCGACGCCGCTTCGCCAGCGCCCAGCGCGACGGCGCGTATCCGGACTTGTTGGTGGTGGATGGGGGCATCGGCCAGCTCAATGTCGCCCTGGCCGTGCTGCGCGAGCTCGGCATCGATCAGGTCGACGCCGTCGGTCTGGCGAAGATGCGCGTCGTGCGGGCTGCGCGCGAGGCCACCATCGAGCGCAGCGACGAGCGCGTCTTCCTGCCCGGACGGGTCAATCCGGTCGTCCTGCGCCGCAACTCGCATGCGCTGTTTCTGCTGCAGCGGTTACGCGACGAGGCGCACCGCTTCGCCATCACGTACCACCGCGGACTGCGCGGCAAGGAGCGGCTCACCTCGGCGCTCGACCCCACCCCCGGCGTCGGCGCCGAGCGGCGCCGACGCCTGTTGCGGGCCTTCGGCAGCGTCAGGCGCATGCGCGCCGCCAGCGTCGAGGAGTTTGCCGCGGTGCCCGGGATCGCCGTGGGACTGGCCGAGACGATCCATGCCGCGCTCTCCCGACTGCCGACGCCGGGCGACGTTGACTCACGCCGGGGCCGCTTGGTAGCGGTACCCATGGGTGGGGATGAGGTCGATGAGGACGGGGCACAACCACAGCCGGTGGCCGACGCGGAACGCGACGTTGACTCCCCAGATTCCGGGGACTATGCGTGACGAAGGCGGGGCTCCCACGGCCCCGCTTTTGTTTTGAGGCCACACCCCATGCACGCCACCTTCAAGCAGATGATGAACGAGGTGGTGGAGTATGGCAGTTGCTGCGAGTGCGGCGCCTGCGTGCTGGTCTGTCCGCACAACGTCATCGACTACCTCGGCGGCAAGCCCAAACAAGTGGCCAAGGCGAGCGCCGCGTTCGATCACTGCGGCATCAGCGAGGGCATCGGGTGTGATGTCTGTGCGCAGGTCTGTCCGCGCCTCGGCGAGCGTGAGCACCACCTCGCCGAGCGCGTCTTCGGTCCGCTCGACCAAGTCTATCGCGGCATGTTCGGCCCCTACCGCCGCGTCGTCGCGGCGCGTATGACCGACGCCAGCGTGCGCGCCCGCTGCGAGGACGGCGGCGTCGTCACCGGGTTGCTGGCGTGGCTGCGCCGCCGCGACGAGATCGACGGCGCGATCGTCTCGACCATCGACCCCGCCGCCCCGTGTGTGCCGGTGCCGCGCGCGGTCACGACCGAGGCCGAGATCCTGGCCAGCGCCAGCTCCTGGTACACATACTGCCCGAACACTCTGGCGCTGGAGCAGGCGGCGAAGCAGGACCTCACGCGCGTCGCCTTCGTCGGCGTCCCCTGTCAGGTGACCCCGGTGCGCAAGATGCAGCTCGCCGACCCCGCCCTGCTGGACAATGGCCGCAAGAAGGAAAAGCACATCGAGCGTCAGACGAAGTTCCTCAAAGGCTTCGGCGAGCGTGTCGCCCTGACAATCGGCCTACTGTGCAGCGAGGTGTTCACCTTCGACGGCCTGATGCGCGACCTGATCGAGGGGCGGCTCGGCATCGATCTTGCCGACATCACCAAGTTCAACGTCAAGGGCAAGGTCCTCATCGACACCCGCGACGGCCAGCGCGTCGAGATCCCGCTCAAGCAGGCGCAGCAGTACGCGCGGCCCGAATGTCACCACTGCGGCGACTTCTCGGCCGAGCTGGCCGACCTCTCGTGCGGTGGCGTCGGCGCGACCGACTGGACCATCGTCGTGCTGCGGACGCCGCGCGGCGAGGCGCTGTTTGACGGCGCCGCGGCTGACGGCGTCTTCGAGGTTCGCCCGATGACCGAGTTCGAGACATCCATGAAGGTGTTGCTGCGCCTGGCGCGCAAGCAGCGCCAGCGCGTACCGACGCCGCCGGGCCGTGCCGAGACCTTCACGCGGCCGGCCGGCTTCACCAACCCTCACTGACGCGATGCCTGCCCAACGCGGCGCCAGAGCCACCGACTCCCGCCTGCTGCGCCTGCCGAGTTCCTCGTTCGAGCGACTCGTCGAGAGTTCGGCCGACATGGTCGTGGCCGTCGATCGCGCCGGGGCGGTGATCTACTACAACGACGGTGCCGAGAAGGGGCTCGGCTATACGGCGGCGGAGATCATCGGCCAGAACGTCGGCCGCCTCTATCCGTCGCTCGCCGAGGCGCATCGCGTCATGGCGGTCATGCGCAGCAACGAGTGCGGCGGACCCGGCAAGGTGAAGAACTTCGAAACCACCTTCGTCAACCGGATCGGCGAACAGATTCCCGTCGCCATCTCGGGGTCGGTGCTATTCGACGAGAACGGCCTCGAGATCGGCTCGATCGGCTTCGCCAAGGACATCCGCGAGATCCGGCAGCGCGACCGCCTGGCGACGTTGGGCGAGGTGGCGGTGGCGCTGTGCCACGAGATCAATAGTCCGCTCGAAGTGATCCTTAACGACGTCGAGCTGCTCAGCAACTTCGTGCGTGCCAAAGCGACCGACGAGGAGGCCGTGGTCGAGGAGGACCGCGTCGAGGCAGTACGCCGCGAGGTGCTGAAGATTCAGGAAATCGTCAATCGCCTGGTCGAGATGGCGCGCGACGGCCACTACGGCACGCGCGAGTACCTCACCGGGCAGCAGATGACTGATGTGTCACGCGCCGTGCCGAAGGGGGCCGCGCGACCGGCCGGCGGCGGCCTGGAGGGTGTGCGCGTGCTGGTCGTCGATGACGACCTCGGCGTCTGCCGTTCGCTGCGCGACCTGCTGGCGGCGGAGGGCTGCGAGGTGGTGGTGGCGACCGACGGCCTACGCGCCCTCGAAGTGCTCAACCGCACCACCGTCGACATCATCGTCAGCGACGTGGTGATGCCCGACCTCGACGGCTACGACCTGTTCATGGAGGTCAAGCGCCGCGGGCCGACGCCGATGATCCTGATGACCGGCTACTACTACGACCGCGATCACGTGATTAAACGCAGCCGCCTCGAGGGGCTGGAAAGCGTGATTTTCAAGAAGCCGGTTGATCCAGCTCGCCTGAAAGCGATGATTCGCGCCTTGACGGGGCGCGCCGCGGCGGTCCAAGCGTAGGCGGCGGTGCCAGCGTCGGCGCCGCGGTGACCGTTGGCGCAGGGGCGATGCGTAACTCGAAGCGTCCGGATTCGTCCTCGATCGTGATCGAGTCCTCGCCGATGGCGATCACCTGCCCGAGACCGCGTACCACCTGGCCGGGCTGCAGCAGTTCGTTGGTGCCGCCCGGGCCTTCCAGTATGGCGTATGAGACGGCGCCAGCGACGGTGCCGGCGAGGCGGTACCGGCGCGCGGCTTCCGGCAGGTTGCCGGTCGCCGTGACGCGCGGCGACGCGGTCGGGGTCATCGTCGCCAGTTCCATCGGCGCCGCCGGCGGCGCCTGGCGGGAGCGCCACAGGAGCCCCGAACCCAGGGCGAGGACGGCAACGACGCAGACCGTCAGGATCGCGCCAATGACGCGGTCGGGGTTCAGCACAGTGGGAGCCGGACCCGGAGCAGCGCCGGGTGCTGCGCCGGGTGCTGCGCTATGAGGCGCCCGACGAGGGCGTCGCGTCTGGCGGCATGGGGGCCGGTCGTCCTCTGGGTCGGGCTCATAGGGTGGATGTCGGGGGATCGGTTCTCGGACGAGCAGACGCAGGCGTGGCTCAGCCGCGTGCCGTTCCTCGCCGCCCTGGGCCTGACGCCGACGCTGATCGACAGCGCCAATGTGATCCTACGGAAGAGCGCGCACTTCGTCGAGTACGCGGTCCTCAGCATGTTGACCTATCGCGCGCTCGGCACGCCGGACGCGGGGCGCCGCCGCGCGGCGCGGCTCGCCGGGGCGCTGGCGTTGGCGCTGTCCGTGGCGGTGCTGGATGAGGTGCATCAGGGGACGACGCAGACCCGCACCGGTTCGCCGCGCGACGTACTGTTCGATGCCGTCGGCGCCGCCGCCGGCGCGCTGGTCGGTGGCGTCTACCTCTACCGCCGCGGCGCTCGCCGCCAACCTTGACTCGCGCGCCGCTGCCGGCGATGGACGCCTTGGGAGGTGGAGGGCGTTGGGCATCGCGCATCGGCAGGCGGCGCGGCGGCGGGTGTTGCTGCGCTACGAGCGCGCCCTGTGGGGGGCGGGAGTCCGCCTCGTCGCGGGGGTCGATGAGGTCGGTGTCGGCCCGCTCGCCGGTCCGGTGCTCGCCGCCGCCGTCATCCTGCCGCCGGGGTGCAGCCTGCGCGGCGTCGACGACTCCAAGAAGCTGGGGCGCGCCACGCGTGCCCGGCTGGCGCCCGAGATTCGCGCCCTGGCGGTGGCGGTCGGAGTCGGCGTGGTCGAGGCGGACGAGGTCGACCGCCTCAATCCCTACTGGGCGGCCCTGGAGGCGATGCGGCGCGCCGTGCGGGCGCTGCCGGTGGCGGCCGAGCAGTTGCTGGTCGACGCGCGTTGCATCCCCGACGTGGACACGCCGCAGACGGCGCTGCTGAAAGGCGACGCGCGCAGCTACTCGATCGCCGCCGCCTCGATCGTGGCCAAGGTGGAGCGTGACGCGATGATGGAAGAGCTCGACCGCCGCTATCCCCAGTACGGGTTCATCCGCCACATGGGCTACGGCACTCCCGAGCACCTCGCCGCCCTGGCTCGCTGTGGCCCGTGCCCGCAACACCGCCGCAGCTTTGCACCGGTCGCACTCGCCCTGCGGGCGCGGGGGTCGTAAGGCGTGCCCGGCATCGCTCAGCCATCGCAGACCGTCTATACTCCCGCCATGTCGACCGACGTTCGCATGCCAAAGCTCAGCGACAACATGGAGAGCGGGCTGATCATTCGTTGGATGAAGCGTCCCGGCGAGCACGTGCTGCAGGGCGAAGCGCTGGCGGAGGTGGAGACCGACAAGGCCGACGTCGAGCTCGAGGCGGCCGCCTCGGGCGTGCTGCGCGAGATCACGGTGCCGGAGGGCCAGCGCGCCGCCGTCGGTGCGGTCATCGCGGTCCTTGCCGCCGATAACCACGGACTCGCCGTCGCGCCCGTCGCCGCGGCCCTCCACGGCGAGCCCGCGCGCCCGGCCGCGCCACCTGTCCGCGCCGTCCCGCCGGCAGCGGCGGCAGCGGTACCGGCAGCGGCGGCAGCGGTACCGCCGCTGCGCCCCCCCACTGGCGGCGAGCCGCCCGCGGTGCGCGCCTCGCCGCTTGCCTGGCGTCTGGCCGAGGACGCCGGCGTCGACCTCGCCGGCGTGCGCGGCTCCGGCCCCGGCGGGCGTGTGCTCAAACGCGACATCGAGGCCGCCGTCCGTGCCGCCGTGGCACCGTCGGCCGCGGCACCGCCCCTAGAAGGCACCGCGGCGGTCGGCGCCGCGCCGGCCGCGGGCAGCCGCCTCGAAGCGGCCTCGCGTATGCGGCAGACCATTGCGCGGCGCATGAGCGAGGCCAAGCGCGACATCCCGCACTTCTACGTCACGGCGGAGATCGACATGAGTGAGGCGATGCGCCTACGCGAGTCGATCCGTCGCTGCGAGGCGATGCCCGGCCTCACCGTCACCCATCTCCTCCTACGCGCCCTCAGCCTGGCGCTACTGCGCCATCCGTACGTCAATGCGTCGTGGCGCGAGGGCGCGTTGGAGATCCACGACGACGTCAACATCGGCATCGCCGTCGCCGTCGACGACGGCTTGGTGGTGCCGGTCCTGCGCCGCACCCAGACGCTGTCGCTCGCCGACATCGCCGCGCGCGCGGCGGCGTTGACGGACAAGGCGCGCGACGGGCGTTTCGGCAGCGACGACCTCACCGGTGCGACCTTCAGCCTATCGAACGTCGGCATGCTCGACGTCGAGGAGTTGACCGCAGTGATCAATCCCCCCAATGCCGCCATCCTCGCGGTCGGTACAGTGAAGGATCGCCCGATCGTGCGCGATGGCCAGCTGGCGATCGCCAAGACCATGCGGGCGACGCTGTCGTGCGACCACCGCGTTCTCAACGGCCTCGAGGGCGGCCGCTTCCTGGTCGAGGTGAAGGGCATCCTCGAGAATCCCGTCATGCTGCTGCTGGAGTGAGGCATCGGTGAGCCGTGTCGCCTGTTCCCCGATCGCCGCGTGCGGCACACCACTGCAGGCGCAGTGGCTCGGCCGCTGCGAGTACGCCGCGGTGTTGGCGCGGCAGGAGGCGCTGCTTGCGGCGGTCGCCGCCGGCGATGCGCCGCAGCAGATTCTCCTGCTCGAGCATCCGCCCGTGTACACGCTCGGTCGCGGCGCCGACGCATCCGACCTGCGTGACGGGCCCGAGCGCCTGGGCGTGCCGGTGTTCCGCATCGGCCGCGGCGGCGGCGCGACGTTCCACGGCCCGGGCCAGCTGGTCGCGTATCCGATCGTGCGCCTGCGCGGCAGTGGGCGCGACGTCAGCGGCTACGTCTGTGCCCTCGAGCGGGCGCTGATCGACACCTGCGTGGCGGTCGGCGTCGCCGCCGATGCGCTGCCCGGCAAGATCGGCGTTTGGGTCGGCGAGCGCAAGGTCGGCTCGATCGGCATCGGTGTGCGGCGCGGCGTCTCCTGGCATGGTATCGCCTTGAACGTGAGCACCGATCTGTCGTTCTTCGACGCCATCGTCGTCTGCCGCGGCGACGCCCCCCGGCTGGTCAACCTCGCCGAGCTGTCGGCCGACGTGCCGCCGCTGCCGGCGCTGGCGGCGCTGTTCGCGCGCGCCCTGGCGACGCACCTGGGCATGGCGCTCGAGGAGCCGGCATGGCTGTAGCACGGCGCCATCCCGAATGGATCAAGGTGCGCGCGCCTGGAGGCGAGGGGTTCGCGGCCACCAAGCAGGTGGTCAAGTCGCTCGCGCTGCACACCGTCTGTGAGGAAGCGCACTGCCCCAACCTCGCCGAGTGCTGGGGGCATCGCACGGCGACGTTCATGCTGCTCGGTGACGTCTGTACGCGCAACTGTGGCTACTGCGCCGTCGCCCACGGCCGCCCGCTGGCGGTCGATCCGCACGAGCCCGAGAAAGTGGCGGAAGGCGTCGAGCGCCTCGGATTGCGTCACGTCGTGGTCACGTCCGTGGATCGCGACGACCTCCCGGACGGCGGGGCAGGGCACTTCGCGGCCACGGCGGCGGCGATCAAACGCCGGCTGCCGACCTGCACGGTCGAGGTGCTGACGCCGGACTTCAAGGGCGACCTCGCCGCTCTGGCGGAGGTGGTCGATTCACCCATCGACGTGTTCAACCACAACACCGAGACCGTGCCCCGACTGTACAAGATCGCCCGTCCGGGCGGTAAGTACGATCGTTGTCTGGCGCTGCTCGATGCGGCCAAGCGCCGCCGTCCCGGGCTGCGGACCAAGACGGGCCTGATGCTCGGGCTCGGCGAGGAGCGCGAGGAAGTCGTCGCGGTGCTGCACGACCTGGTGGCGGTCGGCTGCGACATCCTCACCCTCGGCCAGTACCTGCAGCCGAGCCGGCAGCACCTGCCGATCGTTCGCTATCTACCGCCTGCGGAATTCGCCGAGCTGGGCGACCTTGCCCGTGGCCTCGGCTTCCGCCACGTCGAATCGGGCCCCCTGGTGCGCAGCTCCTACCACGCCTGGCAGCACGTGTAGTGATCCCTGCGGTCGGGCAGACCGCAGAGAATCGAGGCACTGGAGGGCGCCGCCCTACACACCAGAGCTGCGGATCAGTGCACGTGTGCCAACGCTTCGACGTGGCCGATGGAGAAGAACGCGGCGGGGTTTCGGCACCATTCGCGAAACCCGTCCGCGATTCCCGCCAACTCCTCGGCGTCGGCGATGCGGTACTCCACCGCCTTGGCCGCCAGATTCGACTGCGTCGTGCGCTCGGCCCACGAGGTCGCCCAGTCTGCGACGCTGCCGTAACCCGGGAAGGTCCAAGTCGTGCCGCTCAGGGTGACGTCGGAAAAACCCGCCTCGTGCAGCCAGCCATACAGATAGCGGCCGGCATCTGCCTCGGCGCCGTTGCGTGCCGCGACGGCGTGGTAGACCTCCAGCCAGCGTCGCAGGCGCTCATCCGGTGGGTTCCAAGTGCAGGTGCCGTAGTCGCTGTCGCGGACGGCGATGATGCCGTCGGCGCGCAGCAGGCGGCGCATGGCGCGCAGCGCCTCGACCGGGCGGGCCAAGTGCTGCAGGACCTGATGCGCATAGACCACGTCGAACCCACCCGGCTGCTGCAGCTCGAACAGGTCGGCGCGCTCGAAGCGCACGTTTGTCAGCCGCTTCTCGGCGGCGAAGGCGCGACCGCTGGCGAGGACCTCCTCGTCCGCCAGGTCGATGCCGAGGACCTCGCCCGGCGCCACCACTTCGGCCAGTCCGACGGTAATTGAGCCCGGCCCGCAGCCGACATCGAGCACCCGCATCCCCGGCCGCAGGTGGGGCAGGAGGAAGCGCGCCGTCTCTGCCGCCGTGCGCTTGCGGTGCTGCGAGACCACCGATGCGTGGTGGCCGTGGGTATACGTGGCGAGCGGATCTGCCATCTCGTTCAGATCCCACGCCGACCCGTCCGCGGTCCACCACGGCGAATACACGCACGGCGAATACACGACCGACGAAGGCGGAGACGCCGGGACCGGTCAGTCGCTGGCCCGGCGCCGGAAGGGTCCTGTCACCTCGTACGTGATGCCGCTGCCAGCGCCGCGCTGCGAGCTGAAGTAGAGCCGCCGGTTGGCGGGGTCGAACGCCGGTCCCGCCAACTCCGTGCCGGTCTGGCCGGTGACGCGCAGGAGCGGCGAGACGACGCCACCGGGGCTGATGAGCACCAGCTCAAGGTTGCCCGGGTCCTCCGCGACGACGAGGTCGCGCGAGCGGCCGGCGGCGATGTTGTCGACGTTGGAGAGCGTCGCGCCAGGATCGAGGGCGAGGTCGTAGGCCACCGACAGCCGTTCACCGACCACGTCGTAGTCCCAGACGCGGTGGTCGCCCTTGGTGGCGAAGTAGAGGTGCCGGTGGCTGTACGCGATGCCCTCGCCGCCGTTGAAGGCCGTGCTGGCTGGCACCTGGAGACGCGTCGGCGTATCGGCCGGCAGCACAGGATTGGGATTCGGCACCGGCAGCCACGTCACCTCGCCCGTCAGCGCCACCGACGCCACCTCGAGCAGGCCGGTGTCCAGGTGCCGCCAGCGCGTCGGCGTGAAGCGGTAGAAGCGGCCGTCGGGCTCGTCCTCGGTGAGGTAGAGGCGGTGCCGGCGCCGGTCGGCGCCGACCGCCTCGTGCTTGAACGTGCCGAGCGCCGGACGTTGGATCGCCGCCTCGCGGCCGAACGGGTCGCATTCCCAGACATGGCCCGACGCGTACTCCTCACACGTCAGCCAGGTGCGCCAAGGTGTGGCGCCGCCGGCACAGTTGGCGAGCGTCCCCGAACAGATCGAGTAGGCGTCGACGATGTTACCGCCGCCGTCGAAACGCAGGGCGCCGACGCCACCACCGGTCGGTGGAAACCACTCGCTGTTCGAGACGTAGATCCAGCCGTGTGCGGCACGGAACGTCGCGCCGCCGTCGGGGAACAAGTGCCACGTGTAGCCGGTGTTCGGCACCAGCTGCCCGGCGTGGGCGATCTCACGCGCCGTGAAGCCGGCGGGCAGCATGAGGCCGTTCGCATCGGCCGCCAGCAGCGGCCCATAGGGGCCCGACCCGGTCTGTGCGGGGAAGCCGGCAAAGGCGCGACTCCACAGAGAGGAGCCGACGGCCGCAGCGGTCACCGCAAGCCCGTAACGCAGGAATGCACGTCGCTCCATGCCGCCATATGCCCCAAACGACACCGCGAGGTCGAGTCCGTACGCGAACGGCGACGGGTCTTCGTGTGGGCGCTCCCGTTTCTTCGCAATTGCGCAAGCTGCGAAGATCGTTGCAGGACGCGGGTTTCGGAAAATCCCTTCACATAGCGAGACTTTTGGCGCCACGTCGGTTTACTCCGCCGCCTGTTTTTGCGATGGTGACGCGTTGTGAACATCCGGTTATCCATGGGAGGCGGTGAATGATGAAGCTCTATGACTATCCCGACTGCCCCTTCGCTCAGAAGGTGCGTGTCGTGCTCGTCGAGAAGGAACTCGAGTACGAGACGGTCTTCGTCGATCTGCGCACGGGCGAGCACCGCCAGAACGCCGAGTTCCTCAAACTCAACCCCTACGGCAAGGTTCCGGTGCTGATTGACGACGATGTGGTGGTCTACGACTCGACCATCATCAACGAGTATCTGGAGAACGAGTACCCCCATCCGGCCCTCATGCCGGAGGATTCGAGTGCCCGTGCGCGCGTCCGAACCCTTGAAGATTATTGCGATAATTCGTTCCTGCCCTCGGCGGGATTCGTCCAGGCCGAGCTCAGCAAGCCGGCCGCGGAACAGGATGCCGAGCGGCTCGGTCGCTACCGCACCGAGCTCACCCGCGGCCTCAAGCGCCTGGAGGGCTTCCTGGCTGGCAAGGAGTACCTGGTGGGTGAATTCTCGCTCGCCGACGTGGCGTTCGTGCCGGCCATCATGATCCTGCCGCGCCTCGGCATCGACGTGGATCCGGCCCTGCGCTCGGTCACCGCCTGGATTTCGCGACTCAAGCAGCGCCCGAGCGTGCAATCGCTCGAGCGTTGAGGCGCGGCGACCGGAGCGTCGCGTGAGCGAAGAAGAAGAGGCGCGGACGCGCGCCATTCTCGACTCCTACAAGGTCGTCTGCATCTGTAACAAGATTCGCAAGGGGACAGTCGAGAAGGCGATCCGTGCCGGCGCGAAGACGCTCGACGACATTCGCAAGCGCACCCGCGCCTGCACCGGTCCGTGTACGCCGAACCGCTGCGGGCCGGTCATTCGCGAGATGCTGGCGCGTGCACTGGCGGGGGCGGGTAGTTGACGCGCCGCCACATGCCGTCTAACGCTCATTCACTAGTCAGGAAGCATTCCTGTTAACTGCATCCGCACGGAGGATCGATCGATGAAGCCCCTGAAGGACACCAAGACGCACGAGAACCTCAAGGCGGCGTTTGCCGGCGAGTCGCAGGCCAATCGGCGCTATCTGTACTTCGCCCGCCGGGCCGACATCGAAGGGTACCCGGACGTCGGAGGCCTGTTCCGCGATACCTCCGAGGCCGAGACCGGCCACGCCTTCGGCCATCTCGATTTTCTCGCTCAGGTCGGCGACCCCTGCACCGGCGTGCCGATCGGCGACACGGAGAAGAACCTCAAGTCCGCTGTCGAGGGCGAGACCTACGAGTACACCCAGATGTATCCGGGTTTCGCCAAATCGGCGCGCGACGAGGGCTTCGACGAGATCGCCGAGTGGTTCGAGACCCTGGCGCGGGCTGAGAAGTCGCACGCCGGCCGCTTTGCCAGCGGCCTCGGCACCTTGAAGCTGTAGTTCCGGCGGCGCGGCGGGTCGGCCTGACGGTCGGCTCGCCGCGCGCTGCACCCGCCTCCATGGACCCTTCCATCCGCCCAGTTACGCTCGACGACGTCGTCGGTCTCGATCGCTACGAGGCGATGCGCGACGATGTGCGCCGCCGCACCATCGACCTCAAACGCGCCCGCCGCGTCGGCGTCGGTCCCGAGGTGACGCTGGTGTTCGAGAACCATGCCACCGTCTACTTCCAGATTCACGAGATGCTGCGCGCTGAGCGCATCACCGATCTCGACGCGGTGCGCGAAGAGCTGACGGTATACAATGCGCTGCTGCCCAGGCCCGGCGAGTTGAGCGCGACACTGTTGATCGAGATCACTGAACAGCAGCAGATCCCCGAGCGCCTGCTCGGCTTCCTCGGAATCGATACCGCCACCTGGCTCGAGCTGGGCGCCGCGCAGCGTATCGCGGCAGAGTTCGAACCCGGCCGCAGCCGCGCCGACAAGCTGAGCGCCGTGCAGTACGTGCGCTTCGCGCTGCCGCCGGCGGCGCGCGCCGCATTCCGCGACGCGGCGACGCCGGCGCGATTGGTCGTCGACCTGCCGCACTACCGCCATGCGGCGCCCCTGACCGGCGCGCTGCGCGCCTCGCTTGCCACCGATCTGCAGGGCGCGGCGTGAAGCCTCGCACGACGCGCCAGATCGCGGCGGTGTACGACGTGCTGTCCGCCGCGCTCGACCATCCCACCGCCGACGTCGTCTGCGCACGCGTGCGCCGCCGTCTGCCGCGCGTCAGCCTCGGCACGATCTACCGCAACCTCGACAAGCTGCGCGAGCAGGGCCGCGTGCGCGTGTTGCGCCTCGACGGCGGCGAGGCCCACTTCGACGCGCGTACCGAGGCGCATGATCACTTCGCCTGTCTGCACTGCGGCGCCGTGCATGATCTGCCGGGTGCCCCGAGCGCAACGCCGGCCGACGAGGCGCGCACCGCCGGCTGCGTCGTGCAGTGGCAGACGACGGCGTACTACGGGCGCTGCAACGACTGCGCCAGCGCGCTCGGCGCACCGCGGACGGCGTGATGCAGCACCTCCCCGAGACCATTCCGCTCTTCCCGCTGCCCAATGCGGTGCTGTTCCCGGGCGTACCGCTGCCGCTGCACATCTTCGAGCCGCGCTACCGCGAGATGGTGCGCGATGTCGAACGTGGCGACGACAAACTGATCGGTGTCGTCTTGCTCGGCGGCGAATGGCGCAAAGACTACTATGGGCGACCGGAGATCTACCCGGTTGGCTGCGCCGGGAAAGTGGTCAGCGTCGAGCCGCTGGCCGACGGCCGCTACAATATCCTCCTGCATGGAGCGCGCGAGTTCGAAATCGCCGACGAGCGCGGCGGCCATGGCTACCGGGCCGCGGCGGTGCGCTGGCGCCCGTCGGACACCGTCGGCGTCGCGTCGCTGTTGCGCACCCGTATCCACGCCCTCACCCAGCGTTACCTCGATGAGCGAGAGCCGGGACTGGTGGCGCGCGTGCTGTCCGATGCGTCGCTGTCCGACGAACTCTTGATCAACTTCCTGTGCTACGCCCTCGACTTCTCGGCGATCGAGAAGCAGGCGCTGCTCGAAGCGCCGGTGCTGGCCGACCGCGGCGCTCGCCTCTGCGACGTCGTTCAGTTCGCCCTCGAAGCGCGCCGACGCGGCGGCGAGAGCGACAAGTGGGTCCACTGAGGCCCGGCTTGATTCCGCGGTTGCGCGCACGGTAGGTTTCGCGCAGACGCAGAAAGGGTATGTCCACGCGATGAAGCGACGCGAAGCCTTGACGTTCTGGGAGCGTACCTATCTGCCGCAGATCTTCAGCGGCCTGATGGTGACGATGTACCGCTTCTGGCGCAACCTCGGCCTGCACGCCCTGCACGCGGTCGGCTTGGCGAAGGAGACCCGTGCCGCGGTGACGACGCAGTGGCCGGAGGAGGTGAAGCACTACCCGGACAACTTCCGCGGCAGCCACCGCCTGACGCTCAAAGAGGACAGCTCGGTGCGCTGCACTGCCTGCTTCCTGTGCGCCACCGCCTGTCCGGCGAACTGCATCTACATCGAGGCTGGCGAGCATCCCGACCCCGAGGTCGAGAAGTTTCCGCTGCGCTACGAGATCGACACCCTGCGCTGCATCTACTGTGGCCTCTGCGTCGAAGCCTGCCCGTGCGACGCGATCCGCATGGACACGTATGTCCACCCGCGGATCTGGGGATACACGCGCAAGGACTTCATCGAGACCAAGGACATCTTCATTCACCGCTCGAAGGTGCTCGCCGAGAAGGGCCGCGACGGCCTGATGGATGAGATGCGCGAGGCATACCGCAAGCTCGAGGCGGAAGAGATTCGCGTCGCGCGCTGAGGATTCCCTATGGCCAAGACGATTCGTGATCTGATGTCCGAGTCCCGGCTGCTGGTGCCGGAGTGGACACCCGACGATGTGCGCCAGCGCGCCTCGAACGGCGCCGGCTACACGCTCATCGATGTGCGCGAGAGGGAGGAGTACCGCGAGGGCCATCTGCCCGGCGCGGTTTCCGTGCCGCGCGGCTTCCTCGATATGCGGATCGAAGAGACGGTGCCTGACAGAGATGCTCCCATCATCTTGTATTGCGCCGGCGGTACGCGCTCGCTGCTCGCCGGGCGGACGCTGCGCGAGCTCGGGTACACCAACGTGGTGTCGATGTCCGGCGGCTTCGGGGGCTGGAAGGGCGCCGGTCACCCCTGGGAGGCCGACAAGCAGTTCACCGCCGACCAGCTCAATCGCTACAGCCGCCATTTCCTCCTGCCCGAGGTCGGCGAGAAGGGGCAGGCGAAGCTGCTCGATGCCAAGGTTCTGTGCATCGGCGCCGGCGGACTGGGGTCGCCGACGGCATTCTACCTCGCCGCGGCGGGCGTCGGCACGATCGGCATCGTCGACATGGACGTCGTCGATGTCAGCAACCTGCAGCGCCAGATCCTCCACACCAACGACCGCGTCGGCATGCCGAAGGTCGAGTCGGCGAAGAAAACGCTCAACGCGCTCAATCCGGATGTGAAGGTCATCGGCTACCAGGAGCGGGTGACCTCCGAGAACATCATGAAACTGATCGGCGAGTACGATGTCATCGTCGACGGCTGCGACAACTTCCCGACCCGCTACCTGGTGAACGACGCCTGCTTCCTCGCCGGCAAACCGAACGTGCACGGCAGCATCTTCCAGTTCGAAGGACAGGCGACCGTGTTCGCCCCGGGCCTGGGTCCCTGCTACCGCTGCCTGTTCCCCGAGCCGCCGCCACCGGGAGCGGCGCCGAGCTGCCAGGAGGCCGGCGTCCTCGGCGTCCTGCCGGGCCTCGTCGGCTGCGTGCAGGCGCTGGAGACGATGAAGCTCATTCTCGGCGCCGGCAAGCCGCTTATCGGCCGCATGATCTACTTTGACACGCTGAGCATGGAGCTGCGCATCCACCGGCTGCGTAAAGACCCCGCCTGCCCGCTGTGCGGCGAGCGGCCGACGGTCACCGAACTCATCGACTACGAGGAGTTCTGCGGCCTGCGTGCCGCCGGCGGCTCGCCGGCGCACGCCTGAACGACGCGGTGTGCGACGGCTCGCGTGATGATCGTCCAGGTGAAGTTGTTCGCGTCGCTGCGTAAGTACCATCCGGCCGGCGAGAGCCACGATTCGGCCGCCATCGAGCTCCCCACCGGTGCCACCGTGGCGGATCTCGTGGCGCGGCTCGGCATTCCGCCGACCCATGCCGGCATGGTCATCTCCGGCGACGAGAAGTTGGCCCCGCAGGCGCCGCTCGTCGACGGGCAAGAGGTGATTCTGCTGCCGCCGATCGCCGGCGGCGCCTGATCGCCGATCGGCGCATCCCGCGCGGCTAGGGGCGTCGGTGCAGGCTACGGTGGATCTGGCCGCCGACCTGCAACGCCTTGCGTGCGAAGTTGGTGTCGTGCCGGTCGAGTAGGCCGACCGCGACGCGATCGAGGCCGGGGTCCGCGTCGAGCAGGGCGAGTCCGAGCTGGAAGGTGTCCTCGACGTCAGTGAGGAACTCCACCGTCGCCCCCGGCGCGAGCAGCCGACGCAGGGCGGCGACGAACGCCGGCGTCCAAACGCGGCGCTTGTGATGGCGCCGCTTCCACCACGGATCGGGGAACTGCACGTACACCGCCGCCGCCGACGCGGCCGGCAGATGCGGGAGCAACCATCCCGCATCCGCCCAGACGACGCGCGCGTTCGCCAGACGGCGGGCGGCGAATAGTTGTTCGATGTGGCGCGTTCGCGTCGAGGAGTGCTCGATGCCGAAGAAGTTCCATTGCGGTCGCGCCGCGGCGACGGCGCGCAGGAATTCGCCACGCCCCGGACCGACCTCGACGGCGACGGGGTTCGCGTTCCCGAAGAGCTGCTGCCAGCAGTCGGGCGGCAACCACGGCGCCTCGTCAGCCAAAGCGGCGCCCTCCGTCGACGGGCAGGACGACGCCGGTGACATACTCGGCGCGCGCCAGGTAGAGCGCGGCGTCGGCGATGTCGGCCGCGTGTCCCTGCCGCTTCAGCAACGTCCGAGCAATCTCGCGGCGCCGCGCCGCGGCGGGGAACTCAGGCGGGAACAACACTGGACCCGGCGCGATGACGTTGACCCGCACGGTCGGCGCCAGGTCGCGGGCAAGACGCATGGCGAGCGCGACGAGGGCGCGCTTGGCAACGCAATACGGGACATAGTCGGCCCACGGTTCCAGTGCCGCGACGTCGCCCAGGGCGATGATGGCGCCGCCGCGCTGCCGCATCGGCGCCGCCAGGCGCAGGGCGGGGACGAGAAAGGTGTCGAAGTTGAGCCGCAGCATGTCGTCCCAGTCGTCCGCCGTGGCGGTGGCAATCGGCGTGCGGCGGAAGACGCCGGCGTTGGCCACCCAGAGATCCGGCACCCCGAGTGCGCGCCCGACCTCGGCAAGTGCGGCGGCCATCTGCCGGTCGTCGGCGGCGTCGGCGCGCACCGCGACGGCGCGTACGCCCCGCTGTTCGAGATCGCGCCGTGTCGTCGCTGCCGCCGCGCCCGCATGCAGGTAGGTGAAGGCCACGTTGGCGCCAGCCTCGGCGAGCCGCAGCCCGATCGCCCGGCCGAGTCGATGGCCGCCGCCGGTGATCAGCGCTGTCGCGCCGCGCAGTTCCATGATGGCCGGCGGGCGCGGCTAGGCGGCGCCGCGCCTGATCTGGCGCCACATGGCGGCGCTCTCCACGGCGCCGTCCATCACTCGATGGGCGGCGCGGCCACCGGTGCGCCGGCCGCCGCCATGGCCGCGGCCGCACCCTGTTCGCGCATCTGGCGGAGGTGCTGCTGCAACGGTCCGAGCTCACGCACCGGTTGCGAGATCCGGGTGCCGAGGGGCTGGTCACTGTCGTGTTTCACCGCCCCCGCCGACGCCTCGGCCACCGAGCCGCCTTGGCGCGGCGCGTTGGCGTCGCGCATCGAGCCGCTCGACATCGACGAGACCGGACCGCTCAGCATGCCGCGCGTGGTCGCGTCGCGGACCGAGCGCGAGCCGCGCGTCGACTGGGTGGCTTCGCCGATCGTGCCGCCGCCGTCGTGCATCGAACGAGGGACGTCGCGCAGCGGCAGGGAGTCCTGGCGCATCGGGCCGGCGTCCTCGCTCACTGGCTGCTGGGCAAGGCTCGGAACCGCCAACGCCAAGACGAGGAGGAGGGCGTGCCGCCGCCGTGCCCGCCGGGGTCGGTCCATGCCTACTTTCGGCAGACGCCAGTCGCCCGTGCCGCCGTCGCGACCGCGGCGCCGACGCGCAGGGCGACCTGCTTGTCGAGGGCCTCGGGGATGATGCGCTCCGGCGTCGGCTCGATGACGTAGCTCGCCAGCGCCTCGGCCGCCGCAACCTTCATGGCCTCGTTGACGACTGTCGCGTGCGCGTCGAGGGCGCCGCGGAAGACACCCGGGAAGGCGAGGACGTTATTGATCTGATTGGGGAAGTCGCTGCGCCCGGTGCCGATCACCGCGGCGCCGGCGTCGCGTGCCTCGTCGGGCATGATTTCGGGCGTCGGGTTGGCCATCGCCAGGATGATCGGATGCGGCTTCATCGAGCGCACCATGGCCTGCGTCACCAGGTTGCCCTGCGACAGGCCGATGAAGATGTCGGCGCCGACCATCGCCTCGGCCAGCCCCCCGGATAGGTTGCGCTTGTTGGTCCGGCTGGCGATCTCGCGCTTGTGGTCGTTGAGGTCGGTACGGGTGCGGTCGACGATGCCCTTCGAGTCGCACATGATCACGTCGCCCGGCATCGGTGCCCGGCCGAGGGCGCCGTAGCTCAGGATCAGTCGGCAGCAGGCGATGGCCGAGGCACCGCTGCCGTTGAAGACCACCGTGCACTGGTCGATCGACTTGCCGGCGACCTTCAGCGCGTTGATCAGGGCCGCCAGCACGACGATGGCGGTGCCGTGTTGATCGTCGTGGAAGACCGGGATGCCGAGGTCTTGCAGGCGATCCTCGACCTCGAAGCAACGTGGCGCGGCGATGTCCTCGAGGTTGATGCCGCCGAACACCGGCGCGATCAGACGCACCGTCTGGACGATCTCGTCGACGTTCTGCGTCGCCAGGCAGATGGGAAAGGCATCGACATCGGCGAACTCCTTGAACAGGACCGCCTTGCCCTCCATCACCGGGATCGCCGCTTCCGGGCCGAGGTTGCCGATGCCGAGGATGGCCGAACCATCGGAGACCACGGCGACGGTATTGTGCTTCAACGTCAGCTCGAAGACGCGCTCGGGCCTGGCCGCGATCTCCTGGCACACCTGCGCCACGCCGGGCGTGTAGGCGAGGCTCAGGTCCCGGCGGCTGTTGAGTTCGACCTTGCTCTTCACCTCCAGCTTGCCGTGCAAGCGCGAGTGCAGGTCGACGGATTCCTTGTCCAGTTCGGTCATGGGGTGGGCGGCCTTTCGCGACGGAGGCGGGCGCTGATGCACGCAGGGAGGGGGGGGCGGGGGGGGCCCCGCGGCCCCCCCCCCGGGTGTGAATATGAGACCCCCCAACAAACCCCCGGGGTGGCGCGGCC
>JANNRA010000117.1:0-8724 GCA_031401035.1 bacterium | reverse complement strand
AGCGATGCCATGGCGCCGTCCTCTACACCGTCGCCGGCGCCGAATGCGACGCACCCCGACCGGGCGTCGCTGCCGGCGCTTCGCATGGCATCGTCACGAGGTTGACGCTGGCTGTGCCGAATTGTGCTCCTGGCGGTGGGCAGATCCGTCCACAGTCCCGCTTGCGCCAGAGCCGTCGAACCGCCCCCGGGTGGCACGTTTGTTGGTTATCAGCGCGTGACGGAGTGGTTCGAGACGTGGAGGTGCAACCCGTGCGAGAGCTCAAGCAGGTCCTTGATGGTCGCCACCAAGCGCAGCGCGGCTTCACCCTCATCGAGTTGCTGATGGTCGTCGCGATCATCAGCGTCCTCGCCACCATCGCCATTCCGCAATTCGCCGGCTACCGGCAGATCGCCTACGACGCGCGGGCCAAATCCGACCTGCGCAACGCCGCCAACGCCCAGGAAGCCTACTTCCTGATCAACGGCGACTACCTCGACTGCGCCAATGCCGCCTGCGTCGGCCAACTGCCCGACTTCCGACTCTCGACGACCGTCTCGATCACCATGACCGCCGACAACGGCGCCAACCCGACGTTCACCGGCAACGCCGTGTCCTCAGGCGGCGGCCGTACCTTCAGTTACGACAGCGCCGCCGGCGGCATGCTGAACTGATCGTATCTCCGTTTCTCCGCGTGAGATCCTCTCTGTCTGGTTCAGGCTGACGCCCGGAGCCGTGTAGGCCTCCCCTGGTTGCGTCGGCCGCGCGGGCGCACTAGCAGGCGGATGATGTGGCGCTGCGCGGCGGCTGCTCTGCTCGCCGTCGGGCTCGCCGCCTGCACGGCGAGGCGCCCGGCGCCGCCGCCGGCGTGGACGCCGCGGCCGTTCGTCATCACCTTCTGGTGCGGCCCGCCGCTCAGCGAGCGCAGCGACGCGCGCCTCGCCGCCATCGCCGCGGCGGGGTTCACGACCATCGGCGCGCCGTGCGCCGGCGATCTCGACGTCGCCGCCAACCGCGCCGGCCTCGACGCCGCGGCACGACACGGCCTGCGCGTCTGGCTCGCCGATCATCGCCTGTACTCGGCGGCGGGAGGCGACGGCGATGCCGCCGCGCTCGCCGCCGCCGTCGCCGCCGACTTCGGCGCCGCTCCAGCGCTCGACGGCTACGTCGTCGCCGACGAGCCGACCGTGCCGAGCTTCCCCCCCGTCGCCGCCACCGTCGCCGCGCTGCGCGCCGCCGACCCCGGCCGCCTCGCCTACGTCAACCTGCTACCCGACTACATCCCCCCGGCCGGCCTCGGGGCGGCATCGTACGCGGACTATCTCGAAGGCTTTGTCGCGACGGTGCGGCCGCAACTGCTCAGCGTCGACTACTACCCGTTCGGCGAGACACGCGACCGCTCCAGCATCTTCGCCAACCTCGCCGCCGTGCGCGACACGGCACTGCGCCACGACCTGCCCTTCCTGTGGATCGTCCTCGCCATGCCGCACGGCCCATACCGCGACCCGACCGCCGCGGAGCTGGCCTGGCAGGTGTTCCATGCCCTCGCCTTCGGGGCGCGCGGCGTGTCGTACTTCGCCTACTGGACACCCCCCTACGACGAGCGCGACCGCTTCCGCCGCGGCCTGGTCGAGGACGGCGCGGCGACGGCGCGCCACGCCGAGGTCGCCACCCTCAACCATGAACTCGCCGCCCTGGCGGCGGCGCTCGCCGGACAGCGCAGCCTCGCCGTCGCCGACCCCGACGGCGTCGTCGGGGCGCCCTTCCCCATCGGCCCGATCGCCGCCGTCGACGGCGGTCCGGTCACCGCAGGGCTGTTCGGCGACGGCTCGGGGACGATCAGTGCGCTGCTGGTCAACCGCGACTATCGGCAACCGGTCAGCCTGCAGATCACGGCGCGCGCGGCGGCGGCACCGGCCGAGGCCTTCGATCCGCGAACGCGCACCTGGCGGCCCACCGCCCTCACCATCGACCTGCCCGCCGGCGGCGCGGCCCTGCTGCGCTGGCCTGCCCGCTGAGGGCCGGCAACACCGCGCCGTCAGCGCAGCAGCGCGGTAATCGCCCGCGTCATCACCTGCCGCGCCGCGGCGACGCTCAGACCCTGGTGGACGCGCAACACGTGCCAGGTGGAGAAGCCGCACAGCGCCGCCAGGGCGGCCAGGCAGGAGCGGCGCGCTGCGGCGGGCAGGCGCGCCAGCTCGGGCGCAAACACCCGCCGCAGCTCGCGGCGCTGTGCGGCCCGCAGGCCGGCGAGCCGCGTCGCGATGGCCGGCGCGAACGGCTCCATCAGCAACGCCGCGCGCCGCACCGGCGCGATGGCCTCGAAGACGCGCGCCCGCTGCGCCGCCAGCGCCGCGGCGCGCGCCGCCGGCGTTCCCGCCACCGGCACGGGGGCACTGAGGGCGTGGATGCGTTCGCCCTGGCGCTCGGCGGCGGTGGCGAAGAGGGCATCGAGATCGGCGAAGTGCTGGAACACCGAGCGCAGCGACACGCCGGCGCGCGCCGCGATGCGCGGCCCGGTCGGCCGCAGATCGCCCTCGTACAGCAGCGCCAGCAGCGCCTCGACGACCGCCGTCCGCGTCGTCGCGCCGCGCGCCCGCCGGCGGTCGTCCGGCGGCGCCGCGCGCGGCGAGGAACTTCTTGCACTCATAGTGCAAGTTCAGTAGACGATGGCCCGGGCGACGGCAACCGCCGCCCTGCCGCCGCCCGACCGCAATGGACGAACCCTTTCTGCTCTACGGCATGGACGTCTCCTACTTCACGGGGAAGCTGGAGGCTTATCTGCGCTACAAGCGCATCCCCTACCAGCGCATCGAGGCGCAGACGCGCCACTTGCGCGGACCGATCCGCCGCCACGCCGGCGTGATGAAGGTGCCGGTGGTGCGCTCGCCGGACGGCACCTGGCTGCAGGATACGACGCCGATGATCGACTGGTTCGAGGCGCGCGTGCCTGCCGGTGCGGTGCTGCCGGCCGACCCCCTGCAGGCGGTGTGCTGCCGCCTGCTCGAGGACTACGCCGACGAGTGGTTGTGGCGGCCCGCCCTGCACTATCGCTGGAGCTACCGGCGCGATGCGCGCCTGCTCGGCGATCGCATCGCCGTCGAGGTGATGGGAGACGTGCCGCTGCCGCGCGCCTGGCGTGCGGCGATGATGCGCCGCCGCCAGTACCGACTGTACGTCGCCGGCGACGGCGTCTGCGCCGCGACGCGGCCGCACGTCGAGGCGATCTATACCCAGACGCTGGCGCGCCTCCAGGCGATCCTGGCGCGGCAGCCGTATCTGCTCGGCGGCCGTCCGTGCCTGGCCGACTTCGGCTTCTTCGCGTCGATGTTCCGCCACTTCAGCCTCGACCCGACGCCGGCGCGCCTGATGCGCGACACGGCGCCGGCGGTCTACGCCTGGGTGGCGCGCCTGTGGAACGCGCGCTGCGACACCGTCGCCGGCGACTGGACGCCACCGGGCACGCTGCCGGTCGGGTGGGAGGCGCTGCTGCGCGACTGCGGCGAGGCGTACCTGCCGTACCTGCACGCCAACGCCGTCGCCTGGCGCGACGGGCGGCGCCGCTTCGACTGCGACGTGCAGGGCGCGCCGTACCGCGACCTGCCGACGGTGCGCTACCGGGTCTGGTGCCGCGAGCGGCTGCAGGACCACGTCGAGGCGACGCCCGCGGCGGCGCAGGCGGCGCTGCGCGGCCGCCTCGAGGGGCTCGGCTGTTGGGAGCCGCTGTGGCGCGACGGCCGCATCGCCTCGGGCATGTTCGAGGGTCAGACGCCGCCGCTGTGTCAGGGGCGGCGGCCGGAGCGCCTGGTCGGCGGATCGGTGTGGAATCCCTGAGGCGGCGGCGCCGACGGCAGGAGCAGAGATGGGACGCAAGATTCTCTTCATTACCGCCGACCAGCAGCGCCACGATGCGCTCGGCTGCACCGGCGGCACGGTGGCGCGCACGCCGGTGGCGGACGGCTGGGCGCGGGCTGGGCTGCTGTATCGGCGCGCCTACAACCAGAACACGGTCTGCATGCCGGCGCGCTCCACCATGTTGACCGGCCAGTACGTGCGCACGCACGGCGTGTATGCCAACGGCGTCGCGCTGCCGACCGACGCGCCGAGCGTCGCCGCCTATCTCGCCGAGCGCGCCGGGTATCGCACGGCGCTGTGCGGCAAGGCGCACTTCGAGCCCAACTTCGACCCGCAGCTGCGCTTCGAGGAGAACGCCCGCCAGCGCCGCGGCGACACCGGCGCCTGGCGCGGCTTCGAACGCGCCGTGCACGCGACGCACATCGCCGCCTTCATGGGCCGCCCGGTCGGCCACTACGGGGCGTGGCTGAAGGCCAACCACCCCGAGCACCTGGAGAGCTTCGCGCCGCTCCTCGACGCGCACGGCGGCGGCGACAGCGGCGCGCCGGAGACCAAGAACAATCCGATCCCACGCGAGTGGTACCACACCGACTGGGTCGCCGATCGCGCCATCGAGTTCCTCGACTCGCTCGCCGACGACGAGGACTGGTTTGTGTGGTTGAGCTTTCCCGACCCGCACCACCCCTGGGATCCGCCGGCCTCGGAGTTGCACCGCGTCCCGTGGCGCGACCTCGACCTGCCACCCGGCCATCCGGGGTCCGACGCGAAGATCCGCGCCGTGCTGGCGCAGAAGCCGGCGCACTGGCTGGCCTACTACGAGGGCCGTTGGCAGAACGCCGAGGGCGGGCCGCCGAACTTCCGCGTCCCGGCGCTGACGCACGACAACCTGCGCGAGATCAACGCCAAGGCGCACGTCATGAACGAGCTCATCGACGAGGCCTGCGGGCGGGTGATGCAGCGCATCGCGGCGCGCGGCTGGGCGGCGGACACCGACGTCCTCTACACCGCCGACCACGGCGAGTTGCAGGGCGATTTCGGCTTCATCTACAAGGGGCCCTTTCACGTCGACGCGCTCATGCGCCTGCCCTGCATCTGGCGCCCGGCGCCGGCGGCCGGCGTGGCGCCGGCGGCGATCGAGCAACCGGTCGGCCAGGTCGACCTGGCGCCGACCTTCTGTGCCATCGCCGGCATCCCACCGGCGCCGTGGATGCAGGGCGCCCCGTTGCCGACCAGCGAGGACGGCAGCCGCGAGCGCGTCCTCTGCGAGTGGGACAGTCAGACGCCGAGCCACGGCATGCACCTGCGCTCGATCGTGCACCGCGACGGCTGGCTGCTGACCCGCTACGAACCGAGCACCGACGGCCAGCCCACCGGCCTCGAACGCATGCTCGGCGAGTTCTGCATGACGCCGTGCGGCATCCACTACGACGGCAGCGAGGGAGAGCTGTACAATCTGCGCGAGGATCCGCAGCAGTGGCGCAATCTGTGGGACGACCCCGGCCACCGCGCCATCCGTTCCGATCTCGTCGCCGACCTGTACGACCACCTGCCGGCCGAGCGCGCCCCGCGCCTGCTGGTCGATGCCCCCACCTGACCGCGAAGGAGCCCCGCGCATGATCACCCGCCCTGTTCTCCTCAGCGCCATCGTCCTGCTCGCCGGCTGCGAGCGCGTCCTCGAATGGCAGGTGCAGCAGGTACTGCGGCGCGACACCGCGGTGCTCGAATCGCCGGACATGACCGTCGTCCTGTGCGGCACCGGGTCGCCGCTGCCCGACCCGCAGCGCGCCGGCGCCTGCACCGCGGTCATCGCCGGCGGCCAGTTCGTGCTCGTCGACGCCGGCCCCGGAGCCTGGGAGACGCTCGACCTGACGCGTCTGCCGACCGGGGCGCTGAGCGCGGTGCTGCTCACCCATTTCCATTCCGACCACATCGGCGATCTCGGCGAGACCATGGTGCAGAGCTGGATCGCCGGTCGCGGCCAACCGCTCGAGGTCTTCGGACCGGCCGGCACGGCACGCGTCGTCGACGGCTTCGTCGCCGCCTACAGCCAGGACGCCGACTACCGCACCGCCCATCACGGCGCCGAGGCGATGCCGCGCGCCGCGGCGCCGGCCGTCGCCCGCGAGGTCGCGCTCGGCGACGGCGCCGACGCCGAGGCGGTGGTGTTCGAGCGCAACGGGCTGAAGGTGACGATGTTCAGCGTCGACCATGCGCCGATCCATCCGGCCGTGGGGTATCGCTTCGAGTACAAGGGCAACGTCGTCGTCGTCAGCGGCGACACCGCCAAGAGCGCCAACGTCGTCGCGCATGCGCGCGGCGCCGATCTGTTGATTCACGAGGCGCTCAACCGGGACATGATGGGCCGCGTCGCGACGATCGCCACGCAGAGCGGGCAGGCGCGCCTGGGCAAGATGGCGGGCGACACGCTCGATTACCACACCAGCCCGCTCGAGGCCGCCGAGGTGGCGCGCGACGCCGGCGTGACCACGCTGGTCTTCACGCACGTCGTCCCCGGCCCGCGCAACTTCATCATGCGGCGCATGTTCCTCGCCGGCGTCGGCGACGTGTTTGCCGGCGAGGTGGTGCTCGGCGAGGACGGCCAGTGCTTCACGCTGCCTCCGAAGGGATGACGGCGGCGCGCGGCGGCTCGGGCGCGACGACGCCGCGCGCCCGCAGGATGGGCTCGAGCGCCTGGCGGGCGCGGTAGAGGCGCACCTTGACGGCGTTCGGCGAGATGCCGAGCGCCGCCGCGGTCTCGCGCGTATCGAGTTCGCGCACCTCGCGCAGCAGTACCACCGCCCGGTAGGTGGGCGGCAGTTGCTCGACGCAGGCGCGGATGCAGGCGCGCAGCTGCTTGCGCTCGAGGGCTTCGTCGAGACTCTGCGCCGGCGCGGCGCGGCTGAGCAGGTCCGGCGGCGCATCCTCCGCCGTCCACTCGGGCGACTCGAGCGGCGTCTCGCGCCGCAAGCGCGTCGCGCGGCGCCGCATGAGCGCGGCATTGACGACGATGCGGTGCAGCCAGGTGGCCAGCGACGCGTCGCCGCGGAACTCGTCGAGCGAGCGCAGCGCCGAGATGTAGGCGTCCTGCACCGCGTCGGCGGCCTCCGCCTCCTGGTCGCGCAGGATGCGGCGCGCCAGACCGACCAGGCGCGGCCCGCGCTCGCGAATCAACGTTGCCAGGGCTTCGGGATTGGGCATGTGATCCTCCTGCCGCCTGAGTACGTCCGCCCGGCGGGAAAGTTACACGGCCGCGGCGGCGGGCTGGCCAATCGGGGCGACCTGTGTAACCTGCGGGCGTCGCCGCACACCCATGCCTCAGTCCGATGCCCGCACTCTCCACGCCGATCAGCAGCACCGCGCCGACCTCATGCGCCGCGCGCAGGACGGCGATCGCGACGCCTACCGGCGGCTCCTCGGCGAACTGGCGCCGCTGCTGCGTGCCTTCCTGCGCCGCTGGGCGACGGGACCGGACGATCTCGACGATCTGCAGCAGGACGCGCTGATGACGGTGCATCGTATCCGTCATACCTACGACCCGGCGCGACCGCTCGAGCCGTGGCTGTTCGCCGTCACCCGGCGCGTCGCCATCGACCGCCTGCGGCGACGCCGCCGCCGCGCCCACCTGGAAGTGGCCATCGAGACCAGCCCCGACAGTTGGCCTGCCAGCCACGCCGAGAGTGGTGATGTCGAGCAACGCCTGGCGGCGGCGCTGGCCGATCTGCCGCCGCGTCAGCGCGAGGCGTTCGAGCTACTTAATCTCGACGGGCTGTCGGTCGCCGCCGGCGCGGCGCGCGCCGGCACCACCCCGGGCGCCCTGCGCGTGCGCGCGCATCGCGCCTACGCGGCGCTGCGCGCCCGCTTCGGAGGGCGCGCCTGATGGCCGAGCGTCCGTCCATCGACGCCGTCCTCGAGCGACTGGTCGCCGACGCGGTGCCCGTGCGCCGTCTGTGGCCCCCGGCCCTCCGCCTGGCGCTGTGGTTGGCGCTGCTGGCGGGGCTCGGCGCGATCGTCGCGTGGCAAGCGGCGCCGTCGCTCGGCGGCCGGCGCTGGGACTGGCTGATGCCGGAGGTGATCGCCGCGACCGCCGCCGCCGCGCTGCTCGCCGGCCTGGCCCTGCGCGCCGCCGCGCCCGACCGCGCGCCCAGCCACGCGACCCTGATGCTGGCGGGGCTGGCGGCGCTCACCCCGGCACTGGCCTGGCTGGGTCTGACGCCGAGCCCCGGCGCGACGACCTGGGCGATGTACGTCGCCGAGGGCACCGGCTGCGCCCTCTCCGCGCTCGCCCTCGCCCTGCTGCCATGCGCCAGCCTGCTGTGGGCCGTCGGCCGCGGTGCGCCGCTCGAGGCGCGCGCCGTCGGCGCGCTCAGCGGCGGCGCCGCCTTCCTCGCCGCCTATGCGGCGATGCGCATCGCCTGCCCGCTCGACGAGCCGGCGCACGTCATCGCCTGGCACGGCGCGCCGGTGGCACTCGGCGCCGCCGCCATCGCGGCCGTGGGCGGCTGGTGGCTGGCGCGGTGGCGGCGCGGCGCCGCGCGGCGCTGAGGCACCGCGCGGCCTGTGCCCGATCAGGCCGCGGGGATCAGAATCGACAGCCGCCCAGCGCGCCGCCGACGGCGGCGACCACCTCGGCAATGCTGACGACGCGGTCGCCATCGCGGTCGAGCGCCGCACACGACTCGGTACCGTCGGCGCCAGCAGCGATGGCCACGGCATGCACCAACTCGTCGATGGCGACGACGCTGTCGCCATTGCAGTCGCCGACACAGGGCGGCGTCGGCGTCGCCGAGGGTCGCGGCGTCGCGCTGGCGGTGGCGGGGGGGGGGGCGGGGGCCGCCGGGGGCCGCGGCGCCCCCCCCCGGGGCGGCCCCCCCGCCCGGGGGGGAGGGGGGG
>JANNRA010000116.1:0-46941 GCA_031401035.1 bacterium | reverse complement strand
CCCCGCCCCCAACCCCGGGCGTGAGGGGGTTCAGGACATTGGGGTCGTTGGGGGCTAACCGGTAATTTCGGTTCCTATGTGCCCTTACCGCCCCTACGTCCCCCTTTCTCCGTCCCCCTTTCTCCCTGTCGCTTGTTCCGGCCCGCCTGCATCGGCCATAACCGAGCGATGAGCGACATCGAGATCCACGGCGAGTGCGCGGCGCGGTTCGCGCCGGTGCGCGAGGCGTTCGCGGCCAACTTCCGGCGCGGACGCGAGGTCGGAGCGGCGCTGGCGGTGGTGCACGACGGCGAGACCGTCGTCGATCTGTGGGCGGGGTGGGCCGATCAGGCGCGCAGCAAGCCGTGGCAGCGCGACACGATCGCCAACGTCTACTCGTGCACCAAGGCGATGGCGGCGCTCTGCGCGCACCAGCTGGTCGAACGCGGCCGCCTCGATCTCGACGCGCCGGTGGCCGACTACTGGCCGGAGTTCGCGGCGCGCGGCAAGGCGCGCATTCCGGTGTGCTGGCTGCTCAGCCATCGCGCCGCCGTGCCGGCGGTACGCGAACTGCTTCCGCCCGAGGCGCTCTACGACTGGGGCATGATCACCGCGGCGCTCGCCGCCGAGGAGCCGTGGTGGGAGCCGGGCACGGCGCACGGGTATCACGCCGTCACCTTCGGCTGGCTGGTCGGTGAAGTGGTGCGGCGCATCGACGGGCGCAGCCTCGGCACCTACTTTCGCGACGAGATCGCCCGCCCGCTCGGCCTCGATTTCCACATCGGCCTGGCGGCGGCCGAGCATGATCGGGTCGCCGAGCTGAGCGAGCTGGCGCTGGCCCCCGGCGACGAGCTGCCCGCCGACGCTCTGGGTCTCGCCCAGGTGATCCTCGCCGACCCGAACAGCATGACCGCGCGCGCGTTCATGAACCCGCCCTCGATGGCGCTCGGCGTCAACAACGCGGACTGGCGCAGCGCCGAGATCCCCGGCGCCAACGGGCACGGCGGCGCCCGCGACCTGGCGCGCGTGTACGGCGCGCTGGCGCGCGGCGGCGATCTCGCCGGCGCGCACGTCCTCGACGGCGCCGGCATCGAGCGCCTGCGCACGCTGCAGTCGAACGGCCCGGACCTGGTCCTCCAGGTGCCCACCCGCTTCGGCCTCGGCGTCATGCTGTCGCAGGAGCGCGCCGATGCCCGCTTCGGCCCCAACCCCGGCGCCTTCGGCCATCCCGGCGCCGGCGGCGCCCTCGGCTGCGCCGACCCGGCGGCCAAGATCGGCTTCGGCTACACCCCCAACCGCCTCGGCCCGCACATCCTGCTCGACCCGCGCGCCACGGCGCTGCTCGACGCCACCTACGCCTCGCTGCGCTGAGCGCACGGGCCGGTCAGAGGAGCCAGCGATGATCACCCTCTATACTTCACCGACACCGAACGGTTGGAAGGTCTCGATCGCCCTCGAGGAGCTGGCGCTGCCGTACACCGTCCAGCCGATCGCCCTGCAGACGCTCGAGCAGAAGGAGGAGTGGTACGTCGCGCTCAATCCGAACGGGCGCATTCCGACCATCGTCGACCACGACGGCAGCGATTTCGCCGTCTTTGAATCCGGCGCCATCCTCGTCTACCTGGCCGAGAAGACCGGCCGACTCATGCCCACCGATGCCAAGGGCCGCTCGCTGGTGATGCAGTGGCTGATGTTCCAGATGGGCGGCATCGGGCCGATGATGGGCCAGGCGAACGTCTTCTTCCGCTACGCGCCGGAGAAGATCCCGTTCGCCATCGAGCGCTACCAGCGCGAGAGCCGCCGCCTGTTCGAGGTATTGAACACGCGCCTGGCGACGCAGGAGTTCCTCGCCGGCGACTACTCGATCGCCGACATCGCCAACTGGAGTTGGGTGCACACCTACCCGTGGTCGGGCGTCGAGGTGGAAGGCCTCGACCACCTGCAGCGTTGGCTGGCGGCGATCGGTTCCCGGGCGGCGGTGGAGAAGGGCCGCCAGGTGCCGCAGTCGCCGCTGCTCGACGCCAAGGCGACGGCGGAGACGGTCGTCGCGGCGGGGCGCAAGATCCTCTCCTGAGCGAGTCTCCGCGGGCCCGCCTAACGCGGCGCGCCCGCGTCGGCGCCCTCCGCGAGGAGGTCGGCGAGCGTGCGGCGGGTCAGTCGGCGATAGCGCGCGTAGCCGCGCATCAGCAGCGCCACGGCACCGCCGGCGCCGATCTCGCGCGCAAAAGCCGGCCGCTGGCGCAGTCGCGCGTAGTGCGCCTGGAGGCGCGCATGGCGAGCCAGCGGGTAGCCGGCGAGGACCAGCCGGTGCAGCGAGATGAACCAGGCGATCTCGAGCAGCGAGATGCGGTCGCCGAGCAGCCACGGCCGCGTGCCGAGCTGCACGTCGAGTTCCGCGAACGCGGCCGCAAAGGCGGCGGCGGCCTCCAGGGCGTCGGCACGCGGCACGCCCTGGCGCGCGAAGTCGCGCCACCAGGCGACCGCGCGCGCGCGGTGCTCGTCGGCGGCGCCACCGTGCTCATAGGTTTCGAGGGTGCGCGGCGGCTTGCGCGCCGCGGCGACCGGCACCAGGAATCCCATGGTGATGGTCCGCAGCGCCTGATGCAGCGCGTCCTCGCGCGCCAGGGACGCGCGCGCCACCTGTCGCTCCGCCTCGTCGCGCGGCAGCAACGGCGGCGCGGCGGAGGGCACCTGGGTGTCGAGATACTCCATGATGTCGTTGCTCTCGACGTGCACGACGCCGTCGTGCACCAGCACCGGCAGGACGCCGCGCGGGTTGATGCCGAGAAACCACGGCGTCGCGTTCTCGTGCCGGGCGAGGTTGACCGGATGCGAGATCCAGTCGATGCCCTTCTCGCCGAGCAGGATGCGCACCTTCTGCGAGCACGACGACGTGGCGAAATGCAGCAGGTGCAGGCCGCGCCAGTCCTTCACCTCGGCGGTGGTCACCTGATCTTCGGCAAGGCGCATGCGATTCCCGCTCGCAGGGGCGTCGCCCAGAGTCAACCGACGGCCGCGCCAGATCGTGGGGCACCTGGTGGTCGCGCGGTCCCTCGGTGGGCGCCACCCCGTCGGCGCCGGTTGGATGGCGCGACAGCACAGCAATGCAACCGGCGCCGACGGGGTGGCGCCAGCAACAGCGGCGGTTCTCGGTTTCGCGCTGCGTGTCGGCGGAGTATGAGATGCGTTATGCACACCCCTTCGATTCTCGTCGCCGTCCTGCTCCTGTGGTCCACTGTTGCGCTCGCCCAGCCGATCGGCGAGGACGACGGCCCGATCGGCGGCGCGGCCGTCGGCGGTGCGGCGGTCGGGCAGGAGGACGACGACGCGGCGGTCGGCGGCCCGGCGATGGGCGGCGCGGCGGTCGGCCAGGAAGACGACGACGCCCCGGTCGGCGGCCCGGCAATGGGTGGCGCCGCGGTCGGTCAGGAGGACGACGACGCCCCGGTCGGCGGCCCGGCGATGGGCGGTGCGGCGGTCGGCCAGGAAGACGACGATGCGCCGATCGGCGGCGCCCCGCTGAACTGACGGCGGGCCGCGCCCCCGTCACTGGTCGGGGAGGACGACGAACCCTTCGCGCGCGGCCGCCTCGCGCAGGCGGCGATCGGCGCAGACGAAGGCGTGTCCGGCGGGGCGATCCGCGACGGCGACCAGGGCCGCGCCGAGCTGCATCGCGTCGGCGGCCCGCACGGCGTGCGTCGCAACCAGTCGCAGAGCGCGGTCGCGCACCGGCGCGAGAGCCGAAATCTCGGTCCACGCCGCCGCCAACTGGAGCAGGGCGGCGCGCGCCGCCGCCTGCTCGGTCTGGGTCAGATGTCCCTCGCGCGTGCGGCGCTCGATGGCCGAGGCGATCTCGACCGATGAGACGGCCCACGTGGCGAGGCCGGCGGCGGCGAGACCGCGCAGCGATGCGGTCGCCTCCTCGGCAAGGCACAGCGATACCAGGGCTGAGGCGTCCCAGTAGCGCACGGTCAAAAGCGGTCGGCGCGATCCTCGATCAGGGCCTGCACGACCGACAGCCGCGGTCGGGGCAGGTCGCGCACCAAGAAATCCTCCGGCAGGGGCGTCAGCGGCGGTCGCGCCAGACCGGCGGCGACCAGCGCGTCCAATTCGCTGTCATCCGACTCGACCCGGGTCAGGCGGGCGACCGGCCGCCCACGATCGAGGACGGTCACATTCTCGCCGCGCGCGACGAGACGCAGGTAGTGACTCAGGCGGTTCTTCAGATCCGTGACCGGCGCCGTTTTCATAAGGCTAGAATGGCGTGATGCCAAGAGGCTGTCAATCCACATCGACGCCAACAGCGATCGCGGGTGCGATCCGACGCGCTGTCGGCCGCCCAGGCTCGGATCACGGCAGCGCGCCGTGCGTGTCGAACCACGCCGCCGCGCGCGCCGCCCAGTCGGAGAACATCTGGTGTTCGGCCTGCATGGCGCGCAGCTGGTCGACGACGTTGCGTTGCTGGGCCGGCGACAGGGCGGCGAGCGCCGGCGCCAGCGACGGCATCGCCAGCACGGCGGCGGTCAGCGCGTCGGTGCCGAGGGTGAAGAACCCGTCGGCGTCGACGAAACCCGCCGCGCCAAGATCGGCGGCGAGCGCCGCCGAGGTGCCGCTGGACAGTCCGATGCGCTCGAAGCGCGCGTCGTAGAGCGGCGAGGCCGGGTGCTCGTCGTAGAGCGTCGGCACGCCGCGGCCGGCCAGCGTGGCGCTGTTGGCGGCGGCGTCGGCGTTGCCGGCGCTGCCGACGTTCTCGTTGTCGTCGTTCTGGCACATGAACCACGCCGACGGCGTCGTCGTCACGGCCACCGACGCGGCGCGCGCACTGGCGCTGTGGGAGATGACGGCGGCGAAGGTCAGGTTGGGAAACACCGGCGCCAACGCCGAGGCGTCGCCCGCTCCCAGTGTCACCGCCATGCTGCCGCCGTTCGACATGCCGAGGGCGAAGAGCGGCGTCGCTGCGCCGATCGCGCCGCTACCGCGCAGGTCGGCGACCAGCGCATCGAGCGTCGCCAGATCGAGGTTGCCGACGGTCAGGGCGGCGTTCCAGCGCTCCTTGCCGTCGCCGTCGAGATCGCCGACCATCGCCTCCTCGGCTTCCGTGCCGAGGACGCCGTAGCCGCTCTCGATCAGCCGCAGCGCCACCGCGAAGGCCTCGGTGCTGGTGATGAAGTTGGCGCTGCCGCCGCTGCCGTGCAGGATCAACACCAGGCCGCGCGGCGCCGGCGGGATGAAGCGGCGCACGGTCTTCGGCGTACCGTTCGGGCCGCTGAACTGGCTCACCGCCAGCGCTGTCGGTCGGTCGACGATCGCGGCGTCGACCGTCGCGTCGCGCGCCGGCATGACCAGCGTCGTATGCCACTCGAGCGGCTCGACAAGCAGCGCGGCGTCGCCGCTCCAGCCACTGAGCAGCTGATCGGCGGGATCGAGCGCGGCCCAGACGTGCACGGTCGCGCCGACCGGATAGGCGCCCGACCCGTAGCCGTTCTGCACCGTCAGGGCGAAACGCGGGCCGATGGCGCAGGCCGCCGGGGCGGGGCTGTTGCCGGCCGCCTCGAACCGCTCGGGCGCGTCGTTGTTGGCCGTGCTCGGCGGACTGCCGCTGGCGCGCGCCGGCGCCTCGGCGCACCAGGCGTCGGCGCCGCTATCGAGGCGCAGGCCGACGCGGCCCTGCTGCGACTCGTCGAGGGTGTAGGCGAACGCGGCGCCGCCACCGCGCACGCGCAGCAGGTCGTCCCTCAGCAGCACCTTGCTGATCGCCGCGCCGGGGGTTGCCTCGCGGTAGAGGTAGCCCTGCGGGTTGGTTGTCGTGCCGCGCCGCGTCCAGCCCGCCGCCGGCAGCGCGATCTGGGCGCGTTCGCCGCTGCCGGCGGCGTTCTCGACCGTCAACACGGCGCCGACGATGGTCGGATCCGCGGCGCCGCCGGGCACCGGCGCGACGATGCGATTGGCCGCCGCGTCCCTGCTGGTGACGGCGCGGAAGCGCAGCTTGCGCCGGCTGGGGTCTGACACATCGTCCCGTACCCCGAGGGAGGTTGTGCGCATGGACGTGACGGCGGCGGGTGCGGAAAGCGCCGATGCGACGACGAAGAACGCGATCGTCAGGCCGCTGATCCTGTATTCCATGCCCCCTCCATCATGTGCCGTGGAAAGCTTTTCATTTGACGTTATCGTTGCCCGGCAGGGGTGCGGCAAGGGGGTCCGGCCCGGAAAGTCCGGGGGTCGGGAGCCCCGGCGCTCAGCGGGGAACCAGTTTCGAGTGCCGCCGCCCGTAGAGCAGGTAGATCGCCAGACCGAGCAGCATCCACACCAGCAGGCGCGCCCAGGTATCGACCGGCAGGCCGAGCATCAGGTAGCCGCAGGTGAGGGCCCCGGCGATCGGCACGAAGGGGACGAACGGGGCGCGGAACGGTCGCGGCAGGTCGGGATCGGTGTAGCGCAGCACCAGGACGCCGACGCAGACGATGACGAAGGCGAGCAGCGTGCCGATCGACACCAACTCGCCGAGCAGACCGATGGGCAGGAGGCCGGCGACGATCATCGCGACGCCGCCGGTGAGCAGCGTCGCCACCCACGGCGTGCGAAAGATCGGGTGCACCGAGGCAAAGGCCGGCGGCAGCAGGCCGTCTTGGGCCATGGCGTAGAAGATGCGCGGTTGGCCGAGCAGCATCACCAGAATCACCGACGAGAGGCCGGCGACGGCGCCGATCTTGACGACGCTGCGCAGCCACGCCAACTCGGGCCCGGCGGCGTTGATGCCGACGGCGATCGGATCGGGGACGTTGAGCTGGCGATAGTCGACGATGCCGGTGAGTACCAGCGCCACCGCCACGTAGAGCACCGTGCACAACGCCAGCGATCCGAGGATGCCGATCGGCATGTCGCGCTGCGGGTTGCGCACCTCCTGCGCGGTGGTCGAGACGGCGTCGAAGCCGATGTAGGCGAAGAAGATCACCCCGGCGCCGCGCACCACGCCGTCCCAGCCGTAGCGGCCCTCGCCCTCGGCCGGCGGCACGAAGGGCTGCCAGTTGTCGACGTTGACGTAGAACATGCCGAAGCCGACGAAGGCGAGGATCACCGCCAGTTTGATGGCGACGATGACGTTGTTGAAGCGCGCTGATTCCTTGATGCCGACCACCAGCAGGATGGTCACGAGGGCCACGATGAGCATCGCCGGGACGTTCAGCACCGCGCCCGTCGCCGTCCAGCCCTCGGTGAAGATGCGCCAGACGTTCCAGCCCGCATCCGCCGGCACGATGTGGTTGTAAGGGGCCGACGCGTACTGGGCGGGGATCTCGATGCCCCAGTCCTTGAGCAGCGAGACCACGTACCCGGACCAGCCGACGGCCACGGTGGCCGAGGCGAAGAGGTATTCGAGAATCAGGTCCCAGCCGATGATCCAGGCGAACAGCTCGCCGAGCGTCGCGTAGCTGTACGTGTACGCCGAGCCGGCGGCGGGGATCATTGCCGAGAACTCGGCGTAGCACAGGCCGGCGAAGGCGCAGGCCAGACCGGCGAGCAGGAACGAGTAGACGATCGCCGGGCCGGCATACTGGGCCGCCGCCTGGCCGGTGAGCACGAAGATACCGGCGCCGATGATGGCGCCGATGCCGAGCGCGGTCAGGTTGACGGGCCCGAGCGCGCGCCGGAGACTTCCACCGGCGGCCTCGGTCTGCAGTTGCTTGACGGTCTTGCGGCGGAAGAAACTCATTCACGTCCCTTCAGTCGATGGCCAGTGCGAAGCCGCGCTTGACCAGGCGGATCGACGGCGTCAGGGCGAGCAGCGCCTCGCAGCCGCTGCCGGCGAGGTAGGCGTCGACGCTGGTGCGCTCGCCGGCGGCGAGGGCGCGATAGGCGTCGAGCGGGCGCTGCACCATCCACAGCGCGTAGGAGCTGGTGTAGCGACCGAACGAGGCGCCGCGCAGCGTCGTCGTGTGGCCGCCGAGGGCGCGCGGCGGTTCGACGACGTCGGGCGGGCGGGTGGCCGCCCACGTTTCGACGCCGCGCACGGTATCGAGCAGCAGCGGCACGGCATCGGCGCCGATCAGCTCGAGCAGCGGCCGTAGCGTCGGCGCCAGCGCCGCCGGCGCCGCCCAGGCGCCGCCATCGTCGGGATCGGGGCAGTTGCAGCGCTGGATCCAGTGGCACACCGCCGGCGCCGTTTCGCGCAGCAGCCGACCCGGCACGGCGTCGAGGTAGAGGTGGGCGTACATCGGCCCCATCATGGCGTGGTCGGCCAGCGACGGCCGGCCGCCGAGCAGGAACGGGTGCACGGCGAAATGCGCTGACAGGCGCTCGAGCAGGTCGCGCAGGTGCGCCTCGATAGCGGGGATCGACTCGGGGCCGACGCCGAGAAAGCCGATGCTGCCGGACATACGATCGGCGAACTTGTTGGCCTGCGCGACGTCACCGCTGGTGGCGGCGAAGTCGGCGCGCGCCTTGGCGACGCTCTCGGGGAAGCTCCAGCGGTAGTGCATCGCCGGCAGGATCATGAACTCGTCGGCGTAGACCTCGAACAGCGACGCGACGACGCGCAGCACCGCGTCGGCCGGGTACAGCGGCGGCTCGGGAAAGCGCTCCTCGAGGGCGTCGAGAATGGCGCTGGTGTCCTGCCACACCTCGTCGCGGTCGGTGATGACGATGGGGATGAAGCGCAGCCCGGTACGCGCCAGGATCACCTCCTGATAGACGCGCGTCGTCGCCAGCAGCTCGACGTGGGGCACGCGCTTGTAACGCAGCGCCGGGCGCACCTTGGCGGTGAAGTAGGATACGTCGCTGCCGTAGAAGCGGTAGAAGTGGTCGCGATCGATCATCATCCCACCAGATCCCAGACCAGCGGGCCGTCGGGCTGCCGCCCGAGCAGGGTCACCGGGTGCTTCTTGTCGACGTGCCCGATGAGGCCGTTGTACAGCGAGTAGCCGACCAACGCCTGCAGGCGCGGGTCGAACTGCGCCGCGATCTCGCGCGGAATGCCGAGCTGCTGGTTCTCCTGCTGGCGGACCCAGCCGGCGCAATAGTTCATCGCCACGCCGATGCGGCGCGCGCCGGTGCGATTGGCGCCGCCCCCGTGCCACATGCTGCCGTTGTAGATCATCACGCTGCCTTTCGGCATCGCCGCCGGCACGGTGTCGTAGGCGGTGCCGTAGTGCGGCGTGTCCGGGCGCAGGTGCGAGCCGGGGATGATGCGCGTCGCGCCGTTGGCGTCGGTGAAGTCGGTCAGCGCCCACATGGTGTTGCAGACGATCGGTGGGTGCGGGCGCGGCAGCGGGATGAGCTGGTCGTCGGCATGCAGCGGCTGCGGCTTCTCGTCGGCGCAGATCGAGATCGACGACAACGACGACACCAGGCAGCCCGCATCGAGCACCTGCTCGACGATCGGCAGGATGTGCGGGTGGACGGGGATGCGCTCGTAGAGCTTGCCGTAGACCAGCAGGTTGTAGATGCGCACCGTCTGGCGCCCCTCGAAGCGATTGCGTGCCGGCGCGACGGTCAGCTCGCGTTCGAGGCGGTGCAGGTCGGCGACCAGGGCGTCGACGAACTCGGGCTCGATGACGGACTCGAGGATCGTGTAGCCGTCGCTGCGGATGCGTTCGACGTGGCGCGTCGTCGTGGCTTGGTCGTCCAAGTGGGGCTCCTTTCGGCGGCGAGCGGCGGACTGTACCGCGCCCGGGCGCGTTGCTCCAGACGTGCGCGTGGGGCAGGCTCAATCCAATGCGCCCGCTCCTCGCCCTGTTCGCCTGCCTCGCCGCCGGCCCGCTTTCCGCCCAACTCTGCCCGGGCGATTGCAACGGCGACGGCGCCGTGACGATCGACGAGCTGATCCTCGGCGTGCGCATCAGCCTCGGCGACGCCGCGCTGGCGGCCTGCCCCGCCTTCGACGCGACGCCCGACGGCGTGCTGCGCATCGACGAGCTGGTGCGCGGCGTCGCCGCCGCCAGCGACGGCTGCCCGGCGACGCCGACGCCGTCGCGCACGCCGACGCCGGCGGATACGCCGACCTCGACCGCGACCGCGACGCCGACTGGCACCGCGACGGCGACGCCCACCGTCCCACCGGTCGCCGGCCGCTGGCGCGAGTCGACGCTGACCGTCGATGGGTCGACCTGCGCCGAGCCGCTGACCGCGACCTTCGCGGCGGAACTGGCGGCGCGCGGTGCATGCGAGCAGGAGGTGGTCAGCAGCGGCGAACTCACCGTGCGCGTCTCGGACTGCAGTGGCCAGATGACCGACGGCACCGTCGACCGCGACGGCACCATCCGCCTCGCCTTCCCGCCCGACGCCGACACGGTCAACGGCTGCACGGTGACGCTGACCACCAGCGCGGTCATCCCCGCCGCGACGAGTCCGACCACCGCCAACTACACCTTCGCCATCAGCTTCAGCGGCGCCTGCTCGCTGGATGCCTGCGTCATCGATGCGAGCGCGGAGTGGCGCCGCCTGTAGACGACGCTGCGCGGATGCCGCCGCCGCATGAGACGCGCCAGCCTCCACCCTGTCCGGTGATCGAGGAGAGTCGCGATCTCGCGGCGCTGCTCGTCGATGTGCGCGGCTGCTGGCGCGCCTGCCGCGCGTCGCGCTGACGCTCGTCGTCGGTCGCTACGCAATCGCCCATCACCTCGCCGGACGTGTCCGCCCGACCCTAACAGCCCGTTGAAAAGCTCCGCGCCGCTCCTTCAGCGGCCAACGATCACTCCGACCTCCTCTCCCGCATTGCTCGCGGGAGAGGATTGAGGTGAGGGGTCCGCTTCCTGAACGGCCCTGCGCTGCTAGGCCGAGCGGGCCTCTGGGCCCGCTCGGGGAACCCTCACCCTAACCCTCTCCCGCGAGCAATGCGGGCGAGGGAATCCTGGCCCGATGTGCGCTCGAGGGTTTTTCAACGGGCTGCTAACGGAGACGGTCGCCGACTGGCGCGTCTACGGGCCGAACATCATCCCGCTGCCCCATCCCAGCCCACGCAAAAACCAATGGCTGCGCGCCAACCCCTGCTTCGAGCGCGCGGTGGTCCCGGTACTGCGCCAACGCCTCGCGGCGATCCGGGGTGGGCGCGATCGCACGAGCGAGGACTCCCCTGGCCGGGCCGGGCCGGGTCGCGCTAATTCCCTTCCTATGACGGGACTCGACATCCGCGCCTGCGCCGCCGCCGACGCGGCCGCGTTGATCGCCCTGTGGGGCGGCGCCTTCGACGACCGCCGCGCCTGGAGCACGCCGGCCGCCTATCTGGAGCGCAAGCGGCGCACGCAGCCCGAGCTGCTGCTCGTCGGCATCCTCGACGGACGCCTCGTCGCCGCCGTCGCCGCCGGCTACGACGGCGTGCGCGGCTGGCTCTACCATCTGGCCGTCGACGCCGCCGTGCGCCGGCGCGGCATCGGTGCCGCCATGGTGCGTGCCGCCGAGCAGCACCTGGCGGCGCGCGGCTGCCCGAAGATCAACCTGCAGGTGATGCCGCACAACGAGGCCGTCGTCGCCTTCTACGAACGCCTCGGCTACGCGGTCGAGCCGCGCATCAGCATGGGGCGGACGCTGGCGCGATGACGCTCAAAGCGGTGTTCTGGGACAACGACGGGGTGCTGGTGGACACCGAGCACCTCTACCTCGAGGCCTCGCGCGTGACGCTGGCCGAGATCGGCGTCGCCCTCGGCGAGGCCGAGTTCATCGACCTCTCGCTGCGCCAGGGGCGCAGCGTCTTCGATCTCGCGGCCGCCCGCGTCGACGCGGCCGCCATCGATGCGCTGCGCACGCGTCGCAACGAGCGCTACGCCGACCTGCTGCGCGCCGGCGTGCCGGCGCTCGCCGGCGTCGAGCCGGTGCTCGCGGCGCTGCGCGGCCAGCTGCGCCTGGCGGTGGTGACCAGCGCCCCGCGCGAGCACTTCGAGCTCATCCACACCCACACCGGCCTGCTGCGCTATTTCGAGTTCGCCGTCACCCACCGCGACTACGCGCGCAGCAAACCGCACCCGGATGCGTACGCGACCGCGTTGCGGCGCGCCGGCCTGGCGGCCGACGAAGTCGTCGCCATCGAGGACTCCGAGCGCGGCCTCGCCGCCGCCGTCGCCGCCGGCCTGCGCTGCCTGGTCATCCCGCGCGGTCTCACCCGCGGCGGCGACTTCGGCGCCGCGCAGGCGGTGCTCGACGACGCCAGCGCGGTGCCGGCGGCGCTGCGCGCTCTGCAGCCTGGGGTCCTCGCTCGCTGATGGCGCGCCTGATTGCCATCGAGACGGCACGGCTGCGTATGCGGCCGTACGTCGAGGCGGACCTCGAGGCGCTGCATCGGCTGTGGACCGATGCGCAGGTGCGCCGCTTCCTCTGGGACGATACCGTCATCGCGCGCGGCGCCGCCGCCGAGGCGATGCGCGCCAGCATCGCCTGCACGCAGGCGCACGGCTTCGGCCACTGGGCGCTGGCGCGGCGCGACGCGGCGGCCCTGATCGGCTTCTGTGGCCTCAAGCACATGGCCGAGCCGAGCGAGGTGGAACTCATGTACGGCCTGCTGCCGGCGCACTGGGGCGCCGGCCTGATCACCGAGGCGGCGGCCGCCTGGATCCATGTCGCCTTCACGCGCCTGGCCCTGCCGCGCGTCTGGGCGCTGACCGACGCGCCCAATACCCGCTCGGAGGCGGTGATGCGCCGCCTCGGCATGCGCTTCGTGGAACGCGCGCCCTATCACGGCCTCGACTGCGTGCGCTATGTCATCGAACCGGCCGACGGCGCCGCGGCGCCGGGCGGCTTGCGTCTCATCGAGGCGGTCTGACGGTGCAGGGCGCATGATTCTGGAGGCGACATGACCCGTCGTCGCGTCGGCATTCTGGTCTTTCCCGAGGTCGAGGTGCTCGACGTCTGCGGGCCGTTCGAAGTCTTCGCGGTGACGCGGCTCGACGAGGAGATGCGACGCGAGACGCCGTCGCCGTTCGAGGTGCTGCTGGTCGCCGAGCGCACGCAGCCGGTCACCGCCACCGGCGGCCTGCGCGTGCTCCCGGATCACGATCTGGCGAGCTGCCCGGCGCTCGACCTGCTGGTCGTTCCCGGCGGCTGGGGCACGCGCCGCGAGATCGCCAATCGCGTCCTCATCGACTGGATCGCCGCCCGCGGCGCCAACGTCGCGACGCTGACGTCGGTGTGCACCGGCGCCATGTTGCTCGGCGAAGCCGGCCTGCTCGACGGTCGCCGTGCCACGACGCACTGGCGGTCGCTCGACTGGATGACCGAGCGCTTTCCGCGCGTCACGGTCGAACGCGACCGGCACTGGGTCGAGGACGGCCATGTGATCACCTCCGCCGGCATCAGCGCCGGCATCGACATGGCGCTGCGCGTCGTCGCCCGCCTGCACGGCGAGCCCGTCGCCCGCGCCACGGCGCGACACATGGAGTGTCGCTACCCCGAGTCGGACGCGCGCCGGGTCTGATAATGCCGCGACCGCGCATCGTCTCCGATCAGGCTCCGTCAGCCGCGCTGCGCAACCGCCTCGATCTCGGCGTCGACCGGTGCGGCCCTGCCGTCGCGCCGTGGCGTCGGGGCGCCGCGCCATGAACCTGGTCCTGCTGCACGACGACGACTTCATCGCCGTTGATCGCGTCCGCCTTACCGGCCGCCGCCTGGCGCACCTGCGGTTGGTGCACCGCGCCGCGGTCGGCGACACGCTGCGGGTCGGGCGCGTCGACGGCGCCTGCGGTACCGGCGAGCTGGTCGGGCTCGACGACGACGCGGCAATTCTCGTCGTCCGCCTCGATCGCCCGCCGCCGCCGCCCGCGCCGCTGCGCCTGCTGCTCGCCCTGCCGCGTCCGAAGGCACTGCGACGCGTCTTGCAGTGCGCCGCCGCCTTCGGCGTCAAGGAGATCTGGCTGCTCGAAACCTGGCGGGTGGAGAAGAGCTTCTGGCACAGCCCGTTGCTCGCCGCGACGGCGCTGCGCGAGCAGCTGCTGCTCGGCCTCGAGCAGGGCGGCGACACGATCGTGCCCCTCGTCGAGCAGCGGCGGCGCTTCAAGCCGTTCGTCGAGGACGAGCTGGCCGGACTGCTGGCGGACTCACGCGGCCTCGCCGCCGATCCGGGCGCCGCCACGCCGTGTCCGCGCGGCGTCGGCGCGCACGCGACCCTGGTCGTCGGCCCCGAGGGGGGCTTCACCCAGTACGAGCTCGACGCCCTGCAGGCGGCGGGGTGTCGGCTGGTCAGTCTCGGCGTGCGGCCGCTGCGGGTCGAGCACGCCGTGCCGGCGCTGTTGGGGCGGCTGCTGTGAACGGCGGGCGCGGCGGTCGGCGCGCCCGCCTGCGCGCGTCCGTCAGCGCCGCAGGATGAGGCCGACCACCACGGCTATGATGCGCAGCGTGTCGCGCCACGGGCGGTAGTGGCTGAGGCGCTGCGCGGGCGGCGGATAGTAGACCGCCACCGGCACGGAGTGGATCGCCATGTCGACGCGCGCGGCGCGGATCAGGACCTCGGTCTCGAAGGCGAAGCGCTCGGCGCGCGCCCCCAGCCGCAGGGTTTCGGGCAGCGGGTAGATGCGGAAGCCCGACTGCGTGTCCGGCAGGGCGCAGCCGCAGGCGATCGCCACCCAGCGGTTGGCGAAGCGGTTGCCGAACAGCTTGATCGGGTGCACCGGCTGGCCGTCGACGCGCCGGGCGCCGATGATCAGCGCCGTCGGCGCCGCGTCGGACGCGGCCAGCAGGCGCGGGATCTCGTCCCCGAGGTGCTGGCCGTCGCCGTCCATGCTCAGGACGCGGCGGACCCCGGCGTCCGCCAGGCGCGCCAGGCCCGTCCGCAGTGCCGCGCCCTTGCCGCGGTTCTCGCTCAGGCGCAGCACCTCCGCACCGGCCGTCGCGGCGCACGCCGCGGTTTCGTCGTGCGAGCCGTCGTCGACCACCAGGACCTGCGCCGCATGCGTCCGCGCCGCCGCGACCACCGCCGCGATCGTCGCCGCGCAATCGTAGGCCGGGATCAGCACCGCCACATCGTCACGCACCATCGGCAGAGCTGTAGCAGAGAGACGCCGCCCGTTCGCCGCCCGTCGCCCTGCGTCGGAGTGTCACACCGCGCTCGCTGTGCTAGCCCGATGCGCATGCAGCGCGGCGCCGTCGCCGGCCTCGCGGCCGCTCTCCGCTTCGACGGCGTGTTCTGGCGGCGCTTCGCCTATCTCGGCTGCGTCTACGGCCCCGACTGGTGGAAGCGCGGTTCGCCGCCGCTGATCGCCGCGATCATCTTCGCCGCCGTCGGCCGCAATCGACGCGGTGCGATGGCCAACCTGCGGCGCATCCTGACCGACCCGCGGACGGGCGAGCCCGACCCGCGCCAGGTGCGCCGTGCGGCGCTCGGCATGTTCGCCGAGTTCGCGCACTGTTTGACGGAAACGCTCGAGTCGTGCGGGCCCCGGCCGCCGGCGGTGCGCATCGACGCCCCGCCGCGCGACCTGATCGCCGAGGCGTTGCACGACGGGCGCGGAGTGGTGCTGGTCACCGGCCACTTCGGCAACTGGGACCTGGCGGCGCAGACGCTGCGCGCCTACGATCGACCGTTCAACGTGGTCATGGCACACGAGGCCAACGCCACCACCGGCGGCTACGCCGAGGCCATCCGCGCCCGCGCCGGCGTGCGCGTGCTCTACGCGGACAGTTCGGTCTTCTCGTCGCTGAACATGCTGCGCGCTCTGCGCGACAACGAGATCGTCGCCATCCAGCTCGACCGCACCGCCGGCGCCGCCGACGGCATGCGGCTGGTGCCGTTCTTCGGCGCGGCGGCGCCCTTTCCCTCCGGCCCGTTCGTCCTCGCCCGCCTCGCCGGCGCGCCGATCCTGCCCATCTTCTTCCCGCGCCTCGGCCGGCGCCATTACGGCGTCCGCCTCGGCGCCCGCGTCACCCTGCCGCGCGCGGCGCATGACGACGCGGCGCTCGACCGCGCCATGCGCGCCGTGGTGGCCGAGCTCGAAGCCATGGTGCGCGAGTTTCCGCAGCAGTGGTTTCAATTCGCGCCGTTCTGGCCCGAGGACGCGGTGGGTATCTCAGCACGCGCGGTCCCCTCTCCCTGACCGAAGACGCCGTCCTCCAGCACGGCGCGGCCGCCGGAGGTCGCCGCGAGTGGCGGATGGCATCAGGAGAAAGATCACGTGGCTGTGCGAGCGCGCCAGCCCCAGTGCGTCGCCCTGCGCCCGCTGGAGGCGAGGCGAGAAGCCGCGTGCGAGACCCCGCACCTCACCCGCATCCGAGCAACGCGGCACTCACGGCGGCGATGACCTCGGTGATTTCGACCGCGCCGCTGGCGTTGGTGTCGAACGGTGGACAGGCGCCGATCGGCAGGGCGTTCAGCGCGATGTTGACGCCGAGCACCACTTCGTTGACCCCGACCGCCGCATCGCCGTCGCAGTCGCCGGGGCACGGCGCCGCCAGCGTCGGGCTGGGCGAGGGCGTCGGGGATGGGACCGCGTCGGGCGGCGTGAGCGTGGGCGAGGCTGTCGGCGCATCGGTCGGCTGTTCCACCGGGGTGGTTGGGGCTGGCGAAGGCGATGCGGTGGGCGCATCGGCGGCCGTTGCCGTCGGTGTGACGGTGTCCGTCCGCGTCGGGACCGCGGTGGCGCCCTCAGAAGCCGTTGCGGTCGGGGTCGAGGACGATGTTGGTGTTGCGCTGCTGGTTGGTGTCGGGGTCAGGCTCGGTGTCCTGGTGAGCCTGCGGGTGTTGGTCGGCGTCGACGACGGCGTGTGGGTGTTCGTTGCCGTGCGGGTGGGGGTGTGGGTGCCGGTCCGTGTCGGCGTGTGCGTGTGCGTTGCCGTGGGGGGGCGGGTGGCGGTCCTCGTCGGCGTCTGCGTCTGCGTTTTCACGCGGGTTGGCCTCGGCGTCCGCGTCGCGGTCCGCGTCGCGGTCCGGGTCGGGGTCTGCGTATCGTCGTCCGGGAAATTTCCCTCTATGCAACTCCCCGCGGAACAGATCAGTCCTGCTGAGCAGTCGGAGTCGCTGTCACACGTCCCGGCCATTGGGACTCCAACCGTCCCCCGGCAACTGCCGTCCGGGTTGCACGTGTCTCTGACTGTGGAGATGTCGAAATCCTCGCATGGGCGGTCGACCACCACGGTATGTTCGCACCGGTTCCCGCTCTCGTTGCAACTGTCGGCGGTGCACTGAAAGTTGAGATCGGCGCAGATCCGCCCGGTGCGAACGCAAAAGCCGAGGAAGCAGTCGTCGACCGTGCAGAACAAGCCGTCCTCGCAATCGCTTTGGCTCGAGCAGAACGCCGAAGCACCGACTGGAGTCAGCGCCGACAAGGCCACCCCCAGCCCGAGGAGAGCCAAACGCCGCCGCATCGCTGACCGGTTCGTCATCGCCCCTGTCCTCGACGGCACCGGGTTGCGAGTCTGACGAGCGCCAGCAGCCCGAGCGCAAGGAACCCCTGGCTCTGGCGTCCGCCGCCGCGCGCCGGGTCGATCGCACAGCCGTCGTCGTCGGTGGTCGGCACGCTGGCCCCGATGACGGTGAGATACCCGATGGGCTGGAACCCCTGCTCCTCCCCGGAGTCCTCGGTGGCGGCGGTCTCGACCCGCAGCACGCGACCGCCGAGCGACCGGGCGACGCTGAAGGTGAAGATCAGGTCGACGCTCGGCCCGGTGGGGCCGCTGCCGCGCACGGCGCTCTCGGCCGGGTAGAAGGTCGCCGTCTCGCTGACGATCGGCGCGCCGGTACCCGGCGGGACACCCGCTGCGCAGCCGCCGTCGGCGTCGCAGGCGGCGAGCGTGTTGGCCGCTTCGTCGAAGCGCGCCCAGAGCACCGGCTGGTCGCCGTCGACCAGACGCAGGTCGACCGTGTTCAGCGCCCGCCAGCGATCCGGATGCGCCCAATGCAGGAGCAGGCTCGTCGGCGCGTCCGGCCCGGTGGCGGGGTTGGCGGGGAACAGCTCCGGGACGCCGACGAGGAGCCCTTCGTCGTTGAGAATCGTGCCGATGGCGAGGGGGTCGCCGAGCGGGGCGCCGACCGCCCCGCTGAGCCTGACGGTGAACGCCTCGCTCGGCTCGAGAAGCCGATCGCCACGGATGGTGACGGAGACGGTCTTCTGCGTCTCGAACGAATTGAATAGCAGAAGCGTGCTCGACGCATCGTAGTCGGAGCCGGCCGTCGCGGTGCCGTCCGCGGTCTTGGCGCTGACCGAAACCGGGAACGCGGCCGGGCTACGCAGGCGGACGACGAAAACCGCCGATCGCGTGCCGGTGTCGCCCTCCAGGATGGCAACGTCGCCGATGCTCAGCCCGAGCGGGATCGTCGGCGAAGCGGTCGGCAGCGCCGTCGGCGTGAAGGTCGCCGTCCGGGTGCGCGTGTCGGTCGGCACGGCGGACGGGGTGGGGGTCGAGGTTCGGGTGAGGGTGGAGGTTGCCGTCCGGGTGCGCGTTGCGGTGGGCACGGGGGACGGGGTGTTCGTGGCGGTCGGCAGTGCAGTGCTGGTGAAGGTCGCCGTGGCTGTGAGTGTGGAGAACATGTTTGCCGATGTGAAGGTCGCCGTCGCAGTGCTTGTGGGGGTTCGCAGCGCGGTCGGGGTGAACGTCCGCGTCGCGAGCTGCGCCGTGGCGGGGCCGGTCGTGGCCGCCGCGATCAGCGCCAGGAGGGTAGCCACCTGGGCCGCCCTCCTGGCCATCTGCACGACGACAGCGCCCAACGCAGCGGCGCCCTGAAAGCGGTGCTTCTCGCCGGTTTTCGGTCGTTCCACGACACCGTTCACATCGCCGTCGGCGGCTACGGTGACACGGACGACGAAGGTCATCGGAGATTGGTCTGGTTGCATGCAGCCGGCTGTACATCGAGCCCGTCACAGGAACGTCACACGCGGTGTGACGGGCCGATGGCGTCGCTAGGCAGTGCGGGCCCGACCGTGCTAGGCCCCGAGCCGTCGTGTGAACTGATGTTGCCGATCCGGCTCAACCTGCTCGGTGGCTTTGACGCTCGGCGGGGCACCGGAGCCGCGGTCATCCTGGCGCGCCGAAAAGCCCAGGCTCTGCTGGCCTACGTGGCCGTCCAACCGCAGCGCGTCCACCGCCGCGACACGTTGGCGGCGCTCCTCTGGGGCGAGAGCACGGACGGGCAGGCGCGACAGAGCCTGCGGCAGGCCCTGCTGGCGATCAAGCAGGCCCTGCCGTCGCCACAAGGGGAACTCCTCACCATCGGACCCGACACGGTGAGCTTGAATCAGGCGGCGGCGGACGTCGATGTCGCGGCGTTCGAGGACCTGGTGGCACGGGGAACCGTCGCGGCGCTCAGCGAAGCGTGCGCGCTCTACCGCGGCGAGTTCCTCGCCGGACTGAGCGTCCAGGAGAGCCCGTTCGAGGACTGGCTGATCACCCAGCGAGAACGCCTGCGTGAGTTGGCCGTCGAGTCACTCGCCCAACTGCTCGCACATCACGTCCAGGCTGGTCCGATTGCGCAGGCCATCCCGATCGCCGCGCGCCTGCTCAGCCTCGATCCGCTGCGGGAGGCCGTGCACCGGACGCTGATGCGCCTCTATGCGCGGCAAGGGCGTCGCGGGGTGGCGCTGCGCCAGTACCAGGTCTGCGTCGACGTCCTGCAGCGCGAGCTCGGGGTCGAGCCGGAGGCGACGACGCGTCAGGTCTACCAGGAGATCCTCGAGGGCGCCGACGCGGATTCCGTGCCGGCGGTAGCCCCACCGCCCTCCGCCGCGTCCGCCCACCCCGACGGCAACGACCTCGGAGCGGCCGCGGTGACTCCCGCGACCCCGCTGGTCGGGCGCCAGGAGGAGAGCGCGACGCTGCGCGAGGCATGGGAGCAGGCGCGGCAGCGGCGCGGACGGATCGCCGTGATCCTGGGCGAGACGGGCACCGGCAAGAGTCGGCTCGTCGCCGACCTCGTCGGCGCCGTGATCGCCGGCGGCGGACGCGTCCTCCTCGGTCGCGCCCACGACAGCGAACAGATCCTGCCCTTCGGCCCCTGGGCCGATGCCCTGCGCTCCGGGCGGGTGATTGCCGAGCTGGCGGCGCAGCGCGACGCGAAGGCGATCTGGGTGGCCGAGCTGGCGCGGCTCTTTCCGGAACTCGGCGCATCGACGCGCGCGGTGGCGGACGCCGAAGACTACGTGCGCTTGTTCGAGGCCATCGCCCAGGTCATCGGTACCCTCGCGACCGAGCGGCCACTGCTGCTGATTCTCGAGGACATCCACTGGGCCGACGAAATGACCCTCAGGCTGCTCGCCTTCGTCAGCCGCCGTCTGTCGGAGTGGTCGGTGCTGCTCGTGGCGACGGCGCGCAGCGAGGACGTCATCGACGCACCGCTGCTCCGGCGCACGCTGGTCGAACTGCACGGCGGGGCCGACGTGTGCGCGCTCACCCTGTCGCCGTTGACCGAGCCGCACACGGCGGAGTTGGTGCGGACGTTGTGCCGCGCCGGAACCGACGATCCTGCCGTGCGCCACCTCGGCGCGCAGATCTGGCGCGTCAGCGAGGGAAACCCGTTCATGGTCGTGGAGACGATGCGGGCGCTCTACGAGGACGCCGCCGGTCGCGGCGACGAGCTGCGCACCCCGCGCCGCGTGCGCGACGTCATCGCCACACGCCTCGAGCGGCTGAGTGAGTCCGGGCGGCAACTCGCCGCGATCGTCAGCGTCGTCGGGCGCGAGTGCGACTTCGCGCTGCTCGACCGCGCGGCGGCGATCGGCACCCACGCCGCGGCGGCAGCGGTGGAAGAGCTGGTGGCGCGGCGCATCCTGCACGTCGTCGGCGAACGCCTCGACTTCACCCACGACCGGATGCGCGAGGTCGCCTACGATCAGCTGATCGCGCCGCGCCGAAGGCTGCTGCACGCGTTGGTGGTGGACGCCATCGAAGATCTCTACCGGGATGACCTCGACCCGCACTGCGTCGCCCTCGGCAGACACTGCCGCAGCGCAGGGCTATGGGAGAGGGCGCTGCCCTACCTGCGTCAGGCCGGGCTGACGGCGGCCAGGCGGTCGGCGCATCGCCAGGCGATGGCGTGTTTCGAGCAGGGGCTGGAAGCGCTGCGGCATCTCCCGAGTCGTCGCGATCTGCTCGAGCAGGCCATCGACCTGCGCTTCGCCCTGCGCAACTCGTGTGTCGCGGTCGGCGAGATAGGCCAGATCTCCGATCACCTCCGGGCGGCGGAGGCCGTGGCCGAGACTCTCGGGGACCGCCTTCGTCTCGGCTGGGTCCTGGCGTACCGGACCAGCAGCCATCTGTTGCTCGGCGAGCAGGACAAAGCCGTACAGGTAGGGCAGCGCGCCGTCGCCATCGCCGAGGCCCTGGCCGAACCGAGGCTGCGCATCGCGGTGCATCTGTTTCACGGGCTGGCCTGCCACGCGGTCGGGCAGTATCAGCGTGCGGCCGATCTCATGCGCCAGAGCATCGAGTCTCTGGAGGGCGAATTGACCGGCCGCGGGGATCGGGCGGCGCAACAGATCTACTCACGCGCCGGGATGAGCTGCTCGCTGGCCGAGCTCGGCGAGTTTGCCGAGGGGCTCGCGCACGGCGAAGAGGCGATCCGCATCGCCGAGACGGCGGGCCGAACCTATGGTCTGTCGCACGCCTGCTTCGGCCTTGGATTTCTCCACCTCCGCCAAGGAGAGCTGAGCAGCGCGCTTGCCGTCCTGGAGCGCGGTCTGAGTCTCTGCCATGAGCAGGAGGCGCCGTTGCTCGCCGCCGCACTCGCGGGGTTGCTGGGCTATGGATACGCGTTGTCTGGTCGCCCGACGGAGGGCGTCGAGCTACTCGACGGCTCCGTCCGCGTCTTCCAACCCATACATTCTGAATCCCCGTCGCTCGTCTTCCTCGCCGAGGCCCAGCTACTGAGCGGGCGCATCGAGGAAGCCCAGGCGCTCGCCCAGCGTGCGATCGGACTGACGCGCCAGCGCGGCGAGCGAGGCTACGAGGCGTGGGCCCTGCGGCTGCTGGCGGACACTGCATGCGGCGAGGGGCCCGCCGAGGCGGAGATTTTGTACCACGATGCGCTTGCTCTGGCTGAGGAGCTCGGAATGGTGCCGCTGCGAGCCCACTGCCACCTGGGGCGCGGACGCCACCGGCACCGCGTCGGGGACCACGGCCGGGCCCGCGTTGATCTCTCGGCAGCCGTAGACCTCTTCCGCTCGACCGCGATGTCGCTGTGGCTGGCGGCAGCCGAAGCGGATCTCAGACGGATTCCCTAGGGCAACCGCGCCAGCACGGAGCAGCGTTCCACCGGGGCCCGCCTCGAGGTTACTTCACCGAGGGCGCGGTCGTCGCCCCCTTCTCATCACGTCCCCGGATGCCGTCGCGCAACAGGTTGGCGAGCAGGACATCGACCAATGTGCCGCCACCCGCTCCCGACGACCCGCCCGCGACGATGTCGGGCACCAGCTTGACCCCGGCTTTGGCCAGCGCCTCGGCCACCTGCACGACCGCGTAGTTGCCGGACTCCATCGAATCGATCTTCTGCTTGATGACGGTCGCCTCGGCGCCGCCGACGGCGAGGGTTCTGCCGGCTTCGGCGTCGCCGTTGAGCCGCGTCACCTTGGCGTCGGCTTCCGCGTTGATGGTCTTCGCCTGCGCCTGGCCATTGGCCGCGTTGACCGCCGCGCGCGCATCGAACTCGGCGATGGTGACCTTGCGCTCGGCGGCGACAACCTGAGGCTGCGTGTCGGCGAGGGCCGTCGCTTGCTCGAGTTGCTGCCGGACGGTTTGCGCCTGACGTTGCGTTTCGTAGGTGACCTGCTCCTGCTCGGCGAGTTTGCGATCGGTCAGCGTCTTCATCAGGTCTGCGGGCGGCGCGATATCGCCGATCAAGGTGGCGACCGCGCCGACGTTGTACTCGGCCAACGCCGCCTTGATCGCGCTCTCGGCGTCCGCCTGCCGCTCCGAGCGCTGCTTCAGGAAATCGATGACGTCGGACCCCTGGGCGGCGTTGCGAAAGTAGTTACCGATCGTCGGCTCGAGGACCTGGGTGACCAAGGCCTCCATGCTTCCGAAGCGCGCGATGACCTTCGGGGCATCGGGCGCCGGAATGTGGATGATCTGACTTACGTCGAGGTTGAACGTGAAGCCGTCCGCCGATCGGACGGTGATCGTCGACAGGTTCGCATCGAGCTCGTGGGCCTCGGTCTTGCCATTGGCCCAGTTGAGGACGACGTTCGCCGTCGGCACCACCTTCACCTTGTGGGTAAATGGGTTGATCGGATACTTCCCCGGATCGAGCACATTGACCCAGACACCACGCTCGCCCTTGGTGACGAGATTGCCGTGCCGGAAGGTGATGCCGGTGACGTCCTTACCCTCCCTGCCGATGAACGCCACCACCACACCGACCGAGGCAATCGACACCTCGGTCATGTCGACCACTTCGACCGTGGCGAAACGCGGATTGATGAAGTAGCGACCCGCCAAGAGGACTTGTTCCTGCAGACCCTTGAACCCGCCCTGCTCCACGAAGGCCATCGGGTCCTGGTACATGTTGTGCCCGGGAATCTCACCGCCGGCGATTTCACCAGTCGGCAGGGGGGTACCCTCGCGGGTCATGACGATCCCAATCTTGTTGTCGGGAATGTCCGTGGTGTCCGCCAGGGTCACGTCGAACAGCATTGGATTGATCCGATACTGCCCCTGCGGGATGATCGCCATCTGCGGTCCGCGCTCGCCCCCTGCGTTCATGAACGCGTGCGCGTCCTGGAAGGAATCGCACGCAACGTGTTTGCCGATGATACGGCCACCGGAGAGAGCGCGACCGTCACGGGCCTCGACGACACCGACCTTGCCGGCAGGAATCACGGTCATCGCAGCGCGCTGCACGGTGAACACCAAGGTGTTGATGCGCCACGATCCGGGCGGGACGACCCCCATTTGAGCCCCGCGCTCGCCGCCACCCGCGAGGAATGCGGCGGCGTCCTGGAAATTGTCACACTCGACCTGGCGGGCGATGATGCGCCCATCCGGGAGCGCCTTGCCGTCGCAGGACTCGACGATGCCGATCTCCCCGGGAGGCACGACGAAGAGGTGTTCCGTCCGCACCTCGTACTGCCACGGCCAGAGTCCGATATGCAGCCCCGGCGCCAAGGTCGCCGCTTGAATGCCGGCCTCGCCCTGCAGGGCAACGATCTTTCCCGGCGGCAGTTCGCGATGCGAACCAAGCAAGACGAATTTCTTGGTTACCAATCCGATCTGATCATTCGGGATGATGTAAACCCCGAGCATCCGCAGGAGCAATTTGTATCCACTCAAGAGCATGACGACGATGATAAGGATCGCGACTACCAACCAGGACACCGGCAGATCGCTGAGGGACGTGAGTGTGAAATCCATGCATTGCCTCCTTCACGAGATCGATGGCGCCAACCCCGAAGATGCAGACGACCCCGCCGCCGACTGACTCCCTCACGCCGCCAGCTCGGCCGCGATGCGCGCGCGCACCAGATCGCGCAACCGGTCGCGGTCGTCGTAGCCGAGCCCGGCGGTCGGAATCGGCGCCAGCACGCAGATCTCCACGTCGCCGGGCACGATCGACAGGTACTTGCCCTTCGGCATGACGGCAGTCGTGCCCTTGCACACCACCGGCACCAGCGGCACGCCGAGCTGCAGCGCGGCGACGAAGGCGCCCTTGCGGAACGGCAGCAGGGCGCCGTCGCGGCTGCGCGTGCCCTCGGGAAAGATGACCAGCGAGCCGCCGTCGAGGGTGACGCGCTGCAGACGCTCAATCGACGCCGTCGGATCGTCGCGGTCGATCGGCACCATGCCCATGGTGCGCAGCACGGCGCCGAGGATCGGCTCGGCGAACATCTCGCGCTTGGCGGCGAAGCGGGTGACGCCGGGCAGCCTCCCGAGCAGCGCCGCGATGTCGAAGTGGCTCTGGTGGTTGGGGGTGAAGATGTAGGGCCCGGGACCGAGTTGCTCGAGGCCGCGCACGCGCACCCGCACCCCGCACAGACGCATCAACAGGCGCGCCTGCTGCTTGGCGAAACGCCAGGCGGCGGGGCGGCTGAAACGATAGAGCCCGATGGCGATCAGCCCGGCCCCGAACAGCATGCCGCGGAAGATGACGCGGTTGACGACCACCCGCAGCCGCGTCGGCGCGGCGGCGGCCGGGAGGGCGGCGTCGAGTGGGACGGACATGCGCGACCGTACCGCGCCGCCGTCGCGCCGGGCAAGGTAGCCGGCCGGCGGCCGGCCGCGCCGGCTGCGCCGCGGGGGCATTGACTGCGCGGAGAGCGCCCCGCAACGTGCGGGGCGTGCGCATCCTTCTCATCTCGCCGACGCACTACGACGGCGCCGGCCGGCTGCAGCGCACGACGCGCTACTGGACCAGCGGGCTGACGCTGGCGACGCTGCGCGCGCTGACGCCGCCGCCGCACCAGGTGACGATGGTCGACGAGCTGTTCCACGACGTCGATCTCGACTTCGACGGCGACGTCGTCGGCATCACCGCCATGGGCCCGCAGATCCGCCGCGCCTTCGAGCTCGCCGACCATTTCCGCGCCCGCGGCCTCAAGGTCGTCCTCGGCGGCACCTGGGTGACGCTCACCGCCGAGGCCTCGTTGCGCCACGCCGACGCCGTCGTCGCCGGCGAGGCGGAGCTGGTCTGGCCCGAGGTGCTCGCCGACCTCGCCGCCGGCCGCAGCCGCGGCATCTACCGCGCCGCCCGCTGGCACGACCTGCGCGACATGGCGCGCGTCGACTACACGACGCTGCCGCTGCTCAAGTACGACGCCTTCAAGACCAGCTGGCTGTACCGCATGTACTTCCACTGGCCGGTGGTCTTCTCGCGCGGCTGCCCGCACCCCTGCGAGTACTGCGCCGTGCAGACGTTCTACGAGCGCGGCTTCCGCACCCGTCCGGTCGAGGAGGTGCTCGCCGACCTGCGCGCCGTCATGGCGCTCGGCGGTCGCCGTATTTTGTTCCTCGACGACAACCCGATCGGCAATCCGGCGGCGGCGAAGGAGCTCTTCCGGGCCATGATCCCGCTGCGCCTCAAGTGGGCCAGTCAATGCACCATCAACATCGCGCGCGATCCCGAGCTGCTCGACCTGGCGGCGCGCAGCGGCTGCGTCAGCCTCTCGATCGGCCTGGAGAGCATCAATCCGGACAGCCTGGCGTCGATCCGCAAGAGCTTCAACAAGCCGGAGCGCTTCGACCGCGACCTCGCCGCCATCCGTGCCAAAGGGATTCAGGTCATCGGCCTGCTGATGGTCGGCCTCGACGGCGACACCGTCGACACCTTCGGCCGCTCGCTGCAGTTCCTGATCGACAACAAGGTCTCGTTCCTGAAGCTCTTCACGCCCTGCCCGTACCCGGGGACGAAGTTCTACGACGACATGCTGGCGGCCGACCGCATCACCACGCACGACTGGGGCCGCTACGATTACGGCAGCCCGCTGCTGCGCCCGGCGCAGATGACCAGCGAGCAGATGATGGACGGCTTCAAGGCGGTCTACGAAGGCTTCTACTCGGCCCGCGCCATCGCCCGCCGCCTGCTGCCGCCGCCAGCCGGCAGCTATCTCGAGACGCTCGCCTACCTGGTCGCCAACCTGAAGGTGAACCGCTACCTGCGCGCCAATGAGAATGCCTGGGCGACGATCTCGTGAAGCGCTCGGCGCGACTTGGACAGGGCCGCGGTCCCCATGGTAGTCGCCACTCGGCTCTCGGCGGCCGTGACACCCCATGCGCGTTCTGCTGATCTCCGCCAATACCGAGCAGCTGCCGGACCCGGTGTTTCCGATCGGCGCGGCGTACATGGCGGCGGTGGCGGAACAGCATGGGCACGAGGTCGAGACGCTCGACCTCTGCTTCCTCGGCGCGCTTGAGCCGACCCTCTCGACGCAGCTCGCGGCGTTCGCCCCCGACGTGGTGGGGATCTCGCTGCGCAATCTCGATTCGTCCGCCTACCCGCAGAACACCTCGTACATCGACGACTACAAGGCGCTGGTCGACGCGGTGCGCGCGCACAGCGATGCGCCGGTGATCCTCGGCGGCGCCGGGTTCACGGTCATGCCCGGCGCGATCATGGACTACCTGCACGCCGACGTCGGCGTCGTCGGCGAGGGCGAGCTGGCGTTCCCCTGGGTGCTGGCGCAGCTCGCCGCCGGGCACCCGCTGCGCTCGACCGACGAGTATCGTTGCGAGGCGGTCAACGGCGGGACGTGCGTGACGTCGGTGACGCGCATCAAGCAGCTCGACAGCACCGGCGTGCCGTTGCGGCGCAGCTTCGACCTGCAACGCTACTACGAGCGCGGCGGCGCGCTGAACATCCAGACCAAGCGCGGCTGCATCTTCGAGTGCGTCTTCTGCAGCTACCCATTGATCGAGGGCGCCAAGGTCCGCATGCGCACCGCGACGGCGGTGGTCGACGAGCTGCAGGCGGCGCGCGAGAACGACGGCGTGCGGCACTGGTTCTTCGTCGACAACATCTTCAACCAGCCGATGCGGCACGCCAAGGAGATCTGCGAGGAGATCGCGGCGCGTCAGCTCGACGTCGAATGGTCGGCGTACCTGAACCCGAAGTTCGTCGACGCCGAGCTGTGCGCGCTGATGGCGCGCGCCGGCTGTCGCGCCATCGAGTTCGGCACCGACTCGGGCGCCCCGGCGATGATCGCGCAGCTGCGCAAGCAGTTCGACGTCGCCGACCTGCGTCGCACCTCGGCGCTGTGCCACGCGCACGGCCTGCGCTTCTGCCACAGCCTCATCTTCGGCGGACCCGGCGAAACCGAGCAGACGGTGACCGAGACGATCGCGCTGATGGACGAGCTCAAGCCCACCGCGGTCGTCGCCCTGACCGGCATCCGCATCCTGCCCGGCACCGGCATGGTCGATATCGCCCTGGCCGACGGCCAGATCGATGCCGACGACAACCTCCTGCATCCGAAGTTCTACATCTCGCCCGGCCTCGAGGATCACCTCATCGAGCGCATCGAGGCTTACGCGCGCAGCCACTCGAACTGGATCGTGCCCGGCCTCGGCATCAAGACCAACGTGCAGGTGTTGCAGAAGCTGCGCGCGCGCAAGATCAAGGGGCAGCTATGGCGACTCTTGCGATGACCGGCGGCGGCGGCCTGATCAGCCGCGTCGATGACACCCCGGTGCGGGGCGGGCATCCGGCCTCGCTGATGCGCCGGGGGCGCGCGCGGCGCCTGCCGAGACCGCGCGCGCGCGCCCTGCTCGCGCTCCTCGTCGGCGTCCTCCTGGCGACCCCGACCGTGGCCCAGACGCGAGACTGGGGTGGCGCCGAGCCGTCGGCGACCTACCGCATCCTCGATGCGATGCTCGAGGACGCCGCCGACGACGTCGTCCGCATCAGCCCGCGGCCGACCATTCTGTCGCGGCAGATGGCGATCGTCGCGACCGCGATGTTCGACGCCTGGGCCTGCTACGACGAGAAGGCCGTCGGCACGGTGTTCGGCGGCAGCCTGCGCCGGCCCGCCGCCGAACGCACGCCGGACAACAAGCGCAAGGCGATGGCCTTCGCGGCGTATCGCGCCATCGTTGACCAGCATCCGGTCACGACGACCCACATCACGGCGCTGATGGGCGCGTGGGGCTACGACGTCAACGACCGCTCCACCGACCCCGCCACGCCGCAGGGCATCGGCAACCGCTGCGCGGCGGCGCTGCTCGATGCCCGCCACCACGACGGCGCCAACCAACTCGGCGACGAGATCGGCGGCAACGGCGAGGCGTACGCGGATTACACGTTCTACACCCCGCTCAACCCCGTCTCGGAGATCCGCGATGCGGACCGCTGGCAGCCAATCGCCTTCGCCGACGGCACGGGCGGTACGGTCACGCCGAACTTCCTCACCCCCTTCTGGTACCGGGTGCGACCCTTCGGCCTGGAGCGCGCCGACATGTTCCGCCCGCCGCCACCGCCGCGCGTCGGCACGGCGCAGCTCAAGGCGGAAGTGGACGAGTGCCTCCGCTTCAACGCCACCCTCACGCCCGAGCAGAGGGCGATCGTCGAGTTCATGCGCGACGGCCCGCGCTCGACCGGACAATCGGGGCACTGGCTGCGCTTCGCGCAGGCGGTCTCGCGCCGCGACCGCTTGGACATGGATCGCGACGTGAAGCTGTACTTCTGCGTCGCCAACACCGCCATGGACGCCTTCATCGCCGCCTGGGAGAGCAAGCGCTACTACGATTCGTCGCGCCCGTGGACCCTCGTTCGCCACTACTACCGCGACCAGCCGATCGACGGCTGGCTCGGACCCGGCAAGGGCGTCGGCCCGATCACGGGCGCGCAGTGGATGCCATACTCTCCCGCCACGTTCATCACGCCGCCGTTCCCCGGCTACGTCTCCGGCCACAGCGCCGTCAGCGGCGCCTGCGCGTCCATCCTCGAACGCTTCACCGGCAGCGACCAGTTCGGCGACGAAGAGGTGCGCGTGGCGGGCTCCGAAACCGAACGCGGCTATGCCTGCGAGGCGATACAGGCGGTGCGGGGGCGCGCGCCCGCCGCCGCTGCCGAGAGCTGCCGCGTGACGCTGCCACTGCCGACTTTCAGCGTCGTCGCGGAGATGGCCGGCATCTCGCGCGTCATGGGCGGCTACCACATCCAGGCCGACAACGTCGCGGGTCTGCGCCTGGGCCGCACGGTCGCGGCGCACCTCTGGCCGAAGTGCCAAGCCTACTATGACGGGACGGCGAGCGGACCATCGGCACGATGACGCGCGCCGCGGCGCGTGCGCCGCTCACTCCTCGCGGATCGTCAGGCGTTGATCGACGCCGACGTCGGAGAGTTGCGATCGGCTGCCGGACGGCCAGGCCACCTCGACCGCCTCGACGCGCGTGGCGCCGCCGAGGCCGAAGTGCTGCGCCAGCGAGGAGGCCGACAGGTAGCCAGAGCCGGCATGCACTTCGCGCGTCTGTTGCACGCCGCCGCTGCGCACCGTGACGCGGGCGCCGACCGCGTCGCGATTGCTGCGCGTCCCGACCAGCCGGACCTGCAACCAGTGGCCGGCGCCGCCGTCGTTGCGCAGCAACTGCGCCGGTTGACGGTAGTTGCGCAAGACGATGTCCATGGCGCCGTCGAGGTTGTAGTCGAGCAGCGCGACGCCGCGTCCGTCCTCGACGCGATCGGCGCGATTGACGTAGGCGGTGTCGGTGAAGGTGCCGTCGCGGTTGTTGCGGAACAGGCAGTCGCGCTCGTTGCCGTTGAGGCTGTTCTCGCCGATGCTCACCAGTTGTCCGGACTTCTGATCGCGGCGTCGACCGACGCCGTCAAACATCTCCATTCATAAATCGTCCGGGTTCGGCCCGGTGACGAATCCGTTGGTCGCGAAGACGTCGAGCCAGCCGTCGTTGTCGTAGTCGACGAACTCCGCGCCCCACCCCCACTGCCCGTCGCGCACCCCGGCGGCGTCGCTGACGTCGGTGAAAGTGCCGTCGCCGTTGTTGCGCAACAGCGAGTTGCCGCGCGTCAGTTCGTCGGTGATGGCATCGACGTCGGCGCGCGGCACCCAGCCGAAGTACCAGGGAACCGGCGGCGGAAACTCGGGGTGGACGAGAGCCCAGCGCGAGTTGGCGTACATGTTGGCGACGAACAGATCGAGGTCGCCGTCGTTGTCGGCGTCGCCCCAGGCGACGCCCATGGCGGCGCCGCGATCGAGCACGCCGGCTGGCGCGGCGACGTCGGTGAAGGTGCCGTCGCCGTTGTTGCGGTAGAGGGCGTTGGTGCCGAACTCGTTGCCGACGTAAACGTCCGGGTCGCCGTCGCCGTCGTAGTCGCCCCAGGCGCCGGCCAGGCCCCAACCGGTCTCGGCGATGCCGGCGGCCTGCGTGGCGTCGGTAAAGGTGCCGTCGCCGTTGTTGCGGTAGAGGCTGTCGCCCTCGCCGTTGCGGGCGTCCCAGTTCGGTTCCGGCGCCTTCTCCGCATGGTCGCCCATGCGCACCACGTAGACGTCCAGGAAGCCGTCGCGATCGTAGTCGGCGACCAGCGGCATGCTCGACCAGGGACGCGCGTCGATGCCGGCGGCGGTGGTGATGTCGACGAAGGCGCGGCACCCGTCGTTGCGCAAGACGCGGTCGCCGTGGATGCCGGACAGCCAGAGGTCGGGGTCGCCGTCGTTGTCGGCGTCGAAAAACACCAGGCCGGTGCCGGCGAGGGGGAGCGGCGTCGGCACCTGCATGGCGGCGCTGACGTCGGCGAAGGTGCCGTCGGCGTTGTTACGATAGAGCCGCAGGCGATCGGTGCTGAACAGCGCCACGTCCTCGAAGCCGTCGCAATCGATATCGGCGACCGCCGCGCCGGAACTGGCGGCGAGATCGCCGATGAGGCGGAAGACCGGCGACCCGGCGGTGTCGTGGACATCGACCAGCCGCGCCTCCTCGGTGACGACGCTGAAGCGCGGCTGCGCCGTGCTCACCATCTCCCGGCTGGAAACCGTCTCGCCGGTGATGCGCCACTCACCGCCGCGCCGGTCGAGCCACATGCGGCTGCGCTGATCGAGCATGCGCCGCGTCCCGTCGGGACCGACGCCGCGCACCAGGACGCGCACGTCCGCCGGGTAGCCGGCCGCCGCGGCCTCGTGCCAGCCGATGCGGTGGATGCGCACCTCGGCGCGCTCGATGGTGGCGAATTCCGCCAGCAGGCGCGCGTAGCGCTGGCGGACGGGCTCGTCAGCGGCCGGTCCGTCCCAGCGCAACCGCTGCTCGGCGAAGCCGGCGGAGATGTCGCGCGGCGCCTCCCAGCTCAGACCGCCGACGGTGGCGGTGTCGTAGAGCGCCACGATGGCATCGAGATCCCTGGCTTTGATGTCGCGCGGCAGGTGGCGATGCAGGGCCGAGTTGATCGGCTCGATCACCGTTGTCCGCGTCGCGTCCCAGTGCCGCCCCTGCAGCAGCAGGCAGCCGGAGAGGAGCCAGCCGCCGAGGCACAGTGCGGGCAGCGCCCAAACGAATCCGTTCCGTCCGCGCATCGGCGACGCCGCTAGCACCGCGCCGGTAACGCCGCAAACGTGCGACGCTGGGTCTGAGACGCTGGGTCCGGCATGGAGAATGGCGTCGGTCCGCGTCCGGTCACCGCGCCGGCGCCGCCGGCACGGGCTCGCGCGCCCCGCCCCGCCAGCGCACCTTCGCCGCGAGGTACACCGCCGCCGCGCTGGCCCTGCGGCCGACGAAGCGCGGCTCGCCGACCATCGGCTCCACGGTGCGTAGCGACGGCTGGGGCGGTTACACCGACCTGCCGGAGCACGGATGCCCGCGCCAGAAGACGGTCCTGTCGTCATCAGAAGACGATCCCGCCCACGTCTGAAACAAGACCGCCCAGACCAGGCCTCGTCGTCTTTAACCCACCGCAGGATGCCGAGGGTCGAATCGACGAACTCCTGATCGGGGTGCCCGCCGGGTTAGGCCGCCACCTCAAGCAACGCCTGGGGATTCTTGTGGGCGATGATCAGGAGGGTGCGTGCTGGTCCCGAGGGGGCGCGGCGACCCTGCTCCCATTCCTGTAGAGTTCGAACGGAGACTCCGAGTAGGCGAGCAAACTCCGCCTGCGACAGCCCCATCCGTGCCCGTGTTTCGGCTACCCTGGGCAAGGTCGTGACCCGCCCGATTTCTCCGCGCTTCAGCTGTCGAAGGCCTTCGAGGATCTCAGCGCCAACATCTCGCCTCCCGCTCTTACGCATCGTCGATCTCCCTTCGTATCTTCCGCAGGACATGCGCCGGGATGCTGTTGGCGACGTTCTTCGGGTACATCGTCAGCATCCAAATCGCTCCGGCATGTGACCGCAAGTAGTAGATCACGCGGTATCCTCCGCGCTTGCCTCGACCCGGCGCAGCCCAGCGCAGCTTCCGCACCCCGCTGGACCCGGGAATGACCGATCCCCGCTCGGGATTCTCTGCGAGCGCCACTTGGAGCTTGAGGTAGTCATCGTCAGACAGGTACCCATCGACGAGGCGAGTGAAGAGCGCCGTCTCGACGAACCTGAACACGCTATACCTATACGGCAGTGACGGACGACTGTCTACCGGGTACGGTCGGCCTGCGGCTAGGGTTCAGCGGCGAGCGCAACACGGTTCGCAAGGAAGGTTGACGTCGGCCAAGCGCCTCAGATGCCGCGTACAAGTGTTCGATGGAGGTCGCCTACAAGCGCTGGCAGTTGCCCTACGAGAAGCACCTCAACCGGTAGCGCTCGTGAGTCCGCCGGCCCTGTGGCACCCTCTTGCCCGCGTGCCTGCATGTCTCGAGGGACTCGGAAGCGGGCGTGACGGTCGCCACCCAGAGGTGGTCGCGCGCCCTGGTGCAGGCGATGCAGAGCAGGTGCCGTTCGGTGTCGTCTCAGCGATACGACGTGGCACGCCACGGACGGTAGTGATGTACCAGCGGCGAGGGGGCCGGCGGCGCGGCCTGTCACCTCAGGCCCGGCGAGCCTGTCAGGGCCTCCGCCCGCGCCGCCGGCTCGGCCAGCTTCGCCCCGAGGTACACCGCCGCCGAGCTGGCCATGCGGCCGATGAAGCGCGGCTCGCCGACCATCAGCTTCGCCATGCCCCAGAGGACGTCCGTGCGGCTGTAGAAAGTGCGGTAGCAGCGGTCGAAGGCGCGCTCGAGCTCACCCACCGTCAGACCGTGCGGCACGAAGACGAACTGCATGGCGTTCATGCGTTCCCAGTCCTCGCTGAAGGCGCCGTGCTGAGCGATGGTCGGGTACGCCGGTGTGCCGGGGTAGGGCGTGAACTTGGTGATCTGGCACAGGTCGAGCTCGGCGACGCGCAGGAAGGCCTCCGTCTCGGCCAGACTCTCGCGCGTTTCGGTCGGGTGGCCGAGCATGAGGTAGCCCTTGGTGCGGATGCCGGCGGCGCGGGTCAGGCGCAGCGTCTCGCGCATGCGCGGGATGCGCACCTCGCGTTTGACCGTGTCGAGCACGCGCTGCGAGCCGGACTCGATGCCGTAGGCGATCTGCCAGCAGCCGGCGCGCTGCATCAGGCGCAGCGTCGGCAGATCGAGCAGGTTGGGGTGGCTGTTGCAGCTCCACGAAAAGCGCAGGTCGGCGGCAAGCAACGCCTCGCACAGTTCGACGACGCGCCGTTGGCGGACGGTGAACAGGTCGTCGAGGAACATGATGTGCCGCGCGCCGCGCCCGACCAGGTCGGCGCACAGGCTGACGACGGTCTCGACGCCGTGCAGGCGCCCCTTGCGACCGGAGGTCGAGCGGTCGCAGAAGACGCAGGTGAACGGGCAGCCGCGCGAGGTGATCAGGGTCGCCACCGGCGTGCGCGGATAGCTGAACAGCGAGGGTTGAAAGCGGTGCGGGAAGTCGGGCAGCAGGTCCCAGGCCGGCACCGGCAGCGCGTCGAGGTCGTCGATATACGGCGCGCGCGGGTTGGCCACCGCGCGACCGTCGCGGCGCCAGACGGCGCCGGCGACGTCGTCGAGCGGCGCGCCGCGTTCGAGGTGCTCGAGCAACGCGAACAGCGCCACCTCGCCCTCGCCGGCGACGGCGTAGTCGAGACTCGGGAAGGCGTCGAGCGTGCGTTCGGGGATGGCGCTGACATGGGCGCCGCCGACGATCGTCACCACCCCCGGCAGCGCCGCCTTGACGCGCGCCGCGATACGCGCCGCGTTGGTGACCGAGATGGTCGTCGCCGACAAGCCGAGATAGTCCGGCCGCAGGGCGATGATGCGCGCGCAGACCTCGTCGAGCGCCGTGCCCTGCGGTTTGGCGTCGAGCAGGTGGACGCGATAGCCGCGCCGCCGTGCCACCGCCGCGAGCATCAGCACGCCCATACCCGGGATGGTCTCTTCGCCCTGCCGCAGCCGATCACGGCGGCGATCCCAGAACAGGTAGGGCGGCTCGCAGAATACGATGGTGCGCCCAGCGCTCGTCATGCCGCGCCCCTCTACCACACGAAGGGGATGAGGCGCTTCACCTCGCGGCAGTAGGCGGCGTAGGTGGGGCCGAGCTGGGCGTGCAGGCGGCCTTCTTCCTGAGCCGCGCGGACGCTCAGGGCCGCGAGGCAGATGAGCCAGGTGAACAGCAGGAGCGGCCGCGCCGCGACCAGCGCCGGCGCGGCGGCGGCGCCGAGGTAGGCCAGGTACAGCGGGTTGCGCACCAGGCCGAAGGGGCCGTCGCGGCGCAGCACCGGCGGCGGCTCGTCGGGCAGCGGCCGCTTGCGCAGCGGACCGATCTGCGCCCGGGCGCGGAACCAGAAAGCGAGGGCGGCGGCGAACAGCGCCAGCGCCGCCGTCGTGCGCAGCGGCGGCAGCGGCGTCTCCTGCGTCACCAGCAGGCAGGCGAGCGTGACGTGCAGGGCGACGGTCAGTGGCGCGACATAGACCGAGAGGCGCTCGGCGGCGGAGTAGTGCGGCAACGCCGCGGTCAGGGTTTCGGCGCGGAAGGCGAACAGCGGCAGCCAGCCGAGCGCGAAGACGATGCTGAGCAGGACCGAGGTCACCGGCTGGCCTCGCGCGCCACGGCCGCCTGTCGCATCGGCGACGCCCCGCACCACGCCAGCGCCGCCAGTCCGATGAGCAACAGCAGCGTCTCGTGCAGGCGCACCAGCACACCGACGACGAAACCGAGATCGGCGCGGCCGGTGCTGGCGCCGACGACGAGGACCTGCGCCGCTTCGAGCGCACCGAGCCCGGCCGGCAGCGGCACGGCGCGCGCCAGGCCGCCGCCGAGCAGGACCAGCAACAGCACCGGCAGGTCGAGGGCGATGCCGAAGGCGGCGAGCAGGGCGTGGTACTGGGCGATGATCAGCAGCTCGGTACCGACGGCGCAGGCGAGACCGGCGACGAAGGCGCGCCGGTGGGCTTGGAAGAAGGTCTGCAGATGGTCCTCGACGCGCCGCAGTCCGTCGAACCACGGCGTCAGGCGCGGCGCCAGGCGCCGAACGCGGGCGCCATACAGCGGCGCCAACGGTCGGTGGCCGCGCGCCAGGGCGAGCAGTTGTACGGCGAGCACCACGAGCAGCACCGCCATGGCGATGCCCAGCGACCGCGGCGCCGGGGTGGCGGCGTCGGCGCGGGTCAGCGCGAAGACGGTGACATAGGCGATGGCGGCGACCATGTTGCCGATCAGCTCGAGCAGGCGGTCGATGGCGACGCCGGCGCCGGCCGCCGCCAGCGACGGCGCCGCGCCGCGCACCAGGACGGCACGCAGGGGGTCGCCGCCCAGGCGCGTCAGCGGCAGCAGCGCGCCGACCGCGTCGCCGGCGAGACGCGCCGCGGCCAGCCGCGCCAGCGGCGGTGCGCCGCCGAGGGCCCGCGCGACGAGCCGCCAGCGGACGGCGAGCAGGAGGAGGACGAGGGCGGAGAGGATCGCGTACCACGCCAGCCCGAGCGGGCGCGCCTGGCGCAGCGCCGCGACGACGCCGTCGACGCCGAACCACCAGAGCAGCAGCGCACACAGCGCGCCGCCGACGAGCAGCGGGAGTGCGGCCTTCATGGAGCGCGTCCGATCCCCACACCCCGCCGCAGCCGAAACGCACGCAAGCCGCGCGCTGCGGCCCAAGGTCGCCTCTCCAGCAGCGAGAGGGTCAGGGTGAGGGGATTCGCACCCGACACAACACCTCTCATCCGCCCTGCGTCTCCGGAAACACGTCGCGGATCGGCACGAACGTCCGCTCGCCCAGCAGCGCCGCGAGGCGCTCCGCCAGCCGGCCGCGGCCGACGCGCAGCGCCCAGCGCCAGGGACCCGGCCCGCACGGCGAATCGGCATCGAGCTCCCACGGGTGCAGATAGAATACGCCCGACCCGACGTCGCGCTCGAAGCGCGCCAGCCCGCGTCGCAGCAGGCGCGGCGGCATCAGACGCAGGCCCCAGCCGCTCGCCAGCGGCAGATGCCAGAAGCGCCCCAGTTGCAGCACCGCCACCGGTACCTCCCAGAGGCCATTGTGATGGCGGTACGGGGCGCGCGGGCAGACCAGCTCGAGTCCCGGCGGGCGGCCCATCGGCAGCAGGCTGGAGTCGTAGCCGTAGCCGGCCGCGGCGATCTGCTCGATCGGCCAGCGCACGCCGGCCTGGATGGCGAAATAGGGCGCCCGGTAGCCGCGCACCGCGGCGCCGACGCGGTCCTCGAGCAGCAGGCGGGCGCGTTCGACGTCGGCGCGGAACTCGCGCCACAGCTGGCGCGTCAGGTGCTGGTGCGCGTAGCCGTGACTGGCGATCTCGTGCCCGCCGGCGGCGATGCGGCCGATCAGCTGCGGGTGACGGGCGGCGACGTCGCCGAGGACGAAGAACGTCGCCCGCGCGCCGGCGGCGGCGAACAGCTCCAGCAGCGCGTCGGTGTTGCGTTCGACCCGGTGCGCTGTCGGCGCGGCCGGCGCCAGGCCGCCGTCGTGAAACCAGTCCTCGACATCGACCGACATGGCGTGACTGGGCGCGGGCACGCGGCGGAGCCTAGCCGAGCGCGCCAACAGGCGCGACCGAGGGGGCGGCCCGAAATGGCCGCGCGACACGTTGACCGACTCCCTGGCGAAGGTTAGCGAGGGCACCACATGATGCACTTCCGCCTCGCCGCGAGCGACGTCAGCGCCCGCCTGCGCGCCGCCGCCGCGGCGCCGACGGCGGTTCGTCACGAGGTCGTCTGCCGCGCCCGCGCCGGCGCGCCCCTCGCCGTCGACGACCTGGCGATCTTGTGGACGGCGCCGCTCGACGCCGACGCGCTGTACGCCCTGGCCCGTGCCGCGCGCACCCACCGACCGACACGCCTGGAGACCTTCTCGCCGCTGTACCTGACCAATACCTGCGACGCCGAGTGCCGGATGTGCGGTATGCGCCATGACAACGCGGCGCTGCGCCGCACGACGGTCGACGCCGCGACCATCGCGGACCAGCTCGATGTCCTGCGCCGGCGCGGCATGTACGGCGTCGCGCTGCTCACCGGCGAGTACCGCGCCGAGCGGCGCGCGCCGGTGCTGGCGCAGGTGAACCAAGCGTTGCACGCGACGCAGGCGCGCGCCTTCCGGCACGTACTGATCAACGTCGGCTCGCTCGACGCCGACGAGTATCCGCTGCTGCTCGACGCCCTCGCTCGCCGACCCGACGGCGCCGTCGCCGCCAAGCTGACCATGTGCACTTTCCAGGAAACCTACTCGCGGCCCCACTACGCGCGCTTCATGGGCACCGCGGCCGGCAATCCGCGCGCCGACTACGACCGCCGCCTGGGCAACTTCGATCGCGCCCGCGCCGCCGGCCTGCGCGTCGCCAACCCCGGCATCCTGGTCGGCCTCAACCCCGACCTCGGCTTCGAGCTCGTCGCCCTCGCTCTGCATGCCCGCCACCTGCTCGACGCTGGCATGGAGGTCTATCTGTCGGTGCCGCGCCTGCGTCAGATCGCCGGCCGTGCCAACCAGCGCGGCGCCGACGACGCGACGTTCATCCGCCTGGTGTCGATCCTGTCGTGCGGCCTGCCCGAGGCGAAGATCGTCCTGACGACGCGTGAGCCGGCTGCGATGCAGCGGTTGTTGGTGCCGCTGGTGACCGTGTTGTCGGCCGGTTCGGCGGCGGTGGCGCCGTATACCGCGGACGGCGCGCGTTTCCCCCTCGACGCCAGCCAGTTCGAGGTCCTCGATCAGCGCCCCTTCGAGGCGGTGCTGGCGGACCACCTGCGGCCGGGCGAGGCGATCGAGAACTACCTCCCGCCGCCAGCCTAAACTCCGAGCTGGAGGGCGCGGCCCCGTCCGCGCCTCTTGCATCGGACCACCACCCCTGGCCAATCGGCGGCGCAAGCGGGAATCGGGGGCGATTCAGGCCACTTCCAGCAGCAGCGCCGCCGCCGCGCCACCGCGGGCGAGGCCGTGCACGAGGGCGCGGCGCAGACACGCCGGCTGCGCCTGTCGTGCCGCCAGGCGCAGCCCGGTCGGCGCCGCGCTCTCCAGCGCGCAGAGCGGCGGCACGACTTGTTCGCGCAATGCCAGGCAGGCGGCGGCGACGGTCAGCGCCCCGGCGGCTCCGAACTCGCCGATGGCGCCCTTGATCGACGTCAGGGTCGCGCCGCGCACCGGCGCGAGCGCGTCGAACAGCGCCAACTCGCAGGCGTCGAGCGTCGTGGTCGAGTTGGCGCCGCCGCAGACGAGGTCGATCGGCGCGGCACCGCACAGCGCCGCGAGCGGCGCCAGCGACGCCGGGGCGCGCGACGGCCAGCCGTACGGCGGCGCCGGCACCGCCCAGGCGGTGCTGCCGACGATGCAGGCGTACACCGGGGCGCCGCGGCGGCGGGCGCGGGCGAGCGGTTCGAGGGCCAGCATCGCCGCGCCCGCACCGGCCACCAGACCGCTGCGCGCCACGTCGTAGGGGCTTGCCCACTCGCGCCCGCCGCGCTGGCCGGCGAGGGCGCGGCTGCGATGCAGGGTGCGGAGCAGGATCGGCGCCAGGTCGTCGCCGCCGCCGGCGAGCACCCGGTCGGCGCGGCCGCTGCGCACCGCATCGACGCCGAGCGCGATCGCCGTCTCGCCGGAGATCTCCGCCTGCGCGACGGTGAAGTTGACGCCGGTGAAGCCGAACTCCATCGCCGCGTAGCTCGCCGGCGCGTTGAGCACCAGGTTGGGAAAGAGCATCGGACTCACCGCCGCCGGCCCCTTCAGAAACAGCCGGTCGAGGTGTTGTGCCGACTCCGAGGCATTGCCGATGGCGGAGCCGACGACGATGCCGGTGCGCGCGACGTCGAGGTCGGGGCCGGCGTCGGCGTCGTCCAGGGCCATGCGGCAGGCGGCGACCACCATGCGCGACAACGGATCCATGCGCCGATAGTGGCTCGAGGTGATGAACTCGCGCGCCGCGAAGTCGCCCACCGCGGCGGCGAGCGTCGGCAGCCCGTCGGGCCCGGCCAGCCCCGCCGCCGGCGCGATGCCGGAGCGGCCGGCGGCGAGGGCCTGCCAGAACTGGCGCGCGCCGATGCCGATCGGACTGACGATGCCGACGCCGGTGACCGCTACCGGGTCGCTCACGCGCCGGCCTCCGGCGCCCGCAGGACGAGGCTCGTGTTGTTGCCGCCGAAGCCGTACGAGTTCGACAGAACCGTGCGCAGCGCGGCGGCGCGACTGTGTCCGGGCACGTAGTCGAGGTCGCACTCCGGGTCCGCGTCGCGCAGCGTCACGGTCGCCGGCACGAAGCCGCCGCGCGCCGCCAGCAGCGCCGCCAGCGCCTCGATGGCGCCGGCGGCGGCGAGACAGTGGCCGACCTGCGACTTGGTCGACGACACCGGCACCGCCGTCGCCCGGGCGCCGAGCACGGCCTTGATCGCGCGCGTCTCGGCGACGTCGTTGAGCGGCGTGCCGGTGCCGTGCGCGTTGACGTAGTCGATCGCCGCCGCCGCGACGCCGGCATCCGCGAGGGCGCGTCGCATGGCGAGCACGGCGCCGGCGCCGTCCGGGCGCGGCTGGGTGAGGTGATAGGCGTCGGCACTGACGCCGTACCCGAGCAACTCGCCGAGGATGCGCGCCCCGCGCGCCGTCGCGGCGCTCCAGTCCTCCAACACGAACAGCGCCGCACCCTCGCCGAGCGACAGTCCGGCGCGCTGGCGGTCGAACGGCCGGCAGGGCACTCGGTCGAGGGCCTGCAGGCTGTTGAAGCCGGAATACGTCATGCGGCACAGCGATTCGGCGCCGCCGCACAGCACGACCGCGGCGCGCCCGGCGCGAATCCAATCGGCGCCGATACCGAGGGCGTTGGCGCCCGCGGAGCATGCCGTCGACACCGTCAGGCGCGGCCCACGACTGCCGATCAGCGTCGCGACGGTGTCGGTCGGCACCGCCACCGGCGTTTCGAGCCAGCTCGCCAACGCGGTGCGTTCCTCCGCCCCGATCGCTTCCAGTCGATAGCTCTCCTCGCCGCCGGCCATGCCGCCGGTGGTGGTGCCGAGCACGACGCCGCAGGCGGCGCCGTCCGCCAGACCGGCAGCGCGCCACGCCTCGTCCGCCGCCGCCAGCGCCAGGCGCGTCGTCAACGACCAGCGCCGCGCCGCCCGCGCTGATACTCCCGGTAGGCGCGGCGGCGGCGGCGCTTCCGCCGCGCAGGCGACACGGTAACCGTCAGCGGCGAAGCGCGTCAGCGGCCCGATGCCGCAGCGCCCGGCGCGCAATCCGGCATCGAACGCCGCGACGCCGACGCCAAGCGCGTTGATGCTGCCGAGGCCGGTGATGGCGATGCGGGTCATGGAAGCGAACGACTATTCCACACGGAGGACGGAGACACGGAGAGGGTACGGATACCTCCGTTCCTCCGTGTCTCCGTGTGAGGTGTCTTCTTCACGTCATGGTCAGGCCGCCGTCGACGGCGAGCAGGGCGCCGCTGACGTACGAGGCGGCGGGGGAGGCGAGGAAGCGGACGGCGTGGGCGATCTCGTCCGGTGCGCCAAAGCGGCCGAGGGGGATGGCCTGCAGGTGGCGCTCGCGCACGGCGGCGGGCATGCCGGCGATGAGGCGCGTCTCGACCAGGCCGGGGCAGACGGCATTGACGGTGATGCCGTAGCGGCCGACCTCCCGCGCCAGCGAGCGGGTGAAACTGAGCAGGCCGCCCTTGGTGGCGGCGTAGGCGGCGGCGCCGTCCTGACCGAGCAGGGCGGCCGGCGAGATGATGTTGACGATGCGCCCCCAGCGCCGCCGGATCATTGGCCGCAGCGCCGCGCGCGCACACAGGAAGGGGCCGCGCAGGTTGACCGCCACGACCTCGTCCCACGTCGCCGGGCTGGTGAGCATGACGAAGCCGTCGCGCGAGATGGCGGCATTGTTGACGACGATGTCGACGCCGTCCCAGCGCGCCTTCAGAGATGCGAACATCGCCTCGACCTGTGCGGGGTCGGCGACGTCGGCCTGCACCACTTCGACCTCGGCGCCGGCGGCGCGCAGGGCGGCGGCCACCGCCTCCGCCTCGTCGGCGGAGCGTGCGTAGTTGATCGCCACCGCCGCGCCGGCGGCGGCGAGCGCCTCGGCCGTCGCGCGCCCGATGCCGCGCGAGGCCCCAGTGATCAGCGCCCGCTTGCCGTCGAGGCGCAGCGGATCGGGGAGTGCGGACATGGGCCGGGAGCTAGCACGCCGCCGACGCGGGCTGGAACCCGAGTCCCGATGCAGTCCGCCGTTGCACCCCGAACGCGGCGCCGCCGCGGGCGCATCCAGTTCCCGACCTCGAATCCACCCGGGGTGTGATTTTCCTGGAGGGCGCCGCCCATCAGGCGGGAGCGCAGGCCTCGACGAGCAGCGCGGCGATGCTGCCGGATGGGCACAGGGCGCTGATCAGCGCCGGCGTCGGGCCACCGGCGCTGGCGAGCGCCGCCGCAAAGGCGCCGCTGGCGGCGAAGGCGTCGCCGAGGCAGGCCTTGGGTGCGACGATCGGTACGGCGCCGAGCCCTACTTCCTGCAGCGCGGCGCGTTCGATTGCGTCGAGCGGCGTGCCGTGCGCGCTGGCCAGCACCAGCGCCGGGATCGGCTGCCCGGCGAGGGTACGGCGCAGCGTCGCGGCGACGCCGTCGGCCAGCGGCACGCGTCCGCTCAACGTCGGTTCGAAGCCGGCCGCGTGTGCCAGCAGGCGGGCGCGCACGCGGGCGCCGCGCGCCGCGGCGTGGGCGGCGCTCTCGACGACGGCGATGGCGGCGCCCTCGGACGGCCACAGGCCGGCCACCGCGTCGACGAAGGGCCGCGCCTGCGCCGGCGTCTTGAACAGCTCCATGTCGCGCAGCGCCGCGGCGAGCGGCGCGTCGAGCGCATCGACGCCGCCGGCCAGGACCATATCGGCGCGGCCGCTGCCGACCAGGTCCATGGCGTAGCCGAGCGCCGCGACGCCGGCGGCGAGGCCCATATGCAGAGTGGTGTTGGGGCCGTGCAGGCCGAGCGCGATCGACACCTCCCCGGCGGCGGCGCTGGAGACGGTGTAGGCGAAGGCGCGCGGACTGGCCGCGGCAGCGCCCTGGGCGACGACCTTGGCGTAGAACTCGGCGTTGCTGAGCAGGCAGCCGAGTCCGCTGCCGAAGGCGAGCCCGACGCGCTCCGGCACCGCCAGCGGCAGGGTCACGGCGGCGTCGTCCAGCGCCAGGTAGGACGCTGCCAGCGCCAGGCGGCAGAGGCGATCGAGCCGGCCGATGCGCGTCCGCGCCGTCGCCGGAACGACATCGAGCGGGATCGACGCGATGACGCTGCCGTCCGCCGTCGTCGCCGCCTGCTCTCCCGCCGCCACCCGCCGCGCAAGCTCTTGCAGCGAGTGCCCGAGCGGCGAGACAATACCGAAGCCGGTGACCACGACGGCGCGCATCACGGCCTCGCTTCCGTTTCCCCCTGCGGGTGACGGACAGGCGCGGGGAACGGCGCGACGGCGCGCAGCACCAGGGCCGCGTTGTTGCCGGCGAACGCCGACGACGTGGACAAGACGACGCGCGCCGCGACCCGCCGCGCCGTGCCGCGCACGAGGTCGAGCCGGCAGGTCGGGTCGACCTCGTCGCAGCCGACGGTCGGCGGCACGACGCCGTCGCGTAGGATACGGGCGCAGAGGATGGCCTCGAAGGCGCCGGCGGCGGCGAGGGTGTGGCCGATGGCGCCCTTGATGCCGCTGACCGGGACGCGGCGTTCCGTGCCGAAGACGGCGTCCAGGGCCGCCATCTCCATCGCGTCGTTGAACACTGTCGCGGTGCCGTGCGCGCTGACGACGTCGACGGCGTCCGCCGTCAGGCCCGCCTCGGCGAGTGCCGCGCGCATGGCGCGGGCGGCACCGGCGCCGTCGCGCGCCGGCGCGGTCATGTGCACCGCGTCGGACGACAGGCCGCTGCCGGCGATCTCCGCCTGCAGCGGCGCGCCGCGGCGGCGCGCGTGCGCCTCCGACTCGACCACCAGCAGCGCCGCCCCCTCGCCCAGCGCCAGGCCGTCGCGGCGCGCGTCGAAGGGGCGCACTGCCGTCGCGGTCGTGGCGCGCAGGCAGGCGAAGCCGGCGAACACGAACTCGCACAGTGCCTCGGCGCCGCCGGCGAGGACCACGTCGGCGTGGTCGTGGAGGATCAAGTCGCGCGCCAGGCCGAGCGCGTGCGTGCCCGAGGCACAGGCGATCGACGGACTGAGCACCGGCCCGCGCGTGCCGAGGGCGCGGGCGAGATTGGTGGCCGTCGCCGCGTAGGGGTGGCCGAGCAGCCGCCGCGCCGCGAACGGCGCGCCGGCGTGCCGGGCGCGCAGATAGCGCTCGCCGATCGGCATGGCGCCGAGCGTCGTGCCGACGACCACCGCGACGCGGGTGCGGTCGCAGTCGGCGAGCCGCAATCCGGCGTCGCGTAGCGCCTCGAGCGCCGCGGCGTGGGCAAAGCGGTCGATGCGTTCGCGCCCGTCGTCGGCGACCGCCTCGGGCGGTACCTCGGCGGCCAGCACGCCGCCGAGGCCGTCGACGACGATGCCGCGCAGCGGCGCGACGGCCGAGCGCCCGGCGCAGAGCGCCGTCCACAGGCTCTCGACACCGGCGCCGAACGGCGACACGGCGCCGCAGCCGGTGAGGAACGCACGAGACGACATGGCAGAGAGCGTAGTATGGGCGGCGGGGCATTCGAAGGGCGGGCTGGGAACCTGTCTGCATCCCCTCACCCTGCGGCAGAGGGGACCCATGCATGCGACAAGGTCCCCTCTCCCGCAGGGAGAGGGTCAGGGTGAGGGGATGCAGATCCGGACCCGCCCGCCCTCAGGGGACGACCACGCTCAGGGCGGCTGGCTCGAGGCGTACCTCGAGCAGGCGCGTCGGGGCGAATTCCTCGCCGTCCACCTGCAGCGCCAGTGGCGCCTCCGCTTCGATCCGCGCCGTGCTGAACGGGCGCAGGTCGGCGGCGCCGACTGGCACGCCGAGCTGGCGTCCCCAGGCGCTGACGAAGTCGCGGACGTAGGCGGGTGCCGACGCCGCGACGAGCAGGTCGAGCCGTGCGTCGGCGCTGCGGTCGCGGGTGTCGAAGCGGAACTCGCCGGCGTACAGTGCGGTGTTGAGGACGAGGAGATTGTGCGCCGGCACAAACGCGGCGGCGCCGCCGTCGAGCGACAGGGCGAGTGTCGCCGGGCGATGCCGCAGCAGGTTCGCCGCGCAACTGGCCAGATACAGCGGATAGCCGCCGCGCAGCCTCCAGCGGGCGCGCCAGCGGTTGCGCGTGGCGAGGATGGCGCCGTCCATGCCGGCGGCGCAGGATCCGACGAACCAGGCGCCGTTGACGCAGCCGAGGTCGAGCGGCCGCAGCCTGCCGCGGCGCAGCGCCGCCAGCGCCACCGTCAACGCCGTCGCGTCGCGGCGCACGCGGCGCAGGCCGAGCGAGCGGGCCAGGTTGTTGGCGGTGCCGAGCGGCAGCAGCCCGAGCGCCGGCCGTTCGCCGGCCGGCAGCGTCATCAGGGCCGCGGCGACGGCGCGCGCGGTGCCGTCGCCGCCCGCCGCGACGACCAGATGCTGGCTCCCCGCGCGCAGCCATCCGACGATGCGTTCGACATCGCCGCCGTCACCGCGCGTCCGCCGCAGCGCCCCCGCCGCGTCGAAGCCGGCCGGCATGCGGCTGGGGTTGGCCACCACCAACAGCGATTCAACTCCTGCGTGCAGTGGCGGCGGGTCGCCGGGCGACACATCCGCCACGATCACCGGTCTTCCTTGAGAATCCGCGCCCGCCGTCGACTACTGCGGAACTGCCGTCGCGCCAGGTGCAGCAGCGTACGGGGGTCGTACTTCGGCCACTCGAGCAGGGCTTCCATGATGGTGATCGGCTTGCGGCCGGCGCCGCGCCAGTCGCTGAGCACGGACGGCTTGTAGATTTTCGGGCCGCGGTAGAGGGCGGAGCGGTCGAGGACCTCGTTGCGGGCGAGAAATTCGACCACCACCGGCACGCCGAGCTGGGCCGCCAGGCGGCCCGCCAGTTGGGCATCGTGGCGGCCGGGATCGGGCACCTCCATCAGCAGATGCAACGTGCGGCGTCGCACCAGCGCAAAGAAGATGCGCGTACCGAGCCCATCGGCGGCGGCGTAGGCGGCGTCGAGCACCTCGTAGGACGTCGTCTGGGCGCCGCCGATCTCGATCGCGTCGTCGGCGCGGCCGTACACCTCCGCCACCGGACCGGCCTGACCGCAGGCGCAGCCGACCGGATCGATACGCACCAGGTCGCCGGTGACGTAGCGCACCAGCGGCATGACCTCGTGCACCAGGCTGGTGACCGTCAGGACGCCGCGCGCACCCGGCGCGACGGGCTGCAGTGTGCGCGGCTCGAGCACTTCGAACTCGAGCAGCTCGTCGCACAGGTGCAGGCGGCCGCGCCGGCAGCCGACGCCCATCAGCATGGTCTCGTTCGACCCGTAGATCTCGACCACGCGCGCGTCCCAGTCGGTCTCGATGGCGCGGCGCAGCGCCGGCGGCAGGATGGCGCCGCCGCAGAAGACGACGCGCACGGTGCGGAAGACCTGGCGCGGATCCAGCCCGCGGTCCTTGGCGACGTCGTGCAGCAGTATCGGCTCGAGCGGCAGGCTGGCGACCGCGGTCACCCCGAGGCGCTGGATGAAGTCGACGGCGCGCTCGAACGGCACGTCCCAGCTCATCGTCCCGGCGGCGATGTGGCAGGCGTTGGCGGCGCGCAGCGCCTCCTCGAAGACGAACGAGACCGGCGCGAAGAGGGGAAAGCGGTTGAGGAGGATGGTGTCCTGCGCCAGCTCGGGCACGCTGCGCTGGACGATGGATGCCATGGCGCGCAGTTCCGTCAGGCCGCACCAGGTCGAGATCGGCTCGCCGGCGGTGCCGCTGGTCTCGTGGTAGTGCCAGGCGCGGTGTGGCGGCACGGCCAGCATGCCGAACGGCGTCGCGTCGCGTAGGTGTGACTTGGTGGTCAGCGGCAGGGCGGCGAGATCGTCGCTGTGTCCGGCGAGGTGCGCCGCGTAGAAGGGACTGCGGCGGGCGCGGACGACGGCGGCGCGGACGAGTGCGTCGCGAGCGGGATCGACGGAGGGCACGGAGGAATAGAGAATCCGCCGCCCCGGGGGCATGTCAACCGGGGAAGCGTCTCGGATGGGGACGTTGGGGGGGGGGCCGCGCCCAGCCCGGGGGGGGGTGGCGTTAACCCCCCACAACCCCCCCCCCCCCCCGGGGGCCCCCCCCCGGCGGGGCCCCCCACGCCCCCC
>JANNRA010000115.1:0-21608 GCA_031401035.1 bacterium | reverse complement strand
GACAGGGCTTTACGACCCGAAGGCCTTCATCACCCACGCGGCGTCGCTGCGTCAGGCTTTCGCCCATTGCGCAATATTCCCCACTGCTGCCTCCCGTAGGAGTCTGGGCCGTGTCTCAGTCCCAGTGTGGCTGGTCATCCTCTCAGACCAGCTAGCCATCTAAGCCTTGGTAGGCCATTACCCCACCAACTAGCTAATGGCGCGCAGGCCCATCCCGGAGTGGAAGCTTACAAGTAGAGGCCACCTTTTCCCACATGGGCCGCAGCCCTCGTGGTCTTATCTGGTATTAGCCCGCCTTTCGGCGAGTTATCCCAGTCCCCAGGGTAGGTTACCTACGTGTTACTCACCCGTTCGCCGCTGTACTTGCTCCCCGAAGGGAGCTTTCCCGCTCGACTTGCATGTGTTAGGCACGCCGCCAGCGTTCGTTCTGAGCCAGGATCAAACTCTCCAGTTAAATCGATCGTGCCGCCGGCTGACCGGAGGCATCGATGCACGACTTGAGAGTCGTGCCCGGAAAAGATCCTCGCACGCGAATCGACCGTAGGGTTTCCCCATTGGTCGATACCGTTTACCTACTCCCTAGATTTCAAAGACCGACGCCACGAAAGGCGCGAAGCGAGATCCCCTTCTCTATTTGAGTGCCGGATGAGAGTCAAGGCCTGCAGCCGCCCAGGGTTACAAAATTCGTCCGGGGCTGAAGTCTGCAGCACCGTCGACGCTTTGAACAAGGCTGCGAGCCGCGATGACGAAAGCGTCGGCCTGTGCGATAGCAGCGCCAAGGAACCGTTCATCCATGGCCATCGCCTGGTCGATCAGGTCGGGGGTCAGGCCGATGCGGGAGTCTGCGGCCAGCCGCTCCGCCAGCGCCGGGGCTGCGCCGACGCGGATCGCGTGGGCAGCAGCTACGGAGTGCTCCTTGATCGCGTCGTGAGCCGTCTCACGTCCAGCGCCACACTTTACGGCCGCCATGAGGACTGTCGTGCTGGCCAGGAACGGCGCCAACCGCACCCGTTCCGCCTCGACCACCCCGTTGAACACCTCCATCTCGCCCAAGACGGTGGCAAGGGTTTCGAGCAGGCCGTCGATGGCCAACATGGCACCCGGCAGGGCGACGCGGCGGACCACTGAACAGGACACGTCTCCCTCGTTCCATTGGCCGCCTGCGACCTCGCTGGTCATTGCCAGGTAGCCGCCCAGCACGCCGCGCAACCCATTGATCCGCTCACAACTGCGCGGATTCATCTTATGCGGCATCGCTGAAGAGCCAACCTGGCCGGCCTGGAAGCCCTCGGCAGCGAGGTCGTGTCCCGCCATCAGCCGCAGGGTGTACGCGAAGCTGCTCGGTCCGGCGGCCAGCTGCACGACGAGGCTGACCACCTCCAGATCCAAGCTACGCGGATAGACCTGCCCAACCGCGCCCAAAACCCGACTGAAGCCGAGCGACCCGGCGATCCCGGCTTCCAGCGCCTCCACCTTGGCGGCGTCGCCATCGAACAGTGTGAGCAGATCGAGCTGCGTACCAACCGGCCCCTTGAGCCCACGCAGGGGATAACGCGCCAGCAGATCATCTAAGACGCCGAACGCATGGATCATCTCCGTGCCGAAAGTTGCCAGGCGCTTGCCCACCGTGGTCGCCTGGGCCGGCACGTTGTGGGTGCGACCAGTCAACGCGATCGCCCGGAACTGGACGACGCGGTCCGCCAACCGGCCGATGCAGCCCGCGTACTTTACCCGCAGCAATTGCAGCGAACGCAGCACCTGAAGTTGCTCGACATTCTCAGTCAGGTCGCGGCTCGTCAGCCCCTTGTGGATATGTTCAACCCCGGCCAAGGCACAAAACTCGTCGATGCGCGCCTTGACGTCGTGGCGGGTGACCCTTTCACGGGCTCGAATGCGGTCGAGATCGACATCGCCCTTCACCCGATCATACGCGTCGATGGCCTCGGCCGGGATGTCGAGCCCCAGCCCGCGCTGGGCGCGCATGACCGCGATCCAGAACTCGCGCTCGAGTATTACCTTCGCGTGCGGCGACCAGATCGCCACCATCGCAGCACTGGCGTATCGGTCGGCAAGGACGTCGGGAATGACTTCGCGCTCACTGCTCATACTGGACTCGAGTATCCCTCAGACCTTGGACCGGGTTCAAGCAACCGTTTGGTGCGTTGATTCGCTGCAGGTCGTCCTCTATCGTCGTGTTGGTGGTGGTGTCGGACTGATGGCGTTGGTCAGCGGGGGAGTTGCGCAAGTGGAGGCACAGCTCCGCGCCATTCGGGCGCGCTTGAACGGACTGGTGGTACAGGACGCGGCCTCCATCTCCCTGTCGACCGCAATCCTCATGGCCGCCGGTGTTGTCGGCGCGGCCTTGCGCGCCCCGGCTACGGCCTTCGCGATCGTGGCCGGGCTCGGGCTGATCGCCGCCGCAGCGACCACCGCGACCTGCGTCTGGCGCGCCTGGCGGCGTTGGCTTTCGCCGACGGCTACAGTCCACTTCGTCGACCGTCGCGCCCGGCTCGACGACCGGCTCGCGACCTTGCTCACCGCAGCGAATTCTCCATCTCCCCTGCTACCAATTCTTGTCGACCAGGCGCTCGCCTCGCACGACGCATGGAGCCTCGGACGATTGGCACCGAACCGCGTCGCCCGGTCGGCGTCGTTGGTGCCCGCGGCCCTGGCGGTTCTCACCGCCGCAGCATTCTATGCCCGCCCCCCAGTTCCATTCTCTGACCGCGCATCTGTCACTCCGCTGGACACGTCAAAGGTGGTCGCTGCAGTCGGCGGATCGAATGGCAACGCTCCAGATGCGGCTCCTCGCCCCGCACCGAACGTGGGATCAGGGGCTGGCCGGAACGGCAGTTCCGCCGCACCATCGGTTGCCGCAGCGCCCACAGGCGCAAGCGCGCCGGCTGTGGGCGCCGGTGCCGATGGCTCGTCGCGGCCGGCGCAGCCAGCGCCTACCGCGGCGGAGTCTCTTCGACAGGCCATTCGGGCGGCGTTCGACGGAGGGTCCCCCCCGGATCCACGGAGGGACGGCGTCTCCCGCCCCGGCGTCGACCAGGGGACCGAGGAATCGGTGCCCTCGGCCTCCGCCGCCACCTCCTCTGAGAGCAGGCGGAACCAAGCGCCGCGGCGAGCGAAAGACGACAGCGCGCACGATCGGGCCGCCGGCGGCGCCGGCGCGGGACGCGGCGGCAGCGGTTCCATGCCGGGCGGGTTGCTCGGCGACCGCGACCCAGACGGCGGGTCGCTCGGTAGCGACCCATCCCAGCCAGTGGCGATCTCCCTACGCGCCTTCGTGATCGCGGGTCCGAGCACGGCCGAGCCGCAGGTTTCGCCGGACCGCCCGAACGTGCCCACCGGCGCCGCAGTCGGCGAACCACCCCTGCCCGGCATGGACTCTGAGCAATCGGAGACTGCGGCCCTGCAGCGCGGCATGGTACCGCCCGAGCACGAACTGATCGTGCGCAGCATTTTTACTCGCGAATGAGCGATACGCCCCCCATCGATCCGGCCCCACTGACCGACGACGCGGCCGCGCACCAGACCGCGCCCACCGCGCGTGGAAGCCGTGCCGCGACCCCGCGAACTCCCGAGATCGCACGCCTCGAGCCCGCAGCCGCGCGGGCGCTGATCGAAGACTTCACCGAGACCTTCACGCGCATCCGCACGGAACTGGCGAAGGTCATCGTCGGTCAAGCGGAAGTCGTTGAGGAGATTCTCATCACCTTGTTCGCCGGCGGACACGTGCTGATCGAGGGCGTCCCGGGAACCGGCAAGACGTTGCTGGTGCGGTCGTTGGCTCAGGCGCTCAATCTCAGCTTCAACCGCATCCAGTTCACCATCGACCTGATGCCGGCCGACATCACGGGCACTCGCATGCTGTTCGAACAGGATGGCCACCGCGAGCTGGTGTTCGCCAAAGGACCGATATTCGCCAACATCCTGCTCGCGGACGAGATCAACCGTGCCACTCCGAAGACCCAATCAGCGCTGCTCGAAGCAATGGCCGAGCGTCAGGTCACGGCAGCCGGCACGACCCACAAGCTGCCACCGCCGTTTTTCGTGCTCGCGACGCTGAATCCCATCGAAATGGAAGGAACCTATCCGCTTCCGGAGGCGCAGCTCGATCGCTTCCTGTTCAAAGTCTTTCTGCCGTATCCGAACGCGACCGACATGCAGCGCATCATCGGCTCGACCACCGGTAACGCGGCGACCCCGATCTCGCCTGTCTTCGCGACACGCAAGGGCGCGGCACGGATCGAGGAGTTGAAGGCCCTGGTGCGCGAGGTGCTGGTCGCGCCCCACCTCGAAGCCTACGCCGCAACTCTGGTGCGGGCGACAATTCCGCGCGGATCGAAGTTCGCCCCACCGGGGGGCAGTCCGCTGCCGCCCGATGACCACATTACCCGATATGTGGCCTTCGGATCGAGCCCGCGCGGCGGCCAAGCGCTGCTGCTCGCCGGCAAAGTTCGCGCCCTACTCGCCGGCCGTGTCAACGTCACCTACGATGACATCGATCGCGTCGCCGTGCCGGCGCTTAACCACCGGCTGGTGCTCAACTTCGCCGCACGCGCCGACGACATCGATCCGCGCGCACTAATCCACCGGCTGCTCGATGCCGCCAGACGCCTCCATCGCTGACCTGCGCGCCACCCTCCGCCGGGTCAGCGAGCCACCCTTCGTGCGCGGGCTCGATCGCCTGCGCTTCGCGGCGCAGCGCAGCGTCAGTCACCGCCCTGGCGCCACCCCCGTCGCCCACACCACGCAGACAAGCGGACTCGAACTCGCCGCGCACAAGCCATACGCGCCCGGCGACGACCTGCGCTACGTCGATTGGAACGCACTGGCGCGGCTCGATCAGCGTGTCGTCAGGACGTTCCGCGCCGAGCGCGACGCTCCCCTGCACCTGCTGCTCGACGCCAGCGCATCGATGGGCTCGCCACCGGCAGATGGTAAGCTCGCTTTCGCCGCCGGCCTGGCCGCCAGTCTCGCCTACATCGCCCTGCGTCTCGGCAACCCCGTGCGCGCCGCCGTCCTCGCCAACGACTCCCGGAAAATCTCCCCGATGCTGCGTCACATGCAGCGCCTGCCCGAATTGCACGCGTTCCTGGCGCCGCTCGCGCCCGCCGGACCCACCCGCCTGACCGAGGGCATCGAGGCCTACCTGCGCACCGCACAGCTGCCAGGCACCGCAATCGTGCTGTCTGATTTTCTCCTCGAAGCGCCCATGGCCGAAGCCGCGCTCGACCAATTGCGCGGGCGCGGCTACGACGTCGTCGCCCTGCGCCCGATCGGACCCCGCGAACGCGACGCCGCCACCCTACCGCGCCGCCTGCAGTTGCGCGACGTCGAGACCGGCGCTACCCGTGATGTCGAGATCGACGCTGCTGCGCGCCAGTCCTACGCTGCCGCCGTCACCGCCCACCTGCAGCGCCTCAAGACCTGGTGTGAGCGGCGCGGCGTCGCCTTCGCGGCTCCCGACACCGCCGCGGGCCTCTCCACCTGCCTGCTCGCCGATCTGCCACGCATCGGCGTTCTGCAATGATGCTGCGCTTCGCCAACCCCGGCGCCTGGCTGTTCGCCGGCCTGCTGGCGGTACTGATCGCGCTACATCTGCGCGAACGCACACGCCGCCGGGTCGACGTCCCGTCGCTGCTGCTTTGGCGTACGCTGCCCGCCGCACCGACGCGCGCCGCACGCCTGCGCCCGAACTGGCTGCTGGCGCTGCAATGCGTGGCGCTGTTGGCCCTGGTCGCCAGCCTCGCCGACCCACACCGCGATGCCGACCCCTCGGGCGCCGGATCGACGCGGACCGTCTTCGTGCTCGACATGTCGGCCAGCATGCAGGCGCACGAGGGGCGCGAATCGCGTTTTGCGCAGGCGCGCCGCGCCGTGCGCGACCGGATCGAAGCGCTGCCGAGCAATGCCGAAGTGATGCTCGTAACCGCCGGCCATCAACCGGCCGTCGCGGTCGCCCCGACCACCGACCACGCCGAGACGCTGCGGCGACTGGCCGCGCTCGAGCCGGTCGACACCGCGGCCGATCTCGACGCCGCGCTGAGCCTCGCCCGGCGCGCGGCCGAGCGCGGCGACCGCGCGACGCGCATCGAATTGCACACCGACACGCCACCCGCGCGGCTGGCGGCGCCGTGGCGCGACGCGGTCTCCGTGTTCCCGGTCGGCGAGACCGACGACAACCTCGCCATCGCGGACGTACAGGTTTTCCAGGGCCGCTTCGACGACCCTGCCGCAGCGCACGCTTTCGTCGCCGTGCGCAACTTCGCCCGCCGGGAAGCACACGGCGTCCTCACGCTCCACCTCGACGATACCATCATCGGACGGCAGGGATTCACCTTGGCGCCGCGCAGTGTCGGTGGGTTTCCGATTCGGCAGCTGCCCGGACCCGGCGTACTGCGCGCCTCGCTCGAGGTCGACGACGCCCTGGCGGTCGACAATCTCGGTTACGCCCTGGTCCGCGCACAGCCGCCGATCCGCGTGCTGGCCGTGACCGATGACACCAGCCTGCGCGCGGACCTGCAACGCATCGCCGCCGCGACCCATGGTCTGGTGGTCACCGTCGTCGCAAGCGACGCATATCGCGGCGGAGCGGGTGCCGACGTGGTGCTCTTCCACCGCGTCGCGCCGCCGCTGCCGACGGACGCCGCCGCACTCTACCTCGCCCCGAGCGACGTACGCGGACCCTTCCCCCCCCTCGGCGAGGCACACGAGGTACCGGTGGTTGATTGGATGCAGGAGCACCCGATCCTGCACGGCATCAAACCGGACTTCCCGTTCCGCGTCGCCGAGGCTCGCATCCTGGCGGCGCCGGCATGGGCAGACAGCGTCCTCCTCTCCCGCACCGACACGCAGGACATCCCCCTGGTCCTCGCCGGCACCGCCGACGGCTGGCGCCGCGCAGTGATGGCCTTCGACCCAGTCGCCGACGGCCTGCTACGGGCCGAGCGCGTCGACATCCTCGTACTGCTGCTCAACCTGCTCGACTGGCTTGCCCCCGCGGACGATGACGTTCGCGTCGTGCCGACGGGCAGCATCGAGGTGATCGAAGGCCTGGCCGATCTGCCGCGTCGGGTCTTCGATCCGCGTGGCGGCGAGCGCCGCCTGGAAGCGACCGATGCAGCGGTCGTCGACACCCCGTTCGTCGGCGCATATCGCATAGAGGCGGATGGCACCGCCGTGCGCCTCTATGCGGCTCTGCGCGACGCAGAGGAATCCGACATCGGTCGGCCGGCCACCGCTCCACGGCTCGCCGACGCCGCGCCGGCAGCGCGTGCCCCGCAGACGCCCGCGCGTGGTGGCGCCGGCGGTACTCTCGCGACTGTGGCGGCAGCGCTGCTCATCGGCGAGTGGTTTTTCGCTCGGCGACAGGCGTGATGGACGGCCCAATCGCTTACCTGGTCGCGCATCCACAGGCGCTCGGCGTTGCCCTGCGAACCCCAGCGGCCCTGATGCTGCTGGTCGCGGCGCCCGTCTTCTTCCGCTGGCCACACCCGGTCGGGCGCCTGCCCAGCGCCCTGCGCACCACCGCCTATATCGCGCTGGTCCTCTCCCTCGCCGGTCTGCAGTTGACCACACGCCGGCCCGACGATCACCTCACCGTCGTGGCGGCAATAGACACCTCGCCCAGTATCGACGCGGACGGACGCGAATGGGCGCGGACCTACGTCAACCGCCTGAGCGCCCAACTTGCGCCCGGCGACGAGCTCGCCGTGCTCGCCTTCGGCGATGGCACCACCCTCCTGCGTCCGCCGGCGCCACCAGCGCCACTCGCGGATACGCCCGACGCGTCCCCAGTCGCGGTCACCGATGTCGCCGCTGCCCTCGACGCGGCAGCGGCGATCCTGCCCGGCAGCGGCGAACGACGCCTGGTACTGCTCACCGACGGCAATCAGACCCGCGGCGACGCCGCGCGTCGCATACCCTGGCTGCGGGCCGCAGGGGTCCACATAGATGCCGCGGTGCCACCACGCCGCGTCGTGGCCGCCGTCCGGGTCGACAAGCTGGCCGCCCCGACGCTGGCCGACAGCGATCAGCCGGTCCCGGTGCGCGTCGTGGCGCAGAACGACGGCGACGCTCGCCCCGCCGTCCTGACGCTGTACCTCGACGATCAGATCGCCGACAGCGCCGCGGTCGAACTGGCCCCGGGCCGCACCGCCCTGCAGATGGCGCCGCACCTGGTCGGCGACGGCGGCCACCGGCTGCGCGCCGTGCTCAGCCTGCCCGACGAACCGCGCGCGGCGCCGCCAGCGCGCGAAGTCGGCGTGACCCTGCGTGAGCACTCGCGCGTTCTCGTCCTTACCCCGCGGCGTGCGTCCGCCGTTGCGCGCGCGCTGCAGCAGAAGGGCGCGCGCGTCGACGTGCAAGCGCCGTCGTGGCTGCACGACCTCGCCGGCCTGCAGCCCTACCACGCGGTGGTCCTCGACGACGTCACCGCGGCCACCCTCCCGGCCAGCGCTGCCGGCATCCTCGAGCGCTGGGTGCGCGAGCGCGGCGGCGGCCTGGTTTTCGCCGGTGGCGCGGCGACGTATGGCGATGCCGCCCTCGCCAGAACCGCCCTCGCCCGCCTGCTGCCGGTAACGCTCGAACCCAACCGCCCCAAGCCAGGGGCGCGCGAACCGATGGCGCTCATGCTGGTCATCGATCGATCGAACAGCATGGGCTACAATAGTCGGATCGGGACGCGACGCGACGGTGAGAAGTTGCGCTACGCCAAGCAAGCGGCGCTGGCCGTGGTGCAGCAGCTCAAGGACCAGGATCAGGTCGGCGTCATCGCCTTCGACTCGAAGCCGTACGAGATCGCCCCGCTACGCGCGCTCAGCCAGAATCGGCGCGAGCTCGAGGCCCTCCTCCCACGCCTGGTCGAGAACGGCGGCACCGATTTTCTCGATGCGCTCACCGGCGCGCATCGCCAGCTGCGCGCGGCGCGGGTCCGCAACCGGCACGTCATCTTGCTCACCGACGGCGACACCAACCGCGCCACCCCTGGCGAGTACGCCGCCCTGACCACCGCCATGGCACGCGACGGCATCCGCATCACGACCATCCGCGTCGGCGACAACACGGTCAACGTGGAATTGCTGCGGGACATCTCGCGGCGCACCGGCGGCGAGTTCCACTACGTCGACAATGCCCGCGCGCTGCCCGATCTCATGTTGCGCGAGGCGGCGCGCGCGCTGGCGCCCGCGGCGCCCAGCGCCGAGACGCATCAGGCGCAGATCGCCACGGCCAGCGCCCTCTTGCAGGGCCTCGAAGAACCGCGCCTGCCGCCGCTGAGCGGCTACGCCTTTGCCAAGCCCAAACCGGGCGCCGAGGTCCTTCTGCGCGTCCCGCGCGGCGACCGCGCCGACCCGCTCCTCACCGTCTGGCAGCACGGCCTCGGCCGCGTTGCCGCCTTCACCGCCAGCCCCGGGGACGACACCGAGCGCTGGGTCGTCTGGCCGGACTTCACCAAGTTCTGGTCGCAGACAGCGCAATGGGTGGCGCGCGAACAGGCCGACGACGAGTTGGCGATCAGCGCCCGCCGGCGCGGCGACACGACCGACCTGACCGTGCGCGCCGCCGGACCCGGCGTCGAGGGCGCGACCATGCACGCCCGCCTGACGGTTGGCGACCGCACGCGCGAGCTAGACCTCGTACAGCACACCCCGCGCGAGTTCACCGCCAGTCTTTTGGACGTGCCGCCAGGGCGCCACGCCATCACCATGGTCACCCGGTTCCAGGGCGGCGCGGTGCGCGAGCAGGCCATGCGCCTGACGGTTCCCACCCTCGACGACGGGGCCGCCGCCGAGTTCACACGCACGGCGCCAGACCTGGCGCTGTTGACCCGCCTCACCGCCGGCACCGGCGGCCGCCTGAACGCGCCGGCGGATGCGCTCTTTGAACGCCACCCCGGCACGCGCGCCGTCGCCTACCCACTGGACTGGCTGCTGCTGCCGCTCGCCATGCTGCTCTTCCTCGCTGACACCGCGCTGCGCTTGCTCGGTCGACTTCATGCCGGGTCCGCGGCGGCTCAGGGAATGACGATGCGGTAGGTGACCGATCCGGTTGCGACGACCGTGCCGTTGGAGCCGGCGCCGACGCGGACGTGGTTGAGGAAGATCTCGTTGTCGCGCCGCAGCGTCGACGCTTGCGCAACGGCGTCGGCGCCGACGACGCGGCCGTGGAAGCTGGCGTGCAGCCCGACGGTCGACGCCTTGAAGCGCATGTCGAGGCCGGTCAGCGACCACGCTGCCAGCGCGCCGGTGGTATCGATCAACGCCGCCAGGGCGCCCTCGTGCAGGGCACCGTCTGCATCCGCCCGATCAGCCACGCACGGCAGGACCAGCGTCGCGGCGGCATCGTGCGCGTGCTCGACGGTAATGCCCAGGCGTCGCATGAACGGCGCCATGACGAAGGCGTCGGCGCCCGGGATCTTCGCCACGGCGCCGCTGCCGGGCACCGCCGGCGTCCAGCGCTGGCGCTCGGTGGCGCGGGGACCGGCGGCGAGATCGACGGCGCGCGCCGTTGCCAGCCCGTAGGCGATTCGCTTGTCCGCGTCGGTGCGCACATCGACGGCACTGTAGACGATCTCCTTGCCACGCCGCAGCACCTCCGCGGTGGCGACGATGTCCACCCCGATCGCCGCGGCGAGGTAGTCGACGCTCAGGTCGAGCGTCCCGACGACCCACTCCGACGGCACACCGAGTGCGGCGCGCGCGGCGAGCACGCCGACGATGTCGATCACCGACGCAATCGCACCGCCGTGCAGCACCTGGCCGGGGTTCGAGTTGGCGTCGGCATAGGGCAGGCGCAGGCGCGCGCCGCCGGCGTCGACGTGCTCGACGCGCACCCCGAGCGCGGCGGCATACGGGGACGCCTCGACGACGCGGGCAAGAGCGGTGCGGTCCATCAGCAGTACCACGGCGGCGCCAGCGGCCGCGGCCGCGCCTGCTCGAATTGGCACCCGAGGCGCAGCAGCAGGTCCTCGCGGCAGTGCGGGGCGACGAACGGCAGCGATGCCGGGAGCGTCGGCATCATGAGGACGTCGAAGCGGGCGATGCGGTCGAGGTGGCCGCGCAGCACTTCCACCGGCGCCAACGCGGGCAGCGGATGTACGCGACGAGCTCTGTGGCCGGCAGGTGCGGAGCAAGCGACATTGGGACTCCGTGCGAATCAGGGCAACCAGCCGGCGACACGCTGGGCGACCGCCAGCACCGGCATATTGGTGTTGGCGCGCGGAATGACCGGAATCAAGGACGCGTCCGCCACCCAGGCGTTGTCGAGCCCGTGCACGCGGCCGCGCGCGTCGGCCACCGCGCCGCGATCGCCGGCGGGACCCATGCGGCAGGTGCCCACCGGATGGGAATAGTGCTGGCAGAACTCGCGGATCAGCTGCGCCGCCGCCGTCCGCTCGACATAGGCTGGCCCCGGCAGCAGCTCCTCACCGAGCAGCGCGGCGAGCGGGCGCTGCCGCGCCAGGGCGCGCCCGAGCTCCAGGCCGTCGAGCAGTACGGCGAGATCCTCGCCAGCGGGGTCGCTGAGATACCCGTGGTCGATGCGCGGCACGGCGCTCGGATCAGTGCTCGCCAGGCGCAGCGCGCCGCGCGAGCGCGGCGTCATACAGGCGATCGGGAACAGCCAGCGCCAGCCGTCGCCCTCCGGGGTCGGCCCGCCGGTGGGAAAGAGATGCAGGTCGAAGCCCGCCCGGCAGCGCCGCGAGCGCGCCTTGGCGAGCGTCTGCTCCTCCGGCATCCAACACCGTGCGGCAAAGGCGCGCATGCGCTGCTCGAGCTGCGGGGTGCCGGCGAAGACCAAGCCGAAGACGGGATGATCGTGCAGATTGCGGCCGACGCCCGGCAGGGCGAGGACGGTCGGCACGCCCAGCCGGCGCAGCTCGGGCGGATCACCGACGCCAGAGCGCAGCAGGATCGACGGCGTCCCGTAAGCACCGCCGCAGAGTACGACGCGACCGCAGCGCACGGCGCGCGGGGCGCCGGCGCGCAGCACGGCGATGCCGTCGACGCGGCCGCCGCGGATCAACAGGCGGTCGACCAAGACCTCGCCGCAGATACTCAGTCCCGGCCGACCGCGCACCGGATCGAGGTAGGCGAAGGCGGCATTCCAGCGCGTGCCGTCGCGAATGTTCACCGGATTGAGGCCGATACCGACATCCTGGTCGAGATCGTTGAGGTCGGTCACCACCGGCAACCCGGCGCCGGGCGCCGCTTGCAGACAGGCGAGTTGGAACGGCGTCACCTCCGCCGTCGCATAGCGCCGCACGCGCAGACGCCGTGCGCCAGCCTCGAACAACGGCAGGATCTCGTCGGTCGTCCAGCCCGGATTCCCCAGCGCCGCCCATCCGTCGTAGTCGCGACGGCTGCCCCAGATCTCGGCGCAGCCATTGTGCGACGAGCAGCCGCCGAGGACCCGGGCGCGCTCGAACGGGAGGCGGCGGTGCGGCCAAGTCTCGGCGCTGTCGTACCCCCAGTCGTGCGAGATCGGCAGCGCCCGCGCATCGAGCAGCTCGGGGGGCCAGGCGCGGCCGTCACGCGGTCCGTAGTCGGGCCCTGCCTCGAGCAGTAGCACCGACTGGTCGCCCCGCTCCGCCAGCAGGCCGGCGACTGCGGCACCGGCAGTGCCGCCGCCGACGACGACCGTGTCGGCGTGGGCGGGAAGCGCGTGGCTGGTCACGGACGCAGGAGCCTCGACATCGACGGCCTTCTAGCCGGCGCCGCCGACGCCGTCCACGACGCCGCAACCGCCCCCGCTCGAGACGGTGACTCCGGCTCTTGCCGGCGCTACGCCACGCGACGCGGCGCAGGGTTCAGTTGCCGCGGCGCCTCGGCTGACGTTCGACCGGCGCTGCCGAGCAGGCTCGCCAACGCGTCCGTGTAACGGCAGGGGGCCATGGCGCTGCCCCTCGTGCACGAGGCCGTGCCGATCGTTGACCGCACCGCCGACCTTCGACCGTACCCTGCACCTCCTCGCGGAGGCCGCTACCGCGCGGCGCGGCGAGCGGCTAGAACGAGACGCATGAGCGAACGACTCGGACCGGAGCGGCCCGGCGGCCAGGGACTCGATCGCGCCCAGGAGGAATCCGGAAACCGCGCCATCCTGGCCCTGCTGACCGATGCGGCGGTGGCCGACCACGTCGACCTGGTGATCACCCACCGCGACGACGCCTACGAGGTCTGGGCGCGACGCGGCATGGTCCGCTTCGAGCGCCGCCTCGACGCGACCGGACTGACCTTTCCCATCGTCGAGCTGTTGGGCGAGAACCCGATCGCCGACCAGCGCCACGACACCGTCGCCACCTGCGCCGACGAGTTGCGCGCCGCGGCCGCCTCCGGCCATCCGACCGACGATGCCAATCAGGCCTTCATCGAGCCGGCACAACTGAGCTACCCGCACGCCTGCGAACGCATCGCGCAGCTCTTCGACAGTCCCTTCGCCCCGGACCTGGTACTGAGCCCAAAGTGTTACGCCTTCGGCCTGCAGCCCGGCCAGCACGGCGCCCTCGACGTCGTGCAGTCGCGCGCCCCCCTCGCCTTCGCCGGCCCCGGCATCCGCCCCGGCCTCTACGAGAGCGCCCCACGCCACGTCGACGTCGCGCCGACCGTGTGCCGCCTCATGGGCTTCCCAACCGTCGATGGCAAGGACGCCAGCGGCCGCCGCGCCAGCCAACGCGGTGTCGCCCCCGACGTCTACCTCGAGCGCCAGGACGGCCGAGTCCTGTCCGATATTTTGCTCGACGACATGTTGCTCGACGGCGCGGCGCGCCCGGCGCGCACCTACGTGGTGATCTTCGACGGCCTGAGCAACAGCGAACTCCAGTGGCTCATCGACCACGACGATCCCGGCATCGCCAATCTGCGCCGCCTGCTCGACCGCAGCGCCCGCTTTCGCTTCGGCTCGACGGTCAACTTTCCGAGCATCACCTGGCCGAGCCACAGCGCCCTCCTCACCGGCGCCTGGTGCGGCCACCACGACATCGTCAACCCGACGTACTACCAGCGCGAGACGCGCCAGGCGCTGGCGCCGCAGGGCCAGGCGATGATGACCGAGAGCTTCCTCGGGGCCGGCGTCGAGACGCTCTACGAGGCCTTCCGTCGCGTCCTCGGCCCCAGCGCGCGCACCGCCAGCATCCACGAGCCGCAGGGGCGCGGCGCTGACCACGCGCCGCTCGAGGGCCGCACCCTCGGCGCGCGCGACCGCCTCAAAGCCCTCAGCGCCGACCTGCGCACCGCCATCAGCCAGCGCTGGCTCGCCGACGGCCACGAGAGCCTGCAGCGCGAGGCGGTCATCGATGCGCGCGGGGTGGCGCAGGTGCTGGTGCTGTTCGACGACCCGACGCACGCGCCGCCGGTGCTGACCGCGCACGAGTTCACCCTCACCGACGGCGCCGGCCACGAGTACGGGCCGCACGGCGACGGGCTGCGCGAAGCGGTGGCCGAGACCGACCGCCGCCTCGGTATCGTCCTCGACATGCTATCCGCAAAGGGGCTGCTCGACTCGACGCTCTTCGTCTTCACCAGCGACCACGGCATGGCCGCCCAGCACGTCGCCCTCGGCGCCAACCCGGCCCGCCACCCCGAGCGCATCGGCCTGCAGGGCATCACCGGCGAGCCGATGATCTGGCTGCGCGACCTCGACGTCGCCGTCGAGCCGGCTCCCGACGGCCGCACGGCGCGCGTCATCGTCTGCGACAACGACGCCGACGCCAGCGGCGAGAAGCCGCCGATCGCCGGCGCCGCGGTGCGCGTCCTGACCGCGCACGACCAGACGCTAGCGGCCCTGAGCACCAACGCCGCCGGCATCGCCGGCTTCGCCACCCCCGCCGACGTGCCGCCGCGCGACATCGTGCTGTCGATCCACCACCCCGATTTCAATCCCCGCCACCTGCGCCTCGACGGCAGCAATTTGGCCATCGACCTGCGCCAGGCCCTCTACGGCCCGACACCTTGATTCTCGCCGCACCGATGCGGCGGCCGCGGACGCGAGACACGAGAGCTCGCCGCCGCTACACCGCTGCAGCCCCCGTCGCCCCGGGACCGGTCGCCCCGGGACCGGTCGCCCAATGAGCACACGCATCCAGATCGCCGGCGTCTCGTCGCTCGAGGAGGCGCTCGCCGCTGCCGACCTCGGTGTCGAGGCGCTCGGCTTCACGGTGCGCCTGCCGACCGGCGTGCACGACGATCTCACCGAGGCCAAGGCGCGCGGCATCATCGCGGCCCTGCCGCCGTTCGTCGCCTCGGTGGCGATCACCTACGTGGCGACGGCGCGCGAGGCGGTCGAGCTGTGCCGCTACCTGGGCGTCTCGACGCTGCAATTGCACGGCCCGTTCCCGACCCAGGAGATCCCGCTGCTGCGCGCCGGCCTGCCGCACCTGAAGATCATCCGCGCCGTGCACGTCACCGGCCGCGAGGCGCTGGCGCAGGCGCGCGCCCTCGAACGGCACGCCGACGCGCTGATCCTCGACACCTTCGACCCGGCCACCGGTCGCCACGGCGCCACCGGCCTGACGCACGACTGGGCGCTCAGCCGCGAGATCGTCGAGCAGGTGCGCACGCCGGTGCTCCTCGCCGGCGGGCTGACGGCGGGCAACGTCGGCGCGGCGATCGCGACCGTGCGGCCGTGGGGCGTCGACGTGCACACCGGCGTCGAGGCCCCCGACGGGGCGCGCAGCCTGCCGCGCCTGCGCGCCTTCGTCGCCGCCGTCCGCGCCTCGCCGCTCGGCGCTTGACCGCACCGCGCGTTGGCGAACCGCGACGGGCCGGACTAAGGAACCGAATCTATGCGCTACGACTCGGCGACGACGCGTTCGACGGTGCTCTGCGTCGGCGTGGCCCTGCTCTGCAGCGGCTGCTTCGGCCCCCCGGTCGCCGTCAAGCGCCTGTCGCCGCGCGATGCCTCGCGGGCCCAGGCGGCGAGTGTCCTGACCACGGACGAATTGAGCCGGGAGAGCGAAGTCGTCCTGCGCCGACACAATCTGCAGGAACTGTTCGCCGAGAACCCGCGCGCCGCGATCCAACGCCTGCACGTGCAGGTGGCCGCGGACAACAACGACAATGCCGGGCTGATCGCCCTGGCGGAGATGTCGCTCCAGGTGGGGGAGGACGAGGAGGCCCGGGACTACGCCCTTGCAGCCGCCGTGTATGCCTACGCCTACCTCTTTCCCGGCGAGGCGGCGCCGCCGTGGGCGAAATCGATGGACCCGGACGTCCCCCTGGCCGCGGATCTGTACCGCCGCGCCCTGGTGGCGGCGTTTCGCAGCGACGACGGCCGGCGGGTCGTTTTCCGCGCTGGAGCGTATCCGCTTCCGTTCGGCTCGCTCGCCGTGAGCTTCGACGAGCAGAATCTGCTCTGGGGCGACCTGCGGCTCGTCGATCTCGAGCCCGCCGCGCAGATCGAGGTGGTCGGCATGAAGAATCGCTACCGCCAGCCGGGGCTCGGCGCCGCGCTCACCGCCTCGACCGAGCCGGCGGACAGCGATCCCGGCGACCGCCTGACCGGCAAGGCCCTGCACGTCCCGGTGACCGCGCTCCTGCGCCTCGATCAGGCGCGCCAGCAGCTGCGCGGTGACCAGCTGACCGGCCGGCTCGAGATCTATCCGACCAACGACGTGCGCACGGTCGTGGTGTCCGGAGTCCCGGTGCCGCTGGAGGCCGAACCGACCGTGGCCCTCGCCTCGTCGGTGGTCCAGTCGCGCCTGTGGGACACCGAACTGTCCGCCTTCCTGGGCAACCTGCTGGACGTCCACAAGCCGGCCCGGCTGGGCGCCATCGAACCCTTCCACCGCGGCCGCATTCCAGTCGTCTTCGTACACGGCACGGCCTCGAGCCCGATGCGCTGGGCCGACATGGTCAACGACCTGCAGGCCGACCCGGAGCTGCGCGAGCGCTTCCAGTTCTGGTTCTTCACCTACGACAGCGGCAATCCCATCGCCTACTCGTCGATGCTGCTGCGCCAGGCGTTGAGCGAGGCCGTGGCGCGCCTCGATGCGGAGGGGACCGACCCCTGTCTGCAGGACATGGTCGTCGTCGGCCACAGCCAGGGCGGTCTGCTGACCAAGATGACCGCCGTCGACACCGGCGACCAGCTGTGGGCAAACGTCAGCAGCAAGCCCTTCGAGCAGGCGGAGCTCTCCGACGGGAGCAGGACGCTGCTCAAGGACGCCCTCTTCGTCGAGCCACTGCCCTTCGTGAAGCGGGTCATCTTCGTCGCCACGCCGCACGGCGGCAGCTACCTCGCCGGCCCTGAGTTCGTCTCGCGACTGGCCGCGTGGCTGATCTCGATGCCGAAGAACCTGGTCGGCGTCACCGCCGACGTCGTCGGGCTCAGCGACGGCAGGTCGGGGTACATGCAACTGCAGCGCATCCCGACCAGCATCGACAACATGTCGCCGAACAACCCCTTCATCAAGACACTGAGAACGATCCCGGTGGCGCCTGGCATTCCCGCCCACTCGATCGTCGGGGTCGATGGCGGCGGCCCGGCCGAGAGCGGCGGCGACGGCGTGGTCAAGTACCAGAGCGCCCACATCACCGGGGTCGAGTCGGAGTTCGTCGTCGACAGCCCGCACTCGATGCAGTCCCACCCCGACGTCGTCAACGAGGTCGACCGCATCCTGCGCCTGCACGCCGCCGCCCACCCCGCGTGCGCGCCCTGAGGGGCGCGAGGCTCAGCGCGGCACGTCGCCGCAGATCGTCACGCGCTCCATCAGGCGCCGGCTGGGGTAATAGTCCGACGCGGCGTAGTGCTGCACGGCGCGGTTGTCCCAGAAGGCGACCGAGTGCGGCCGCCAGCGAAAGCGGCACTGGTACTCCGGCACCGTCGCCTGGCGACAGAGCAGCTCGAGCAGTCGATCGCTCGCCTCGCGCGCCATGCCGACGATGTGCGAGGTGAAGACCGCGTTCACGTACAGTCCCTGGCGGCCCGTTTCCGGGTGGCTGCGCACCACCGGGTGTTCAGCGGGCGGAAACTCCACCTGCTTCTTTGCCAGCTCCGCGGCATCCATGAAGCGGCCGAAAGTGTGCGTGAAGTCGTGCACGGCGCGCAGGCCGTCGAGCGAGGCGCGCAGCTCATCGTCGAGGCCTTCGTAGGCGGCGTACATGTCGCAGAAGAGGGTGTCGCCTCCCACCGCCGGCACCTCGCGCGCCAGCAGCACCGAGCCCAGGGACGGCGCCAGACGCCAGGTGACGTCGCTGTGCCAGACGTTCTCGTAGCCGCCGGCGCGATCGTTCTTCTTCAATACCATGACCTCGGGATGGCCGTCGCGGTGCGGGACGAACGGGTGGACCTCGAGGGCGCCGAAGCGGCGCGCGAAGGCGACGTGCTGGGCGTGCGTGAGGTCCTGGTCGCGGAAGAAGATGACCTTGTACTCGAGCAGCGCGCGATGGATCTCCGCAAACATCTCGTCGTCCATCGCCGCGGCCAACGACACCCCGTCGATCTCGGCGCCGACCGTCGGGCTCATGGGTGCCGGCACGATGCGGCGATAGGGCTGGCGCTCGCTCTCGTCGTACGTAGGACGCAGCCGTCGTGGTCCGGCCTGAAAATTCAGCATCGCGGCATCTCCTGTTCGCACCCAAGCCCGCCCCGGGCTCTACCGACCCTGCCAGAGAGTGTCCACCGGCACGGCGCCGGGCCGCGTGCCGGCGCCGGACGTCGGCGGCGGACCTCGGCTTGTCCGCCCGCCCGATAACGCCTAGGGACGGACGCTGGCGACGGCCTAACCGGACGGAGACCCGATGTACGAACAGATCCTCTATGACGTGACCGATGCCGCCGCGGTGATCACCCTCAACCGCCCCAAGCAGCTCAACGCGTGGACCGACCGCATGGGCGCCGAGGTCAAGCACGCCATGGCGCAGGCCGAGGCCGACGCGCGCGTCGTGGCAATCATCCTCACCGGTGCCGGGCGCGGATTCTGCGCCGGCGCCGACATGCACCTGCTCAAGTCGATCAGCGAGGGCGGCGGCGCCGAGGCGATCCCCGCCGAACTGACCGCCGCCAGTCCCGGCGACGCGGCGATGGGCGAGGCGTTCCGCGGCACCTACAGCTATCTGCTGTCGATCCGGAAGCCGATCATCGCCGCCGTCAACGGTCCGGTCGCCGGCATGGCGGTGCCGATCGTCGCCTGCTGCGACCTGCGCTTCGCCGGCAGCGACGCCTCGTTCACCACCTCGTTCTCGCGCCGCGGCCTGATCGCCGAATGGGGCGCCAGTTGGCTGCTGCCGCGCCTGATCGGCCCGGCACACGCCCTCGACCTGCTGTACTCGGCGCGCAAGATCGACGCCGCCGAGGCCGCCCGCATGGGCCTGGTCAACCGCGTCGTCCCGGCCGCCGAGCTGCTAGCCGTCAGCCGCCACTACGTCGAAGATCTCGCCGCCAACTGCTCGCCGACCTCGATGATGATCATGAAGCGCCAGGTGTGGCAGCACCTGACCGCCGATCTCGGACAGGCCGAACGCGAGGCCATCGGCCTGATGGTCGAGAGCTTCAAGCGACCGGATTTCCGCGAGGGCGTCACCTCCTACCTCGAGAAGCGCCCGCCACGCTTTCCCCGCGTGTAGAAGAAAAGCCTGGGCCAGGTATTCGGTTGGAGAGGCAGCGTATGCAGATCTACATTGACGGCGAGTTTCACGACCGCGAGACAGCAAAGATCTCGGTCTTCGACCATGGCCTGCTCTATGGCGACGGCGTCTTCGAGGGCATCCGTGTGTACAACCGGCGCATCTTCCGCCACCGCGCCCACCTCGAACGGCTCTACGCGTCGGCGCAGGCCCTGGCGCTGCGCATTCCGCTCGCCATCGACGCCATGCAGGCGGCGGTCGAGGAGACGGTGCGGCGCAACCAGCGCGACGATGCGTACATCCGGCTGGTCGTCACGCGCGGCGTCGGCGAGCTCGGCATCGACCCGCTGAGCTGCCCGACCGCGAGCATCATCATCATCGTCGCCGACGTGCGCGTCTATTCGCGCGAGCTGTACGCCGGCGGCATCAAGGTCATGACCTCGGCGACCCGCCAGGTCTCGCACGAGGCGGTCGACCCGCGCATCAAGTCGCTCAACTACCTGAAGAACATCCTCGCCAAGATCGACGCCCAGCAGGCCGGCGCGCACGAGGCGATCATGCTCAACGCCGCGGGCTTCATTGCCGAGTGCACCGCCGACAACCTGTTCCTGGTCAGCGGCGGCCGGCTGGTGACGCCCGCGCCGCAAGACGGCGCCCTCGACGGCATCACGCGCGGCGCCGTGCTCGAGCTCGCCGCCGCGGCGCGCATCCCGACCGCCGAGACCCGCCTGACGCGCTACGATCTGTACACGGCGAGCGAAGCCTTCGTCACCGGCACCGGCGCCGAACTCATGCCGGTGAGCATCGCCGACGGCCGCCCGATCGCCGCCGGTATGCCGGGGCCGATTACGCGCCGTCTCACCGAAGCCTTCCACGCCCTGGTGCGCAGCGAGGGCGAGGCGCTCTGGTAGTCTGATCGACGGGCGTCGCTGATCGCCCGACAGGCCCGATTCTCGGCATGTACTCCGAACGTTTCTTCCGCAGCGGCACGCTGCGCATCCACTTCCGCGACTGGGGCGCCGAGGGTGCGCCGCCGCTGATCATCGTGCACGGCCTGCGCGATCATTCGCACTCGTTCGACGAGCTGGCGCGCGGCCTGCGCGACCGGTTTCACGTCTATGCCATCGACCTGCGCGGACACGGCGACAGCGAGACGACGCCCTACTACGCGTTCGGCCACTTCGTCCTCGACCTGCACAACTTCATCCGCGCGCTGCGCCTGACGCGGCCGATCCTCATCGGCCACTCGATGGGCGGCGAGCTGGTCGGGCACTACAGCGCCTGCCACCCCGCCGTGCCGGCGCGCGTGGTCATGATCGAGGGCCTCGGCCCGCCGCCGTTCAACATGGACGGCGAGGTGGACTGGAGCATCGCCGGTCTGACGCGCATCGACCGCGCCCTGGCCGGTCATCCCGGCCTCGCTGACCTCGAGGCCGCCTACCGCCGCCTGCGCGAACGCAATCCGCGCCTCGACGAGTCGCAGGCGCGCACGCTGGCGCGGCTCGGCACGCGCGCCATCGAGGACGGCACCCTGGAGTGGAAGTTCGACGCCATGCTCGCGACGATGGCCGTGCCCGGCCCGTTCAATCTCGAGTACAACATGGCGCTGTGGCGCCGCATCGCCGCGCCGACCCTCCTCGTGCACGGCGCCGAATCGGGCGAGTTCTGGCACGAGCGCCCGGGCGCCGTGTACCTCGATGCCGACGACCTCGCCCGCCGCCGCGCCTGCTTCCGCGACCACCCGTTTCTGGAGATCCCCGGCGCCGGCCACATGGTCCACTTCGACCGCCCGGCCGAGCTGCTGGCCGCCATCCAGGCGTTCCTCTAGCGTCAGGCCCGGATCGCGGCCTGCCTGGTCAACGCTAGTGTCGTGAATCCGAAATCCCCGCCACATCTCGCGGGCTCTCGACACCCCTGGCGGCGTTGGGGGGCCGTGGGGATTTTGCCCGGAATTATGGGGGGGGGGGGCGCGCCCGGGGGGGCGGGGGGGGCCCGCGGGGGGGGGGGGGGTTGGGGGTAGACGCACAAGTGGTGTGCACG
>JANNRA010000114.1:0-13635 GCA_031401035.1 bacterium | reverse complement strand
CTCTCGGCCACGTCGCAGGCGCCGCTGCCGGCGCGGCAGACAGTACCGGCGGTGGCGAAGGCGTCGGCCGGACAGGTGCCGCTCACCGAGCAGGTCTCGGCGGCATCGCAGGTGCCGGTCGAGGCGCGACAGACGGTGCTGATCGGCGCGTGGTTGGGCAGACAGGTGGCGCTGCCGCCGGCGCAGGTGTCGGGGTCGGTGCAGGTGTCGTTGGTGGCGCTGCCGCAGGCGGTGCCGCCCGGCGCGAAGGCGTCGGCCGGGCAGGTGCCGGCGGCCGAGCAGGTCTCGGCGAGGTCGCAGGTGCCGGTCGAGGTGCGACAGACGGTGCTGATCGGCGCGTGGTTGGGCAGACAGGTGGCGCTGCCGCCGGCGCAGGTGTCGGGGTCGGTGCAGGTGTCGTTGGTGGCATCGCCGCAGGCGGTGCCGCCCGGCGCGAAGCCGTCGGCCGGGCAGGTGCCGCTCACCGAGCAGGTTTCCGCGAGGTCGCAGGTGCCGGTCGAGGTGCGACAGACGGTGCTGATCGGCGCGTGGTTGGGCAGGCAGGTGGCGCTGCCGCCGGCGCAGGTGTCGGGATCGGTGCAGGTGTCGTTGGTGGCGCTGCCACAGGGGGTGCCGGCGCTGGCGAAGGCGTCGGCCGGGCAGGTACCGCTCACCGAGCAGGTCTCGGCCGCGTCGCAGGTGCCGCTCGAGGCGCGGCAGACGGTGCTGATCGGTTCGTGGTTGGGCAGGCAGGTGGCGCTGCCGCCGGCGCAGGTGTCGGGATTGGTGCAGGCCGTATCGCTCCCATCGCCGCAGGCGGTGCCGGCGCTGGCAAAGGCGTCGGCCGGGCAGGTGCCGCTCACCGAGCAGGTCTCGGCGACATCGCAGGTGCCACTCGAGGCGCGACACTCGGTGCTGGTCGGCGCGTGGTTGGGTTGGCAGGTGCCGCCGCCATTGCACGTGTCGGGGTCGGTGCAGGTGGTGTTGCTCGCATCGCCACAGGGCGTGCCGGCGCCGGCGAAGACGTTCGGCGCGCAGACGCCGCCGCCGGTGCAGGTCTCGGCGACGTCGCACACATCGACGGCGCTGCGACAGAGGGTGACCGGCGAGGCATGGTTGGACAGGCAGGCGCCGCTGCCGTCGCAGGAATCCGGATCGGTGCAGGCGGTGTCACTCGAGTCGCCGCAGGGGGTGTTGATGGGGGCGAGGACATCGGCCGGGCAGGTGGTCGAGGCGCCGTCGCACAGTTCGGCGAGGTCGCAGGCATCGGCGGCGCCGCGGCAGGTGGTGCTCGGGCTGGCCGGCTGCACCTCGCAGATGCCGACCACGCAGGCGAAGGCGCCGCACGCCGGCAGCGCGCCGACGCAGTCGCCCGGGACCAGACACTGCGGCTGTTCGATGCGGACGTAGTTGAGCTTGGTGTTGTTGCCGCCGATGGCATCGACGGTCAGCCGGTTGTCGGTGACGGTGGCAAGCACGGTCCCCTGCTCGTACTCGTCGGCCGCCGTGGCCTGGAAGTTGTTGATCGCGTTCACACCCTCGACGTTTATGCGGTGCAGGCTGTCATAGGTTGCGCTCGGCTGGTCGCCGACGCTCACCGTCACCAGATAGGTGCCGTTGGGCAGCGCGTACTCCCAGGCGCCGGGCGTCGTGTTGCCATTGGTACCCGGCGGAACGATGTCGCCGTACTGCATGTGGATCATGGTATCGAGCTCTTGTGGAATGCTGGCGCGGTTGCGGTCGCGCGTGTTCGTCGGCGGCGTCGGCCCAGAGAGGTTGAGCGGCAGCGGGCTGGCCAGCCCGACGCTGTCCTGCCTGATCCAGCCGAAGGTCTCGCCACTGGTGCGCAGCCCGTACGCCTCGCCGATGTCCTCGGTAAATCCCGACGGGACGGGGGCACCCGGCGGCACAGGCTGGAAGTTCTTGTGCGCGCCGCCGACCGGGAAGGGCTGCACGACGGTGAGATTCACCGTCAGGCTGGCCCCGGTGTAGGTCGGCGCGGTGGCCGGCAGGGTCGCCGAGTACGCGCCGGGCGGCAGACCGGTGGTGTTGACGGTGACCCCGATCGACGTCCCGCCGGTGCCGGTCGAGCCGGCGCTCGGCGCGACCGACTGGATCCACGCCGGCGCGCCGCTGGTGTCGACGGTGAAGTTGGCCGTACCCTCGCTGGTCGACAGCGAGACGGACTGGTTCTTCACCTGGCTGGGCTCGGCGGTGAAGGTGACGCTCGACGGCGTCCAGGTCAGGTTCTTGGGGGTGTCGTCGAAGAGCTGGAAGCGATCGAAGTCAAAGCTGAGCGCGGAGGTCTCGACGGCGTTGCGCTTGCTGGTGAAGAGCCCGGCGAACGACAGATTCGCCGTTCCGCCATCGAGATCGTGGTTGACGCCGGTGAAGAAAGACGCGGGCACCGCCAATGTTCCCGGCATCGCCGTAACCGGACCGGCTCCGAACTGGTACGTACCCGACGCCACATTCGTCGCAGGGTCGACGACCAGACTGAGATGGACCGTCGAGGTGCTGCAGGGAAGGTTTGTGGCGGCGGTGTTCTGCTCGAGCGGCGTGCTTGCAGGGGCGTCGATGTAGCGTTCGACGGCAAGCTGGATCTTGCACTGGTTGGCGGCATTGTAGAAAACGACCAGCTTGGCGTAGTTGTCTTCATTGACGCCAAACCAGAGTCCGGCTTGTTGCGAGAAGTTCGTGCCCGAGAGGCCGGCGAAAGCGTTGACCACACTGGTCTCGACACGGATCTTGCGTCCTGCGGCCGCGACGCCGACGCCCAGTGCATTCAGTTGCGAGTTGGTGTTCACCGACGTGGTCACCGGGGGCGGCGCGCGGTACTGAAGCCCCTTGCTGGCCGTGATGCGAAGCGTGCCACTGGGGCTGACTGGGAACGAAAGCCGGCCCGGCTCGTAGCCGAGCACGTCGTTGCTGAAGACGAAGAAGGCATCGGTGCCGGGGGTGCCGACGAGATCGTGAGGATCCGCGGCGCCGAGGGTAGCGAAATTTCGCACCGACGGGGGATCGACCATAAAGAATCCGGTCCCGGTGCCGGTGCCGCCGGCACCGCTGCCGAGGCCGCCGTGGTCGACGTCGAAGGTCAGGCTGTACGGCGGTGTGACCTGCAGGGTGGAACAGTCGAGGGTCGAGTAGTCCTGCGCGCCGCCGCCGCCGGCACCATTGTAGCAGGGGAGGGCGTGCGCGGCTGCGGTGGCGCCGAGCAGCAGGCCGAGGGTGGCGATGACGGACAGCGAGAAGCGGCTGATTACACTCGACATGACCGGGATCCTCCTCTGCGACCTGCGCAGACACTGGGCGAACGAAGACTGACTGAACGGCCGCGCCGAGCGGGGGGAGGACCGCACGCGGTCCTCCCCCCGGCGGCGTCAGCCGATGGAGCGGAGTCGGTTCACTGGCACTTGGCGATCGACGCGGTGCCGGAGCAGACGTGATTGCCGTCGACGTAGCACTTGTCGCCGACCTTGATGACCAGGCTGCCGACGCCGGTGTCGGGCGTCGGCAGGTCGAGGCCGCGGGCCTTGAACAGGTACTTGACGGTGGCGTTGTCGCCGAGAACCTTCAGCCTCGAGATGTAGACGCCGCCCTGCTCGTACGGCGCGGTGCTGTCCTTGAACTGGAACTTGGTCCCGTTCGCGACGAAGCTGCCGGTGACGATGCTGCCCTCGTAGAGGCTGCCGGCGCTGTCGGTGATGCCGAGCGAGACGGCCACGTCCGCCGGGTTGAACACCCCGGCGGAGACGAACGCGCCCTTGGCGATGAGCTTGTCGCCGCCGGCGTCGGCCTTCAGCTTGAGGACGGTCTTCTTGACCATCGTGTCGAGCTGCACCGTGTTGACCGGCGTGCAGCACAGCGGCACGCCGGTGCCGCTGCACGTCCCGCCGCCGCACACGTCGCTGCTGGTGCAGGCGTTGCCGTCGTCGCAGGGGATGGTGTTGTTGACGACGCTGCAGCCGCTCGCCGGGATGCACGAGTTGGTGGTGCATGGGTTGCTGTCGGTGCAGGTCAGCGGCGTGCCGGCCTGGCAGCCGGTTGCTGGCACGCAGGTCTCGACGCCGTTGCAGGCGTTGCTGTCGTTGCAGGTCAGCGGCGTGCCGGCCTGGCAACCAGTCGCGGGCACGCAGGTCTCGGCGCCGTTGCACAGGTTGCTGTCGACGCAGGTGAGCGGCGTGCCGGCCTGGCAGCCGAGGGTCGGGCTGCAGGTCTCGGCGCCGTTGCACAGGTTGCTGTCGACGCAGTTCAGCGGCGTGCCGTCCTGGCAGCCGAGGGTCGGGCTGCAGGTGTCGGTGCCATCGCAGACGTTGCCGTCGTCGCAGTTCAGCGGCGTACCGTCCTGGCAGCCGAGGGTCGGGCTGCAGGTGTCGGTGCCGTCGCAGACGTTGCCGTCGTCGCAGTTGAGCGGCGTGCCGTCCTGGCAGCCGAGCGTCGGGGAGCAGGTGTCGGTGCCGTCGCAGACGTTGCCGTCGTCGCAGTTGAGCGGCGTGCCGGGCTGGCAGATGTTGGCGACGCAGGTCTCGACGCCGTTGCAGACGGTGCCGTCCGTGCAATCAGCGCCCGTCGTGCACGACTCGCCGACGCGGAAACTGTCGAAGGTGTAGACCTTGCGCGGCGTGATGGTCGTGTTTTGGCGCTGCGTCGCGAACAGGCCTGCCAGATGCACGTTCGGCGTGCCGCCGTTGGCGTCGTGGTTGACGCCGGCGAAGAACTCGGCGCCCGGGGTCGGACAGATGCCGGAGGGGCAGGTCGACGTCGTCCCCGCCGCATTCGAGGCCTGCGGGAACGAGCCGATCACTACCGGGCCGGAGCCGATGTCGTAGGAGGCGGTGAACTTCGACGTCGCTGGCTCGACGACCAGAATCAACTTGGCCGTCCCGGCGGCGAGATTGAAGCTGCCGGTGTTGATCTCCAGCGGCGCGGTCATGGCGGGATTGGGAAAGCCCACCGCCGTCGGCGCGTAGTCCTCGACCTGGAGCTGGAACCTGTAACTGGTGCCGACGTTGGTGCTGATCGCCGCCAGCTTGACCAGGTTGTCCTCGTTCAGCCAGAACCACAGCCCGCCCTGCTCGGCCTGGTTGTTCGCCGCCGGCAGGCTGCTGAGGACGGTCTCCATGCGCAGCGGCTCGCTGCTCAGCGGGACGCCGACGCCGAGGCCGTTGACCAGCGAGTTGGTGGGCGGGGCGGAGGCGTTGGCCGGGTCGCGGTACATGATGCCGCGGCTGGTGGTGATCTTGAGTGAGCCCCCGGCGCTCGTGTCGACCGCCAGCATGCTCGGCTCGTAGCCGTTCAACGACACGTTGGACGGCACCAGCGGGTCGAGGTTGATGGTGTGCGGCTCGACGACGGTGAATCCGGTGCCGAGCGCGTTACCGGCGGCGATGGCGCCCTCGCTGGCAGCCCAGTTGAGCTGGTACGGAATGGAGACGGGCACCGCCGCGCAGGCCAGCGGTGAGCGGCTGCCGCACTGCGCGTTGGCCGGCGCCCCCCAGGCTGAAAACAGCGCGAAACCGGCACAAATGGACACAACTGTCCTGTGGATCGTCGAATTCATTTCCCCTCCGTCCTTGCGGTTGTGGAGCACCGGTACGGCCGGCGCCCGCTATTCCCCCCCCCGTCGAATCCCCCGACGAGGGCGATCAGCAATAAATCAGGCCTGCTACGGGGCCTGTACTCCGTGCACCTCAACTTTCTCAATCGGCACTGTCACAAGTGGGCCCATTCATGTCGTCTTGCCGATGCGCGCGACCTGGCGGCGCGACAGTTGGAAGCGCTCGGCGACACTGGTGAGCGTCTCGCGCGGCCGGTCCAGGGCGTTGCGCACCTGTTCGTTGCGGGCCCGCAGGTCCGGCTGCGGGACGCGGATCTTGCGGCCGCCGAAGCGCACCATGAGGAGCTCGGCCTTGCGCGGTCCCAGCAGTCGCACGAGCTCGGCGCGCACCTTCGAATCCGCGCGGCCCCGTGGCTGCCGCCGGCCGTCGTCGGAACGCCGCGCCTCAGTGGCCCCCGGCGCGACTCGCTTGTCAGTGTCTGAGGTATTCATGTCGTGTGTCGTGGTGATCGATAGCTCACATAGCTGCTGTGAAGTAATCAATGAGGATCTTCCCTTACAGGGGTAGGGAAATCCCCCTATACTCGTCAGAACCTAGAAACCCGCCGCATTAGTTGCCGTAGTGCGGGCCATTGGCGAGTCTGGTGCGGCGATCCGGTGGGGTGCGCGACGCGGTTGCGAAATGCGCTGCGGCGCGTCAGACACGGCCGCGTGGCGCAGATCCTGAGAACGATCGGCGGCGTCCTGCTCGTCGTCGGGCTCTTCGTCGGGTTCCAGCGCTTCGTGTTCGAGACGCCGACGGTCCTGTTCGCGGCCGCCAGCGTGCCGGCGGCGCTGTGGGTCGCGCTGGTGCTGCGTGTCGATCGTCGCCAGCATGCGCCGGCGCGCTTGGTGATGGGCGCCGTGCTGTGGGGCGCGGTCGTCGCTCCCAGCGTGGCGGCGGCCGCGAACGGCGCCTTGCGGCTGTGGTTCACCAGCGCCGCCGGCGCCGCGCAGGGGACGAGCCTGGCGGCGACCCTCGGCGCGCCGCTGGTAGAGGAGGGGGCCAAGGCGGTGGCGCTGGCGGTGTTGGTGCTCGCCTGGCGCGACGACCTGCGCGATGCGATCGACGGCATCGTCTACGGCGCCCTCATCGGCATCGGCTTCACCCTGGCCGAAAACCTCTACTACTTTGCCATCGCCGCGGTGACCGGCGGCGAGGCCGGCCTGGCGGAGAGCGTCTATCTGCGCGCCGCGCTCGGCGGTGTCCTGCATCCGACATTCACCGCCACCATCGGCGCCGGCATCGGCTGGGGGCGTGCCGCGCCGGCCGGGGCGATGCGCTGGGCGGCGCCGCTGCTCGGCTTTGCGCTGGCCGTACTGCAGCACGCCGCCTGGAACGGCCTCGGCGCCGGCTGGCTCGACGGCGCCGTCTGCGGTCCCGGCGCCGCGGTGGCCTGCCAACTCGAGGGGCGGGCGCAGTACTGGTTGCTGACGGCGCCGGTGATCGTCGTCGCCTTCGTCGGTCCGGGCCTGGTGCTGCTCGCGGCGGCGGCGCGGCGCGGTGGTGCCCGCCGACACTGAGCGCCAGTGCCTGTCTGCTGGCTGGCCAAGCCGCCTGCGGGTGAGTTAGGCTTGCCACCATGTCGGTTGCGGAGCGCCAAGCGCCGCTGGACCCGGACGCCGAGGAGAGCGGGCGTCTGGCGCGCCGCCTGCGCGTCGCGGTGACGTTGTGCCTCGGCCCGATTATCGTCTTCGCGCTCTTCGATCTGGCGCTGCAGCCGCATGCGGCGCTGCCGTTGTTCTGGGCGTTGAAGCTCGGTGCGCTCCTCGTCATCGCCGTCGCCGCGATGCTGCTGCGCGAAGACGGCGGCCGCCGGCCGCGCGCGCGCGGGACCGTCATCGGCATCGGCCTCACCTGTGTCGCCGCGATGTACGCGCTCAGCACCGCTTCGGCAATGCTGGCGCACGAGGGGCAGACGACGATGCTCATGACCCTGGCGGTGGCGTTGGCGACGGCGACGCTGCTGCCCTGGGGCGTCGGGCCGCAGGTGGCGGTCGTAGCCATTGGCGCGCTCTCGACGGTGATCACCATCTATGGCGCCCACGGCGACCTGCATGCCCTGCTGCAGTATCCGATGGTGGGCATGGTCGTTGGACTGGGCGTGTCGATCTACGTGGCGGCGGAGTTCCAGCGCGGGCGCGATGCCCTGGCGAGCCGCCTGCGCGAGCAACGCGCCGCCGAGGCCGAGGTGCGGCGCCTCAACGACGGCCTCGAGGAACGCGTGGCGGCGCGCACGGCCGAGTTGCGCAGCTCGCAGGCCGCGGTCGGCGCCGTGATCGAGAACGCCACGGACGCCATCTGGGCCGTCGACCGGGACGCCAATCTGATCCTCAGCAACGCGGCGCTGCGCCAGCGCGTCGTCGATGTCTACGGGTTCGAACTGCAGCCGGACGGCGTCTATCCGGCCGACGTTCTGGCCGCTTTCGCCGCCTACTGGGCGCCGCTCTACGCGCGCGGCCTGGCCGGCGAGCGCTTCAGCGTCGAGCAGACGGTTGCGCAGGCCAGCGGCCCGCGCGCCTACGTCAACGCCTTCAATCCGATCACCGTCGATGGTGCGGTCATCGGCCTCGCCGTGTTCAGCGCCGACGTGACGCAACAGCGGCGCGCGGAAGCCGAGGCCCGCCAGCGCCAGGCGGAGCTGACGCACGTACTGCGGCTGTCGACCATGGGCGAGATGGCCGCCGGACTCGCGCACGAGATCAACCAACCGCTGGCGGCGATCGTCAACTACGCCCAGGGCTGCGGCCGCCGCCTGCGCGCCAACCCCGGCGACGTCGGCACCGTGCTGCCGGTGATCGACGTCATCTCGGCCGAGGCGCTGCGCGCCGGCGAGATCATCCGCCGCCTGCGCCACCTGATCCGCCGCGAGGCGCCGCGGCAGGAGTGGCTGGATCTCAACGAACTGGTCCGCGAGGCGCTGAGTATTGTCGAGCCCGACGCGCGACAGGATTCCGTCGCGGTGAGTCTGGACCTGCAGGTGGCCCTGCCGCCGCTGCGTGGCGACGGCATCCAGATCGAGCAGGTGGTGCTCAACCTCCTGCGCAACGCCATCGAGGCGCTGCACGACAGCGGCGGCCGACGCGCGCTGCAGCTGTGCACGCGCATGGGTGATGCGGCCACGGTGCAGCTCGAGGTGCGCGACAGCGGCCCCGGGCTGGCCGCCGAGGTCGCCGCGCAGGTCTTCGAGCCATTCTTCTCGACCAAGGCGGCCGGCCTCGGCATGGGCCTGTCGATCAGCCGTACCATCATCGAGTCGCACGGCGGCCGCATCGATTATGCCACCGACGCCGCGGGCGGCGCCATTTTTCGCGTCACCCTGCCCAGCGCAGCGGCACCGGTGGCGGCACCGGTGGCGACGGCGGCCCAGTAGGGATACAGCAGCGCCATGACGGCGCCGCTCGAGTTCTGGTTCGAATTCGCCAGCACCTATTCCTACCCCGCCGCGATGCGCGTCGAGGCGCTGTGCACCACCGCGCGCGTAGCGCTGCGCTGGCGGCCGTTCCTGCTCGGTCCGCTGTTTGCGGCGCAGGGGTGGCGGGACTCGCCCTTCAATCTCTATCCGGCGAAGGGCGCGTATATGTGGCGCGATCTGGCCCGCGTCTGCGCCGGCGAGGCGAAGCAGCGGCTGCGCGCCCATACCGAGGCCTTCGCCTCCGACGCCCAGGCGCTGCAGCAGGCGCAGGCGTTCCTCGACTTCGCCCGCCAGCACCGCGACGTCATCGGCCGCTTCGGCCGCTTTCCGCACCGCAACGGCGTACTCGGGCGGCCGTCGACGCCGCAGGAGGTCGTCTACCTGGCCGACGGCGGCCACCGCTTCGGGCAGTAGTCGCGACGCCCGCGGCCGCGCCGTGCCGGGTGGGAACCCCGGACTGGCGGCCCCGTTGCGTCGGCAACCCGTCGCCATCTAGAACCGCACCCCCATGGACTGGCTTACGAACCCCGAGATCTGGATCGCCCTCATCACGTTGACCGCCCTCGAGCTGGTGCTCGGCGTCGACAACGTCATCTTCATCTCGATTCTCGCGTCGAAACTGCCGCAGGAACAGCAGGCCCGGGCGCGCACCATCGGCCTGGCGCTGGCCATGATCACGCGTGTCCTGCTGCTGCTCTCGCTCGCCTGGCTGGCGCACCTGACGGCACCCCTGGTGACGATGTGGGGGTACGAGATCTCCGGCCGCGACATCATCCTGCTGCTCGGCGGCCTCTTCCTGCTGGCCAAGAGTACGCACGAGATTCACGACAAGCTCGAAGGACAGGAGGGCGCGGTATCGACGCGCGTCGTGCCGACGTTCGGCGCGGTGATCGTGCAGATCGTGCTGCTCGACATCGTCTTCTCGATCGACTCCGTCGTCACCGCCATCGGCATGTCGCGGCATGTGCCGGTGATGGTGGCGGCGGTGATGATCTCGGTGGTGACCATGATGCTCTTCGCCGGTCCGATCAGCACCTTCGTCGAACGCCACCCGACGGTGAAGATGCTGGCGCTGAGCTTCTTGCTCTTGATCGGCGTGGCGCTGATCGCCGACGGCCTGCACTTCCACATCCCGCGTGGCTACATCTACTTCGCGATGGGCTTCTCGGTGATGGTCGAGATGCTCAATCTGCGCCTGCAACGCCCCCGCGAGGCGCCGGTGCACCTGCGCAACCGCGTCGCGGACTGATGTGGACGGCGCGGCGGCAGCCGCGCCGTCCATCACCCGAGCGCCTCGGACACCCGCTGCAGCGACACCTCATAGCGGTGCGCCACGTTCATGTGGCCGCCGTCGAATTCTTCGTACAGGTGCGGCACGCCGAGGGCCTGCAGGCGGCGCGTGTAGACGCGGTTGCCGAGTTGCAGGTGATGCTCGTCGAAGCGGCCGCAATCGAGGAAGTAGAGGTGCAAGCGGCGCAATGCGTCGGCGTGCCGCGCCGCCAGCTCGACCGGGTCGTGCGCCAGCCAGCGCGCCCACACCTCCGGGCGCAGCTCGCCGCTGCTGGGGTCGAAGGGCAGGTCGAAGCCGGCCGCGCTGTCCGGATTGGGTGAATAGCACGAGGCCATCGCCAGCATGTTGACCAGCGTGAACCACTGCCGGCCGCGCTCGCTCGGCGGCTGCGGGAAGGTGGCGAGGAAACGCGCCGGATCGTGTTCGTAGCGAGCCAGCGCTGCGACGGCGGCGGGAATGTCGGCCCGGTAGCAGTGCTCGAAGTACTTGTCGCCGGAGTGGTCGACGGCGAGGCCGAACACCTCGGGGTGGCGCATGGCGAGGATGGTCGCGGCGTAGCCGCCCGAGCTCTTACCCATGACGACGCGCTGTTCGCGCACGGGCAGGGTGCGCAGCGCCGCGTCGATGCGCGGCACCAACTCGCCGACCAGGTGGTCCTCGTAGCGCCCGGTGCCGGCAGAATTGATGTACTGGCTGCCGCCGAGGCGGGTCAGGCAGTCGGCCATCACCAGGATCAGTGGCCGCACCGTGCCGGCGCGGAGCAGGCGTTCGAGGCGCTGCGGCAGCGTCTCGCCCCACAACGACTCGGACAGCAGCAGGCGCCCGCCGCCGCCGAAGCCGGCGAGGAAGTAGACCACCGGATAGCGCGCCGCGGACGTGTCGTAGTCGGGCGGCAGGAACACCGGTACCTGCCGCTCGGACGGGTCGCCCAGGGCGTTGCCGCGCAGGACCTGGCTCGCAATCGTCAGCGTGACCACCGGCATGCGGCGAGCGATAGCACGATGCACACCTGAAAAGCCGCCGCAGGCCGCGCCAGGGGGCTCTTCCGACTGGCTGGCGGACCGGGCATAGTCGCGTCCGCATGCCGCCCGTCGCCGACCGCTTCGGCCGCCCGATGCGCAACCTGCGCATCTCGGTGACCGACCGCTGCAACCTGCGTTGCGCCTACTGCATGCCGGAGGAGCACTACGTCTGGCTGCCGCGCGGCGACATCCTGTCGTTCGAGGAGATCGCGACGCTGGTCGACTGCTTCACCGACCTCGGCGTCGACAAGGTGCGTCTCACCGGCGGCGAGCCGCTGCTGCGCCACGACCTGCCAAACCTGGTGCGCCTACTGGCGGCGAAGCCGGCCCTGCGCGACCTGGCGTTGACCACCAACGGCCTTCTGCTCGCCGACCACGCCGCGGCGCTGAAGGCGGCGGGCCTGCATCGGCTGACGGTCAGCCTGGACACCCTGCGGCCCGACCGCTTCCGCGCCCTGACCCGCCGCGACGGCCTCGAGCAGGTGCTCGCCGGCCTGCGCGCCGCCGACGCCGCCGGCTTCCGCCCCCTCAAGCTCGACAGCGTCGCCATGCGCGGCGTCAACGACGACGAGCTCGCGGACCTCATCGAGCTCGCCCGCCCGCTCGGCGCCGAGGTGCGCTTCATCGAGTACATGGACGTCGGCGGCGCCACCCATTGGTCGGCGCAGAAGGTGTATCCGCGCGACGCCATCCTCGCCGATCTGGGGCGTCGCTACGGCCCGATCGAGCCGCTGCGCGAGGCGAACTCGGCGCCGGCCGAGCGCTACCGCCTGGCGGATGGAACGGTGTTCGGCATCATCGCGTCGACGACGGCTCCGTTCTGCCGCTCCTGCGATCGCGCCCGCCTGACGGCGGACGGCATGTGGTACCTGTGCCTCTATGCGCGTCTCGGCACCGACCTGCGCGCCGCCCTGCGCGGCGGCGCGACACGCGACGAGCTGGCGGCACTGCTCGCCGGCGGCTGGCGGGGGCGCGATGACCGCGGCGCCGAGCGCCGTCTCGCCGAACGCGACCGCGCGCCGCTCATGCCCGCCGACGAACTGCGCCGCGATCCGCATCTCGAGATGCATACGCGCGGCGGCTGAGCCCCGCCGTGCCGCGCCGCCTTGCGCTGATCGTCGTCGGCCTCGTCGCGGCGCTGCTGCTCGGCGAGGGGCTGCTGCGCGTGGTCGATGCCGTGCCCGAGGTCGCCAACCCGCTCTACAGCTTCCACGTCGGCGATGCGGTGCTCGGCTGGCGTGGCAAGCCGGGGGTCACGCGTCGCTTCCGGCGGCCGCAGTTCGATGCGGTGATCGTTCACGACGCGGCGGGCTGGCGCGCGTCCGCGCCGCCGCCGCCGCTGCAGGCGCCGCGCCGCGTGCTGGTGCTCGGCGATTCCTTCACCTGGGGCTGGGGCGTCGCGCAGGGAGAGGTCTACACCGATCACCTGCAGCGTGCCCGTCCGGATGCGGCGATCGCCAACCGCGGCGTCAACGGGTTCGGCTCCGCGCAGGAGTATCTGCTGCTGTTGCAGGAACTCGCCGCCGGCCGCGTCGACGTCGTGCTGGTGCAGGTGTTCGTCAACGACCTGGCCGACAACCTCGACGGTAAGAGCGGGCGCCGGCCGTTGTTCGACCTCACCGGCGATACCCTGACGCCGGCGACGCAGGCGCTGCGCCCGCTGCAGGATCCCGTCCGCACCTGGCTCAAGGACCACAGCCGCGTCTTTCTGCTGCTCGATTTCACCAGTCGGACCCTGGGCGGCGGCAACGCGGCCGGCGCGCCGCTGGCGCCGGCGCGCGACGCGGCGCCGGTCGATTACCACGACGTGCCGGGGGGGGCCCTCACCGCGCGGCTGTTGGCCGCCATGCGGGATGCCGCGACGGCGCACGGGGCGCACTTCGTGGTGCTCTATGCCCCGCACCGGTTGGAGATCGAGGGCGCCGCGCCGCCGCCAGTGGTGCGGGCCGCGCACGTGCTGGCGCAGGCCGTCGGGTCGGCGCCGGGGGCCGCGTGGATCGATCTCACCGCGCCGTTGGCCGTCGCTGCCGCCGCCGGCGCGCCGGTGCTGTTCGTCGGCGACGAGCACTGGACGCCGGCGGGCCACCGGGTGGTGGCCGAGGCCATTCTCGCGTCGGGCGTGCTCGACGTGGCGCCCCGCTCACCCTGACCCGCGCCGCGGGGGAGTCGTCATGATGCCTGCGGTGTCGCCCCGACGACGCGTGTCGCGTCGACGACGCCTCTTTGGAGGGCGCCGCCCCGGCGGGGCCGGGTGTATGGGGGCGCGGGGGGCGCGCCCCACCGGCGCCGGCGGGGGGGGGCCCGCCCGGGGGGGCCCCACCCCCGGGG
>JANNRA010000113.1:0-28842 GCA_031401035.1 bacterium | reverse complement strand
CGGCCGGCCGCGCCGCGCGCCGCTGGCGGTGCCGCTGTGGGGTTGGCTGACGCCGGCCGCCGCGTCGCGCCGCGCCGCGGCGGCGCCGTCGCTGCCCGAGGGAGCCGCCGCCGCGCTGCCGACCGGCACCGAACGGCGCAGCCGGCCGCGTCAGGCGGTCGAACGAGTCGAGCATCCCGAGGACCCCGCGGGCCAGAATCCGCTCGTACATTCCTTCGAGAAGGTGCACACGCTCGAGCAGTACACCGGCGGCCGTAAGCAGATCGACGGCGCCGACGAGCTGCAGGCGCACGGCGACGCGCTCGACGAGCTCGAATTGACGCAGGTGGTGCGCTCACGGCGTGCGACGGCGTCGGTGTATCAGGCCGACGTGCTGTTCGGCGACGTCGCCGGCGAGGTGAGCGACGCGGCGGACGGCGGCGGCGTCCTGTACGACGAATGGGACGCCGCCGCGCACCGCTACCACCGCGGCTGGTGCCGCGTGCGTGCCAGCGTGGCGCCGGCCGACGAGACGGCCGGGGCGCTGCTGCACGACGTGCGCCGGCGCCACCGCCGCCACATCGACGATCTGCGCGCCGTCTTCGCGCGCGTCGAGGCCGGCCGTGCCTGGCGGCTGCGCCAACCCGACGGGCCGGACATCGATGTCGACGCCGTGATCGACCGCTACGCCCGGCTGCGCGCCGGCGACTGCGCCAGCGACCGCTTGTACGCCGCCCGGCGCCGCCATTCGCGCGACGTCGCGGTGTTGATCCTGCTCGACGCCAGCCTCTCGACCGACGCCTGGGTGGCCGATCGGCGCGTGCTCGACGTCGAGAAGGAGTCGGTCGTCGTGCTCGGCGAGGCGCTCGGCGGCCTCTACGACGAGGTCGGGATCGCCGCCTTCTACAGCCAGACGCGACGCGACTGCCGGTTTCTGGCCTTGAAGGGTTTTCGCGAGCCCTGGGCGGCGGGCTACGCGCGTCTGGCCGGCATCGCGCCGACCGGCTACACGCGCGTCGGCCCCGCCGTACGCCACGCCACCGAGCTGCTGCTGCGCAGCGGCGCGCGCAAGCGCCTGCTGCTGCTGGTCAGCGACGGCAAGCCGACCGACCTCGACCGCTACGAGGGCCGCTACGGCATCGCCGACGTGCGCCAGGCCGTACGCGAGGCCGAGGCGGGCGCCGTCGAGTGCTTCGCGCTGGCCGTCGACGCCCAGGCGCGCCTGTACCTGCCGCGCATGTTCGGGGCGTCCCGCTTCCACATCCTGCCCTCGCCAGCCCACCTCGCCAACGCCATGGCGCGCGTCTGCGCCGAGCTGCTGCGCTAGCCCCGACACGCCATCCAGGGGCGTGTCACGACGCCGCGTGGTCGTAATTGTGACGCGACCGACCACCGCTGCGAGGCCCGTCGGTGTGCCGCGGCTGGCGCGGAACTTGGACGGTCGAATGCATCATTCCCGGCAGGCGGAGCGTCTCCGCATGCGGGTGCGCAACGAGGGCTGGTGCGGGTGAAACGCAGGACGGCGGGATCGACTCATGCGGCGCGGTTGTGGCGCCTTGCCGTCGCATGCGCGGTGCTGTGGTCATCGCTGCCTGCCGGGGCCCAGGTCGGGCCGCCGGTGACGCCGGGCTTCCCCAATGTCGCGCAGAGCGCCGGCGCCGTGCTGAGCGGCCTCAATGCGCCGCAGCAGGGCCGCACGGCGATCATCGCCTACCACAGCGGCGTCCTGTTCACGGTGCCCGAGGTGCCGTCGAGCCAGCCCGGCGCCGACTTCCAGGTGCGCACCTGGGACATCACCAACCCGCGCGCGCCGGTCGAGCGCCAGCAGTGGGGCGTGACGCCGATGCCGATCAACGCGCACGGCTACTTCCACAGCGGCGAGTATCTGATCCTCGGCTCCAACTGGCCGCCGGGCGGCGAGTGGTCGTTCCGCTCCAGCGCGACGCCGCGCACGGTGACGCGCGGCGCCTTCCCCGGTCTCACCTGCGCCGGGGCGCGCGGCTGCCTGTTCGGGCCCTGGTACATCAACGACACCTACTGGAGCTACGGCGAGGTATCGGGGGACGCCGAGATCTACCGCGATTGGCAACTGCAGTCGCGCTGGGACCACCTCGGCCTCACCGGCGTCGTCGGCCACCCGTTCCTGCTCGGCGACCTGCTCATCTTCGCCTCCGACCAGAGCCGCACCGGCGTCGCGACCTATGACGTCTCCGACCCCACCCACCCGGTGTTGCTCGACGTGCTCAGCACCGGCGGTCCGGGCGGCTATTTCCCGGAGATCTGGGGCGGCGGCGACGGCCGGCTGTACATCGTCTTCCCCTACAACAGCGACGGCAACGGTTTCCGCGTCGTCGATGCCACCGACCCGTCCGACCTGCGCTTCATCACCGATCGGCCGCTGCCCGGCGCCGCGTCGATGTACATCCAGTTCCAGGACGAGTTCGCCTTCATGGGCGGCCACAAGGTCGACATGCGCACCTTCCAGTCGGTGCTGCACCTCGACGGCGGCAACGTCGCGCGCCCGAACCAGCCCGGCCAGATCGGCATCGACACCAGCCAGTTCCTGCTGCCGCTCGGCAACCTGCTGGTCACCGGCGGCATCGGCGAGGACGAGGGCATGGCCATCTGGGCGCACCAGGCCGCGCCGGATACGCGCGGGCCGTCGGTGGCCTTCCACATCCCGCAGAGCGGCCGCAGCGGCTACCCGCTGCGCGCGCCGATCTCGCTGCTCATCCACGAGACGCTGGAGAGCTTCACCATCGTCAACGGCCAGACGTTCATCGTCCGCCCGCTCGGCGGCGCGGCGCTGGCCGGGCGCATCACCTTCTCCTTCGACGACGTGCTGACCTTCCAACCCGACGCGGCGCTGCTGCCCAACACGACCTACGAGGTCGTGCTGCCGGCCGGCGGCATCAAAGACGCCGCCGGCAACGGCATCATCGGCTACTCCTTCACCTTTTCGACCGGCGCGACGGTGAGCGGCAATGCGCCGCCGGTGATCTCGGCGTTCACCGCCTCGGCCTATCCCGTCGCGCCGGGGGCGCCGCTGACGTTGACGGCCAGCGCGACCGATCCGAACAACGACGCGCTGGAGTTCCGCTTCGACCTCGGCGACGGGACGCCGAAGACCGCCTGGGGGGCGGCGCGGACGCTCGCCGCCACCTACGCGGCGCGCGGCCACTACCGCGCCACGGTGCAGGCGCGCGACACGGCCGGAGCCGTCGCCAGCACAACCGTTTCGGTCACCGTCACCGCCGCGCCACCGGCGCCGCCGCCGAGTGCCGGAGGCCAGGTCCTCTGCGACGCGACCGCGCGCCGGGTGTGGGCCGTCAATCCCGACGCGGATACGCTGGCGAGCGTCGATGCCGACACGCGCGCGACGCTGCTCGAGGTGCCGGTCTGCGACGATCCGCGCGCCGTCGTCCGTGCCGCCGGCGGGCAGTTGTGGATCGCCTGCCACGACGACGACCGGCTGCGCGTCCTCGACGCCTCCGGCGCGCCGATCGCCAGCCTCGCCACCGGCTACGGCAGCGCCCCCGCCGGTCTGGCCGCCTCGCCCGACGGCGCGACGATCTACGTCGCCCTCGCCGGCGCCGGCGCGCTGGCGCGCTTCAATGCCGCGACACGCCTCGAGACCGGGCGTCTGGCGCTCGGCCCGACGCCGCGTGCAGTCGCGGTCAGCGCCGACGGCGGGCGCGTCCTGGTGACGCGCTTCCTGTCGCCGCGCGACCGCGCCGAGGTGTGGGACGTCAACGCCGCCACCTTCACCCTGACGCGCACCCTCGCCCTGCCGAAGTTCGGCGGCGACGCCAACCGCGACTCCACCGCCTCCGGCCGCGGCGTCCTCAACCATCTCGCCGCCATCGCCATCGCGCCGGATGGGGCGAGCGCCTGGGTGCTCGGCAACAAACCGAACGTCGAGCGCGGCCTGCTCTTCGCCGCCGACCTCGACCAGGACAACACGGTGCGCAACGTCGTCGCGCAGATCGACCTGACCACCAACACGCTGCGTCGCGCCATCGACATCGACAACAGCGACTCGGCCAGCGCCCTCGCCTTCTCGCCGCTCGGCGACTACCTGCTCGTCGCGCTGCAGGGCAACAACGAGGTGGTGGTGCTCGACGCCCTCGCCGTCGCTGCCTCGACCGGCCTCGGCGGCTTCGTCACCCGGCTCGGCGCCGGCCGCGCGCCGCAGGGGCTGTGTGTCGACGCGACCAGCGGCCGCGCCTTCGTCAACGACTTCCTCGACCGCGCCGTCAGCGTGCTCGACACCGACGGCCTGTTCCGTCGCGGCGACCTGTCGGTGCCGTCGCAGCAGGTGTCGACGGTGGCGAGCGAACCGCTCGCCGCGCCGGTGCTGACCGGCAAGCGCATCTTCTACGACGCCAGCGACACGCGCATGAGCGCCGAGGGGTACATGAGCTGCGCCACCTGCCACCTCGACGGCAGTCACGACGGGCGGGTGTGGGACTTCACCGGCCGCGGCGAGGGCCTGCGCAACACCACGACCCTGCACGGGCGCGGCGGTATGGCGCACGGCAACGTACACTGGAGCGCCAACTTCGACGAGATCCAGGACTTCGAGAACGACATGCGCCTCGCCTTCGGCGGCGAGGGCTTCATGACCGACGTCGACTTCGCCGCCCGCACCGCGCCGCTCGGCGCGCCCAAGGCCGGCCGCTCCGCCGACCTCGACGCGCTGGCGGCGTATGTCACCGCGCTCGACGCGGCGAGCCTGCCGCGCAGCCCGCAGCGCAACGCCGACGGCAGCATGACCGCCGCCGCGCAGAGCGGCGCCGCGGTGTTCGCGGCGCAGGGCTGCGTCACCTGCCACGCCGGCGCGCGCCTCACCGACAGCAGCGTCGGCGCGGCGACCCTGCACGACGTCGGCACGCTGCGCACGACTTCCGGCCAGCGCCTCGGCGCGCCGCTCACCGGAATCGACACGCCGACCCTGCTCGGCGTCTGGGACACGCCGCCGTACTTCCACGACGGCTCGGCGGCGACGCTCGACGACGTCTTCCGCGTCGCCGGCGGGACGGTTATCGCGGCCGAGTCGGGCAGTACCAGCGGCAACGCCGGCCCGGTCACGCAGTGGGTCGAGTACAACAACGACGACGCCGTGCGCGGCCGCGCCTATGTCGCCATCTCCGGCACCGACGGCCGGCTGACGCTGCGCAACGTCAATGGCGGCGCTGGCGGCGTCGGCGCGCTCGAGGTGCGCTATAGCTCCGGCTACGGCGTCTTCAATCTGACGGCGCGCGTCAACGGCACTGCCTACGCCACCTCCCTGCCGCTGCTCGGCAACGAGCCCGGTTGGCGACACGTCAACTGGGGCACGGTGCGGCTCGAGAACGTCAGCTTCGCCGCCGGGGCGACCAACACCATCGAGCTCTCCTCGACCAGCAGCTTCCCGAACATCAGCCTCGACGAAATCGTCGTCAGTACGGCGGCGGAGCTTGCCGCGGCGCAGCCGCACCGCCTGGTGCTCGGGTTGTCGTCGACCGACCGCGCCAATCTGCTCGCCTACCTGCGCCAGCTCGACGGGCGCGCGGCGGCGGGCCCGGGTGCCACCCCGACGGCCACTCTGCCGCCAACCGTGCCGCCGACCGCGACGCGCACGCCGAGCGCGACGCCGCCGGCGCTGACGCCGGGCGTCGTCGCCGGTGCGGTGCGCCACGCCGGCGATGGCGCGGGCGTCGCCGGTGTCGACGTCACGCTCAGCGGCGCCGCGCAGGCGACGACGCAGAGCATCGCCACCGGCGCCTTCGCCTTCGCCAACGTCGCCCCGGGCGCGTGGACCCTGCGCGGGGCGCGTCAGGGCGGCACGGCCGGCGCCGTCGACGCCGCCGACGCCACCTCGGCGCTGCGCCTCGCCGTCGGGCTGCAGAGCGCCGGCGGCGCCCAGGCGCTGGCCTGCGATGTCAGCGGTGACGGCACGATCAGCGCCTACGACGCCGCCAAGCTCCTGCAACGCCTCGCCGGCGCCATGGCGCGCTTCCCGGTCGCCGTCGCCTGCGCCTCCGACTGGCTCGTCCTGCCCGCCGCCGGCGGCAGCGGGCCGGTCATCGCTGGCGGCACCTGTACCCCAGCCGCCCTGCCAGTCAGCCCGCCGATCGCCGCCGCCGACTTCACCACCGCCGCCTTCGGCGACTGCGCCCTCGATCGGTAGGGATCCCCTCACCCTGTCCCTCTCCCTGCGGGAGCGGAGAGCCAGGCGAGTAGCGCGGTGCTTGCCAAGGTCCCCTCTCCCGCAGGGAGAGGGACAGGGTGAGGGGATCGAGGGGCCCCGCTCAGGGCGGCGGCGAAGCTGCCTCGCCTCCCAACGCGAGCGTGATGGCGATGGCATGCGCCAGGCCGTCGGCGGGCAGCGCGGGCAGCGTCACCTGCAGGCCCGCGGCGGTGCTGCGCCAGGCGAGCGGCGCGCCGCTGGCGAGCAGGCGGACCGCCGTCGGGGCGGCGTCGAAACCCGCGATGGTGATCGCGCCGGCCGGCGGCGTGCCGAGCAGGATCGCGTAGACCACGTCGCGCGCCGGCGTCGCGGTGAAGCGGACGCCGATGCCCTGGTCAGTCGCCGCGCCGAAGTGGGTCCACGGGCGCGTGCCGTAGATCGCCGCGCCATTCGCCGCCAGCCACTCGCCGAGGCGGGCGAGAATGGCCAGCTGCGGCTCGGGGATCGAGCCGTCGGCGCGCGGCCCGACGTTGAGCAGCAGGTTGCCGTTCTTGGACACGACGTCGATGAGCAGATGGACGAACTTCTCCGGCGGCCCGTAGTCCGCCAGTTCCTCGTTCTGGTTGTAGCCGAAGCCGCGGCTCGTGCCGCGCACGGCTTCCCACTTGTCGGGGGAGATGTCGGTCTCGACGGCGAACTCGGAGGTGCGGAAGTCGCCGCCCGGATCGGCCACCGCCGAGAGCCAGCGGTCGTTGACGACGCCGTCGGGAACCGCGGCGTAGAAGTCGCGGAACAACTGCTCGGCGTCGAGGGTGTTGGGGTTGGCGATGTCGTTCCACAGCAGCGACGGACGGTAGCGGCTGATCAGCTCGCGCCAGTGCGCCTCGGCGTAGCGCCCGTACGCCTCCTGCGGCGGCGCCAGGCGCAGGGCGTCGAGGAGGTCCTTGAAGGGCGGCGGGTTCCAGGTCCAATCGATGCCGCCGGAGTAGTACAGCCCCATGCGCAGGCAGCGGCCGCGCGCCGCCGCCGTCAGCTCGCCGACGACGTCGCGCGGCGCCTGCCACTCGGGGCCGCGCTGCGGATTATCGACCTGGCTCGGCCACAGCGTGTAGCCGTCGTGATGCTTGGTCACCAGCACCAGGTAGCGGGCGCCGGCCTGGGCGAAAGTGCGCGCCCAGTCGGCCGGCTGCCAGGCATCGAGCTCGGCGGCGAAGAGCGGCGCGAAGCCTTCGTACGCGAAGTCCGCGCCCCAGGCGGCCCGGTGATGCTCGGCGGTGCCGCTGTCGGCGATGGCGAGCGAGTTCCAATACCATTCGCTGTACGGGTTGTGGTTGAAGAACGCCGCGACGCCCTGTGTCGAGAGAAAGTAGTTGGGGTCGGTCATGTCGGTGAAGATCACTTCCGGGTCGAGCGTGCGCTCCGCCCAGGCCGGCACGGCGAACGGTCCCCAGTGCACCATGATCCCGAGCTTCGCGTCGGCGTACCAATCGGGCAGCGGTCGCGGCGACAGGGCGGTGGGCCGCGCCGCGACGGGCGCCGCGGCGCAGCCGCGCAGCGCCACCGCGACGGCCTGCAGCAGCTCGTCGACGGTGATGCCGCCGTCGCCGTCGCGATCGCCGGCGCCGCAACCGTCGAGGCCGGCGCTGCCGAGGGCGATGGCGACGGCGTCGACCAGTTCGTCGACGCTCACCGCGCCGTCGCCGTTGCAGTCGGCGGCGCAGGCCGCCGCGCAGGCTGCGGCGCCGGCCTGCGCCACGGCGGTCGGCGGCGGCGGCAGCAGCAGGAGGGCGAAGAGCGCGACGGCGGGCAGAGGGCGGCGGGGCAGGGCGATCATCTCAGCATGTAGCCGAAACCGAATCACCCCTGAAAGGCAAGCGTCGCGCCGCGCCGGCGGTAGCCCCTCGGGCACCGTGTGCTAGCCGCGTAGGCGGTAACGGATCGGCAGGCGCTTGAGGCCACCGACAAAGGTCGAAACCGTCTCTTCCGGCGCCCCATCGGGTTCGATCGATTGCAGGCGCGGCAGCAGCTCGCGCAGGAATGTGCGCAGCTCGAGGCGGGCGAGGTGGGCGCCGAGGCAGAAGTGGACGCCGGTGCCGAAGGCCAGGTGTTCGTAGGCGTTGGCGCGGCGCACGTCGAAGACGTGCGGGTCGGCAAAGACCTCGGCGTCGCGGTTGGCCGACAGATAGGAGAGGAGCAGCCAGTCGCCGGCGGCGATCGGCGTGTCACGCACCAGCGCGGCGCGCGTCGCCCGGCGCATGAAGTGGCGCACCGGACTGACCCAGCGGATCATTTCGTCGGCGGCGTTGTCGATCAGGCTCGGGTCGTCCTGCAGGGCGCGCAACTGCTCGGGGCGGTGCATCAGCGCCTCGATGCCGCCGGCGAGCGTCGCCGAGGTGGTGTCGTGCCCGGCGGTGGCGATGATGATGTGGTAGCCGAGACGCTCGAGCTCGCCGATCGGCGCGCCGTCGATGGTCGCGGCCGACAGGACGCTGGCGATGTCGTCGGTCGGGCGCGCCTGGCGGTCGGCGGTCATGGCGTCGAAGTAGTTCTTGAAGTCGATCGCCGCACTCAGCATCGCCGCGCCGCGATCCTCGCCGCCGAACTCGGGATCCTCGTTGCCGAACAGCTGTTGCGTGAGCTGCAGCATGCGCGGTTCGTCCGCCTCCGGCACGCCGAGGATGCTCATGATCACCTGCAGTGGATAGAACAGCGCCACGTCGCGGGCGAAGTCGCAGCGCCCGCCGAACGCCGCCATGCGGTCGACATAGCGGCGCGCCAGCTCGGCGACGCGCGTTTCGAACAACCGGCGCAGGTTCGCCGGCTTGAACCAGTCGTTGGTCAGGCTGCGATATGCGCCGTGCTCCGACCCGTCCATGTGCACCAGCGTCTTGATCTGCACGCCGAGCGCGCCCTGCTGTTCGAGCATCGCGTTCGGCAGCAGCACCGACGTCTCGGTGTTGAGGAAGGCCTCCGGCTGGCGTTCGATGTCGCGCACCTCGGCGTGGCGGGTGACGGCCCAGAAGGGCCGAAAGCCCTCCGCCTCGACGCGCAGCAGCCGCGGCGCCCGGCGCAACGTGTCCGCCGCGCGGTGCCAGCCGTCGAGGTCCTGGTAGGCGGTGCCGTCGACGAAGATGTGCTGCAGCGACTGGTCCGGATCCATGCCGCCACCTGCCCGTCGCCAGCCGGGGTCGTCAAGACCTGCCGCCGCGGCGAGATTGCCATTGCATGCGGCGCGCGCGGTTCCCTATAAGCTGGCGGCACGGTGGCGGAGGCGTTGGATGGCGGATGAGGCGCGCAAGACGTTCGTGCTCGACACGAACGTCATCCTGCACGACAGCTCGTGCCTGACCCAGTTCACGCGGCACGCGATCGTCATTCCGATCGCGGTCCTCGAGGAACTGGATCAATTCAAGAAGGGCACGCAGTCGATCAACCACCACGCGCGCGAGTTCCTGCGCTCGCTCGACGCCCTCGGCGGCGACGCCATCTTCGACCGCGGCGTGTCGATCGGGGCCGGGCACGGCACGGTGCGCATCCAACTCGATCGCGCCCTGCACGCCGACCTGGCGTTCAATTTCCATCGCGGCAAGCCCGACGACCTGATCCTCAACTGCGCCTACACGTTGGCGCGGGAGAAGCCACGCAGCCGCGTCGTGCTGGTCTCCAAGGACGTCAACCTGCGCCTCAAGGCGCGCGCCGTCGGCCTGCCCAGCGCCGACTACCTGAGCGACCACGTCAAGGATGTCGCGACGCTGTACACCGGCACGCGCGAGGTGACCGACCTCGACCTCGAGGTCATCAACCGCCTCTATGCCGGCGAGCCGGTGTTGCCGGAGCACCTCGGGCTCGACACGCCGCTGCTGGCCAACGAGAGTCTGATCCTGCGCAACCACCAGAAATCGGCCCTGGCGCGCTTCGATCCGGCGGCGGGTACCATCCGGCGCGTCAACAAGGCGCCGGTTTTCGGCATCATGCCGCGCAACGCCGAGCAGACGTTCGCGTTGCAGGTCCTGTGCGACCCGGAGATCCCGCTGGTCACCATCACTGGCAAGGCCGGCACCGGTAAGACGCTGCTGGCGCTGGCGGCGGCCCTGGAGCAGCGGCGGCTGTATCGGCAGGTGTTTCTGGCGCGGCCGATCGTGCCGCTCAGCAACAAGGACATCGGCTACCTACCCGGCGAGGTGAAAGCGAAGCTCGATCCGTACATGCAGCCGCTCTATGACAACCTCGCCGTCATCATTGGGGCCAAGAGGGCCGCCCATGCGGGCGGCGGGGGGGCCAAGGGCGCCGCCCATGCGGGCGGCGGGGGGGCCAGGGGCACGGCGCAGAACGGCGGCGGCGAGGGCAAGTCGGTGGCGCACCAGATCCAGCAGATGCTCGACGAGGAGAAGCTGACGGTGTCGGCGCTGCCGTACATTCGCGGTCGCAGCCTGAACCGCATCTTCTTCATCGTCGACGAGGCGCAGAACCTGACCCCGCACGAGGTGAAGACGATCGTCACGCGCGCCGGCGAGGGTACCAAGGTCGTCTTCACCGGCGATGTCTTCCAGATCGACCACCCCTACCTCGACGCGCAGTCGAACGGACTGAGCTTCCTGATCGAGAAGATGCAGGGGCAGCGGCTGTATGCGCACGTCAACCTGGAGAAGGGCGAACGCTCGCAGCTGGCGCAGCTGGCGAGCGATCTGCTCTGACGGTGGCGGACGCGGCGCCGCCGAGTGAGTCGATCGCGCTGCCGGTCATCGGCCGCGCCCGCACGCCGTGGGGGCGGCGCGAGGACGCGCCGCATCAGCCGACCGCGGCGCCCGATGCGGTCGGCAGCATCGAACTCGCCGCCGCCTACCGCGGCACGTTGGTCGATCTCGAGAGCTTCACGCGCATCTGGCTGCTCTTCGTCTTTCACCGCAGCGGCGGCTGGGGGCCGTTGGTGCGGCCGCCGCGCGGCGGTCCGAAGCGCGGCGTCCTCGCCACGCGGGCGCCGGACCGGCCGTCGCCGATCGGTCTGACCAGCGTCGCGCTCACCGCCGTCGACCATGCCGCCGGCTGCGTGCACGTGCGCGGCATCGATCTGCTCGACGGCACGCCGATCCTCGACATCAAGCCCTACCTGCCGAACATCGACGCCTGGCCCGAGGCCGGCCATGGATGGCTCGAGCCCTACCTGCGCGCCGGCATCGTCCCGCGCCTGAAGAAACCCTACCGCCCGCCGACCGATCCGCGCCGCACGGCCGAATAGCCCCCCAACCGGGCGCTGGCGGCGAAAGTTCGTTGACTTGGGAATTGCGCGATGGGAAGCCGGTGACGTTTCCATCACACCGGCGGGGCCGTGCCGGTGCAGCGCGAACCGGGGGGGACCCATGAGCGACAGGCGAGCGACTACGGGGCAATCGCGACGGAGGGCGGCGTGGCCGCTCCTCGTCCTGGGTTTGACGGCGCTGGCCGCGCCGGCGGCGGCGCAGCCGTCGTTCATCACCTTCGAATCGGGCCCGGTGCGGCCGTTGGCGTTGTCCGCGGACGGCGCGACGCTGTACGCGGCGAACACGCCCGACAACACGTTGGAGATCTTCGACGTGGTGCCGGCCGGACTGAGTCATCGCGCCTCCGTGCCGGTCGGCATGGAACCGGTCGCCGTCGCCGTGCGCAACAGCGGTGAGGTGTGGGTGGTCAACCACCTCTCGGACAGCATCAGCATCGTCGCCGTCGGCGCCACGCCGCGCGTCACCCGCACGCTGCTGGTCGGCGACGAACCGCAGGACATCGTCTTCGCCGGCCTGGGCGGCAACCGCGCCTTCGTCACCACCGCGCACCGCGGCCAGAACGCGCCGGTGCCGCGCGGCGACTTCACCCTGGCGGGCATCGGGCGCGCCGACGTGTGGGTCTTCGACGCGCTCGACCTCGGCGCCACGCTCGGCGGCACGCCGCTGACTATCGTGACGCTCTTGGGCGACAAGCCGCGCGCCCTGGCGGTGAGTCCGGACGGCCTGACGGTGTACGCCGCGATCTTCCGCTCGGGCAACCAGACGACCAGCATCAACGAGCTGCAGGTGTGCAACACCAGCGCCGGCAATATCGCCAGCGAGACCCTGCAGGGGCCGTGCACCGTCGGCGGCATGTCGCGGCCCGGCGGCTCGCCGCCGCCGCACAAGAACACCGGCGGCAGCGGCCGGCCCGAAACCGGGCTGATCGTCAAGTTCAACCGCGACGGCGGTGTCTCGAACCAGTGGCAGGACGAGCTCGGGCGCAACTGGAACAACGCCGTGCGCCTGACCCTGCCCGATCTCGACGTCTTCGCCATCGATGCCGACGCCGTCACGCCGATCGAGATCGACAGCGCCGCCGGCGTCGGCACGACGCTGTTCAACATGGTCACCAACCCGGTGAGCGGCAAGATCTACGTCTCCAACACCGACAGCCAGAACCACGTCCGCTTCGAGGGCCCGGGGACGATCGCCGCCGGTCTCAAGCCGTTCGGCGAGCCGGCGACGGTGCGCGGGCACCTGGCCGAGTCGCGCATCACCGTCCTCGACGGCGTCAATGTCCTGCCGCGCCACCTGAACAAGCACATCGACTACGAGGACGCGCCGCAGCCGATGGGCGTCAAACTGCAGAGCCTCGCCACGCCGGTGGGCATGGCCGTGTCCAGCGACGGCGGCACGCTCTACGTCGCCGCCTTCGGCTCCAGCGCCATCGGTGTCTTCTCCACCGCGGCACTCGAGGCCGACACCTTTACGCCCGACGCGGCCGATCACATCACCGTCTCCGGCGGCGGCCCGGCCGGCGTCGCGCTGGACGGCGACCGGCTCTACGCGCTGACGCGTTTCAACAACGCGGTGGTAACCGTCGATCTGACCCTCGGCAGCGTCGGCGCCGAGATCCAGAGTGTGGCGCTGCACAACCCCGAGCCGGCGAGCGTCGTCGACGGGCGGCCGTTCCTGTACGACGCCCTGCTCACCAGCAGCAACGGCGAAGCGGCCTGCGCCAGCTGCCACATCTTCGGCGACCTGGACGATCTCGCCTGGGACCTCGGCAATCCGGACGACATCGTCGTCGCCAACGGCAACCCCTTCACTACCGGCTTCGGCACGCCGTTCCACCCGATGAAGGGACCGATGACGACGCAGAGCCTGCGCGGCATGGCCAACATGGGACCGCAGCACTGGCGCGGCGACCGCCAGGGTGACGAGGTGGCGGCGTTCAACGCGTTCAACGTCGCCTTCCCGGGACTCGTCGGCCGCGACGAGGGCGAGTTCTCGCCCGCCCAGATGCAGCAGTTCACCGACTTCGCCCTGCAGATCATCTATCCGCCGAATCCCATTCGTCAGCTCGACAACACCCTGCGCGTCGACGAGCAGGCCGGCCGCGACCGCTATTTCGGCGCCATCACCGATGGCGGGCTGAACTGCAACGGCTGCCACACGCTCGACCCCGCCAACGGCTTTTTCGGCGGCGACGGCAACTCGTCGGAAGAGGGCGAGACGCAGGAGTTCAAGATCCCGCACCTGCGCAACGACTACCAGAAGGTCGGCATGTTCGGCATGGCCAACACGCCCGGCCTCGACGGTACCTTCGCCAACCTCGGCGACCAGGTGCGCGGCTTCGGCGTCCTGCACGACGGCGCCATCGACACCGTGCGCCGCTTCCTCAACCCGACGACGTTCTCGCTCACCGTCGCCGACCGCACCAATCTCGAGGCCTTTATCATGGCCTTCGACTCCGATCTGCCGCCGATGGTCGGCCAGCAGATGACCCGCACGTCGAGCAGCGGTGGCGTCGTCGATCCGCGCATCACCGCGATGCTGACCGCCGCGGCGACTGCCTATCCCTCGAAGCTGCTCGGGCCCGGCGCCCGGCAGTGTGACGTGATCGTCAAGGGCGTCGTGTCCGGCCAGGCGCGCGGCTATCTGTACAACTCGACCGGCGCCCAGTACCAGAGCGATCGCGTCGCCGAGCCGCTGCTGGCCCAGGCGGCGCTGCAAACCATCACCGCCATGCCGGGCCAGGAGTTGACCTGGACCTGCGCGCCGTTCGGTTCCGGCACGCGCATGGGCATCGATCGCGACCTCGACACGTACTTCGATCGCGACGAACTCGACGCCGGCAGCGATCCCGCCGACCCGCTGTCGGTCCCCGCCGGCACCAGCGCGGCCCTCGTCTCGACGCGCAAGCTGCTGATCAAGAACGCCTCGCCCGACAACGAGGCGAAGAACAAGGTCGTCCTGGTGTTGAAGGACGCCGCCATCACGACGCCGGCGCTGGATAGCGCCGACGACCCGCGCTGCGGCATGCAGCCGAGCGGCACGGTCAAGGCCTCGCTGGCGATCTTCAGCGTCAGCACCGGCGAGAACCACACCACGCCGCTGCCCTGCCAGAACTGGTCGCTGCTCGGCAGTACCACCAACCCCAAGGGCTACAAGTACAAGGACGCGGAACTCGACGACGGCACGGCGAAGAAGGTGATCTGGAAGACCGGCTCGCAACTCAAGGCGACGCTGAAGGGCAAAGGCGTCAGCGTACTCGACTACGACCTGCAGCTCGGCGTCCCCGCCGGCTCAGTCGCCGCCGTCCTGTCCAATGGCGCGAACGCCATCTGCGCCAGTTGCCTGGCGGCGAACGGCAAGGATGGGAGCGACGGCCGCACCTTCCTCGGCAAGGACTGCCCGGCCCCGGCGACCTGCCCGACGCCGGGCCCCTGCTATCTTTTGAAGACCGCCCGCTTGGAGGCGATCTCCTGCTGCTTCTTCTTGTCGCTGGCCGAGGACTTGGCCTGCTTCTGCGATTCGTTCTTGCGCACCGACTTCGGAGATTTATCACCCATGCGGTGAGCACCCTCACCTCTGGCGCCTTCGCGCAAGGCGGAAATGCCGCGCCGCGCCGCGCCGCCGCCACTGCGCTCCCCCGGCGCACCTGGTCTATCGCCGCCGAGCGAGTTCTGGTATCGTCTGCGTCCCACTGACCGTTGCGGCGGGCGGCTATCCTCCTCGCGGAGGACCGCGCACGGATGGTCAGGCGGACCCGCCCAACGGCGCGTCGTGAGGTTCGATACCAAGCGTCCGCTCCAGGGTCCGGCAGCCTTGGACTCCGTCCACCCGTGGTCGCTGCCGCGACCAATCAACCAAGGAGCTCACATGGGTAAGAAACTCTACGTAGGCAATCTCGCGCCCGACGTCACCGACCAGGATCTGCAAGGGCTGTTCGCCCAGGCGGGTGCATGCGAGTCGGTGGCCGTCGTCTCGGACAAGGGCACTGGGCAGTCGCGCGGCTTCGGCTTCGTTGAAATGGGCTCGGTTCCCGAAGCCCAGCTGGCGATCGAGAAGCTCAACGGCACGGACCTGAAGGGGCGTGCCCTCACCGTCAGCGAGGCGCGCGATCAGTCGCGTTCGGCGAGCGGAGGCGACCGACCGCGCCGATGAAGGCGGGCGCGAGCCTTCCGGCATCGGGTCGCCGTGCGCTGCGCGCGCTGCTGCGCACGGCGACCCGCGCGCCATGGCCTGCCTGGGGTCGGCAGCCGGCGCCGTTTCCGAGCGATCCCGATGATCCGATTCGCGCCGAACTGTTCAGCGTCGAGCGCCTCGAGCAGCACGCCGAGAGTCTGGCGGTTGCCCAGCGGGTGAAGCCGCGCAGCGGCGGCGGCCGGTCGCTGCACAGGCGCCTGCGCGACAATGACCGGGTGCTGCTGGCCGCCTATCGCACGATCGCCGCGGCGATCCGCGAGGAGCGTGTCATCACGCCGGCGGCGGACTGGCTGGTCGACAACTTCCACGTCGCCGAGGAACAGATCCGCGAGATTCGCGACGATCTGCCGCCCGGGTACTATCGGCAGCTCCCGAAGCTGGCGGCCGGCCCGCTCGCCGACTATCCGCGCGTCTTCGGGCTGGCGTGGGCCTTCGTCGCCCATACCGACAGTCGCTTCGATTCCCAGACCCTGGCGCGCTTCGTGCACGCCTACCAACGCGTCCAGCCGCTGACCATCGGCGAGCTCTGGGCGGTGGCGATCACGCTGCGCATCGTGCTGGTCGAGAACCTGCGCCGCGCCGCCGAGCGGATCGTGCGCGGTCGCGCCGCCCGCCAGGCCGCCGATGCCCTCGCCGATCGCATTCTCGCCGACGGCCTCGCCCCCACCGCGCTCCTCGACACGACCCTGCGCCAGCTCGCGCAGACGGTCATGCCCAGCGCCTTCGCGGTCCAGCTGGTGCAACGCCTGCGCGATCAGGACCCCGCGGTGACGCCGGTGCTGCGCTGGCTCGACGACCGCCTGGCGGCGCAGGGGACGACCGCCGACAAGATCGTGCGCGAGGAACACCAGAAACAGGGCGCGATGAACGTCACCGTGCGCAACGTCATCACCAGCATGCGCCAGATGTCGGCCGTCGACTGGGCCGAGTTCTTCGAGAGCGTCAGCCTGGTCGATGTGGCGCTGGCGGCGGACAGCGACTTCGCGGCGATGGATTTCGCGACGCGTGACCTCTACCGCCATGCCATCGAAGCGCTGGCGCGCGGGTCGGGGCTGGACGAGCTCGAGATCGCCCGCCGCGCGCTGCACGAGGCGGCGGCGCCGCGTGCCGATGATCGGCACGCCGTCGATGCGGGCGCCGCGCTGATCGGCGGGCAGCGCCGGCGCTTCGAGGGCGCGATCGGCTACCGCGTCGCGGCACGCGAGCGGCTCGCCCGCGCCTACCGCGCCGCCGGCCTGCTCGGCTATGTGGCGACGGTCAGCGGCGTGGCCCTGGCGTTGTTGGGCCTGGCGCTGTGGGCGGCGGCGCAGTGCGGGGTCGGCGGCTGGGTGCTCGGCGCCCTGGCGCTGTTGGGGACGCTGCCGGCCTCGGAGGCGGCGCTGGCGCTGGTCAACCGGCATGTCACGCGGCGCGTCGGCCCGGTGCAGCTGCCCGGCATGGAGCTGCGCGACGGCGTGCCGGCGCGGCTCAGGACGCTGGTGGCCGTGCCGATGTTGTTGACGACACGCGCCGCCATCGAGGAGCAGGTCGAGCGCCTGGAAGTGCACTACCTGGCGAATCCGGACGACGAGCTCCATTTCGCCCTCCTCTCGGATTGGGTGGACGCGGTTGCGGAGTGCGGGCCGCACGACGACGAGTTGCTCGCCGTGGCGGCGGCGGGCATCGCCGACCTGAACCGCCGCCACGGCGCTGCCGCCAGCGGCGCGCGCTTCCTGCTCCTCCACCGCCGCCGCGTCTGGACCGCCGGGGAAGGAAAGTGGATCGGCTGGGAGCGCAAGCGCGGCAAGCTGCACGAACTCAACCGGCTGCTGCGGGGCGCCACCGACACGACTTTTCTCGCCGCCAGCGGCGCCGACCGTGTCGTGCCCGCCGACGTCCGCTACGTCATCACGCTCGACGCCGACACGCGCCTGCCACGCGGCGCCGCCCGGCGGCTGGTCGGCAAGATGGCGCACCCGTTGAACGCGCCGTGGCAGGCGGCGCCCGGCGGCTGCGTCGTCCAGGGCTACGGCGTGCTGCAACCGCGCGTCACGCCGACCCTGCCGATCGGCTGCGAGGGGTCCTGGTTCCAGCGCACCTTCTCCGGGCCCGGCGGGATGGATCCCTACGCGGCGGCGATCTCCGACGTGTACCAGGATCTGCTCGGTCAAGGGTCCTTCACCGGCAAAGGCATCTACGACGTCGACGTCTTCGAGGCGGCGCTGGCCGGGCGCGTGCCGGACGGCTGCCTGCTCAGTCACGACCTGTTCGAGGGCACCTTCGCGCGCGCCGGTCTGGTCACCGACGTCGAGGTCGTCGAGGAGTTCCCGGCTCGCTACGACGTCGCCGCGGCGCGCCAGCACCGCTGGGCGCGCGGCGACTGGCAGTTGCTGCCGTGGATCCTCGCCGGCGGTCGCCGCGGCGCGGCCGCGCCGTCCGGGACGATGCCGCTGCTCGGCCGCTGGAAGATGCTCGACAACCTGCGCCGCACCGCCGTCGCTCCGGCCGCCTTTCTCGTCGTTGTCGCCGGTTGGACGCTGCCGCCGGCCGCCGCCGCGGTATGGACGGCGGCGATGGTGCTGCTGCTGACCCTGCCCTCGCTGCTGCCGGCCTTCGGCAGCATCTTGCCGCGGCGGCAGGGGATCTCGAAGCGCAGCCACATCCTCGCCCTCGGCGCCGACCTCGTGCTGGCGCTGTCGCAGAGCACCTTCACGGTGACCGTGCTCGCCCACCAGGCCTGGCTGATGACCGATGCGATCGCGCGCACGCTCTACCGCCTCCTCGTCAGCCGGCGCGGGCTGCTGGAGTGGTTCACCGCCGCGCAGGCCAAGTTCAGCCTGCCGCTCGACGTCCCGGGCTTCTACCGGCGCATGGTCGGCGGCGTCGCGCTCGCGGTGGGCGCCGCGCTGATTGTCTGGGGCGTTGGCCAGGGCGCCGGGCTGGTCGCGGCGCCGCTGCTGTTGCTGTGGATGCTGGCGCCGGCGGCGGCGCAGTGGGCGAGCCGGCCGCCGCCGGTCGCGGTCACGCCCCTCACCGCCGCGGACGCGCAGGCCCTGCGCCTCGTCGCCCGCCGCACGTGGCGCTTTTTCGAGACCTTCGTCTCGGCAGACGATAACATGCTGCCGCCCGACAACTTCCAGGAAGACCCGCGTCCGGTCGTCGCGCACCGCACCTCGCCGACCAACATCGGCCTCTATCTGTTGTCGGTCGCCGCCGCCCGCGACTTCGGCTGGGTCGGAACGCGCGACCTCGTCGACCGCCTGGAGGCCACGTTTGCGACGATGGCCGGGCTCGAGCGCTTCAACGGGCACTTCTACAATTGGTACGACACCCGCGATCTGCGGCCCCTCGAGCCGAAGTATGTGTCGTCGGTGGATAGCGGCAACCTCGCCGGGCACCTGATCGCGCTCGGCGGCGCCTGTCGCGAGATCATCGCGGCGCCGGTGCTCGGCGCCGACCGGTTCACCGGCATCGACGACGCCCTGGCCCTGGCGCAGCAGGCGCTGCGCCACATGGCCGACGATCGACGCACGCAGACGGTCACCCGCAAGGCGCTCGATGCGGCGTTCGACGCCTTCGGCGCCGCCGTGCGCGTCCGCCCGGCGCGCCCGCGCGAGTTGGCCCAGCACCTCGCCGTCCTGGCGACGCACGCCGACACGGTCGCCGACATGGCGCAGGCGCTGAGCGAGGAGCGCGGCGACGCGAGCGCCAGCCTCGTCCTGGTCTGGGCGCTGGCCGCGCAGGCGTGCGTGCTCGATCACCAGGGCGATGTCGCGCACCTGCTGCCCTGGGCGGGGCTCGACGAAATGCCGTCCGCCGAGGGCCTGGCGGAGCTGCTCGATACGCTGCCGACGCTCGCCGAGATCCCCGATCGCTGCGAGGCCGCGATGCAGATCCTGCGCCGCGCGGTGCCGCCGCCCGGGCCGGGGGCCGACCGGGCGACGGCGCTGGTCGACGCGCTGGCGCGCGCGGCGACGGCGGCACGCGGGTTGGAGCGGCGCCTGAGCGCGCTGGCGCAGCAGGCGCGCGGACTCTTCGACGCCATGAAGTTCGGCTTTCTCCTCGACCCCGCCCGGCAGTTGCTGTCGATCGGCTTTCTGGTCGGCGAGGGCAGCCTCGATCGCAACTGCTACGACCTCCTGGCCTCCGAGGCGCGCCTGGCGAGCTTCATCGCCATCGCCAAGGGAGACGTGCCGGCACGCCACTGGTTCCGCCTCGGGCGCGCCCTGACGCCGGTCGATCGCGGCTCGGCGCTGATCTCCTGGTCGGGGTCGATGTTCGAGTACCTGATGCCGTCGCTGGTGCTGCGCGCGCCCACCGGCAGTTTGCTGGAGCAGACCAGCCACCTCGTCGTGCGCCGCCAGATCCACTACGGCGCGACGCTCGGCGTGCCCTGGGGGGTGTCGGAGTCGGCGTACAACACGCGTGATCTCGAGCTCACCTACCAGTACTCGAACTTCGGCGTTCCCGGCCTCGGCCTCAAACGCGGCCTCAGTCAGGACGCGGTGATCGCCCCCTATGCGACGGGGCTGGCGACGATGGTCGAGCCGCAGGCCGCGGCGCGCAACTTCGCCCGCCTGATCGCCGCCGGGGCGGGCGGCGAGTACGGTTGCTACGAAGCGCTCGACTACACGCCGACACGCCTGCCGGAAGGCGAGAGTGTCGCGGTGGTGCGCGCCTACATGGCGCATCACCAGGGGATGACCGTGGTGGCGATCGCCAACGCGCTGCACGGGACCATCATGCGGACGCGCTTCCACGCCGAGCCGATCATTCAAGCGACCGAGCTGCTGCTGCAGGAGCGCACGCCGCGCGACGTGGCGGTGGCGCGGCCGCGCGCCGAGGAGGTGGCCGCAGCGGCCCAGGTGCGGGAGATCGTGCCGCCGATGCAGCGCCGCTTCGAGTCCCCGCACGACGCGGTGCCGCGCACGCATGTTCTGTCGAACGGGCGCTATGCGGTCATGCTCACCGCTGCCGGCTCCGGCTACAGCCGCTGGCACGATCTGGCGGTGACGCGCTGGCGCGAGGACGTGACCGCGGATGCCTGGGGCTCGTACATCTTTCTGCGCGATGCGCAGAGCGGCGCGGTGTGGTCGGCCGGCCATCAGCCGACCGGCGTCGAGGCGGACAGTTACCACGTCGACTTTACCGAGGATCGCGCCGAGATCGTGCGCCGCGACGGCACGATCGTCACCACCCTCGGGGTGGCCGTATCCCCCGAGCACGAGGCGGAGGTGCGCCGCGTCTCGATCTCGAACCTCGGCAGCCGCGCGCGCGAGATCGAGCTGACCTCCTACGCCGAGATCGTCCTGACGACGCCGGCCGCCGACGCAGCGCACCCGGCCTTCGCCAAGCTGTTCGTGCAGACCGAGTTCGTTCCCGAGGTGGGGGCGCTCCTGGCGACGCGCCGCCGCCGCGATGCACTCGAACCGGAGGTCTGGGCGGTGCACATGGCGGTCGTCGAGGGCGAGGCCGTCGGTGCCCTGCAGTACGAGACCGACCGGGCGCGCTTCCTCGGCCGCGGCCGCGAGGTGCGCGAGCCCCTCGCCATGCTGGACGGCCGGCCGCTGTCCGGCAGCGTCGGCTGCGTGCTCGATCCGATCTTCAGCCTGCGCCGCTGCGTACGGATCGCGCCGGGGAGCACGGCGCGCATCGCCTTCTGGACGTTGATCGCGCCGTCGCGCACCGAAGCGCTCGACCTCGCCGACAAGCATCAGGACGCGATGGCCTACGAACGCGCCGTGACGCGGGCGTGGACGCAGGCGCAGGTGCAGCTGCACCACCTGGGCATCGACGCGGCCGAAGCGCACTTCTTCCAGGCCCTCGCCAACCATGTCCTCTACGCCGACCCGACTCTGCGCCCGGCGCCGGCCGTCCTGCGCCTCAGCGATCGCGGTCCGTCGACGCTGTGGGCGCACGCCATCTCCGGCGACCTGCCGATCGTGCTGGTGCGCATCGACGAACTCGAGGACCTGGAGATCGTCCGGCAGTTGCTGCGCGCGCACGAGTACTGGCGCCTGAAGCAGATCGCTGTCGACCTGGTGGTGATGAACGAGCGCTCGACGTCGTACACGCAGGACTTGCAGTACGCCGTCGAGACCCTGGTGCGCACCAGCCAGTCGCGGCCGCAGCCGGCGGGCGGCGTGCGCGGCGGCGTCTTCGCCCTGCGCGCTGATCTCGTCTCGCTCGAGGTCCGCAATCTGTTGCGCTCCGCAGCCCGCGCGGTGCTGATCGGGCGCCGTGGCGGCCTCGTCGAGCAGTTGACGCGCCTGGAGCAGACGCGGGCGTCGTACGCGCCGCCGCCCGAGCCGCTCCTGGCCGGTCTCCGCGCCGCCTTTCCGCTGGCGGCGACGCGCGGGCTGTTCGCCGGCCGCGTCGCCGAGCAGGCGGCGACGGCGGCGCCGCCGCTGCCGCAGTTGGAGTTCTTCAACGGGCTGGGTGGCTTCGCCGCGGACGGACGCGAGTACGTGACGATTCTCGGCGAGGGGCAATGGACGCCGGCGCCGTGGATCAATGTGATCGCCAACGCCGACTTCGGCTTCCAGGTCTCGGTTGAGGGCGGCGGCTACACCTGGGCGGTGAACAGCCGCGAGAACCAGCTGACGCCGTGGTCGAACGATCCGGTCGGCGATCGGCCTGGCGAGGTCTTCTACGTTCGCGACGACGACAGTGGCGCCCTGTGGGGGCCGACGGCGCTGCCGACGCGCGACGACGCGGCGCCGTACATCTGTCGGCACGGGCAGGGCTACAGCCGCTTTCAGCACAGCGCACACGGCATCGAACTCGACCTCCTCGAGTACGTGCCGCTGGCCGATCCGGTGCGCATCGCGCGCCTGCGCATCCGCAACCATTCCAACCGCGTGCGGCGCCTTTCCGTCACCGCCTACGTCGAGTGGGTGCTGGGCACCGCGCGCGGCGCCGCGGCGCCGTCCATCGTCACCGAGATCGACCCGGACACCGGCGCGATCCTGGCGCGCAACCCGTGGCGCAACGAGTTCGGCGCGCGCGTGGCGTTCGCCGATCTGCCCGACCACGCGGCCTATACCGCCGACCGGACGGAGTTCCTCGGGCGCAACGGCGTCCTGGCGCGGCCGGCCGCCCTGGTGGGCGAGGTGCGGCTGTCGAATCGCGTCGGCGCCGGCTTCGATCCGTGCGCCGCGCTGCAGCGGCGCGTCGAGCTCAAGCCGAACGCGGAGATCGAGGTCGTCTTCCTGCTCGGCGAGGCGGCGACGAAAGACGACGCCCTGGCCCTGATCCATCGCTATCGCGGCGCCGACCTCGAGCAGGTGCTGGCGGAGGTTGGCGAATACTGGGACGGCGTCCTCGGCACGCTGCAGGTGCGGACGCCGGATCGCGCCATGGACCTGATGCTGAACCGCTGGCTGACCTATCAGACTCTGGCGTGTCGGGTCTGGGCGCGCTCGGCCTTCTACCAGGCCAGCGGCGCCTATGGGTTCCGAGACCAACTGCAGGACGGCATGGCGCTCGCCTCGTCGACGCCGCACCTCGTGCGCGCGCATCTGTTACGCGCCGCAGCGCGGCAGTTCCTCGCCGGCGATGTGCAGCACTGGTGGTTGCCGTCGCTCGGCCAGGGTGTGCGGACGCACATCTCGGACGACCGGCTGTGGCTGCCCTACGCCATCGCGCACTATATCGACACCAGCGGCGATGCGGCGGTGCTCGACGCCGTGGTGCCCTTCCTCGAGGGGCCGACGCTGTGCGAGGGGGATGCCGACGTCTTCTTCCAGCCGATGGCGTCCGACGAGGGCGCGACGTTGTTCGAGCACGGCGCGCGGGCGATCGAGCGCAGTCTGCAACTCGGCGCACACGGGCTGCCGTTGATCGGCGGCGGCGACTGGAACGACGGCATGAACCGGGTCGGCGTGGCCGGGCGCGGCGAGAGTATCTGGCTCGGCTGGTTCCTCTGTGCCGTCATCGAGGCGTTCGCCCCCTGCGCCGAGGCGCGTGGCGAGACGGCGCGCGCCGCGGCGTGGCGCGCGCACGCGGCGTTGGTCGCGGCGGCGCTGGAGCGCGACGGCTGGGACGGGGAGTGGTATCGGCGCGCCTACTTCGACGACGGCACGCCGCTCGGCGCGGCGGTCAACGCCGAATGCCGCATCGATTCGATCGCCCAATCGTGGGCCGTCATCTCCGGCATCGCGCCCGCCGCTCGCGCCGCCCAGGCCATGGCCGCCGTCGACGCGCACCTGGTGCGCCGAGCGGATCGACTGGTGCTGCTCTTCACGCCGCCGTTCGATCAGACGCCGCTCGATCCCGGCTACATCAAAGGGTATCCGCCCGGCGTGCGCGAGAACGGCGGCCAGTACACCCATGCCGCCGTCTGGTCGGTGATCGCCGCCGCCCTGCTCGGCAAGGGCGATCAGGCGGTGGAGCTGTTCTCGTTCATGAACCCGATCAGCCATGCCACCACGCGCGCCGCGGTGCAGCGCTACAAGGTGGAGCCCTACGTCGTCTGCGCCGATGTCTACTCACACCCGCCGCATGTCGGGCGCGGCGGCTGGACCTGGTACACCGGTTCCGCCGGCTGGCTGCAGCGGGCCGGCATGGAGTGGATTCTCGGCCTGCGTCGGCACGGCGATACGCTGCTCGTCGCTCCGTGTATCCCGGCGGCCTGGCCGGGCTTCGCGGCGGTGCTGCGCCACGGTGCGGCGCGCTATGACATCGTCGTCGAGAACCCGCACGGCGTCTGCGCCGGCGTCGCCCTGATCGAGCTCGACGGCGTCGCCGTGGCGGGCGCCGGCCCGGTGCCGCTCGTCGATGACGGGGCCCGGCACCAAGTGCGCGTGGTGCTGGGAACGGCGCCTACTTCGGCCGCGCCGGCTTCTTGATGTAGGCGAGATCGATCTTGCCGGTCAGCGACCCGGGGAAGGCTGCGTTGAACAGCGGCGCAGAGCCGGGAATCGCCTGCAGCTTCTTGGTCACGTCGACATCGGCGGGCATGCCCATCGCGATCGGATTCAGGATCGGTCCCTTGGCCTGCTCCTCGACGGTGGGGAGCGCCGCGTCGCGCCCGGGCGTCGCGTGGCGACGGCTTGCAGACGGGCGAGCTCGTCCTCGGTCGCGGCGATGATCGGCCGCAGGTCCGGCAGCACGTCGGGGTCGGCGGTGAGGGTCCAGTAGAGGCCGCCGTCGTAGCTGAGGATGGCGACGGTCAGCGCCTGCTGGGCGAAGAGGAAGGCGAGCGGATAGATCGCCTGCAGGCGGGCGCCGAGCAGGTAGACCGGCATCTGTGGGCCCGGGACGTTGGTCACCGACAGGTTGTAGAGGCGCGCGCGCGCCGCCATCCAGGCGAGCCAGCCGGGCAGCGGCGGGAAGAGGCGGTCGCTGAGCTCAGTGATCATCTCGACGCCGTGCAGTTGGCCGGAGTGCTTGAGCTGCCGCGTCGTCTCGATGATGGCGCGCAAGCGCCGGCGCGGGTCGCGCTCGCCGATCGGCAGCGGCAGGGTGAGCACGCCGACGCGGTTGCCAAGGCTGCCGTGCTCACTGGCGGCGCGCACGCTGGCGGGCATCGTGAGGCGGAAATCAAGCCCGTCGAGGGCGACCCCGGCCGCGGCCAGATGGCGGCCGATGGCACCGGCGAGCACGGAGAGGACGACGTCGTTGACCGTGCCGCCGAGGCGCGTCTTGATCGCCCGCACCACCGCCAGGTCGATGCGCGTCCAGTCGAAGCTGCGGCGCGGCCCTACGGCGACGTTGAGCGGCGTCGGCGAGGCGATCCCCATGGTCGCGCTGGTCGCGTCGCCGAGGTCGTGCAGCGCGAGGCCGGCGGCGTCGAGCAGCCGGCGCGGTGCGCGCCACAGTTCGCCGGCGTCGCGCAGGACCTCCAACGGCAGCGCGACCCGGCGCGCCACCTCGTCGGCCAGCAGCCGCGCGCCGCTCGGTGCCGGCCGCGCCTGCCACGGCGCCGCGGTCGGGAGGCGTTGGTCGGCGTCGAGGCGCAGCAGGGCGCCGAGGATATCGACGCCGGAGAGCCCGTCGATCATGCAGTGATGGAACTTGGCGATCAGCGCGACGCGCCGCCGGCTGAGGCCGTCGACGAACCACATCTCCCAGAGCGGCTTGTCGCGTGCCAGGCGCTCGCCCATCAGCCGCCCGGCGAGCTGTTTGAGCTGGCGCGGGCCGCCGGGCGCCGGCAGGGCGAGGTGGTGGACGTGCGTGTCGAGGTCGAAGTCGGGATCATCGACCCACACCGGATGGTCGAGCAACGGCACGCGCGCGAGACGCTGACGGAAGCGTGGGTTGCCGGCGAGCGACCCGGCGACGAAGGCGCGCATGCGGCGCGCATCGAGTCGGCGCCGGCGGCCGAGCAGCGGTCCGCCCTCGAAGACGCAGACGGCGCCGATGTGCATCGACACGTTGGCGTCCTCGAGCGCGAGGAAGACCAGGTCGGTGGCGCTGAGGCGATCGTAGTGCGGCGCGGTCACCGCCGGCCTCGATTCAGGCCGTCGAGAGGGGGCGCCGCCTGCACGGGCGCGCGGTTCTCAGGCGCACTGCCGGGCCAGGCGCAGGCCATCGACGGTCTTGCGCCGTGGTGGGCGTTCGGCGTCGGCGCCGAGGGTGCTCTGCAGGTCGTGCGAGGCGCGCAGCAGCGCGCGCCATTCGGCCTCCGTGACGTGCGCCGCCGGCGTGGCGGCGATGAACGCCTCGAGTGTGTCGACGAAGTGCTCGGGGTCCTCGCAGTGCGGGAAGTGGCCGACGTCGTCGAAGATCACCAGGCGGCTGCCGGGCATGGCGCGGTGGGCATCGGCGGCGTGACTCACCGGGATGATCGGATCCTTGCAGCCCCACATGATCAGCGTCGGCACCTGCGAGGTCAGATACAGCCGGTCGATGGCGCTCACCGCCTGGCCGCTGACGTCGATCACCGCGTGCAAGGTGCGGAAGAACGCCTGGCGCGTGTCGGCGTCGGCCAGTGACGCGTAGCTGCGCCAGATCTCCTCGATCGCCGGCGCGGCACGCACTCCGAGCGAGTAGCCCCGCGCCGCCAGCCAGTTGCCGGCGTCGCGCAGCGCCGGGAAGCACACCGCCGGAAACACGTACTCCGCGCCCGGCAGGGTGAGCGCGCGGAGCACCATGTTGACCTCCAGCCCGAGCCCGCCGCTGCTCACCAGCACCAGGCGTTCGCAGCGCTCGGGGAACTGGTAGGCCATCTGCATCGCCACGCCGCCGCCGAGCGACTGGCCGACGAAGGTCGCCCGGTCGTGACCGAGGACGTTGAGGAGATCGCGCAGGAAGTTCGCGTGCGCGCCGAGCGAATACTCGCCTCGCCGCGGCTTGCCCGACTCGCCATGGCCGAGCAGGTCCGGCGCGACGACCGTGAAACGCTGCGCCAGCACCGGCAACACATGCTTCCAGGTCGCCGAACTGCCCGCCATGCCGTGGATGAGCAACAAGACCGGACCGCTGCCGGCGGTACGCACCGCGACCCGGTGGCCGTGAATCGACAGGTGTTGCGGCTTCATTCGGGCACTCCTCTTGGACGCGAGAACCGGCCTCACCTCAACTGGGAAGCATCGACCATGCCGAGGACGGTCGCATTGGCATCGCACGCCGTGGTCACGCCCGTGTCGCAGATTCGGGAAGAGGCCGCCGGCGGGTACGGCACTGTCGTCTGCAAGCGGGTGCGGTGGTGACGGCGGCAAAGCGTGCTAGAGCTTGCCGGTCCGCGCCGCCGCGGGCCCACACCGATGCGATTCCCCGACAGCCTGGCCGCGCTGGCCGAAGACGGCATCATCCAGGAGGTCTTGCGCCCGCTGATGAGCGGAAAAGAGGCCCAGATCTATCTGGTCAGGAGCGGCGGCGAGGCGCGCGTCGCCAAGATCTACAAGGAGGCGCAGAACCGCTCCTTCAAGCACCGCACCGAGTACACCGAGGGGCGCAAGGTGCGGAACTCGCGCGACCAGAGAGCCATCTCGAAGCGGACCCGGCACGGCCGCGCGCAGGACGAGGTCGCCTGGCGTTCGACCGAAGTGGACATGATCTACCGCCTGCAGGCGGCGGGCGTGCGCGTTCCGGTGCCCTACCACTTCGTCGACGGCGTCCTGGTCATGGAACTGGTGACCGACGCGGCGGGAAACCCCGCCCCGCGCCTCGGCGACGTGCGATTCAGCCCGGACGAGGCGCGCCGCATCTACGATCGCGTGCTGCGCGAGGTGGTGCGGATGCTGTGCGCCGGCGTCGTGCACGGCGATCTGTCCGACTTCAACGTCCTGCTCGGCACGGACGGCCCGGTGGTGATCGACTTTCCGCAGGCCATCGATGCCGCCGGCAATCAGGGGGCGCGTAAACTCCTGCTGCGCGACGTCGACAACCTGCATCGCTTTCTGCTCCGCAACGATCCGAGCGCGCAGCGCCTGCCGTTCGCCGAGGAGATCTGGGACCTCTACGAGCGCAACCTGCTCACCCCGGACACTCGCCTGACGGGCACCTATCTGGCGGCCAGCAAGCAGGCGGACACGGCGTTGGTCGTGAACCTCATCGCCGATGCCAATCGCGACGAACAGCGGCGCCGGCAGGCGCTCGGGCTGAAGGCCGCCCCGGGGCTGCCCGCGCGAGCGGACGTCGCGCCGCGCCGCCGCGCCGAGCTCGGCCGGCAGGGTGGCGGCCGCGGCGGCGGGGCGCAGCCCGTACGGCCGCGCCCGGGCGATACGGCGGAGAGCCGGGGCCGCACCCAGGGCAGCGCGGCCGCGCCGAGTACGGGAAGCGAAGCGCGGGACCGCGACCGTCGCAGTCACCATCCCGTGCGGGGGCGCGAGCAGGCGTCGGGACCTCGGCAAGCGACCGCCACGCCCGGCCAGCCGAATGCCGCCCCGCGGCAGGCGCACCCCGGTCACGCGCAACAAGGCCCACGGCCCGCGCCACGCGGCGTCGCGCCGCGCGGACAGCGCCCTTCCACGTCGCTCCCCGATCAGCACAACCGGGTCAGTCCGGAAACCGGGCGTTCCGAACCGCCGGGTCCCAACGGGCGCGGCAGGACCAAGAGGCGCCGCCGTTCTCGCCCCGCTTCGATCAAGCGTTGACCCGGCTCGGGGCGAGTTCGGGATCACGGCACCAGTTGCTCAGCGCTGTTCCCGAGTCAGCCGCCGGATGTCATTGCTCGATCGCACGTGTAGTGCGCGAGCGACGGGCTGCCATCTGCTGCGCCAGCGTGGAGCTGGCAGGCCCCTGGAGGGGGGCCCCCCCGCGGGGCCGGGGGGGAAGGGGGGGGGGGGCGTGAAGCAACCAGCGGCCGCCGGGGGG
>JANNRA010000112.1:0-67535 GCA_031401035.1 bacterium | reverse complement strand
CCGGCGCCACCGACGGCCCGGCGGGCGGCGTCGCCGGCGCCGCGGCCGACCGAGGCGCGCGGGCCGCGGCTGGTGCAGCGGCTGACACCGCGGCGCCGCCGCGCAGGCGCGCTTCGAGATCCCCGAGGCGCTGCAGGAGGTCGTCCACCGGCAGCAGCGCCGGTAGCGCTGCCAGCTTCAGCAGCGCCATCTCCAGGACCAGCTTCGGATATGGGGAGCGCGCGACCTCGTCATCGGTGGCCATGAGAATGCGGAAGGCGCGATCGCAGTCGACGGCCGAGATGCGCGCCGCCTGCGTGCGCAGCGCCGCGGCTTCCTCGTCTGCCAGGTCGGGCAGCAGCGCGCCGTCGCTGACCTTGGCGACGGCGAGGTTGCGCATGTGCTCGAGGAGATCGCGCGTGAAGCGGCGCAGATCGCAACCGCGCTGATAGGCCTCGTCGAGCGGGCCGAGCACGCGGGCCGGGTCGCGATCGATCATCGCATCGACCAGCGCCGCCAACACCGTGCGGTCGGCGAGGCCGAGCGTGTCGAACAGCTGCGCGTCGTCCACCTGCCCGTCGGCACCGGCCAACACCTGGTCGAGCAGCGACTGGGCGTCGCGCATGCTGCCCTCACCCTCGCGCGCCAGGGTGAACAGCGCCTTGTCGCTCACCGCGATCGCCTCGGCGTCGACGATCTGGCGCAGGCGCGCCACCACCTGCCGCAACGGGATGCGGCGGAAGTCGTAGCGCTGACAGCGCGACTGCACGGTGGCGGGCAGCTTGTGCGGATCGGTGGTGGCGAAGATGAACTTGACGTGCGGCGGCGGCTCCTCGAGCGTCTTCAGCAGCGCGTTGAAGGCGCTGTTCGAGAGCATGTGCACTTCGTCGATGATGTAGAGCTTGAAGCGGCTCTTGGCCGCCTGGTAGCGGACGTTCTCGATGATCTCGCGCACGTCGTCGACACCGGTGTTCGAGGCGCCGTCGATCTCGAGCACGTCGACCGCCGACCCGGCGGTGATCTCGACGCAGTTCGTGCAGACGTTGCAGGGTGTCGGCGTCGGTCCGTGTTCGCAGTTGAGCGCCTTCGCCAGGATGCGCGCGGCGGTGGTCTTGCCGACGCCGCGCACGCCGGTGAACAGGAAGGCGTGCGCGACCCGGCCGGAGCGAATGGCGTTGGCGAGGGTGCGCGACGCGTGCTCCTGGCCGACCAGGTCCTCGAACGTCTGCGGCCGCCATCGGCGGGCCGACACGAGATACGACATCCCCCGCCCCTCCCGAACGCCCCTCGATGGGCACCAGTGATAGCTAGGCTTCCCCGCGGCACAGAGAGGGAGTCGGTGCCGCTGCTTCCTTCCGGACCTGACGGGGTTCGCGACGCTCCCTTGCGCGGGACCTAGCTATCACTCGTGCTCATCCTCGCGGCGACTCCTTCCGTACTCGCGCCAGCGCGGCGCGGCAAGCGGAGAGGGAGGGATTCGAACCCTCGATACCTTTTGGGTATACGCACTTTCCAGGCGCGCCCCTTCGGCCACTCGGGCACCTCTCCGTGTACGCACGCCATTTCATCCTGCGCGCGACACGCTGCCCTGTCGGGTCAGCGAGGTCAACACGACGCGCCGCGGCGGGCCACATTGACCGTCCCGCCAACGCGCACTACACCCTCGCGACGTCATGCTCGATCCCCTCATCTCGGCCGGGTTCGCCCGCCGCGCCGGCGCGCGCGCCGTCGACATGCTGCTCACCGGCCTCGTCGGCGGCGCCTTCGCGGCAATGCTGCTGCTGGCGCTTGGCGCCGATGAGGGCATGCTGACGCGCGGTGTGCCTGACGCCGGGTTCGACATGTGGCTGGCGCGCACACTGATGATGATCACCTACCACGGCGTCGCCGAATCGCTCGGCGGCGCGACGCTCGGCAAGCTCCTGTTCTCGCTCCGCGTCGTCGGCGAGGACGGCCTGCCGATCTCCCTCAGTCGCGGCCTGACGCGCAACGTCTGGGTCCTGCTCGACAGCATCTTCTTCGGCCTCGTCGCCTACATCTTCATGCAGCGCTCAGCGCAGCAGCAGCGATTCGGCGACCAGCGCGCCGCCACCCTGGTGTTGCACGCGGACGACGTCCCCCTCGAAGCGCGGCTGCCCCCCGCCGCGATCGCGCATGGTGTGATCGTCGGACTGGCCCTGGCGGCGGCGATCTGTGCGCTGGCCATTCTCGCCGCCGCCGATCACGGACCCAGCGGCCCCTCGGCTTGATCCCAGGCCTGGCGCCGGGCAGGGATCCGGGCGGAAGAAGGAGATTGCACATGCAGCAGCTTGGCCGACTCGGTGTCTGGACGTTCCTCGACCTCATGCAGGCGGAGGAGGCGGCAGCCTTCGTGCGCAAGGTCGAGGCGCTCGGCTACTCGCTGCTCTGGCTGCCCGAGGCCATCGGACGCGACCCCTTCACCTTGCTGGGTTTTCTCGCCGCCCGCACCGAGCGCATCGGATTCGCCACCGGCATTGCCAACATCTACGCCCGCGACCCGATGACCATGCGCGCCATCCAGCAAACGATGGCCGAGCTGTCGGGCGGGCGCTTCGTGCTGGGACTCGGCGTCTCACACGCCCACCTGGTCAGCGCCGTGCGCGGCCACGAGTACCGCAAACCGGTGACGGCGATGCGCGAATACCTCACCGCCATGCACGGCGCCCTGTACCGCGCCGTCGCGCCGGCCGCCGAGGCGCCGGTGATGCTGGCGGCGCTACGGCCGGCAATGCTGCGCGTGGCCCGCGATCAGGCGCGCGGCGCCCACCCGTACCTGACGACGCCCGAGCACACGACGCGGGCGCGCGCGATTCTCGGCCCAGACCGCTGGCTGGCGCCCGAGCAGATGGTGCTGCTCGCGACCGACGCCAGTACCGCCCGCGCCATGGCGCGCAGTACCCTGGCGATTTACCTGGGCCTGCCAAACTACCAGAACAACCTGAAGTGGCTCGGCTTCACCGACGCCGACATCGCCGACGGCGGCAGCGACCATCTCGTCGACTCCCTGGTCGCCTGGGGCGACGAGGCGACGCTGCGCGCCCGCATCGACGCCCACTACGCCGCCGGCGCCGATCACGTCTGCATTCAGCCGTTGCGTCCCGACGGCATCCCCGGCCCCGATCTGCGCTGCCTGGAGGCCCTGGCGCCGGCGCGCTGACGCGCCGCGCAAGATCGCGGCTGCGGGCGGGGGCGCCCTCTGGTAGGAGACCGCCTGGAGGTTACCGTATGCCCGCCTGGACTCGATTCGCGGCTCCGCTCAGCACCGTGCTCTTCGTTACCATCGTCGCCACCACGGCGCCGGCCGAACTGCCGGGCGGCGCCGCTGACGAAGTCGCCGACACCGACCTCGATGAGGACGACGGCGTCGGCGTGCCCTCGGGCCGCGTCAAGGACCTCGACGTCGTCGCACCACCCGCCGACCAACCCCGCGCCCACGACGAGATCCCGTTCCCAGACGCCGAACCGCGCGACGAGGACGAGATCACGCCGCCGAACCCGAAGCTCCCGGACTGATGTCGACCTACGGAGGCTGAGCAGCGACGCAGGGCGCGGCTACCGACAGCCGGCCAGTGCGCCGCTGACGGCGGCGACCAGGTCGGCGATCGAGACCCTGCCGTCGCCCTCGGCGTCGACCGCAGTGCAGGCGGCGACCTCGGCCTCCCCCAACGCGATGCAGACCGCCACGACCAGTTCGTCGATGGTCACCGATCCGCCGCCGTCGCAGTCGCCGGGGCACCCCGGCGCACCCGCCAGCTCCCAGCCGAGGTCACCCAGCGCCGCGGCAGCGATGCCAACGTCGTGCAGCGGCGCCTCGAAGAACGGCGCCATCAGTTCCAGCGGCGCCACCTCGTTGCTCCAATGGCTCGCCGTCGAGCCGTTCTGCGCGAACGCCGGCGCGTACATCTCCACCCGACCAAGCGTGTCGACGCCGCTGACCAGTCCGCCGCTCGACGCCGTCACCTGCGGGCCGATGAAGCGCAGCGACCCGGTCGCCTCGAGCGCCGAGCGACGCTGCGCGTTGGTCATCGCATCGAGCGTCAGTCCATTGCGCGCGTCGATCAACTGGAGCAGGAACACGTCGTCTCGCCCCTCGAAGAGCGCGCCCGACTCGACGTCCATCAGCGTCAGGAACCCGAAGCCGTGCCCGAGTTCGTGCAGGGCGACGGTGACGAAATCCGAGTCCCCGTCCGCCGCCGCGCCATCGAGCCCATAGTACCAGCCGGCGGGAAACGGACAGGTGCTGCCAAAGGCGCTGTTGAAGGTCGCGTCGATGTCGTCCTCCGACGGCTCGATATCCATTCCCGCCAGACGGTCTGCGAGGGCCGACGGATAGAAGGTATTGGCACGCGGTGCGCCGGAGAAATCGCGAAAGACGCTCACCGGCCCGGCCACGCCGAGGGTCGTCGACCCGGCGCTGCAGGCCAGCGCGTCGAACGTGGCGGAGACGCGGATCTCGACCGGGCTGACCAGACGGCTGGCCCAGATCTGCGCCGCGTACTCGAACGCCACGCGCCGCTGCGCCCCGAGTGTCGTGCCGCTGTTGCCGCCCACCGCCGCGACCGGCGTCGCGTCGTTGAAGCCCTCGCCGGGGCTGTCACGCGTCATCACCCGCACTACCGCCGCGCCCGCCGGCTGCGCTGCCGCCAGCACCGCCGTCACCGCCAGGGCCGCGACCACCTGCCACCGTCGCGCCTCAGTCATGCGCCTGCCCGGGCTCCTGGACACACGCGTGCGTCGCGCCGCCGACCCCGGCGTGGCGCGACACCGCCGCCCGCATACGACCGCGCAGGTTCACCTTCGTGCCCCCAGCCGGGCCGCGCACCGCTTCTTCGCGCAGCTCCGCGCCCGCGGCAGCCTCGACCGCGGGCGCCGCGTCGCCAAGCCCTGCATCCGTCGGAGCGGCGAGCACGCCGCGCTGCGGATCGCGGAACATGCGCATCGACCCGTCACCTGCCACGTCGCCTGCATGCATTGGCGCGGCCGCAACCAGCGCGAGGGCGGCCATGAGACAGGGCAGGAATGACGCAGGACGTAAGCGCATGAGGCAGCCTGTAGACGACCGCGGCCCGTCGGCAATTCGATCCGCGATGCGCCGGCCGGTCATCTTCTCAGCAGAGACGCCGCAATGCGTCGGTCTGCTGCACGCCCCATTTCAGTTGAATACGGTGACGAAGAAGGGGGGGCGGGCCGCCCCGGACAGTGGGCGACCCGCCGGCTGGACGGGGGAACTTGGAGGAACTCCAGCTGAGTGAACTGTAGCCAATCAGGGCCCCGCTGTATAGGTGGGGCTTTTCCGCCCCGCTCTACGCGTTTTCCCTAACCCCTCGCCAACCATGATAAATGGGGATGGGCGTCATCACCGAGGCGCATCCGGGAGAGGAGGCTGTCTACGTCAGACAGAGGCTGGAAAGTTGGGAGCGGAGAGGGTGGGATTTGAACCCACGGACCCTTGCGGGTCACACGATTTCGAGTCGTGCCGTTTCAACCGGGCTCACGCACCTCTCCGTACGGCCAGACGCCTGTCTATACCCGGGTGCGTCGGGTGGCTCAAGTCAGCCGCCGTCGGCGCGCCGGCGGCGACGGAAGAATGCCTGCAGAAGCGCCGCGGCCTCCTCGGCGAGAACGCCGCCGACGACCTCGAAGCGGTGGTTGAACCCCGGCTGGGCGCCGAGATCGAGCAGGCCGCCGAGCGCCCCGGCTTTCGGGTCGCCGCAGCCGAACACGACGCGCCGCACGCGCGCCTGCAACAGAGCGCCGACGCACATCACGCACGGCTCGACGGTGACCAGCAGCTCGCAGTCGGGCAGGCGGTAGCTCGCCAGGGCCGCCCCGGCATCGCGCAACGCGACCACCTCGGCGTGCGCGCTCGGGTCGTGCGCCGCGATCGGCCGGTTGTGGCCCCGCCCGACGATGCGCCCCTCGCGTACCACCACCGCGCCGACCGGCACCTCCCCTGCCCGTTCTGCCGCCTCGGCTTCGCGCAGGCACGCACGCATGAGCGCAATATCCGCCGCGCTCATGCGGGACCCAGACGCCGTTCGAGCCAGAGCTGGCGGCCGCCCTGCCAACGCGGCCGTGTCGCGCTGAAACCGAGTTGCGCATAGAGCGCAAGCGCCGCAGTGTTGCGTTCGTTCGTCGTCAGCGCCGCGACGCGGCAGCCGCGCGCCTGCGCGCGCGCCAGGGCCGATTCCACCAAGCGTCGCCCGAGCCCCTGCCGGCGCGCCGCCGCGGCGACGAACACGTCCTCGATCTCGACGTCCTCGCCGCCGCTCCAGACCGACCAGCGGTAACGGCACAGGACGTAGCCCGCGGCGTCCGCGCTCGCTCGCGCCGCTACGGTGATCGCCGCCGCCTGATCGTCGAGCAGGCGGGTGAAGCCGTCACGAAACTCGTCCGGGCTGGGCGCCGCCTGCGCCAGGTGGTCGCGAAACGCCACGGCCAAGTGCACGATCGCAGCGAGATCCGCCGCCGTGGCGGAACGGAATGTCCAAGAGCTGTCAGGCGACGCACGCATGAGGCGAGACCGATTCCTAGAGCATCGTGGCCTGAGAACCTACTCCCTCGCCGGCGACCCCGCGTCATCCACCGCCGCGGCGCGCAGCAACCGCCACGGCGCCGCCACGGCACGGCGGGCTGACACGGCCAGGCGGCGGCGCTAGGTGAAAGGTCGTCATGGCCGTGCCGCGCTTCTCCGACCTGTCGGCTGTCGAACGAGCTGCCGCGCTTGCCGATCCCGGCAGCCTGCACCTCATCGCCGCCGATCCACAGACGAGCGTCCTCACCGCCCGCGCCCGCCTGGCTGGCCGCCCGTTGCTGTTGGCGCTCACCGACGGCCGCGTCCGTGGCGGCACGATCGGTCTCGGCGAGGCGCGCCATCTGAGCGAACTCGTGGCGCTGGCCGAACGGCGCCGCGAGACGCTGGTCGTCGTCTGGGACAGCGGCGGCGTGCGCGTCCAGGAGGGGCCCGCCGCGCTCGGCGCCGCCTCGGCTCTCGGCGTGCGCCTGACGCGCCTGGCCCTCGCCGGGGTGCGTGTCGCGAGCGTCGTCAGCGGCACGCGCGGATGCTTCGGCGCCCCGGCGGTGATCGCCGCCGCCGGGCATGCGTTGCTGCTGGTGCGAGGCGCGTCGTGGGGCCTGACCGGCCCGCGCCTGCTCGAGGACGGCGCCGCGCACGCCGAGGCGGCGCGCACCGTCATGAGCGCCACCGCCCGCCTGCGCGCCAGGCATGCCACCGCCGTGGTCGACGACGCAGCGCCAGCCGTGCGCGCGGCCCTGCGCGCAGCGTTGACCGCCCCCCTCGTCCGCCGCGGCATCGCGGCAACCGTGGCGCACGGCGTCGCCGTCACCAACACCCTGCTCGCGCAGCTCCATCCGCCCGAAGCCCCGGCCGCGGCCCTGGCGGCGCGCCAGCGCGACTTCTTCGCCTATTCCTTTCGCGGCCAGTGGCGCGCCACGGCCCCGAGCCTGCGACTCGGGCTGGTGCACGCCGCCTGGGGCGAACTGCGCGGCTCGCGGACCCTGGCGATCATTGTCGGGCCGGAACGGTCGCCGCACGGCATCGACGTAGCGGACGCACACGCGGTCCTCGCCGCGGTGGCCGAGGCGGTGGCCACCGCGCCCGGCGTGCCGATCGTCACCTTCCTGTTCTGCCGTGGCCACGCCAGCGACCTGCGTCAGGAACGCGCTGGCCTGCCGCGCGCCCTCGCCGAGTGCCTGCGCGGCCTCACCGCAGCGCGCCTCGCCGGGCATCCGCTGCTGTGCGTGCTGGGCGGCGGGGCCTATGGCGCCGCCTACCTCGCCATCGCCGCTCCCAGCCACCGCGTGCTCGCCATCCACGGCACCACCGTCGCACCGATGGCGCCGCGCGTTCTGGCCGCATTCCAGGAACTGCGCGAGGTGCGCGGCACCGCCGTCGCACCCGACGACCTGGCGGCGCTCATCCCCGAGATCCGCATCGTCGAAAGCGTCGTGCGCCTGCCGCGCGCGCTCGGCGACGAACTCGCCCGCGCCCGTGCCGAGGTGACTGGCGGCCGCCCGCGCCGCTTCGCCCTGGCGGCGCCGCCCCTCAGGGGCGCTGACGAGCGGCCTGCCACAGGGTGACGGCGGCCGCGACGCCGAGGCGCGGACTCGCCAGTACGGGGACGCCGATCGCCGCGAGGCGTTCGGCAGCCGGCCCCATCGATCCCTGCGCGAGGACCACCACGTCCGCGGTCGCGGCCGCCGCGCGCGCGGCCCTCGCGACGGCCGCGAAGTAGCGCTCCGAGTCGCCGCGCTCGAAATGCGGCCACGCCTCCTCGCACAGCGTCACCCGCGGCGCGATCGAACGGCCGGCGGCCCCGGCGACCTCGAGCAGCAATGCCAACGTCGGCGCGACGGTGCTCGCCAGCGCGGCGACAACAGCGATGCGCGGGCCGCAGGCGACCGCCGCCGCGGCCATCGGGCGATCGAGACGCAATACCGGCACCGCCGAGGTGGCCGCCCCCTCCGCCGCCGCACCGATGGTCGAACAGGTGCAGAGCACCAGGTCGGCCTCCTGCGCGATCAGGTTCCACACCGCGTCGGCTACGCACGCGGCGATCTCCGGTGTCACCGCGCCGGCAGCGCGCGCCTGGTCGAGCAGCGCGGCGGCGACCGCATGCCGGCGCGGCACGGTCGCATCGAGCTCGTCGAGCAGGGCGTCGAAGGTCGCCACGTGCGCGGCGGCGGTGTGCAGGAAGGCGAGCACGGGCGTCAACGCACGGTGATCGCGAAGCGGACGCTGTCGGCCGGCGTGGCGGAACGCTCCCAGGGCCGCCAGTACTCGAACACCAGTTCGGTACGGCCCGCCGCCGCGGCGCGGAAGCGCCACACGTCCGTACCGCCGGCGCCGACGCGCCCGCCGGCGCTGTCGAGCGGCTCGTAGGTCACCTCCGCCTCGCTCGCCAGGATCGGCGCCGGGTCGTCGGCGAGCTGCCACCGGTAGCCGGTGGTGCGGTTGGCCGCCAGGCGCACGTGCAGTTCGTCGCCGGGCGCCAGGGTCACCGCCCGTCCCGCCTCCGCCGTCGTGACGACGACCGGTGGGCGCGCGGCACAGCCGCCGAGCATGAGCAGGAGGGCACAGACGATGCGCGGCATGCCGCGGCCTCTACACCAGGCGCGGCAGCACCGCGAGTTGGAGCGCCAGGAACACCACCAGGGCGGCAAAGCAGAACAGGTGGTCGCGGCAGATCGCCCGCGCCAGCCGGCTCTGCTGCGCGAGTGGATCGTGGCGCCCGCCGAGACGGGCGGCGCCGGCCAGCACGCGCACCAGCCCGAGCGCGATGGGCACGGCGCACGCCACCAGGGACGCGAGGCCGAGCCAGCACGGCACGATCCGAGCCGTGAGCTGGCCAACGACGGCGGCGACGGTGACGGCCATCACCACCCCGACCGCGTAGCCCATCGGCGCCGCCTCGGTGGTGACGCGCCGATAATAGCCGGCGATCGAAGCCAGCACCGCCTCGGGCAGATCGGCGGCGCCACGATGGGGCAGAACCTGGACGTCGAACATCAGGTCGAACCACAAGACGGCGAGCAGAAAGCCGCCGCCGGCGGCTGCAAGGGTCAGCATGGACATCCTCCGGGATCAGTCGCGGAACATGAAGGAGACGGGGCGTCTCACACCGGCACCAGCGGGCGATGCGGCGGCGGCGGCAGGATGACCTGAATCGCATCGCCCGGGCGCACCGTGCCATCGCTCAGCACCACCGCCATGACGCCGGCCTTGCGCACCAACCGACCGGCGGCGTCGCGCTCGAGCGTCGCCGCCATCAACCCCGGCACCAGGCCGTCGAGTTGGACACAGGGATTGCGCAGCCCGGTGAGCTCGATCAGCGCCTCGTCGCCGAGGCGCAGGCGCGCCCCACGGGGCAGCGCCAGCAACGCGACCCCCCGGGTCGTGACGTTCTCGCCCATCGCCCCGGCGGCGATGTCGAACCCCGCCGTGCGCAGGGCGTCATGCAACTCGGCGTGGATCAGATGCACCTGGCGTAGGTTCGGCTGGCTCGGGTCTTGCGCCACGCGCGAGCGGTGCTGCACCGTCACGCCCTGGTGCGTGTCCCCCTCCACGCCGAGGCCCGACAGCAGGCGGATGGCGTCCACCGGCGGCTTGCTCATGGCGTGCGTCGGGCTGCGACTCACCGCCGTCACCATCGCACGCATCGCCGCCGCCATCAGGCACGCCCGGGCGTCAGCGCCCAGCTCACCGCCCCGACGACGAGGCAGGCGATGGCGACCAGGTCGACCGCCGCGACGCGGCCGAGTGCGGCGTTGACGCCGCCCGCCGACCAGGCCAGCCAGATGAACGACGCGACACTGACGAATCCGGTCGCCAGCGCCAACGACTGCAGCGCCGGCCGCGCCGCCGCCAGCAGCAGCATCACCCCGAGCAGCCCGAACAGCACCGCCCGATGACGCATCAAGACGAGCAGGTTCGGCTCCTCGACGGCGATGCCGTAGAGCGCGGTCAGCCGCTCCGCGCCGAGCACGCCACTCAGCGGCATCAGATGGATGATGCCGACGACGATCAGCATCGCAGCGGTCAGTCCTGGCACGATGGTCCCTCCCCCTCCACCCACTGCTGCCGGCGCCGGCGCCGCCGCGCAAGGCCGCGCCACGATCGTGCCGATCCGCCCTGATCTCGAAATGCCTCGCCCGGCCGGCTAGGCTGATTGGTTGCATGATTCGACTCGACCAGATCAGCAAGCAGCACGGGCGGCAGATCCTCTTCGTCGAGGCGGGTGCGGCGGTGCATCGCGGCGAGAAGGTCGGCCTGGTCGGCCCCAACGGCGCCGGCAAGTCCACCGTCTTCCGCCTCATCACCGGCGAGGAGCACCCCGACGACGGGCAGGTCTCGATCGATCGCGGCGTCACCATCGGCTACTTCAGCCAGGACGTCGGCGAAATGGGCGGCCGCTCGGTCGTCGCCGAAGTGATGGACGGCGCCGGTCCGGTGTCCGAGGTCGCCGCCGAGTTGCGCGCCCTCGAACACGCCATGGCCGACCCCGACCGCGCCGACGAGATCGAGAAGCTGATCGAGCGCTTCGGCGTCGCCCAGGCGCGCTTCGAGGACCTCGACGGCTACGCGCTCGAGGCCCGGGCGCGCGAGATCCTCGCCGGACTCGGCTTCAGCCAGGGGATGATGGACGGCGACGCCGCCCGCCTGTCGGGGGGATGGAAGATGCGCGCCGCCCTGGCCCGCATCCTGCTCATGCGGCCGAGCGCCCTGCTGCTCGACGAGCCCTCCAACCACCTCGACATCGAATCGCTGATCTGGCTCGAGCACTTCCTCACCACCTACGAGGGCGCCCTGTTGATGACCTCGCACGACCGCGAGTTCCTCAACCGCATCGTCGGCCGGGTCATCGAGATCGACGGCGGCGACCTCACCAGTTACTCCGGCGACTACGACTTCTACGAGGCGCAGCGGGCGCAGAGCGAGGTCCACGCCGAAGCCGCCTATCAGCGCCAGCAGGCCAAGCTGGCCAAGGAGATGCGCTTCATCGAGCGTTTCAAGGCGCAGGCCGCGAAAGCGGCGCAGGTGCAGTCGCGCGTCAAGCAGCTCGACAAGATCGAGAAGCTCGAGCCGCCGAAGCGGCGCAGCACGCTGGTCTTCAACTTCCCGCCCTGCGCCCGCGCCGGTGACGAGGTGGCGAAGGTCGAGGGCCTGGTCAAGCGCTACGGCGACCGCATCATCTACGACGGACTCGACCTGGTGGTGCGACGCGGCGAGCGGTGGGCGGTTATGGGCGTCAACGGCGCCGGCAAATCGACGTTGCTCAAACTCATCGCCGGCGAGAGCCGCGCCGACGCCGGCACCGTCAAGCTCGGCGCCAACGTCGCGCTCGGCTACTTCGCGCAGCACGCCATGGAACTGCTCGATCCGCTGAAGACGGTGCTGCGCACCCTCGAGGATGCCTTCCCGCTCGCCAACGGTGGCGCCCTGCGCGCCCTCGCCGGCTGCTTCGGCTTCTCAGGCGACGACATCGACAAGAGTTGCCGCGTCCTGTCCGGCGGTGAGAAGGCGCGCCTGGTCATCGCCCGCATCCTCTACGAGCGGCCGAACTTCCTCGTGCTCGACGAGCCGACCAACCATCTCGACATGGCGACCAAGGAGATGTTGGTGCGGGCACTGGCCGACTACGAGGGCACCATGCTCTTCGTCTCGCACGATCGGCGCTTCCTGGCGCACCTCTCGAACCGCGTCCTCGAACTCAGCGCCGACGGCCCGGTCGCCTACGGTGGCGGCTACCTCGAGTACGTCGCCGCCAGCGGCCACGAGGCGCCCGGCCTGCGTTGATCAGTCGCGCGCCGGAGCGCCGGCGGCACGCACCGCCAGCAGCGCAGCGACGAAGGCGCCGACACCGATCAGCGTGCGCGCCCAGTGCCAGGCCGCCCAGAGCGCCAGCTCGCCGGCGACGGCCGCGAGCTCCACCGTGCCGGCGGCGAAGTCGGCGTTCACCTGCTCGAAGTAGAGCGGGAAGAAGGACAGCACCGCCACCGCCAGCCCGGCGGCGGCGACGAACAGGCCGCCGCCGCCGTGATGGAACCGGTACAGCGCCGCCGCGGCCACCGCGAGCACGCCGGCGGCGATCTCGACGACGCCGAAGAAGTTGAACAGGCGTGCCGCGTTGGTGGCGTACCAGTCGAGGAAGGCCTCGGGAGGCAGCGACCGCCACCACGGGACCAGCACCGCGCCTTCGGTCAGCAGCGCGCCGGCCGACAGGCCGAGGGCACCGGCGGCGCAGACGCCCAGCACCGCGGCGGCGGACACCAGGTCGAGACGCGGCAGGCGCACTCACGCCACCGTGGTCCAGTAGTCGCGCATCAGGGCGCGCGACCAGTCGGGTTGGCGCACGGCGGTGCGCGGCAGGAACTCGGTCATCACCGGTTTGACGTCGAGCACCGGCGTGCCCGCGATGGCGTCGAGTTCGGCGACGTACAGTCGCCGGCCGTCGCGCCGCACGACCCGGCAGATGGTGCTGCCGATGCGGTTCGGCCGGTTCTTACCGCGCTGAGCGAAGATGCCGACGGCCGGCCAGTCGGGATTGTTGCGCGGATGCCGGGCTCCGGACACCACCTTGGCCGGATCGACGCGGTGGAAGAAGAACAGCACCTCGACGTGCGAGAACTCCTCCAGGCCCTGCAGCGCCGCCGCATCGAAGCGCTCCGCCAGGAGGATGCAGGACTCGGCGCCGCCCCAATTGTCGTCCTCGGCCTCGCTGCGCGCGCCCTCGACCACCCCGATAGCTTCCGCTTCGAATCGCATGCCGCCCTCCGCCACGATCTATGGCACGCCGTCGCCGCCGCTGCCTACGGCCGGCCACGATCGTCGCAGACGACGCAGGTTTCGCTGGCAAGCCGCGCTCGGGCTGGCTAGCGTCGAGGGGATTTCACTGAGGTGCGCATGCGACGATTGCCGACTCTGTTCCTGACGGCGTGCCTGGTGCTGCCGGGCTGCGGCAGCTCCAGCGGCTCCAGCCCGGTGCCAACCCTGACGCCGGATCCGAACTCGACGCGCACGGCAACCCGGACACGTGGCCCGAGCCGCACGCCGACGCGCACCGGCGGCCCGACCTACACCGCGACGCGCACCGGCGGACCGACCAACACCCCGCGCCCGACGCGCACGCCGGGACCGCCAGTAACCCTCTTTGTGAGCCAGAACGGCAACGACTCCAACCCCGGCTTCACCGCCGAGCAGCCCCTGCGGACCGTCGAGTTCGCGGCCAAACTGCTGACACCCGGGAGCACCATGTACGTCGGCCGCGGCGTCTACCGCGGCCGCGTCGCGGTGACCAACGTCGCGGCCACCGAGACGCTACCGATTCGCATCATCGCGGACCGCAGCGGCGAGTTCACCGGCGATCCCGACGGCGACGTCATCCTCGACGCCGACGGCGCGCCGTTCGGACTGATCATCACCAATTCGCCATTCGTCACGGTCGACGGCTTCATCTTGCGCGGCGCCGCACCGGCGCTGGACCCGCCCGCCGCCGCCGTCGCCGTGCGTGTGCGCGGCGGCTCCGATGGTGCCGTCGTCCGCCACTGCGTCATCGCCAACGCCGCGACGGCGGACGGCATCCGCGTCGACAGCTCGCGCGACGTGCTGCTGTTCAACAACCTCGTCTTCGCCGCCGACCGCGGCATCGTCGTCACCGGCAGCGCCACCCGCACGCAGATCATCAACAACAGCGTCGCCCTCACCGACCGTGCCGGCATCTCGTTGCGCGCCAATGGCGGCGCCGAACCGAGCGACACGCAGGTGATCAACAACATCCTGCAGGAGGCCGGACCCAACGTCGGCATCGACGCCAGCGGCGGCACCGAGGGCTACCTCGGCGACTACAACGTGGTGTTCCAGCCCGAGGCAGAAGACCCGACCGCGGTGTACAACCCGGCCGAGGTGCGCGGTGCCAACGACCTCAACGTCGATCCGTTGATTGTCAACATCGCTGCCGGCGATCTGCACCTCGAGCCCGACAGTCCGGCGGTCGACAGCGGCAGCGGCCGCATCGACACGGCGCTGGAGGAGGAACTCCTGGCGCGCTCGACCAATCCCGACGGCAGCCGCGACCGCGCGCCCCTCGACCGGGGGTATCACTACCCGCGCTAGTGTCGTGAATCCGAGATCCCCGCCACATCTCGCTGGCTCTCGACACCCCTGGCGGCGTTGCGCCGCCTTGGAATATGGCCCGATATTCCTGCGGCGGCGCGCCTAGCCAGGGGCGCCGAGGGCTCCCCGAGCTGTAGCGGGGATTGCGGATTCACGACACTAGGCGGAGCGGCCGCGGCGCCGGGCGGTCACTCCGAGACGCGGTAGATGGGAGGGATCTGATCGACGCCGTCGACGCAGAAGCCGAGATCGCGTAGCAGGCCGTCGCGGACGTCGTAGATGAAGCCGTGCACGGTGACCGGACGGCCGTGCCGCCAGGCGCCCTGGACGATGGTGGTGTGGCAGACGTTGGCCACCTGCTGGGCGACGTTGAGCTCGCACAACCGGTCGAGACGCGCGTCCTCGTCGCTCATGAAGTCGAGCGTGGCGCGATTGCCCTGGTACACATCCTTGATCGACCGCAGCCAGTTGTCGATCAGACCGAGCTCGGCATTGCTCATCGCCGCACGCACCCCGCCGCAGCCGTAGTGGCCGCAGACCATGATGTGCTCCACGTGCAGGATGTCGATGGCGTACTGCAGCACCGACAGGCAGTTGAGGTCGGTGTGGATGACGACGTTGGCGACGTTGCGGTGCACGAACAGCTCGCCGGGCAGTAGGCCGACGATCTCGTTCGCCGGGACGCGGCTGTCCGAGCAGCCGATCCACAGGAACTTCGGCGACTGCTGTCGGGCCAGGGTGGCGAAGAAGTCCGGGTCCAGCTCGGTCATGCGCGCCGCCCAGCGCCGGTTGTTCTCGAACAGTTGCTTGCGAAACGGCATGTCCGGGTGTGTAGCGGCCTGGGGCCCGGGCGGGCAACCGGGGTGTCAGGGTGAACGCAGACAATCGTCGGACTTGCGCAACGATGGCGATGCGCGGGACCGGCGGCGCCGCCCGACGCGCCCGCGCAGCGGTTTGGACCTCCCGAACGGCGGTTGGCACCGTGGCACTTTCTCGCGCCAACGCTACTGTGCTGTCGTTCGCTGCGCGACGGCGACGCCGACCAGGGGGAGCGCATGACCACCACCGACAACTCGACCACCAATGCCGCGACCGGCCCGATCGACCGGGAGGCGTTGCGCGCCCGCTACCGCGCCGAGCGCGACAAGCGCCTGCGCGCCGACGGCAATGACCAGTACCTCGAACCGACCGGTAGGTTCGCCCACTGTCTCGACGACCCTTACGTGCGCACAGTCACTCGTGCACCGCGCTGCGAGGATGTGACGGTGGCCTTCATCGGCGGTGGCTTCGCCGGCCTGGTCACCGGTGCCAGGCTGAAACAGGCTGGCGTCGACGACGTCCACATCATCGAGGGCGGCGGCGACGTCGGCGGCACCTGGTACTGGAACCGCTATCCGGGCGCGATGTGCGACACGGCGGCGATGGTCTACCTGCCGTTGCTCGAAGAGACCGGCCACATGCCGACCCAGAAGTACACCGTCGCCAGCGAGATCTTCGCGCATGCGCGGCGAATCGCCACGCAATTCGGCCTGTACGACAGGGCCCTCTTCTCGACCGCGGTCACCGGTCTCGCCTGGGACGAGGCATCGTCGCGCTGGATGATTCGCACCGATCGCGGCGACGAGATCCGGGCCCGCTTCGTCGCCATGGGCACCGGCCCGCTGCACCGGCCGAAGCTGCCCGGCATTCCCGGCATCGACACCTTCGCCGGCCACAGCTTCCACACCGGCCGGTGGGACTATGCCTATACCGGCGGTGATCCGGACGGCGCCACGATGAAGAAGCTGGCGGACAAGCGCGTCGGCATCATCGGTACCGGCGCGACGGCGGTGCAGTGCATTCCGCCGCTGGCGCGAGCGGCGCGCGAGCTGCTCGTGTTCCAGCGCACGCCGTCGTCGATCGACGTGCGCAACAACCACGCTATCGATCCGGACTGGTTCAAGACGCTCGCGCCGGGTTGGCAGCAGCAATGGCTGATGAACTTCGCGACGCTGCAGACGGGCGGATTCGCCGACGAGGATCTGGTCAAGGACGGCTGGACCGACATCGCCCAGCGCGTCCGCGACCGCGTCGTCGCCGAGGTCGGGGCGACGGGCACCCTGGATCTGGCGACGATCCAGCGCGCCTTCGAGGACAGCGACGACGAGAAGATGACCGAGATCCGCGCCCGGGTCGACGCCGTCGTCGCCGATCGCGCCACCGCCGAGGCGCTCAGGCCGTGGTACCGCCAGCTCTGCAAGCGGCCGTGTTTTCACGACGAGTACCTGCAAGCCTACAACGAGCCCGGCGTCCGCCTCGTCGACACCGACGGCAAGGGCGTCGAGCGGATCGACGCCACCGGCGTCTGGGTCGGCGGCGTGCACTATGCGCTCGAGTGCCTGATCTTCGCCTCGGGCTTCGAGGTCGGCACCAGTTACGCACGACGGGCCGGCTTCGAGACCGTCGGGCGCGGCGGACGCAGCCTCTCCGAGCACTGGACCGAAGGCATGCGCAGCCTGCACGGCATCCACGTGCACGGCTTCCCCAACCTGTTCATCGTCGGCCTGAGCCAGGGCGCGAACCTGATCTCGAACATCACCCAGAACCTCACCGAGGCCGGCACGACGATCGCGTCGGTCATCGCGCATGCACTCGCCGCGGGCGCCGAGCAGGTCGAAGTCACCGCAGCCGCCGAACAGGCCTGGGTGGAGCTGCTCGAGAGCGGGACGCCGGGCTTCCTCGGCAACCCTGACTGCACGCCGGGCTACTACAACAACGAGGGCAAACCGATCGGGCGGCGCGAGCGGCTCAACGCCAGCGGTCATCCGCAGGGGCCCGTCGCCTACTTCCACCACATCGACGGGTGGCGGCGTTCGGGCGCCTATGCCGGGCTCGAATTCGGCGTCGCTCGGTCAGCGGGCGCCACGGCGGCGTGCGATCAGGCGAAGTAGCGACCGCGCACCCCCTCGATGAAATCGACGAGATTCCTGCGCTGCACCGCCGCATCCTTGACGGGGCGCGCGACGGGCACGTTCACGATGTTCGCCAGGACGCCGCACGTAACCGCGTCGATCCCGGTTGCCGTCTCGCCCATCAGGAACGGGTTGTGTCCCAGGACATCGGCGATCGCGCCGATGTCCTTCTGGCCGATGGCATGGATCGCCTCCCGCCAGTGCCACCCGATGCCCTGTGCTGCGAGCTGGCGCCGCACTCCGTGCATCGGCACTGGGGCACGGTCCCTGATCATCGCAACGCTCCTTCGGCCAACGCCCGGCATCAGCGGCGACGCGAAGCGTCGTCCGCTGCATGCCGTTGTTAGGCCGCTTCAAGGGATCGAACAGCATCTGTTTAGGGTGCGCTTGCTTTGGCGGGATGCGATGCGGCCTCAAACACCGTGCCCCAGACCTTGATGTTGCGCAGCCCAGCCGCGCCGACCGCGTAGGGGTCCTGATCGAGGACGGTGAAATCCGCCAGCTTTCCGGCCTCGATGCTGCCGAGGCGATCCTCCAGGTGGAGGATGTAGGCCGCGTCGATGGTGATCGCCTTCATGGCCTGATCCATCGTCAAACGCTCTTCGGGTCCGAACACCTTGCCGGACTGGGTCTCGCGGGTGATTGCCGTCCACGCAAGCAAGAGCGGCGCGGCAGGCGCCATCGCAAAGTCCGAATGCAGCGCGACAGGAACTCCACGACGGGCGAGCCCGCCGAGCGGCGTGATCCGCGCAGCTCGATCATCGCCCAAACCCACTTCGGCGTATTTGTCGCCGAGGTCGTACAAGTAGAAGGGATTAGCCGAGACCAGCGCCCCGAGCAACGCAACCCTGCGACTGACGCCATCGGTGGCATAGCCATAGTGTTCGATCGTGAAGCGGTGATCAGCTCGGGGTTTTTCGTCCTTGAGTTTCTCGAGAACGTCGAGCACCATCGTCGCGCCGTGGTCACCGTTCGTGTGAACATGTATCTGATAGCCCGCATTCCAATAGCGGCGCGCGGCTTCCTCGAACGGCGCGGGCTGCGTGATCCAGGCACCCTGATGCCCATCGATGTAGCCAGGGGGCGATAGCTGCATCAGTTGAGAGAACATCGCCCCGTCAGCAAACAGCTTCATCGCCCCGTTTGTGAAGATGTGTCGAGTGTTCTTCTCACCGGCTCTACCAATGAAGGCAAACGCCGCATCCGCGCTCTTCATGGCGGCGGCCAGCGCCACGGCGTCTGGGGTCAGGCGTACGCGCACCGGCGAGTCCTTGCGATCAAATGTGCGCTTCAGGGCTCCAACCTCCAAGTCCCAACTGACGCCGCCGGTATTCATGTCGGCTACGGTGGTGATGCCGTTGAAGTTCAGGTAATCGCGCGCTTTGGCATAGCCGATGTCCACGCGCGCGGGTGCCAGCAGGTAGTTGGCTAATGCAGGTACGGCAACCTTGAACAAGCCGTCTTCGAAGAAGTATCCCTTCTGCCAGTTGATCTGAGGATTGCCTTTGACCACTGCTTCGGTGACTCCCTTACCTTCCAGGTACTTGAGCATCGGCGTATTGAAGTACGCCTCATGCGCCGAGCGGTGCCAGACGAAAATGGGATAGGTGCTGGAGATGGTATCCAGTTGCGCACGCGACATGTCACCGTGGAACATCTGGTTGTAGCCCCATGTGATGAACATCGGCTCGGCCTTTGGGGCAGCGGCAAACGCTGCCTTCAAGGCGCTCAGGTACGCTTCGTGTCCAATGGTGGCGGGGATCTTTGCACCCATCACATCCCACGGCTCGGGCGTGATCCATGTCGTGCCGAACTGGATGGCTGCGAGCATCGGGTGCATATGCGGGTCGATGAAGCCCGGCATCAGCACCCGCTCCTTGAATTCTTCGTTGACGGTGTACTTGGCCGTCGTGAGCCAGGGCGCAAGGTCCTTGAGCGAACCTACGCCAAGAATGGTGCCATTGCGGACGGCGACCGCTGTGGCTGTGGGCCGAGTCGGATCCATGGTGACGATCTTCTTCGCAATGAAGACGGTGATCGCACCGCGCTCCTCCTGCGCCGTGACGGCGGTCGCCATAGCTCCGGTCAGCAGCGCGCAAGCCAGTGCTCTCATTGTCATCTTCATCGTCTGGTCACCGCGAGGTGATGGTGCGGGATAGCGGCCTAACGCGCTGGCGATGACCCGCCGGCGCAGGCTGCTGCGCGGCGAGCGATGCCGCTCAGGCCGGGCGGGTCGATCGCCTTGTTCGGCCCCTTACGCATACAGGAGGCGCCCTTTGGGCTCGGGGATCGGTCGGCCTAGTTCACGCGCGGTCTCGATCCACTCGCGAATCACGATCTCCGCGTTGGCGAGGGCCTGCTTGTAGGTCGTGCCGTCGGCGGCGCAGCCCGGCAACTCAGGCACCTCGGCGACGTAGGCCTCATCCTCGTCGCTCCAATAGATGATGATCTCGTACTTCCACTTACTGGCCATTGGCTCCTCCCGCCAACCGATACTTCACGATCACAACCCGCACCTGCTTGACTTGATATGCCTTCGCGTCACGGCCCTTGGGCTGCAGATTCAGGATTTCCACGATTCCGGTCTTGGTGAAAATGTGATGACTGCCGCGGATCCGCTCGTCGAATCCGAGGCGGCCGAGCAGTCGGCGCAGCCCGTCGAAGGGGACGTTCGCATCCGCCGTGCCGCTCAGGACTTGGACGAGAAGAGTGTCGCGCTTGGCCACGGTCAACGTCTACCCGAAGACCTGCGGAAAGCCGAACGCCAGCGGTCAGCCGCGCGGGCCGCAGGCCCGCGTCGGCTGCACCGCTTTGTTCGGCTGGATTGCGAGCGAATTTCCGACGGAAACTTCGTCACACGACCACACCCGGCCCATCCGGATCACCGGGTCCCGTGGGCTTGCCCGGGCGGCCGAAAAGCAGCGCGAGAAGAAGCATGAGTGGATAGGCCGTCACGCTCCAGATGAGAATAACACCGGCAGTGATCAGCGGCAGCGCGATAACTGCCTCGAGCCACGCGGCCGCGATCCAGGATCTCCACAGTCCCAGCGACAGCGCGACCGACAGAACTCCCGTCGCCAGTGCCGCCCAGAAGTAGAACCGTCCGATCTGACGCCATTGGGCGCGTGTTGAATCTCGCATTGGGATCGGAATCAACGATCGCTCGACGCAGCCGAACGTGCGCGTCAGCCGCGGCCGGAGGCCGTCGGCTGCACGCGCTTGTTATCCAGTGGTCTGGCGAACACGACCTAAGCGACGGAACGAACTGAAACGAGATCGCTGTCCTGCACTTGGCGAACATCTGAGACGCTCAACGTGACCAGTGCTTGGGTCTTGCCAGATGCAGTGACGAATTCAACCTCCAAGCCGTCCGGTTCGTAGATTTCAACCACCGCGCCAAGGTCACCCGCACGAAGACCATTGTCGGCAAGGTCCCTTGCCAGCACGACGGTGTCGAGCATCTTGAAGGTCATGTCTTTACTCCCGGAAATGCCGTTACAAAACGTGGCGAACTCTCGCCCTGTAAAATGATCCAGACCGTCGCCACCGATGCGCTTCGCCCATTCGGCCCGGAGAGGGTACCACGGACCTCGAATTTCTGGCCATACGGACTTCGTAGGCCCGTCGCGGCCTCTTCCTGCAGGGCCAGCGCGTGAAGATCGCTTCGGAGAAGGTCCCACCGGGCCGGCGTATAGCCAAGGCTGGCGAAGAACGAGGCTTTGAAACGCCCCACTGGATGTGTCTCGGAGAGCAGATAGTCCCGGACCTTCGCTGGATCGATCGTCGCCGCACCTGCCCCGGGTAGCTTCATCTGTCTGGATAACGGCTTGGCGCTCAGCCGCGCGGGCCGACACGCGCGGGCTCCCGTTGCTCGTTCGGCCTCGTGGCCCGCGTCGGCTGCAGCGCCATGTTAGCCGGTCGCCGCATCCTTGGTCTCGATCCAGATGGCGAACATGATCCCGAACCCGATGATCAACCCGGCAGCAATACCCTCCACAACCGTTCGCAGGTCTACTTGCACAGTGTCGACGGTGACGGAAAGGGCCAAAGGGACAGCGTACGCGACGGGCGCGAACCGCAGCGCAGGAACGCGCTTCCAGAAGAGTGCAGCGACGGCCGCCGACGCGACGACGCCTGCAATGGGGACCAGACGCTGGAGCTTGGACAACCACGTGGCCGTGTCGCCGCCCAGCGATAGGGCTGCGTACGAGAAGGTTAGTGGCACGCCGAGCGCCAGCCCAAGCACGACCTTTGCGATGGGAGACAGATCGGATCCTGCCAAGGTCTTCTCGTCTCGTTTCATATCCGGCTAACTACATTTATCCGGACTAACGATTCCGACGACCCACGCGTGGGGGCGACGCGATAACGGGATGCGAGATGGGCGGAGGATACTGGCCGTTTCCATTCCCGTCCAACGGTTTACGCAGGCCCATCGCAGGTGGCACCGGAGAGGGCATAGCCGCCGGGGCTGGCGGCATAACGGGCGAAGTGCAGAGTCGGTCGGCGGGGCTGGCGACGGCGCGGCCGCCGCGATTCAGCACGTGGGTGTAGATCATCGTGGTCTTCACGTCCCGGTGGCCGAGCAGTTCCTGGACGGTGCGGATGTCGTAGCCGTCCTCGAGCAGGTGGGTAGCGAAGCAGTGGCGCAGGGTGTGCGGGCCGACGGGCTTCGCGAGACCGGCGCGACGGGCGGCGCCATGCACGGCCTTCTGCACGGCGGACTCGTGCAGATGGTAGCGGGTCGGAGGGCCGAAGCGCGGGTCGGTGCAGATGCGGGCCGCCGGAAACACCCACTGCCAGCCCCACTCCCCGGCCGCGTTGGGATACTTACGCGCCAGCGCGTCCGGTAGCCGGACCATACCCAACCCGGCGGCACGGTCGGCGGCGTGGCGCGTCCGCACATGGTCGAGGTGGTCGGTGAGCGGCGCCGCGGCAATCGTCGGCAGCACGCTGACGCGGTCCCTGCCGCCCTTGCCGTGTCGGATGAGAATCTCGCCGCGCTCGAAGTCGAGGTCGTGGACGCGCAGCCGCAGGCCCTCCATGAGGCGTAGCCCACCGCCGTAGAGCAGCGCAGCGAGAATCCACGTCGCGCCATCGAGGTGTGCGAACAGGCGCCCGATCTCGCCGCGCGTCAGCACGATCGGCAGGCGCTCCGGCCGCTTGGCACGCACCACGTCGTCGATCCATCCCGGGTCGCGCCCGAGTACCTCGCGGTGGAGGAATCGCAGCCCGGCCAGCGCCTGATTCTGCGTCGAGGCGCTGACGTGCCGCTGCACGGCGAGAGCGGTGAGGAAGCGGCGGATCTCGTCGGCGCCCATCTCGGCCGGATGCCGCTTGTCGTGGAACAGCACGAAGCGCCGGATCCAGCCGACGTAGGCCTGTTCGGTGCGGTAGCTGTAGTGCCGCACGCGCACGGCGTCGCGCACCTGGTCGAGCAGGCGGCGCGGGCAAACGGCCGGGGCGGCGGCGGGGATCGTTACGGGGTACGAGGTCGGCATGAACCCTCCGTGTGTGGTCAGCGGAAATCGTGCGACTTCGGCAGCCTCGGCGGCAGCCCCGGCGGCGGTTCCTCCTGCGGCGTGACGCGCATGCGGTAGCCGTGTCCGGCCTGGGTGACGACCTGTTCGGGCAGCGCCAGCGGCGTGAAGCGGCGGGCGCGCAGATGGATGACGCCCTCGACGACCTGCAGCGGGCCCTCGACGAGCAGCAGCGCGGCGGTGTGGATGACGGCGCGGTGGCGCTGGAACAGATCTGGCGTGACGACGGCGTTGCCGATGCCGGTCTCGTCCTCGAGGGTGAGGAAGCAGAAGCCCTTGGCGGTGCCGGGGCGCTGGCGGACGATGACCAGCCCGGCGAGCTTCACCCAGGCGCCGTTTTTCTCCCGCACCAGATCGCGGCTGCGCAGCACGCCCTGGGCGTCGAGACTCGGGCGCAGGTACTTCATCAGATGCGGGCCGGCGGTGAGGCCGAGGGTTGTGTAGTCGGCGAGGGTGCGGTCGACGGTGGTCATCTCGGGCAACGGCGCGGCGGGGAGCGGCGCGGCGGTCGCGCGGACGCGGGCGCCGGCGAAGAGCGGATCGCGGCTGACGGCGGCGGCCTGCCACATGGCGTCGCGGCGGGTGAGGCCGAAGGGGGCGAAGGCGCCGGCGTGGGCGAGGGTCTGTAGTTCGTCGTCGCGCAGCGCGGCACGGTGGGTGAGATCGGTGAGGTCGGCGAAGGGGGCGGCGGCGCGGGCGGACTCGATGCGCGCGGCGGTGTCGGCGCGCAGGGCGGAGACGTAGCGCAGGCCGAGGCGGAGGGAGAGGTGGTTGCTCCAACCGGCGTCGGCTGCGGGCGAGACGCCCGCGGTCCCGGCTGGGGGACTCTGGGCATCTGCACACCTTCCTTCGGCTGGGGGACTCTGGGCGGCCGCCTGCATGGCTGCCGGTTCGAGGGTGCAGTTCCAGGGTGAGATCGTCACGTCGACGGGCAGGATGTGCAGGCCGTGGCGTTGGGCGTCCTTCACCAGGGTGGCGGGGTGGTAGAAGCCGAGCGGCCAGTTGTTGAGCATGGCGCAGGTGAAGGCGGCGAGGTGGTGGCGGCGCAGGTACGCCGAGGCGTAGGCGAGCAGCGCGAAGCTGGCGGCGTGCGACTCGGGGAAGCCGTAGAGGGCGAACGAGGTGATGCTGGTGATGATGCCGTCCTGCGCCGCCGCGGCGATGCCGCGTGCCGCCATGCCGCGGACCAGGCGCGCCTCGATCTCGCGCATGCGCTCGGTGGAGCGCTTGAAGCCCATGGCGCGGCGCAGCTCTTCGGCCTCGCCGCCGCTGAAGTCGGCGACCGCCATCGCCATGCGCAGCAGCTGCTCCTGGAAGAGCGGCACGCCCAGCGTGCGCGCCAGGATCGGCTCGAGGTCGGGATGCGCGTACGTCACCGCCTCGCGGCCGCGGCGGCGGTTCAGGTACGGGTGCACCATCTGCCCGACGATCGGGCCGGGGCGGATCAGCGCCACCTCGACGACCAGGTCGTAGAAGCGCTCCGGCCGCAGGCGCGGCAGCGTCGCCATCTGCGCCCGGCTCTCGACCTGGAAGACGCCGATCGTATCGGCGCGCCGCAGCATGGCGTAGGTCGCCGGGTCGTCGGCCGGCAGGCGGGCGAGGTCCACCTCGACCCCCTCGTGCACGCGGATCAGCGGTAGGGTGTCCTCCAGCACCGCCATCATGCCGAGGCCGAGCAGGTCGACCTTGATGATGCCGAGATCGGCGCAGTCGTCCTTGTCCCACTGCACCACCACCCGCCCCGGCATCGCCGCCGGCTCGAGCGGCACCACCTCGTCGAGCCGCCCGGCCGCGATGACCATGCCGCCGGAGTGCTGGCCGAGATGGCGCGGCAGGTTCTGGATGCGCGCGACGAGATCGACCAACAGGCGCACGCGCGGCGCGGCGGGGTCGACGCCGCCGGCCCGCAACTGCTCCGCCAGCTGGTCGAGGTCGTCGCGGAACTCGAAGCGGTGCAGCAGCTTCGACAACCGCGCCACCTGCGCCTCGGCGAACCCCAGCGCCTTGCCGACCTCGCGCACGGCGCTGCGCGTGCGGTAGGTGATGACGTTGGCGGTCATCGCCGCGCCGCGCGGGCCGTAGCGCTGGTAGACGTACTGGATGACCCGCTCGCGCCGCTCGCCGCTCGGCAGGTCGATGTCGATGTCCGGCCACTCGCCGCGCTCCGGCGACAGGAAGCGCTCGAAGAGCAGTTCCATGCCGATCGGGTCGACGGCGGTGATGCCGAGCGCGTAGCAGACCGCCGAGTTGGCCGCCGAGCCGCGCCCCTGCGCCAGGATCCCGGCCTCGCGGCAGTAGCGCACGATGTCCCAGACGATGAGGAAGTAGCCGGCCAGCCCGAGCTGCGCGATCACCGCCAGCTCGTGCTCGAGCTGGCGCCGCACGCGCAGCGTCAGCGCACCGTAGCGCCCGCGCGCGCCGGCCTCGGTGAGCGCCCGCAGGTGGCCGTCGGCCGTCTCGCCGGGCGACAGCGGATAGTCGGGGAAGCGGTAGCCGAGGTCGGCGAGCCCGAAGGCGCACTGCTCGGCGATGCGGCGCGTGTTGGCCAGCGCCGCCGGCTGGTCGCGGAACAGCGCCGCCATCTCGCGCGCCGGCTTGAGATGGCGCTCGGCGTTGGCGAGCAGGCGGCGGCCGGCGGCGTCGAGCGTCGTGTGTTCGCGCAGGCAGGTCAGCACGTCGAGCAGCGGCCGCCCGTCCGGCGCCGCGTGGCGCACGTCGTTGGTGGCCACCAGCGGCAGGCGGTGGTGTTCGGCGGCGGCGGCGAGGACGCGATTGTGCCGCTCCTCGTCCGCGTCGAGGTGGCGCTGCAGCTCGAGGTAGAGCCGCCCCGGGAACAGGCGCTGCAGGCGCGCCAGCCCCGCCGGCTGCCGCGCCAGGCAGATCAGTCCGTCGCTGCGCCCGTCGAGATCGCTCCACTCGACCACCGCCGCGCCCTTCGCCGCGCGCAGCTTGGCGTCGCTGAGCAGCCGGCAGAGGTTGCGATATCCCACCCGCTCGGCGACCAGCACGTACAGCGCCCCGTCCACCGTCGTCAGCTCGCAACCGACGATGCCGCGCACGCCGGCCTTCACCGCCGCCTGATGAAAGCGCGGCGCGCCGTACACCCCGTCGCGATCGCCCATGGCGAGGACGCCGTGATCGAGCGCCGCCGCCCGCGCCACCAGATCCTCCGGCAACGACGCCCCGGCGAGGAAGGAGAAGGCACTGCGCGTGCGCAGCTCGACGTAGTCGTCAGGACTTTTCACACGGAGCAACGGAGGAACGGAGAAGGACGGGATTGAGATAGCGGCGAATGCCTTCTTTCAGCATCGGGACGTGGAAGTTGATCAGCAATCCATACGGTTTGTTGGTCAGCCGGAGATACGTCACGACCTGGGCGGCGTGGATGGGCAGGATTTTCTCGACCGCCTTCAACTCGACGACCACCCGGTCACCGACGAGCAGATCGATACGCAGATCGATTCCGAGGCGACGCCCCTTGTACTCCAGGGGAACCCCGCGCTGTCGCTCGTACGCCATGCCTCGCAACGACAGCTCTTCCGCCAGACACTCTTCGTAGATGCTCTCCAGCAATCCTGGTCCCAGTGCCCGATGGACCTCGATCGCCGCCGCAATGATTCCCTCCGTCGCCAATCTGTCCATCATCTCCGTTCCTCCGTTTCTCCGTGTGAAAGTCAGTCGTACTCACCATCGAGGAACCACTGCTGCGCGGCGCGGTCGAAGTAGAACCGGTAGACGCCGCCGTCGCTGAGCTGGGCGTCGTAGTAGTCGCGCTGCAGCACCGCCTCGGGGCGCCACCACTCGCCGGCGAGGCGCCAGGGGCCGGCGAGAGAGACGACGCGGCCCTGGCAGCCGGCGGCGCGCAGGAAGTCGGGACGATCGCGCTGGCAGAAGACCTCCAGTCGACGCGGCGGACGCACGGCGCGGATGGCGAGCGGCACGGGCCGCGACTCCGCTCCTGCCGCCGCCGCCGGCGGCGCCGCGAACGGTGCCACGCCGTAGGCGTCGGGGCGGTGCGAGTCGGCCACCACCGGCATGCCGACCGGCACCGCGCCGCACAGGGCGCCGAGGCGCGCCAGCGTCGCGGCGAGCTGCGCCGGCGCCGGGCCGGCGGGGCGGAAAAGGTCGAGTTGCGCGGCGCGCAGACGCTCGGGTACGGCGGCGAGGCGCAGGTGCTCGACGGCGGCGCGCGGCGGGTGGGTCTCGAGATGGACGCGCACCAGCGTCAGCAGCGCCTTCACCGCCGTGCTCGGCGCCGCCACCGTCACCGTGCGCTCGTCGCGGCCGCGGTCGACCAGGCCGAGCGACAGGCGCAGGTCGCCGCACACCAGGCCGCGCACCTCGAGACGCGCCGTCAGGCGGTCGAGCAGGCCGCGCACAACGAACAGGAACGGCTCCAGCGCGTCGACACCCCAGTCGAGCGCCGCCGCCTCCTCGAACTGCAGCGGCAGCGGCCGCGGCGCCAACGGGTGCGCGTCCTCGCCGCGCGCCCGTCGCGCCAGCGCCGCCGCCTCCGGACCGAGCCGCGCCGCCAACCCGCTCGCCGGCAGCGCGGCGAGATCGCCGAGCGTGCGGATACCCCAGCGGCTCAGCGTCTCGCGCAGCGCCGGAGCGGGCTGCAGCCGATCGAGCGACAGCGGTGCCAGCAGCCGCCACTCCTCGTGCGGCGGCACCACCGCGCAGCCGCCGCCATCGCGCGCCGCCAGCTCGGCGGCGATCTTGCTGCCGGCGATGCCGATCGCGGCATCGAGCCCGAGCGCGGCGGCGCGGCGCAGCGCCGCCTGCGCCAGCGCCGGCTCGCTCGGGTAGAGCTCGTGCAGGCCGTCGGCGTCGAAGTACACCGTGCCCGGAGCGCCGTCCTCGACGCGCGGTGAGAACGAGTACGCCACGTCGGCCAGCGCCGCGTGCGCGGCGCGCTCGGCGTCGGGCGAGGCCGGCCGCAACACCAGGTCGCCGGCGATCGCCGCCGCCTGCGCCGCCGTCAGCCCCGGCGCGACGCCGCGCCGCCCCGCCTCCGGCGAGCAGGCGACCAGCCGCGCCCGCGGCGAGGCGCCGTCGGCGACGGCCAGCGGCGTACCGCGCAACTCCGGCTCGGCGCGCAGCCAGGCGGCGAGCGGGAACACCGGCACGTACAGACAGGCGAGGCGCACAGAAAATGCCTTTCACCACGGAGGCACGGAGACACGGGAAACGATCGGCGGCATGGAGGTCTGCTCCCCTCACCCTGACCCTCTCCCGGCGGGAGAGGGGAGCTGCATCTGCTTGCGGGCGACGGAGAGGTGCGCGTTGAACGTCGATAGTTCCTCGCCGACGACGATCGTCGCCACCTGCCCCGCCGCGCCGAAGCGGCTGCGCGTCAGCGTCGCGGTGGCGGCGAGGCCGTCGAGCAGGTGCGCGCTCCAGTGCACGCGGCGCGCGTCGAGCTGCAGCGCCAGCGCCGCGGCGCCCTCGGCGCGGCGCTGCGCGCCGCTGACGACACAGACCGCGCCGGCGCGCCGCGCCGCCTGGGCGAGGCGCGGCCAGGCGGCGCGCGACAGGCGCGCCGGCGGCCCGTCGAGGTCGAGCGCGACGAGCGCGAAGCCGCCGGCGGCGAGGATCAACTCGGCGCATTGCAGGGCGGCGCGCGGCGCCGGCGGGCGTACCCACAGCACGCGCTCGAGCTGCACCCCGGCGCGCGCCAGGCTGGCGGGATCGAGCGCGTCGGGCAGGTCGACCACCGCCGCCACCTCGCCGGCGCGCGTCGTCGCCGCCAGCAGCGCGTACAGCACCGCCGTGCGGCCGCTGGCGCGGCCGCCGACCAGCTCGCTCAGGTAGCCGCGCGGCAGGCCGCCGCCGAGCAGCGCGTCGAGCGCCGCGATGCCCACCGGCAGGCGGCGCACCGCGTCGGCGGTCGGCGCGCCGAAGCGCACCGTCCCCGGCAGGTCCAGGGCGGCGAGTCGTTCCCGTGCAGTGGCAGCCACGGGGGAGGTTTTCGCCTAATTTTCGCCCCTGGGCAATGGCAGTTTCCGGCCCCTGCTCTCATGCAGTTTTCCGACCCCCTCTCCCGCATGACGTGCGGGAGAGGGTTGGGGAGAGGGGACCTTCTCCGGACCGGCGGGGACCCGAGAAGGAGCCCTCACCCTGGCCCTCTCGCAAGTCATGCGGGAGAGGGAAGCGGAACCCCGGGAGCAATGCGGGAGTGGGGAAGCAGCGGTCAGGGGTCCGTCGCGGCGCGGCGGGCGGCCAGGGCAGCCTGCACCTGGGCGACGTCGCCCTCCTCGAAACGGACGCGGCGGAAGACGAGCAGGCCGGTGAAGGTGACCAGCGCCTGCAGCGGGCCGACGAGCATGACCAGCCACCACCGCGTGTCGGGCGACTGCCTCGGCCCGGGCACATAGCCGACCAGGTCGAGCAGGATGCCGGCGCAGAACTGCCCGACCGCCACCGCCAACTGGAGCCCGAAGGCCCAGATGCCGAAGTAGGCGCCGGCGCGCGACTCGCCGGTGTGCAACTCGTCGACGTCGACGACGTCGATCGCCTGCGACCCCGCCAGCGTCAGGCAGCCGGTCGCCGCGCCGGCGACGACCATGAATGCCAGCATGGCGCCGAGTTGCCCCGGCTGCACCAGCAACCAGCCGAACGGCGCCACGCAGCCGAGCATCAGGCCGAGGCGCAGCGCCCGGCTCTTGCCGAGGCGCTGCGACACCGCCAGCCAGAACGGAAACGACAGCGCGTAGCTGAGGCCGAAGGTGAGCGCGATGTACGGAAACTGCGCCTCCAGGCCGAGGCGGTACTTGACGACGATGATCTGGATCGCCGTGCCCATCGCGCCGGAGGTGGTCATCAGGCAGAAGACCGCGAAGATGATGCGGAAGTCGCGGTTGGCGAAGGTGTGGCGCAGGCCGGCGACGAAGTGCGCCAGGCTGGCGTCGGGCAGCCGCTCGCGGCCCTCGTCGCGCACCGTCAGCGCCGGCACCAGGGTCACCGCCGCGATGACGATGCCGAGCACCAGCGCCATCTGCGCATAGCCGCCGCGCACGTCGGCGCTGCCGCTGACCAGCGCCAACGGCAGCGCCGCGCCGACGATGCCGCCGACCAGGCCGCACAGCGAGCGGATCTGCACCACCGCCGTGCGCTCGTGGTAGCCGCGCGCCAGCTCGGCGCCACAGGCGAGATATGGAATCGTGAAGATGGTGAAGAAGGTGTAGAGCGCGACGGTGACGGCGAGCAGGTACCAGAGCAGCCCGGACGAACTCAGCCCGAGCGGCGGCGCGAAGAGCAGGTAGAAGAAGAAGCCCATCGGCAGCGCGCCGATGAGCACGTAGGGACGGCGCCGGCCCCAGCGCGAGCGCGTCGTGTCCGACAGGTAGCCCATGGCCGGGTCGGTGACGGCGTCCCAGACCTTGCCGAGCAGCATCATCAGACCGACCAGGGCCGGATTCACCAGCAGCGTGTCGGCGTAGAAGAACAGCAGGTAGCGATTGACGACCTCGTTCTTCAGATTCAGCCCGAGCTCGCCGAGCCCGTAGCGGACCTTGGTGCCGACCGGCACCTCGCGCTGCGCCATGAACGGTGAGGCCTATCCGAGCCCACCCGGAGACGGAAGCCCGGCCGGGCGAAGCGGCGATTTCGCGGCGCGAGCGGCCGGCTACCGCCGCTTCGGCGTTCGATCCGGCGCGCTGACGGCGAGCCCTCCGCTCAGCACCCGCCGAGCGCGTCGGCAACGGAGCCGACCAGCTCGGCGATCGACACGGTCTCATCCACGTCGGCGTCTAACCCGAGGCAGGTGTCGAGGGCGGTAGTGCCGAGTGCGATCCCAACCCCACGTACCAGTTCGTCGATGGCGACGCGTCCGTCGCCGTTGCAATCGCCGGCGCAGCCGCCGCCCTCGAAGGCGCCGCGCGGCATGGCCCACAGCTCGTAGCCACTGCTCCCGTCATCGGCGCCGAAGAATACATGGGTGCGCGTGGAGGCGAAGGGCGCCCCGCTCTTCAACCCCGAGCGGACCCCTGGTGCGATGTCAGCCAGGCGGCGCGTACCCGGGGCCGTGCCGTCGGTGATCCACGGCTCGACGCCGGCGTCGCGGTCAAGGGGTGCCAACAGGACTCGGTCGCCGACGTCCGCCAGCGACAGCGCCAAGCCGTTAGCCAGCGCCACGGGCAGGCGCGGGTCGAAATCGCGCAGCAGCGTCGTCCCCGCCTCCGTGCCGTCGCTTCGCCACGGCTCTGGACCGTGCGCCCCGTCGTCGGCGATGAACACCAGCGCGCCGCGGGCCACGCCGGTCTGCTGGAGAATCCTTCCAGCCGGATCCACCAGCGCACCAGTCGGACCCGGCGCGACATCGCGCACGCGCCGCGTGCCAGGGGCGGTTCCGTCGGAACGCCAGAGTTCGAGTCCGGACAGCACGTCTCCAGCGGAGAAGAAGAGAGCGCCAGGTCCTGCGGCGAGCCAGAACACGCGAGCCGGCGTCGGCGAGGTCGCGAAATCTTGGATGAGCACTGCGCCGGCCACCGTTGCATCAGTTCGCCACAGTTGGCTGCCCCTGGCAGCGCCAAAGGGAAGAACGTGGAGGAAGAGTGTCCCGTCGACTTCCATCATCGCGTCAGCGACGGCGTTGGGAAACACCTCGATGCGATCGGTGCCGCCGATCGTTCCGTCGGTATGCCACAACTCGCCTCCGTCCCGATTATTGATGATGAAGACCAGGCCACGGCCAAAGGCGGCCCAGGCGCCAAAGGACGTCGAGTAGCCCTCCAAGGGGAACCCGATGACGCGCTTCGTCCCCGAGGCCGTTCCGTCGCTGCGCCAGAGTTGGCGCTCGGACTCGCTGGGGCTGTTGACCTGGAGGAAGAGCCCCTTGGACGTGGTGATCGGGGCGCGACTCACTCCGACGCCAGAGGCGATCACCCGCGTTCCGGCTGGAGTACCATCACTCGCCCAGATCGCAGATCCAACGCCATCTGGGCCGGCGAGGACGAAGTAATCGCCGACCGCGCCGCCCCACCACGGAGTCATCTCGCCGAGGAGCACCGTTCCCGCTTGCGTGCCATCGGTAGCCCAGAGTCCGGTAGGCGCGCCTACGGTATCCAGGTCCGATGCCGCGCCGCCGAAGGTCGAGAAGAAGAGACGATCGTCCAAGGACCCATGTAGCTCCAGACCAACGCCACCCGTGCGCAGACGAGTGTCGTTGAGGTCCCCCAGCAGACCCGTTCCCGAGACGCTGCCATCGCTGGCGAACAGTTCCACCCCCTGCTCGTCCTCGTCCGCCGCCAGCAGCACCCGCCCATCAACCACCGCGGTGCGGTGTCCGGGCAGCTCGATGTCGAAGTCCTCCGGACACTCGCCGCGAGTGGGTGCGACGTCGCGCAGCAGAATCGTTCCGGCCTGTGTGCCGTCGCTGCGCCACAGACCACACCGGGAGGTTCCGGTGCTGGCGAAGAACAGCACCTGCTGGCCCAGCACCGTCATGGCACCGACGCGAAGCGTGGGCACGGTGACGCGCTGCGGCTCGCCGCCCGCACCATCGACGCGCCAGAGGGAAGTAGCGCCCTGCTCGGCGACCCTGAAAACCAGTCCTGTTCCGAGGCGCGCGGCATCCCCTGGCGGGGAGCCGATGTACCCCGGACTCATATAGTCTACCGCGGCCATCGCCGTGGTGCCCAGCGCGGTGCCATCGCTGCGCCAGACGAGAAGGCGGGCCGGCGCCTCGGTGGCGGTGACGCTGAAGAAGGCGACGGAACCCGCATCGAGCGCCACGAAGGGTGGGACGATTCGACCCATGAATCGCAGCCCGTTGAGAAGCGAGTCTGGTTCGCTGTCGAGCAGCATCGACGTCCCTGCTTCGCTGCCATCGCTGCGCCACAGCTCCACGCCATGTGTGCTGTCGAAGGCCGCGAACACGAGGCCGCCGCTCACGACATACAGCCGCACAGGAAAGAAGTACGGGTCGGCGAGGGACGCCGGCTGGAGGCCCGATGGCGCACCGGGATCGATATCGCGCACCAGGCGCGTCCCCGCTGCCGTGCCGTCGCTGCGCCACAGCTCCGTGCCCCGGACGCCGTCGTCGGCGGCAAAGTACACCGCCCCGCCATGGGTCACCAAGCCGCGAGGCATACTGGGAGCGTCGCCCGGGTTGATGTCGAGCAACGGCTCAGTGCCGGCCTCCGTGCCGTCAGTGCGCCACAATTCGCTGCCGCCATCGCCGATGCGGGCTGCAAACAACACCGCGCCGGCGATTCCGGCGAATCCGGTCGGCTGCCCGCCCTCGCGTGCGTCCTCGGCGCACTCGAAGAAGCGACCGTGCACGATCGCCACCAGCCGCGTCCCGGCGGGACTGCCGTCGCTACGCCACACGCCGCAACCCCGACGGCCATCCCAGGCGCGGAACCACAGCGCCCCATCGATGACGGTGAGGTCGCGCGGCGAGCTGTCATCCTGGCCCGGATTTAGGTCAGCTACCAAGGTGGTGCCGCCAGGCGTACCGTCAGAGCGCCACAACTCGCGACCGTGCGCGGCATCGCCGGCAGTGAAGTAGGCACGCCCGCCGAGAAGGACGAAGCCCAGGGGGTAGGCCCCCGACGTGAAGGGATCGACCGACGCACGGTTGATGTCCTTGACCAAGTAGGCGGGCGACTGCGCTACGGCCGGCACCGCCGCAACCAGCGCAAGGCCCGCGACGAGCGGCCACGAAACGCGCACGGATCCTTTTAGCCTGCAACTCGTAATGAATGGCAAGCGGCAGTATGAATTCCCGCTGTAATTCGGATTGCGCGGCCGTGCGCGGATCCCAATCGGCCCAGCGTTAGCCTCCGTCTCCAGGTCCCTGCCTTCGCGGGCGAGCCGCTTGCGGATTCCACCCGCGAGGAGCTTGCGGATTCACCGGCGGCAGTGGACAAACGTCCCCATGCGGCAACTGGCGGCGGTGATCCTGATGATGGTGGGGGCCGCGACGGCGGCGCCGGCGGCGGTGACGGTGGAGCGCTTCGCGCCGCAGGGCGAGGTGAAGCAGGTGCGCCAGGCGACGGCGGTGTTCTCGGCGCCGATGGTGCCCTTCGGCGACCTGCGCGACGTCGCGGCGCCGTTCGCCGTCGAGTGCGCGGTGCCGGGCACGGCGCGCTGGGTCGACGTACGCACCTGGGCCTACGACTTCGAGCGCGACCTGCCCGCCGGCACCCGCTGCACCTTCGCGCTGCGCGCCGACCTGAAGAGCCGCGCCGGCGCGGCGGTGACGCCGGCGCGCTTCGCTTTCTCCACCGGCGGACCGGCGATCACCGCGGCGGTGCCGGGCGACGGTAGCGACCGCATCGACGCGCAGCAGGTCTTCGTCCTGCAACTCGACGGCGAGGCGACGCCGGACTCGATCCTCGCCCGCGCCGGTTTCGAGGTGGCGGGACTGAGCGAACGCGTCGGCGTCCGCCTCCTCGACGGCCCCGAGCGCGAGGCGGTCGTCGCCGGCCTGCCCTATTGGATGAAGCCGACGCCGCCGTTCGTGCTGCTGGCGGCGCGGCAGACCTTCCCCGACGCCGCCGCGGTGCGCCTGGTGTGGGGCGCCGGCATCGCCAGCCCGTCCGGCATCGCCACCGCCGCCGACCAGGTGCTGTCCTACCAGACCCGCCCGCGCTTCACCGCCGAGGTGACCTGCGAGCGCGAGAACGCCAAGGCCGACTGCACGCCGCTGACGCCGATCGCGCTGCGCTTCAGCGCCCCGGTGGCGTGGGAGACCGCGCGGCAGGTGCGCCTGGTCGGCGACGAGGGCACCAGCCGCGATCCGATCGCCGCGGACACGCCGAGCGACTTCGTCTCGGCCGTCGAGTTCGCGCCGCCCTTCCCCGCCTCGACCACCCTGCGCCTCGCCCTGCCCAGCGATCTGCGCGACGACGCCGGTCGCGCCCTCGCCGACACGCCGACGACGGTGCAGACCGCCCCCTACCCGCCGCTGGCCAGGTTCGCCGCTCGCTTCGGCCTGCTCGAGGCCGAGGCCGACCCGGCCCTGCCGGTGACCATCCGCAACCTCGAGCCCGACCTGCGCGGCCAGGAGGTGCGGGCGACGCGCGAGCGCCCCGACGGCTGGGCGGCAACAGTGCGGGACCTGTACGCCCGCCTCGGCGGCAGCGTCGCACGCGTCGAGCGTGCCGAGGACGTGCTGCCCTGGCTGCACCGCCTGGCGGCGGCGCGGCGCGACCGCTCGATGTTCGCCGACCTGCCCGCCGGCACCGCGTCGCGCAGCTTCACGCTGCCGCAGCCCGACGGGCCGGAGACGATGCAGGTGGTCGGCATCCCGTTCGACCGGCCCGGCCTCTATCTCGTCGAACTCAGCAGCCCGCGCCTCGGTGCCGCGCTGCTCGGCGAGGACAAGCCGCTGTTCGTGCCGGGCGGTGCCCTGGTCACCAACCTGGCGGTTCACTTCAAGTGGGCGCGCGAGAACGCGCTGGCCTGGGTGACGACGCTCGACGCGGCGGCGCCGGTTGCCGGCGCGCGCGTCGCGGTGCAGGACTGCAGCGGCGCGGTGCTCGCCAGCGGCGTCACCGACGCGCAGGGCCTGGCGCGCTTCACCGGCCTGCCGGCGCCGGGCGCGGCGAAGTACTGTCCCGACGGCGACCGCTACAAGGACTTCACCGGCATCGACTACCGCGACCACTACTCCGCCGCGGCGCTGACCGGCCTCGACGGCGGCCTGCTGGTCACCGCCGAAACCAGCGGCGACCTCGGCTTCGTCCACTCGTCCTGGGGGCGCGGCCTCGAAGCGTGGCGCTTCAATCTGCCCGCCGAGCGCGACGACGCGCCGGTGCTGGCGCACACCATCCTCGACCGCGCCCTCTTCCGCGCCGGCGACACGGTGCACATGAAGCACGTCCTGCGCGCCCAGACGCTGGCCGGCTTCGCCGCGGTCGAGGGCGAGGCGCGGCCGGTGAAGGCGATCGTGCGCCACCTCGGCAGCAGCGAGACCTACGACCTCCCGCTCAGCTGGGACGGCGACGGCCTCGCCACCCAGGACTGGCCGATCCCGCCCGGCGCCAAGCTCGGCCAGTACGAGATCGCCATGGCCAACGCCGCCGGCCGCGAGGTCACCGCCGGCAGCTTCCGCGTCGAGCAGTTCCGCGTGCCGCTGATGAAGGCGACGGTGCAACTGCCGGCCGAGCCGCTGGTCGCCGCCCCCTCCGCGCCGGTCGACCTCGCCGTCCGCTATCTCGCCGGCGGCGCCGCCGGCGAGCTGCCGGTGGTGCTGCGCGCCCAGGTGCGCGAGCGCGCGGCGCCGCGCAACGCGGCCTTCGAGTCGTTCACTTTCGCCAACGGGGCCGTGCGCGAAGGCGTCGTGCGCCAGCGCCAGTCGGAGGAGCAGGCGTCGGACAGCGCCGAGTCGACCGCCGTGCTGAGCACGCAGACGCTGACGCTCGACGCCGCCGGCACGGCGCGGGCCGAGATCGGCGGCCTGCCGGCGGTGCAGACGCCGCGCGAACTGGTCGCCGAGATCGAGTACCGCGACCCCAACGGCGAGGTACAGACCGCCGCGGCGACGACGCCGTTGTGGCCGGCGGCGCTGCTGCCCGGCATCGCCGCCGAACACTGGGCCGGGCAGCGCGACGGCCTCGACGCCAAGGTCGCCGTGCTCGACACGCGCGGCCGGCCGGTGGCCGATGTGGCGGTGGAGGTCGACGCCTTCCGGCACCGCTACTACTCGCACCGCAAGCGCCTCGTCGGCGGCTTCTACGGCTACGAGCACGTCGAAGAGACGACGCCGCTGGGGCGCGTCTGCGCCGGCGCCACGGACGCGCAGGGCCTGTTCGCCTGCCGCGCCGCAGCGCCGGCCGACGGCGAGATCATCCTGCAGGTGCGCGTGCGCGACGACGCCGGCCGCGGCGCCGCGGCGCACAGCAGCGTCTACGTCGACGGCGACGACCCGGGCGGCTTCGCCGTCGACGCCGCCGACCGCATGGATGTGCTGCCCGAGAAGCGCGAATACGCCCCGGGCGAGACGGCGCGCCTGCAGGTGCGCATGCCCTTCCAGCGCGCCACGGCGCTGGTGACGGTGGAGCGCGAGGGCATCGCCGAGGCGCGCGTGCTGCAGATCGGCGGCGGCGAGCCGCGCGTCGAGGTGCCGGTGCTGGGGCCGTACGCGCCCAATACATTCATCTCGGTGCTGGCGGTGCGCGGGCGCGTCGCCGACACGCAGCCGACGGCGATGGTCGACCTCGGCAAGCCGGCTTTCAAGCTCGGCCTCGCCGAGATCCGCGTCGGCTGGCGCGCGCACGCCCTCAGCGTCGACGTGCAGGCCGACCGGCCGACCTATCGCGTCCGCGACACCGCCGTGGTGCGCGTCGCGGTGCGCGACGGCGACGGCGCCCCGCCGCCGCCGGGCAGCGAGGTGGCGCTGGTGGCGGTCGACGAGGGCCTGCTCGAATTGGCGCCCAACCCCAGCTGGGACCTGCTCGAGGCGATGATGGGGCGGCGCGGTTACGATGTCCGCACCGCCACCGCGCAGCTCGAGGTGATCGGCAAACGCCATTACGGCCGCAAGGCGCTGCCGGCAGGCGGCGGCGGCGGCCGGCAGGCGACGCGCGAGTTGTTCGACACGCTGCTGCTGTGGAGCGGTCGCGTGCCGCTCGATGCGCAGGGGCATGCCACGGTCGAGGTGCCGCTCAACGACTCGCTCACCGCCTTCCGCATCGTCGCCGTCGCCACCGCCGGCCTCGGCCGCTTCGGCAGCGGCGCCACCGAGATCCGCACGACGCAGGAACTGATGCTGCTCAGCGGCCTGCCGCCGCTGGTCCGCCACGGCGACCGCTTCCCGGCCCAGTTCACGCTGCGCAACACCACCGATCGGCCGCTCGAGGTGCAGGTGTCGCTGACGGTGGAATCGCCCGCAACCGACGCCGCACCCGGGTCCCTGGAGGGCGCCGCTCCGTCGGCGCCTGTTGCATCGGGTGGGGCGGCCTCCATCCAACAGGCGCCGACGGGGCGCCGCCCTCCAGGGGAGACGCCGCCGCAACAGGTTTTGGCGCCGCAGGCGCTGACGCTCGCGCCGGGTGAATCGCGCGTCGTCGAGTGGCCGGTCATCGTCCCGGCCGACGGCGACCAGCTGCGCTACACCGTGCAGGCCGTCGCCGGCGGCGTCGCCGACCGCCTCGCCGTCACCCAGCAGGTGCGCGAGGCGGTACCGGTGCGCACACTGCAAGCGACGCTGCTGCGCGCCGACCAGCCGCTGCGCATACCGGTGGCGCGCCCCGCCGACGCCTTCCCGAGCCGCGGCGGGCTGGTCGTCGCTGCTGCCGCCTCGCTCGCCGGTACGGCCGGCGGTGTCGCCGACTACCTGCGCCGCTACCCATACACATGCCTCGAGCAGCAGACCTCGATCCGCGTCGGCCTCGACGACCAGGCGGGCTGGACGACGCTCGCCGCCGCCCTGCCCTCGTACCTCGACGGCGACGGCCTGCTGAAGTTCTTTCCGACCCTCAGCCACGGCAGCGAAGTCCTCACCGCCTACGTCGTCTCCATCACCGCGGCGGCCGGCTGGGAGATCCCCGCCGCGACGCGCGACCGGCTCATCGCCGGCCTGCGCGGTTTCGTCGAGGGCAGCATCCGTCGCGAGTCGCCCCTGGGCGCGCCCGATCTGACGCTGCGTAAGCTCGCCGCCCTGGACGCCCTGACGCGACTCGGCGCCGGCGATCCCGCCATGCTCGGCAGCATCTCCGTCGAGCCCAACCTGTGGCCGACCTCGGCGGTGCTCGACTGGTGGAGCATCCTGCAGCGCCTGCCGACGCTGCCCGACCGCGCGGCGCGCCTGGCGGCGGTGGAGCAGATCGTCCGCGCCCGCCTGAACCTGCAGGGCACGACGATGGGCTTCTCCGACGAGGCCGGCGACGGGCTGTGGTGGTTGATGGCCTCGGCCGACCAGAACGCCGTGCGCCTGCTGCTGCATACCGTCGAGTTCGGCCTGTGGAAGGACGACGCCGCACGCCTGCTGCACGGCGCCCTCGGGCGCCAACGGCGCGGCCACTGGGACACGACGTTGGCCAATGCCTGGGGCGTGCTGGCCCTGCGCCGCTTCGCCGCGGCGTTCGAGGCGACGCCGGTCAGCGGTGTGACGGCGCTGCGCCTCGGCACCGCGAGCGAGGAACTCGCGTGGGCCCCGACCCCGGGCGGCCCGGCTCGCTTCGCCTGGCCGGCGGCGCCGGCGACGCTGACGGTCGAGCAGCGCGGCGCCGGCGCGCCGTGGATCACCGTCACCTCGCGCGCGGCGATTCCCCTCGGTGCGCCGCTGTCGAGCGGCTATCGCATCAGCAAGACGGTGACGCCGCTCGATCCGCACCAGGTCGGCCGGCTGAGCCGCGGCGACCGGCTGCGCGTGCGCGTCGACGTCGAGGCGCAGAGCGACATGACCTGGGTGGTGCTCGACGATCCCATCCCCCCCGGCGCCTCGCACCTCGGAACTGGCCTGGCGCGCGACAGCCAACTCGCCAACGGCGGCAGCAGCGACGTCGCAGCGCCGGACTTCGTCGAGCGCCGTTTCGACGCCTACCGCGGTTACTTCCAGTTCCTGCCCAAGGGGCGGACGAGCGTCGAGTACGATGTGCGCTTGAACCAGAGCGGTCGCTTCGACCTGCCGCCGACGCGCGCCGAGGCCCTCTACGCGCCGGAGATGTTCGGCGAGAGCCCGAACAAGGCCGTTGAGGTGGCGCCGTGAGGAGCTTGGAGCCGCGAATCCTGGAGCGCGGGCGGCCCGCCCGCTCCGAATGGATGGCGCGGCTCCGCCGCGCCGTCATCTGGCCTGCGGGCGGGCCGCCCGCGCTCCCGGCTGGGGGACTTCTCGTACTGGCGCTGCTCGCTACCATAGCGTGGCAACCCGACGTCCCCAATCCGCCCACCGCCGCCGACGTCCGCGCCGCCGCCTGCCCCTCCGACGCGCGGCTGCTCGACCGGCACGGCGTCGTGCTGCACGAACGCCGCGTCGACCAACGCCGCCGGCGACTCGCCTGGACGCCCCTCGACGCCGTCTCGCCGGCGCTGATCGACGCCGTGCTCACCTCCGAGGACCGCCGCTTCCACACCCACGGCGGCGTCGATCTCGTCGCCGTCGCCGCCGCGGCGTGGCAGCGCCTGCGCGGCGGCGCGCCGCGCGGCGCCAGCACCAACGCGATGGAGCTGGCGGCGCTCCTCGACCCGTCCCTGCGCCGCCCGGGGGCGCCGCGCGGCGCCGCCGCGAAGTGGCGCCAGATGCGCGCCGCCTGGCGACTCGAGGCCATCTGGAGCAAGGACGAGATCCTCGACGCCTACCTCAACCTGGTGACCTTCCGCGGTGAGTTGCAGGGCATCGCGGCGGCGGCCGAGGTGCTCTTCGGCAAGGCGCCGCACGGCCTCAGCACGGCCGAGGCGACGGTCCTCGCCTCACTGCTGCGTGCCCCCAACGCCGAGCGTCCCGCCCTCGCCCGCCGCGCCGCCGCCCTGCGACGCGCCGACGGCGGTTCCGGCACCGCGGCGCTCGACGCCGCAATCGCCCGCGTCATCGACGTCACACCGCACCTGCCGGCGCGCCGCGCCGAGGCGCCGCACCTGGCGCGGCGCCTGCTGCCGGAGGGCGACGCGTGCGACGCGACGACGACGACCCTCGACGCCGCTGTACAGAGCGCGGCGCGCGACGCCGTCCAGCGCCATCTGCTGGCGCTGCACGGGCGCGGCGTACGCGACGCCGCGGTGCTGGTGGCCGACAACGGCAGCGGCGACGTGCTGGCCTACGTCGGCTCGAGCGGCGCCCTGTCCGCCGCGGCGCAGGTCGACGGCGTCCGCGCCGCCCGCCAGGCCGGCTCGACGCTGAAGCCGTTCCTCTACGCCGCCGCGATCGAGCAACGCCTACTCACCGCCGCCTCGCGACTCGACGACACGCCGCTGGAGATCGCCGTCGCCGGCGGCCTCTTCCAACCGCGCAACTACGACGCCGTCTTCCGCGGCCCGGTCAGCGTCCGCACGGCCCTGGCCGGCTCGCTCAACGTGCCGGCGGTGCGTGCCCTGCAGCTGCTCGGCGCCGACCCGTTCGCCGACCGTCTGCGCGCCCTCGGCTTCGACGGCCTGCGACGCCGCGGCGGCTGGTACGGTCCGGCGCTGGCGTTGGGCTCAGCCGACGTGACGCTGTGGGAACTCGTCGGCGCCTATCGCGTCCTCGCCAGCGGCGGCGCCTGGAGCCCGCTGCGGCTGCGCCCGGACGAGGCCGTGACGGCGCCGCGACCGGTGCTGGCACCAGCCGCGGCGTTCATCGTTGCCGACATCCTCGCCGACCGCGCCGGCCGCGCCGTCACCTTCGGACTCGAGAGCCCCCTGTCGACACGCTTCTGGTCGGCGGCGAAGACCGGCACCAGCACCGACATGCGCGACAACTGGTGTCTCGGTTTCTCGCGCCGCTTCACCGTCGGCGTCTGGGTCGGCAACTTCTCCGGCGCGCCGATGCATGACGTCAGCGGCGTCAGCGGCGCGGCGCCGATCTGGCAGGAGGTCATGGAGGCGCTGCACCGCGACCTGCCGAGTCCGCCGCCGGCGCCGCCGCCGGGCCTCGAGCGCGTCGGCGACGAGTGGTTCGTCGCCGGCACCGCGCCGGGGTCGGGCGCGCCGGCCGCACCGACCACCGCGCCGCGCATCCTGGCGCCGACCGACGGCACCATCATCGCGCTCGATCCGGAGATCGGCGCGGCGCGGCAGCGCCTGGCCCTCGAGGCCGCGGACGCGCGCGACCTGCGCTGGCAGGTCGACGGCCAGGATCTCGGCGACGCGGAACGGATGGTACTGTGGCCGCCGACTCGCGGCCGCCACCGCGTCGCTCTCGTCGACGCCACCGGCACCGTGGCGGCCACCGCCGGACTCGACGTCCGCGGCCGCTGAGGGTCCCCGTCTGGGAGCGCGGGCGGCTCGCCCGCAGTTCAAATGCAGGCGCGGCGGCGCCGCGCCATCCAGTCGGATGCGGGCGGGCCGCCCGCGCTCCCAGATGGGGGGCTCGATCAGCTTCCGTTGTCGGCCCGACTCGCCAGGATCGCCTCGACGTAGCGCGCCAGGATGTCGGTCTCGATGTTCACCGCGTCACCCGGCTGCTTGTCGCTCAGGTTGGTGTGGCCCTGCGTGTACTGCACCAGCGACACGGCGAAGCTGTCGGCGGTCTTGTCGACAATCGTCAGGCTGGCGCCGTCGATGCACACCGGCCCCTTGACCACCATGTACCGCAACAGCTCGGGCGGCGTCGTGAAGCGGGCGATCACCGCCTCGGCCTCGGGCGTGAAGGAGTGCACGATCGCCTGCCCCTCGACGACGCCGCGGACGATGTGGCCGCTGAGGCGGTCGCTCGGCCGTACCGAGCGCTCGAGGTTGACGCGCTCGCCGACGCGCAGGCGCCCGAGGTTCGAGCGCCGGTAGGTCTCCGGCATGACGTTGGCGAAAAACAGCTCGCCGTCCATCTCGGCGACGGTCAGATCGACACCGTTGATGGCGATCGAATCGCCCAGCTTGGCATCGGTCAGCACCAACGGCGCGCGGATGCGCAACGTGCCGGCGCCGGCCTCGACGACCTCGCCGACCTCTTCGATGATCCCGGTGAACATGCCGTCATCGCTACCACACCGGCGCCACCGTGCTAGACACCGAGGAACGTCCTTACGTGGCCGAGGAAAATGGTCAGCTGATCGTGATGCACCCAGTGGCCGGCCGTCTCGATGTTGAAGAAGGTGTAATCGCGGAAGGCGCCGGCGCGGCCGTCGATCTCCGGGTCGGAGGCCCATGACTCGGTGCCGCGCAACAACAGCACCGGGCAGGTGATCTGCTTCCAGAGGTCGTGCGCGTCGATCATGTTGAACAGATACGGCGAGCTGGCGCGCACGTAGTTGTCGAACTTCCACAGATAGGTGCCGTCCTCGTCCCGATACGAGCCGCAGACGGTGAGGTGGCGCGCCTGCGCCGGGGTCAGGCGCGGATTGGCGTCCTGCATCCGCTCGACCGCCTCGTCGAGCGTCGCATAGCGGTGCGGGTGGCGGTTGGCGAGGGCCTTCATCTCGCCGATCCAGACGCGCATGCGCTGATGCGCCGGCGGCTGCTCGCGCAGCAGCTCGGGCGGCGGCCCGAGGCCCTCGATGGCGACGATCTTCTTGACCTTGTCGGGATAGGTGCCGGTGTACTGCAGCGCGATCGAGCCGCCGAGCGAGTGCCCGATGATGGTGATCTCCTCGATCGCCAGGGCGCGCAGCAGTTGAGCGATGTCGAGGGTGTAGTCGACCATGGCGTAGCTGCCGCCGATCGCCCACTGCGAATCGCCGTGGCCGCGCAGGTCGGGGGCGATGACGTGGAAGTCGCGCCGCAGCTCCTGCGCCACCCAGTCCCAGTTGCGCGCGTGGTCGCGGCCGCCGTGCACCAGCAGCAGCGGCGGCTTCTCGGCATTGCCCCAGTCGACGTAATGGAGCTTCAACCGCTGGGAGTAGAAGTAGTGCGAGGTTGGTCCGAGCAGCGCGGTCATGGGTGGGGCATAGCGCGCGGCCGGATGAATGTGGAGGGCTGCATCGGGTTCCCCATTCGGGTTGCCCAATCGGGTTGCCCAATCGGGTTGCCCATGTGAGAGCGCGAACGGTGTGCTACGGCACCGCCATGCGTTGCCCCTGGGCCGGCACCGATGCCGACTACGTGCGCTACCACGACGAGGAGTGGGGCGTGCCGGTGCACGATGAGCGCACGCTCTTCGAGTTTCTGGTTCTCGAGGGGGCACAGGCGGGCCTGAGCTGGCTGACCATCCTGCGCAAGCGCGCCGCCTACCGCGCCGCCTTTGCCGACTTCGACGCGGCGCGCGTCGCCGCCTTCGGCGCCGCCGACGTGACGCGGCTGCTCGCCGACGCCGGCATCGTCCGCAACCGCCTCAAGATCGCCGCCGCCATCGACACCGCCCGCGCCGTGCTCGTCGCCCGCGCCGAGCCCGGCGGCCTCGACGCGCTGTTGTGGTCGTTCGTCGACGGCCGGCCGCAGCAGAACGCCTGGCGGGCGCTCACCCAGGTACCGGCCGAGACCGACGCGTCGCGCGCCATGAGTAAGGCGTTGCGCGGGCGCGGCTTCCGCTTCGTCGGCCCGACCATCTGCTACGCCTTCATGCAGGCGGTCGGCATGGTCAACGACCATCTGCGCGATTGCCCGCGCCATGCCGCCGTCGCGCGGCTGCGCTGAGGACCACAGACGACACGGGGGCCCCGGCAGGCGCCGGGACCCCCGTTGCTGGAGTCGCCCCCTCCGAAGCTTGGGCTGGAGAAGGGGTTGCGCGAAGAAGGAAGAGACACCTCATCGCTACGGACGCCGACACTGTTAGTCAACACGGAAATTCGGCTACACACGGCGCATGTTCCTCGGTCTCGATCTCGGCACCTCGGCGGTCAAGGCGGTGCTGGTCGACGCGACGCAGCGCGTCATCGGCCAGGCCAGCGCGCCGCTCGCCGTGCAGCGGCCGCGGCCGCTGTGGTCCGAGCAGGACCCCGAGGCGTGGTGGGGTGCCTGCGAGGATGCCGTCGGCGCGTTGCGCGCCGCGCATGGCTCCAAATGGACTGCCGTGCGCGGCATCGGCCTGGCGGGCCAGATGCACGGCGCGACGCTGCTCGACGACGCCGACCGCGTCCTGCGCCCCGCCATCTTGTGGAACGACGGCCGCGCCGGTGCCGAGTGCGCCGAGCTCGAGCGGCGCGCGCCGCGGCTGCACGCGCTCGCCGGCAACCTCGCCATGCCGGGCTTCACCGCGCCGAAGCTGCTGTGGGTGGCGGCGCACGAGGCGGAGATCTTCCGCCGCACGGCGCGCGTGCTGCTGCCGAAGGACTGGCTGCGCCTGCGCCTGACCGGCGAGTACGTCGGCGAGATGTCCGACGCCGCCGGCACGCTGTGGCTCGACGTCGCGCGGCGCGCCTGGTCGGCAGAACTGCTCGCCGCCTGCGATCTCGACGAACGCGCCATGCCGCGCCTGGTCGAGGGCTCGGCGCCCTCCGGCCGCCTGCGCGCCGAGGTCGCCGCGGCGTGGGGGCTGGCGCCGGGCATCGTCGTCGCCGGTGGCGGCGGCGACAATGCCGCCGGGGCGGTCGGCGTCGGCGTCGTGCGGCCCGGCGAGGCGTTCCTGTCGCTCGGCACCTCGGGCGTCTACTTCGTCGCCGGGGCCCGCTTCGCGCCGGCGCCGCGACAGGCCGTGCACGCCTTCTGCCACTGCCTCCCCGACACCTGGCACCAGATGGCGGTCATCCTCAGCGCCGCCAGCTGCCTGACCTGGGTGACCGCGCTCACCGGCGCCGCCAGCGAGGCGGCGCTGCTGGCAGAGGTCGAGGCCGATGCCGCCGATCCGCGCGTCGTCTTCCTGCCGTATCTGTCCGGCGAGCGCACGCCGCACAACGACCCCGAGGCGACCGGCGCCTTCGTCGGCCTGACGCACGCGACGACGCGCGCCGCGCTCGCCCGTGCCGTACTGGAGGGCGTCGCCTTCGCGCTTGCCGACGGCCAGGACGCCCTGCTGTCCGCCGGCACCGCAATCAGCACCGTCTCCGTCATCGGCGGCGGCGCGCGCAGCCACTACTGGGGACGCATACTCGCCAGCGCACTCGAACGGCCGCTGCAGTATCACGCCGACGGCGAGATCGGCCCGGCGTTCGGCGCGGCGCGGCTCGCCCGCCTGGCGGTCGACGGCGAGGATGCGCTGGCGGTGTGCACGCCGCCGCCCGGCGCGGCGCTGGTGGAGCCGGAGGCGATGCCCGGCCTGAGCGAGAGGCGCGAGTGGTTCCGCCGCCTGTATGCGGAGGGCGCCGCGACGTCGCGCCGGAGCACACCTTAAAGATCCGTGCCTGCGTGTGAAAGTGTTCGTGTCAGATCAGCGCTGATGGAGGCTCCCATGCCCGACCCGATCCGTTACGAAGGTCCCGACAGCGACACGCCGCTCGCCTTCCGGTGGTACGACGCCGAGCGCGTCGTGCTCGGCCAGACGATGCGCCAGCACCTGCGCTTCGCGGTCTGCTACTGGCACTCGTTCTGCTGGCCGGGCGTCGACATGTTCGGCGCCGAGACGCTCGATCGGCCGTGGTTCGGCGCCGGCGAGCCGCTGGCGCTGGCCGAGCGCAAGGCGGCGGCGGCATTCGAGCTGTTCACCACCCTCGGGGTGCCGTTCTTCACCTTCCACGATCGCGATGTGGCGCCCGAGGGCGCGACGCTGGCGGAGTCCAACGACCGCCTCGACCGCATCGTCGACGTCCTCGCGGCGCACATGGCGCGCAGCGGCGTGCGCCTGCTGTGGGGGACGGCCAATCTCTTCGGCCATCGCCGCTACGCCGCCGGCGCCGCCACCAATCCCGATCCGGCGGTGTTCGCCTACGCCGCCGCGCAGGTGCGCAAGGCGATGCAGGTGACGCAGCGCCTCGGCGGCGAGAACTACGTCCTCTGGGGCGGGCGCGAGGGCTACGACACGTTGCTCAACACCGACCTGGGCCGCGAACGCCGCCAACTCGGCCGCTTCCTGTCGATGGTGGTCGAGCACAAGCATCGCAGCGGCTTCGGCGGGACGCTGCTGATCGAACCGAAGCCGATGGAACCGACCAAGCATCAGTACGACCGCGATGCCGCCAGCGTGCACGGCTTGCTGCTCGAGTTCGGGCTCGACAAGGAGATCAAGCTCAACATCGAAGCCAACCATGCCACCCTGGCCGGCCACAGCTTCCAGCACGAGCTCGCCTACGCGGCGGCAAACGGGCTGCTGGGCAGCGTCGACGCCAACCGCGGCGACGCCCAGAACGGCTGGGACACCGATCAGTTTCCCAACAGCCCGGACGAGACGGCCCTGGCGCTGTACACCATCCTGCAGGCCGGCGGCCTCGGCAGCGGCGGATTCAACTTCGACGCCAAGCTGCGCCGCCAGAGCATCGACAGGGAGGACCTCGTGCACGCGCATATCGGCGGCATGGACGCCGTCGCGCGCGGGCTGCTGCGCGCCGCGCGCATGCTCGAACGCGGCGATCTGGCGCGGGCCATCGAGGCGCGTTACGCCGGCTGGGACACCGTGCCGGGACGCGCCATTCTCGCCGGCGAGCGCACCTTGGAAGACTGCGAGCGCCAGGCACTCACGGCGCCCGAACCGCAACCGCGCTCGGGCCGCCAGGAGGCGCTGGAAAACCTGGTAAACCGCGACGCGCTGTAGCGATCGCAGGTCAATGCACTTGGCGGGCGCCGCTCCGTCGGCGCCTGTTGGATGCGGCCAGCGCGGCCCGATGCCACAGGCGCCGACGCAGCGGCGCCCTGCACAGCAGGCCTGCGGCCGATCAGGGAGAGGGAGTCAGCAACCGCGCCAGGGCGGCTCGCGCATCGCCGGTCACGACCTCGGCACCGGCGTCGCGTACGGCCGCCCACCACGGCGGCCGCGCCTCGCCATCCTCGCACAACACCAGTCGCCGCGCCGCGGCGGCGAAGCGCGCCGCGTAGTCCGGCGGACGCGGATCGCACTCCAGCATGGCGCAGCAGGGATCGCAGCCGTCGGGCCACCGCGGCTGCAGCGCCGGCGTCGCCGAGACCAGGGCCGGGCGATCAAAATCCGGTTCGACGCCACCGCCGTCAAGGCCGCGCCCGGGTAGCAGCAGCGCGCCCGGCACGAGCGCCGGGCGTGCCCCCGCGACAAGCAGCGCGACGTAGGCACCGAGGCCGGTGCCGAGCAGATGCGCCGGCCCGATCTCCGCCAGCGCCGCGTCGACGTCGCCGGCCAGCAACTCGGGTAGATAGACGCCGCCGCGCAGCCACTGCGAGGCGCCGTGGCCGCTGAAGTCGAGGCCGAGCACCGGCCCGGGCCAGGCGCCGGGCAGCTCGCCCCAGTCCGTCGACGACGCGCCGAGCCCGTGCAGCAGCAGCAACGGCGCTCCGTCGCGCGGCGAGAGCTCGTGCAGGGCGAGCTCGACGCGGGCGTGGCGCGGACGCATCACGCCGCCAACCAGTCGAGCAGCAGCGCCGCCGTCTCCGCCGGCCGTTCCATGTGCATGAAGTGGCCCGCCCCGGCGATCGTCGCCCGGGTCAACTGGCGTACACCGGCGAGGCGCGGTGCCAGGATCGCCTCCGGCAGCGGCCCCCAGGTGTCCTCTTCCGAGCCGATCACCGCCAACAGCGGCTGCGTCAGCCGCGCGTAGCCGGGCGCGATCCACTCCGGCCGCCACGGGCCGGCGTCCTGGGCGAGTAGCGGGTCGGCCTTCCAGCGCCAGCCGTCGGCCGCCTCGCGGGCGCCGTGAAAGGCGAAGTAGCGCAGCCAGTCGGATGTCAGGCGCGGATTCTGCGCCCGGCGCCGTTCGACCAACTGATCGAGGCTCGCGTAGGGGCGCCAGTCCGGCCGTCGCGCCACGGCGCGGCGCTGGTCGAGGAAGGCGGTCAGCCGGGCGACGCTCTGCGCCTGCTGCTCGGCCGGGAATGGCGGCGGTCCGAAGCCGTCCAGGCTGACCACCTGGCGGACGCGATCGGCAACCGAGCGCGCCGCCTCGATCACCAGACCGCCGCCCATGCTGTGGCCGACCAGGTGCGCCGGCGCCGCCAACCACTCGAGCACGGCGGCGATGTCGCCACAGCGCACCGACCAGGCGTAGGCGTCGGCCCACCCCGAGTCGCCGTGCCCGCGCGCGTCGAGCGCCACCACCCGATGCCGCGCCGCCAGCAACGGCGCCAGCGTGGCGAAACTGCGCACATGATCCCAGAAGCCATGGCAGAGCAGCACCGGCGTCCGCGCCGGATCGCCCCACTCGGCCACATGCAGACGCACGCCGCGCACCTCGAGGAAGACCTCGCGCTCGGGCTCGACCGCCCCGGCATACGTCGGCGCCAACATCGGCGGAGCCTAGCCGCCCCCCACGACCCCTTCAACGCACCTGCACGGCCGTGCGAAGAGCGGCCGGGACGGGGCGCCGTCCGGGGACGAGTCGCGAACACGACCGCGTCGTCGGCGTCCAGTCCTGGGCGTCGAATCGGTGCGCGGCAGTCATTGCGCCGTCAAGGTCGCGCGCGCTAGCGGGCCGGCGGGAGGGACGAGCGATGCGACGAATGGTCGGAAACGGGCTCGCGGCGATGGCGGCGAGCCTCTGTCTGGTCGGCTGCGTAAGCCGCCTGCCGTTTTCCTATCCGCAGGCGGCCGTGCCGAGCGATAGCGGCGCGGGATCGCTGGTCGGCGCCCTGCACGCGGTGTGCGATCGCCGCGCCGACCGCAGCATCGGCGACGTATACGAGGGCGACGTCAACGTCGCGGTCAGCGCCGCCATGCGGCACGAGATGCTCGCCAGCGGCGCCTTCGCGCGCGTCGAGGCACTGCCCGCCTGTGTCGCGTCGCCGCCACTGGAGGCGCTGCGGACGCAGGGCATCGACGTGCTGGTGCAGCCGTCACTCGATGAGTTGCACTGGGTCCAACCGGACCACGAACAGGTCGTCGCCACCGCGGTCGCCATCGCCGTCGTCGCCGGCGCCATCGGCGGCATCGCGTACGGCCTCACCGACACCGAGGTCTACGGGCGCACCGAGCTCCAGGCCACCATCGTCGATGCGCGCCACGGCAGCCGCGAGACGCGCACCTACGCCGGCGAGGTGCGGGAGACGCTCGACAAGCTGCGCGCCGACAGCGAGGAGACGCGGCGCGAGATGGCGGCGCGGTCCTTCGCAGCGGCGATGCAGGCCTTCCGCCGCGACATGGCGGCGCTGGCGCCGCCGGCCCCGTGAGGGGGCGCGGACGGGCTCGGGAGGCGAGGACCTGACACGCCCCCGGGGGATCGGCGTGTGCACCCCCTCACCCTGACCCTCTCCCTGCGGAGAGGGTCAGGGTGAGGGGATCAGATAGGCGCCCAGGTGGGCGACGACACGTGCCGCCACTGCCGGCGCGCCGAGGTAGCCGATGTAGCCGTCGGGCCGCACCAGGATCGCCGTCGCGGAGCGCGTGGCGTAGGGCGCCGGTCGGTCGCGCAGCCGCGCGCAGTCGACCAGGTCCGGGTAGGCGCGCTGCACCGCCTCGGCCAGTCCCGCCTGCGCGTCCGCCGACAGCAGCAGCACGTGCCGACCGCCGCGCAGCAGCGCGAAGAGCGATGTGGCGCCGCCCGCCGCATCGTCCACCGCCGCATCCGGCGCCCGCTCGCCGGCGCGCACCCCGCCATGCCGCGCCCGCAAGCGGGTCAGCACCGGCCGCTCGTCGCGCGACAGGCGCGAGCCGCGATAGTGGATCGCCACTTCGGTGAGCACCCCGACCACCAGATCGCTCAGCGCCCGCACCGAGTACGCCCGCGACACCAAGGCGTCGCGCAGGCGCTGCCCGGCGGCGCTGTGAATGGTCGCCAGGCGCGTCAGCGCGCCGGCGCCGCGCACGACGAGGGCGCCGACCGGGTGGCGCTCGGCGTCGTAGCTGTCGATCAGTTCGACGCGGGCCCGCCCCTGCTGCACCAGTGCCAGCTTCCAGGCGAGATTGAAGGCGTCGTGCATGCCGGTGTTCATCCCCTGTCCGCCGGCCGGACTGTGAATGTGCGCGGCATCGCCGGCCAGCAGGACGCGGCCGCGGCGATACGACGGGACCTGCCGGTCATTGATGCGGAAGCCAGCCAGCCAGACCGGGTCGTGTGCCGTCAGACGGCCCGGGCCGCGGCGCTCGAGCAACGCCTGCACGTCGGCGAGGGTCGGATCGCGCGGATGCTCGCCTTGCGCCGCGCCGAGGTCGCCGAGGACGCGGAAGCGATCGGGCGGAATGGGAAAGCAGGCGAGCACGCCGTCGGGATGCAGGAAGAGGCTCACCTCGTCGCGCGGCAGGACGCCGTCGACGTGCACGTCGGCCAGGAACCAGTCGTTGTTCTCCGCGCTGCCCGCAAAGGCGAGGCCCAACCCGTGCCGCACCGCGCTGTGCGCGCCGTCGCAGCCGACCAGCCACCCGCAGCGCACCACCCGCTCGCCGCCGGCGCCGCCGCGCAGCGTCACCTCGACGCCGTCGGCGGCGGCGGCAAAGCGCAGCAGCTCCGTCTGGCGCTGCAGTTCCACCCCCGCCGCCTGCGCCTCGACTTCGAGCAGGCGCTCGGTCTCGCTCTGCGGGATCATCAGGCTGAACGGGTACGCCGCGCCGCTGCGCGAGAAGTCGAGCCAGGCCAGTTGGCGGCGGCGCCCGAACAGGCGCCCGCCGCCCGCCTTGCTGCCGGCGCCGAGGAACGCCGCCTCAATGCCGGCGGCCGCCAGCAGTTCCAGCGTGCGCGGCCAGACGACCAGGGCCTTCGACTTATCGGTGCGCGCCGCGGCGCGGTCGACGACGGCGCAGCGCAGGCCGCGGCGGGCCAGCAGTCCGCCCAGGGTCAGCCCCACGGGCCCGGCCCCGGCGATCAGGACATCCACGGACGCGTCGGCCATGGCGCGCCAGGGTGGCACAGCATGACGCCCTGCTCCAGCGCCGATTTGCAGCCGCCGGCGACTGGAGGGCGGCGATTTCGGCCGCTGAGCGCCTGCCGCCTTTCCTTAGCGGTTGCGCCCCGATACAACGTTTCACGGGGGTAGGCGTGGTGCATCGAACGAAGACGACTTGGGGGATCCTCATCGCCGTGCTGTTGACGGCCGCGAGCGCATACGCGCACGGGGCACCGGCGGACCTGGCGGTGTGGGGCGGGTTCAATCCCGACACGGCGCGCTGCCAGCGGGCGATCTCGCGCGCCGCCTCGCTGTGCGCCAGCCGCGCCCTGGCGGCGCGGACGACCTGCAGCGCCGCGCAACTGCGCGGCGCGCCGTGCGACGAGGCGACGCGCGACGCCAAGATTCAGTCGGCGCGCGAGCGCGCCCGCGACATGGTCGCGGACAACTGCGCCGCCGGCCAGTTGCAGACCCTGCGCTACGTCGACCTCGGCGACGCGCAGACCGACGTCATCGACGTCTGCCGCCAGCTCGACACCGCGGCGGTCACCGCCGCCTACGGGCCGGCGATGCTCGGCGGCACCATCGCCGCGATGACCGGCGACGCGCAGACCTGCATCGACGTCACCGGCCGCGCCGCCGGCTCGCTGCTGCGCTACGCTGTACGCGCTCGCCAGCGCGCCCTCGACGCCATTGCCTCGACCGTGCTGACGCCGGCGCAGAAGACCAGCCTCGTCGAGCGCAGCGGCCGCGCCATCGCGCGCGCCGAGGAGCTGTTACAGGCACGCATCGCCGCTGCCTGCCCGGGCGACTTGTTCGCGGAAACCTACGGACGCGACCTTGACGAGGTCCTCGGCCGCATCGCCGGCCGCGCCGACTGCCTGGCGCAGGAGACCTACGTACAGAACGCCGTCGTCTGCCCGCCCGCCGAGTGCGGCGACGGCATGCAGGTGCTGCCGGTCGAGGAGTGCGACGACGGCAACGACTACGACGGCGACGGCTGCCGGGCCGATTGCGTCAAGACCGAGTGCGACGTCTTCCCGACCACCTACGATCTGATCCAGAAGGCCATCTTCGACAACCGCGGCTGCAGCATCGACGCCTGCCACGGCGCCGCCAAGCTCGGCGACCTCGACCTGCGCGCCGGCGCCTCCTACGCCAACATCAACGACGTCGTCGGCGCCAACTCGCCGTTGCGCCGCGTCGAACCGGGCAGCAAGGACTTCAGCCTGCTGTGGCTCAAGCTGGCCGCCAAGACGCGGCCCGACGACTACGATGCGCCGGTCGGCAGCCCGATGCCGCTCCGCGCCGACACGCTCACCGAAGACGAGCTCGAGGCCCTCGGCATCTGGATCGAAACCGGCGGCGCGGCGCGCGACGCCAACCTGCCGCAGGCCGCGGCCCTCCTCGACGCCTGCGTGCCCGAACCGCTGCCGGTGAAGATCGACCCGCTCGAACCGCCGCCGGCCGGCAAGGGCGTGCAGATGCACATGCCGGCGTACACCCTGGCCAGCAAGAGCGAGACCGAGGTCTGCTACTCCAGCTACTACGATTTCACCGGCCAGATTCCGGCCTCGCTGCTCAGTCCGGACGGCAAGACATTCCGCTACAAGAGCGTCGAGGTGCGCCAGGACCCGCTCAGCCACCACCTGATCGTCGACATCTTCCGCGGCACCGCCGCCGCCGACGATCCGCGCTGGGGCCCATACAGCTGCAAGGGCGGCGCCCGCGCTGGTCAGGCGTGCAACCCGCTCGACATTCCCTTCTGCGGCGCCGGGCAGTGCGCCACCGATCCGGATTCGACGACCATCGCCTGCATCGGCTTCGGCCCGGTCGAGGGCTTCGGCTCGCTCGGCAGCGGTGGCTTCGCCTTCGCCCAGGAGACGACGGCGCACTTCCGCTTCCCCTCGACGGTCTACGACGAGATGCCGGTCAAGGGCGTCATTCTGTGGAACTCGCATGCCTTCAACCTGACCCGCCAGGCGGGCACGCTGGAGGCCTGGGTCAACATCCTGTTCCCCGAGCCCGACGAGCAGGACTTCGTCCAGGAGCAGATCTTCGACACCAGCCGCATCTTCTGGAACGAGAACTTCCCGCCCTTCCCGCAGGTCGAGTTGGCCCCGTTCACGGACATGGAGACCTGCAACCTGCACGAGTTCGGCCCGCCGAGTACGATGTTCGGCGACGACTCCCTGCTTCTGCCGGGCCAGACCGCGCACGTCTTCGAGCTCAGCGGCCATATGCATCGGCACGGCAAGCGCTTCCAGGTGTACCGCGGTCGCTTCACCTGCGCCGGCGGCAGCAACGGCGGCAAGGCGTGCAATCCGCAGGAGCCGGCGACCTGCCCGGCCTCGGCCTGCCTCGACGGCGGCGGACGCGACCCGCAGGACGCCCTGCTCTACGCCAACTACGTGTACAACGACCCGGTTGTCCTGCGCTTCGACCCGCCGATCGAGCTCGACGGCGACGCGGCGAACTACGACCGCACCTTCACCTACTGCGGCCACTACGACAACGGCTCCACCGAGCCGCAGACGGTGAAGCGCCGCTCGACCTCGCCGCCGGCCGGCGTCATCTTCAACGCCTTCGCCGTCGGCGGGCCGTGCGCGGTGAACAAGACGCAGTGCATCGGCGGCGCCAAGCAGGGCCAGTTGTGCAACGGTAACGACGCCGCCTGCGAATCGAGCCCCGGCGCCGGCGACGGTGATTGCGACGCCTGCCCGGTCACCGGCGGCTTCCGCACCGAGGATGAGATGTTCATCCTGTTCGGCAACTTCTGGGTGACGGAACCGTAAGAAGTTCACGCCCCCCAGCCGTGCTCGACGCTGTCATCGTCGGCGCAGGCCTCGCCGGCCTCGCGGCGGCGACGGCCCTGCATCGCGCCGCCCAGCGCATCGCCGTCGTCGAGGCCCGCCCGCGCGTCGGCGGCCGCACCTACTCGACCGCCATCGACGGCGGCCGCATCGACCTCGGCGGACAATGGATCGGGCCGACGCAACACCGCGTGGTCGCGCTGGCGCGCGAGCTCGGACTGACGACCTTTCCGACCCACCACCACGGCCGCAAGCTACTCGAGGTCGGCGGCCGCGCGTCGACCTACACCGCCACCATCCCCTCGCTACCGCTGCGCGGCCTGTTCGATCTGGAGTTGGCCCGCCGACGCCTCGACTGGCAGCGCGCCCGCATCGATCCGGCCTCGCCGCACCTGGCGCGCGCCGCGCAGCGCCTCGACGCGCTCTCGGTGGAGGCCTGGAAGCGGCGCCTGATGCACAGCAGCGCGGCCCGCGGCGTCTTCGACGCCGCCTTTCGTGTCGTCTTCGGCGCCGAGCCAGCCGAGGTCTCGGCGTTGTGGTTTCTCGCCTACTGCCAGGCCGGCGGCGGCTTCGAGCAGCTGGTCGAAGTGGCGGGGGCGGCGCAGGAGCAACGCCTGGTCGGCGGCGCCCAGGGCCTCTCGGACGGGCTGGCGGCGCGCCTCGGCGACGCGCTGCGCCTGGCCGCGCCGGTGCGCAGGGTCGAATGGGGCGGCGCCGGCGCGACCGTGCACACCGACGGCGAGTTGCTGACCGCACGCCGCGTCGTCCTCGCCGTGCCGCCGGCGCTGCTGCGCGCCATCCGTTTCGACCCGGCGCTGCCGCCGGCGCGCGACCAGTTGCTGCAACGGTGGCCGATGGGCGCGACGATCAAGTGCCTGGTGCGCTACGCGCGGCCGTTCTGGCGCGCCGCCGGTTGGTCGGGTGAAGTGGTCAGCGACGGCGACCCGATCTCGGTCACCTATGACAACTGCAGCCATGACGGGCGCATCTCGGCGTTGGTCTGCTTCGTCGTCGGTGCGGCGGCGCGGCGCTGGTCGGGGCGCGACGCCGCGAGTCGCCAGGCAGCGGTGGTGGCAGCGCTGACGCGCTGGTTCGGCGCCGAGGCGGCGACGCCGGTCGGTTATCACGAGCTCGACTGGAGCGCCGAGCCGTGGTCCGGCGGCTGCCCGGTGTCGAGCCCGGCGGCGGGCGTCCTCAGCAGCGCCGCGACGACGCTGCGCCAACCCGTCGGGTGCCTGCACTTCGCCGGCACGGAAACGGCGACAGAGTGGATCGGGTACATGGAAGGCGCCGTCCAGTCGGGCCAGCGCGCCGCAGCCGAGGTCCTGGCGGCCCAGTCCTGAGCCCCGGCAGACCGCCAGGACTCGTCCCCCGGCCGCGTCTCCAACTTTCGGGAATCGCCCGCCCGATTTTCCCGGCGCCGCGACGGGATGGTGGCTGGGCGCGTTGATCCCGTTCGCCCGTCCCTCGGCACGCCGTCTGCAAACGGTTTGCGGGAATGCGCTCGCCGATCGAGCGCGGCGGGCTCGGAACGGGAGGACAGCTATGGGTGATGGGCAGGTGCGGACGGAGCCCTACGATTATCGGGTCGTCCGGCAGTTCGCGATCATGACCCTGGTGTGGGGGGTGGTCGGCATGCTGGTCGGGGTCATCCTGGCGGCGCAGCTCACCTGGCCGGAGCTGAATCCCGACATCGCCTGGCTGACCTACCCGCGGCTGCGGCCGCTGCACACCAACGCGGTCATCTTCGCCTTCGGCGGCTCGACCCTCTTCGCCACCGCCTACTACGTCGTGCAGCGCACCTGCGCGACGCCGCTGTTCCTGCCGCGCCTCGCCGGCTTCACCTTCTGGGGCTGGCAACTGATCATCGTCGCGGCGGCGATCACGCTGCCGCTCGGCTACACCACGTCGAAGGAGTACGCCGAGCTCGAGTGGCCGATCGACATCATGATCGCCGTCGTCTGGGTGTGCTTCGCGGTGGTCTTCTTCGGCACCATCGCCAAACGCCGCGTCCAGCACATCTACGTCGCCAACTGGTTCTACGGCGCCTTCATCATCACCGTGGCGCTGCTGCACATCGTCAACAGCCTGGCGATCCCGGTCTCGCCGCTGAAGTCGTACTCCATCTTCGCCGGCACCACCGACGCGATGGTGCAGTGGTGGTATGCCCACAACGCCGTCGGCTTCTTCCTCACCGCCGGCTTTCTCGGCATGATGTACTACTTCGTGCCCAAACAGGCCGGGCGCCCCGTATACTCGTACCGCCTGTCGGTGGTGCATTTCTGGGCCCTGATCGGCATCTACATGTGGGCCGGGCCGCATCACCTCCTGTACAGCACGCTGCCCGACTGGGCGCAGACGCTGGGCATGGTCTTCTCGATCATCCTCTGGGCGCCGTCGTGGGGCGGCATGATCAACGGCATCATGACGCTCTCGGGCGCCTGGGAGAAGCTGCGCACCGATCCGATCCTGCGCTTCATGATCGTCGCGCTGTCGTTCTACGGCATGTCGACCTTCGAGGGCCCGATGATGTCGGTGAAGACCGTCAACGCGCTGACCCACAACACCGACTGGGGCATCGGCCACGTGCACTCCGGCAGCCTCGGCTGGGTCGCCCTGATCTCCATGGGCTGCCTCTATTCGCTGGTGCCGCGCCTTTACGGCCGCAAGGAGATGTACAGCGTGCCGCTGATCAACCTGCACTTCTGGCTCTCGACCATCGGCATCGTGCTCTACATCTCGTCGATGTGGATCGCCGGCCTGATGCAGGGCCTGATGTGGCGCGCGGTCAATGATGACGGCACGCTGACCTACACCTTCGTCGAGTCCATTAAGGCGACCTTCCCCTACTACGTCGGCCGCCTCGGCGGCGGCGTCGTCTTCCTGCTCGGCATGCTGGTGATGGTCTACAACATGACGCGGACGATCCGTGCCGGCAGCCGTGTCGTCGAGTCCGCCGGCGTGCCGAGCCCGGCCGGCGCCGTGCACACGGTCGCCTGAGGCGAGGGAGGAGGAACCGGGCATGGCGGTTACGCAGCAGCCACTCGTCGAACGCAACATCGGCATCATGGGGATCCTGATCTTCATCGTCGTCAGCTTCGCCGGACTGGCGCAGATCCTGCCGCTGATCGCCGGCACGGAGGTCAGCGAGCCGGTCGAGGGCGTGCAGCCGCTCGACGCCCTGGCGCTCGAGGGGCGCGACCTCTACATCCGCGACGGCTGTCACGTCTGCCACACGCAGATGATTCGGCCGCTGCGCGCCGAGACCGAACGCTACGGTCACTACTCCGTGGCCGGCGAATCGGTGTACGACCACCCCTTCCTGTTCGGCTCGAAGCGCACCGGACCGGACCTGGCGCGTGTCGGCGGCCGCTACTCCGACGAGTGGCACCGCATCCACCTCATGAACCCGCGCGATCTGGTGCCCGAGTCGAACATGCCCGCCTTCCCGTGGCTGGCCGAGAACGTCCTGAGCGGTGCCGACACGGGAGACAAGATGCGCGTGCTGCGCATCGTCGGCGTGCCCTACAGCGACGAACAGATCGACGGCGCCAGGGCGGCGGTCGAGGGACGCAGCGAACTGGAGGCGTTGATCGCCTACCTGCAGCAGCTCGGCCTGGCGTTGAAAGGGAGGCAGTGACGATGAGTCTCGCGACGCTGAGCGGCCTCGGCACCGCGGTATTGCTGCTGGCCTTCATCGGCCTGTGCGTGTGGGCCTTCAGCCCGCGCCAGAAGCGCCGCTGGGACGAGTCGGCGGCCCTGCCCTTTCTCGACGACGACAAGCCTCGCGGCGGCGGTCGCGACGGAGAGAGGCATCATGACTGACGGGTGGAGCTGGTTCATCATCGCCCTGACGCTGTCCAACATCTTCGGCTGCGGCGCCCTGCTGCTCTGGGCGCGCAGCCGGCGTGTCGCCAGCGCCGCCCAGCAGACGCTCGGTCACGACTACGACGGCATCCAGGAGCTCGACATGCCGCTGCCGCGCTGGTGGCTGCTGCTGTTCGTCGGCTCGATCGCCTTCGCGCTCGTCTACCTGGTGCTCTACCCGGGCCTCGGCCGCTTCCCGGGGACCCTCGGCTGGACCTCGAGCGGCCAGCACGCGCAGGAGGTCGCCCGCGCCGACGCGCAGTACGGTCCGCTGTACGCCGCCCTGGCCGCGCAGCCCATCCCCGACCTGGTGCGCGATCCGCGCGCGCTGACGATGGGGCAGCACCTGTTCGCCAACAACTGCAGCCAGTGCCATGGCGCCGACGCGCGCGGCGGTGTCGGCTTCCCGGATCTGACCGATGACGATTGGCTCTACGGCGGCGATCCCGACACCATCAAGACCAGCATCCTGCACGGCCGCAACGGCGTCATGCCGCCGTTCGCGCCGGCGATCGGCGGCGACGAGGGTGTCGCGCTGGTGACCGCCTACGTGCTCAGCCTCAGCGGCCACAGCGTCGACGCCGCGCAGGCGGCGGCGGGCAAGGCGAAGTACGAGACGATCTGCATCGCCTGCCATGGCGCCGACGGCAAGGGCAACCAGGCCCTCGGCGCCCCCAACCTCACCGACGACGTCTGGTTGTACGGCAATGATCCGGCGAGCATCGCCGAGGGACTGAACAAGGGGCGCTACGGTAAGATGCCGGCGCACGCCGACATCCTCGGCGAGCAGAAGGCGCAGGTCGTCGCCGCGTACGTGTACAGCCTGTCCCTCGACGCGCCCGCGGCGGGGAGCGGCCAGTAGGACACGCATGCCCGCGGCCGCCCCACACGACCACGAACACGGCGCCGCCCTCGCCGAGGTTCCGCTCTACGCCAAGCGCGAGCACATCTACCAGAAAGAGGTGCAGGGCGCCTGGCAGCAACGCCGGGCGGTGGCGTTGTTCGTCCTCGCCGGTATCTTCCTGGCCGGACCGTGGCTGAGCTGGAACGGCCGCCAGGCGATCTGGTTCGATCTGCCCGGTCGCAAGTTCTACCTCTTCGGCCTCACCCTCTGGCCGCAGGACTTCATCTTCCTGTCCTGGATGCTGATCATCGCCGCCTTCAGCCTCTTCTTCTTCACCGCCCTCGCCGGTCGCCTGTGGTGCGGATACGCCTGTCCGCAGACGGTCTGGACCAAGTTCTTCATGTGGATCGAGTGGCTGACCGAGGGCGACCGCAACGCCCGCATGCGTCTCGATCGCGGTCCCTGGACGGCCAGGAAGATCGGCCGCAAGCTGGCCAAGCACGGCGCCTGGGGCCTGCTGGCGGTGGTCGTCGGCCTCACCTTCCTCGGCTACTTCGCGCCCATCCGTTCGCTGCTGCCACGCCTCGCCGCCGGTCAGTTGAGCGGCTGGGAGACCTTCTTCGCCTGCGTCTTCAGCGGCGCGCTCTACCTCGACGCCGGCTGGATGCGCGAGCAGATCTGCAAGTACGCCTGCCCCTACGCCCGCTTCCAGGGCGCCATGTTCGACGACGACACGCTGACCATCTTCTATGACCGTCGCCGCGGCGAGCCGCGCGGCCACCGCGGTCGCGACAGCGCGGCGCGCGGCGTCGGGCTCGGCGACTGCATCGACTGCAACCTGTGCGTGCACGTCTGCCCGACCGGCATCGATATCCGCAAGGGCACCCAGTACGAGTGCATCGGCTGTGCCGCCTGCATCGACGCCTGCGACGGCGTGATGGACGAGATGGGCTACGCCAAGGGCCTGGTGCGCTATGCCAGCGAGGCCAGCCTGGCGAGCGGCCGCCTGCGCGTCCTGCGCCCGCGCCTGATCGCCTACGGCGTCGTCCTGTCGCTGATCATGACCACCTTCGCCTACGCGCTGTCGGCGCGCGTGCCGTTGCGCGTCGACGTGCTGCGCGACCGCGCCCGCCTGTACCGCGTCGCCAGCGACGGCCGCATCGAGAACACCTATACGCTCAAGATCATGAACCTCGATCAGCACCCGCACGTCTACCGCATCGCCGCCGACGGTCTGCCCGGCCTGACGCTGGTGGCACCGCCCGAGGTGCGCCTGGCGCCGGGCGAGATCGGCGACGTCGCGGTGCGCGTCCAGGTCCCGCCCGAGGCGCTGGCGCGGCGGTCGCTGCCGCTGCGCTTCACGATCGGCCCGCTCGACCACCCGCAGACCGTGGTGCACGAGGAGAGCCGCTTCCTGTCGCCCGCACGGCCGCACGGCGAGCATGACGAGCGTCGCGAGCGTCGCGAGCGGGGTGAGCAAGACCATGACTGACCCGCCCACCCCGTGGTACCGGCAGTTCTGGCCCTGGTTCATCATCGCGCTGCCCGCCGCCAGCGTCGTGTTCAGCTTCGCGACGTTGGCGGTCGCGGTGCGCAACGCCGACTCGCTGGTGCGCGACGATTACTACAAGGCCGGCCTGGGCATTAACCGCGACTTCGCCCTCGAGCGCGTCGCGGCGCACGGCGGACTGGCCGTCGAAGTGCGCGGCAGCGGCATCGATCCCCACAGCGAGCTGCTGCTCGCCCTCGCCCACCCCACCGACGCGGCGCGCGATCAGGTCCTGCCGCTGCGCGCCGGCGCCGACGGCATCTTCCGCAGCGCGCTGGCGGCACCGCTGCGCGGTCCGTGGAACGCGACGCTGACGCCCGCCGGCGGCGGCTGGCGTCTCGTCGCGCGCATCGACTTCGACGCCGCGACGCCGCCACAGCTGGGGGCGCCGGGGTGATGGACGCGCAGCCGCGGCGGCTGCCGTCATGAACGCACCGCTGGCGCAGCCGACGGCCGCCGCGCTGACCTGTTTCCATTGCGGTCTGCCGATTCCCGACGGTGTCGACTGCCAGGCCCAGATCGACGGCCTGGCGCGGGCCATGTGCTGCCCGGGCTGCGCCGCCGTCGCCGAGCTGATCGTCGCCACCGGCCTCGGCGACTACTACCGCTACCGGGAGGCGCCGGCCGGCGCCGCCGAGCGCACCACGGTGGCGGCAGTGGCGGAGTTGCTGCGCTACGACCAGCCGGCGCTGCAGCGCGGCGTCGTCCGCGACGACGGCGAACGCGGGCGGCGGGTCACCCTGGCGCTGCGCGGCCTGCGCTGCGCGGCCTGCGCCTGGCTCATCGAGCGCCACCTGACGCGCCAGCCGGGCGTTGTGTCGGTGCACGTCAACCTCGCGCACGAGCGGGCCGAACTCGCCTGGCGCGAGGGCGAGACGCGCCTCAGCACCCTGCTGACGGAGATCGCCCGGCTCGGCTACGCGGCGCAGCCGTATCAGCCCGATCAGCAGGAGCAGGCGCGTCGCGACGAGTACCGCGCCGCGCTCGGTCGCCTTGCCCTGGCCGGACTCGGCGCGATGCAGGTGATGATGTTCGCCGTCGGCCTCTACGCCGGGGCGCTGCAGGACATGGCACCGGCGCACCGCGACTACCTGCGCATGGTCAGCGCCCTGGTGACCATGCCGATCGTCGCCTGGGCGGCGCGGCCGTTCTTCGCCGCCGCGGCGCGCGACCTGCGCAACCGCCGCCTCGGCATGGACGTCCCAGTGGCGCTGGCGATCGCCATCGCCTTCGTCGCCAGCCTCGTCGCCACCGCCCTGCGCAGCGGCGAGGTGTATTTCGATTCGGTCTGCATGTTCGTCTTTCTCCTCTCGCTCGGCCGCTTCGTAGAGATGCGCGCCCGCCATCGCGCCGCCGCCGCGATCGAGGGGGCCCTGCGCCGCCCGCCGGCGCACGCGACGCGCCTCGACGACGACGGCGCAAGCGCCATCGTCGCCGCCGCGGAGTTGGTGCCGGGCGATCGGGTGCTGGTGAAACCCGGCGAGACCGTGCCGGCCGACGGGCGCGTCGTCGAGGGCAGCGGCTGGGTCAACGAGGCGATGCTGACCGGCGAACAGTGGCCGCGCGCCCGCCGCCGCGGCGACCTCGTGCTCGGCGGCACGCAGAACGGCGAGAGCCCGCTGGTCGTCGCCGTCGAGCGCAGCGGCGCCGATGGCGTCCTCGCCGGCGTGCAGCGCCTGGTCGACCGCGCCGGCAGCGAGAAGCCGCCCGTCGCCCGCCTCGCCGACCGCGTCGCGCAGGCCTTCGTCCCCGCCGTGTTGCTGCTCGCCGCGGCCGTCGCCGCCGTCTGGTGGCGCATCGACCCGTCGCAGGCCTTCTGGGTGACGCTGTCGGTCCTGGTTGTCAGCTGCCCGTGCGCGCTCTCGCTCGCCACCCCGGCGGCGCTCACCGCCGCCACCGGTGGACTGCTGCGGCGCGGCCTGCTGGTGACGCGCGCGCACGTGCTCGAGGGTCTGCACGGCGCCACGCATGTCGTCTTCGACAAGACCGGCACGCTCACGCAGGGTAGCTTCCGCCTGCGGCGCAGCGTGCCGCTGCCGCCGCACGACCTCGCCGGCGCCCTGGCACTGGCGCGCGCGCTGGAGAGCCGCTCCGAACACCCGATCGCGCGCGCCTTCGCCGCCGACGCTGCCACCCCGGCGGTGGTCGACGCCGCCGCCGTCGCCGGCTTCGGCGTCGAGGGCGTCGTCGGCGGGCGGCGCTACCGCATCGGCAACCCCGACTGGGTGACGGAACTCACCGGCGGCGGCGCCCCTAACCCACCGTCGCGCGACGATGACATGTGGGTTCTGCTCGGCGACACGGACGGGGCGGTCGCCTGGTTCGCCCTCGAGGACGCGCCGCGTCCCGAGGCGGCGGCCGCCGTGCGGGCGCTGCGGCAACGCGGCCTGGCGGTGCAGCTGCTCAGCGGCGACCCCTCCGCCGCGGTGGCGCAGTTGGCGCGACGACTGGGCATCGAGGTCGCGGTGCGCGGCGCCTCGCCGGCGGAGAAGTTGCGCCACGTGCAGGCCCTGCAGGCGGCCGGCGCGGTGGTGGTCATGGTCGGCGACGGGGTGAACGACGCCCCGGTGCTCGGTGCCGCCCAGGTCTCGGTGGCGATGGGTGGCGGCACCGACCTGGCGGTCGGCGGCGCCGACTGCGTGCTGCTGCGAGAAGATCTCGGGGTGCTCGCCGATGCGATCGATCTGGCGCATCGGACGCGGCGCGTGCTGTACCAGAACCTCGGCTGGTCGCTCGCCTACAACGCCGTGGCGCTGCCGCTGGCAGCGCTCGGCTGGGTGGCGCCCTACTGGGCGGCGCTCGGCATGTCGCTCAGCTCGCTGGTGGTGGTGCTCAACGCCGTCCGCCTCGGCGCCCACCGCGGCCCGGTCGCGGCCGCCGACAGCTGCGTGCCCCGCCCCATGCCGCCGCTGCCGCAACGCGCATGAACATCATCTACGTCCTCATCCCCCTCGCCCTGCTGCTGCTCGTCGCCGCCGTCGCGGCATTCCTGTGGGCGGTACGCAACGCGCAGTTCGACGACCTCGATTCGCCGGCGACGCGCATCCTCTTGGACGACGACGAACCCGCGCCGGCGCCACCCAGCGCGCCTGCGAAGGAAGGGAAATGACCGCCGGGGTGGAGGGACTGACGCTGCTCGGCGGCATCGGTCTCGGTCTGCTCGGCAGCCCGCACTGCGTCGCCATGTGCGGCGGCATCGCCGGCGCCATGGCGTTGGCGACGCGCGGCTGCGGCGCCCCCGCCGCGCGCGCCCTCACCTTCAACCTCGGCCGTGTGGTCAGCTACGCCGCCGCCGGCGCCCTCGCCGGCGCCCTCGGCTTGGCGCTGAGCGCCGCACTCGGTGCCGCCGGCGCCCTGCTGTTGCGCGTCGCGGCGGCGCTGCTGCTCATTGCCCTCGGCCTGTATCTCGCCGGCTGGTGGTCGGGGCTGGCGGCGCTCGAGCGCCAGGGAGCGCGCCTGTGGCGGCGCATCGCGCCGCTGGCGCGCCGGCTGCAGCCCGGACGCTCGTTCGCCGGCGCCCTGGCGCTCGGTATGTTGTGGGGCTGGCTGCCGTGCGGGCTGGTGTACAGCGCGCTCGCCTTCGCGGTCACCGCCGGCGACGCTCGGCACGGCGCGCTGCTGATGGCCGGCTTCGGCCTCGGCACGCTGCCCGCCATGATCGCCACCGGTGTGCTGGCCCAACGCGTCAGCGGCCTCGGCCGCGTCGTCGCCTCACGCCGCCTCGCCGGCGCGCTGTTGATCGCCTGCGGCGCCTGGACCTTCGCGGCGAGCGGCGCGCTCGCCGTCCTGGGCGGCGCGCCGGCGGCGGCGCCCTGCCACGAGGCGGCGCCGCACCCCGCACCGTGACGCCTGGGGGGCGCGCTGCTGGCCGCGCCCGGGACGGCGCGGTACATGACCGCATGCCCCTGCGCGCCATCCTCTTCGACGTCGGCAACACCCTGCACCACCTCGACCACGCCTGGATCGCCGGCTGCGTCAGCACGCACGGCCACCTGGTCACCGCGCACGACGTAGCCGTCGCAGAGTATCAGGGTAAGGCCATGGTCGACGCCCGCTTCCGCGCCGCCGCAGCCGAGGACGACGCCAGCCGGGCGCGGTCGTACATTGCCGTCATCCTCGACGCGCTCGCCGTCCCCACCGCCGCGCAGGCGCCCGTCACGGCCGCCCTCGACGCCGAGAACGCGCGCGCCTCGCTGTGGCGGGTCCTGCGCGAGGACACCGCGGCGGTACTGGCGGCGCTGCGCGGCCGCGGCCTGCGCCTGGCGGTAGTCTCGAATGCCGACGGCCGCGTCGCCGCGTCGCTGGCACGCGACGGCCTCGACGGCCACTTCGACGCCATCATCGACTCGCACGTGGTCGGCATCGAGAAGCCCGACCCGCGCGTCTTCCGCCTCGCCCTCGACGCCACCGGCGCTGCCGCGCACGAGGCGCTGTTCGTCGGCGACATCTACGAGATCGACGTGCGCGGAGCGCGTAACGCCGGCATCGAGCCGGTGCTGATCGACCCGCTCGGGTTGTACGGCGAGGTCGACTGCCGCCGCATCGCCGGGCTGGCCGAGTTGCTCGCCCTGGTCGACGGGAGCTGAAGGCACGTGCCGCGTTGACCCCCGGCGCGCCGGTCTAGTAGCGCTACGGCATGACCACTCCCGCCAAAGGCGCCCTCGCCGGCGTCCGCGTCATCGACATGTCGCACCAGGCCGCCGGCCCGTGGTGCACCACCCTGCTCGGCGACATGGGCGCCGACGTCATCAAGGTGGAGAAGGCCGGCCGCGGCGACTCCATCCGCCACGCCGATCGCTCCGGCAAGTTGCCGCCGCACATCGGCGGGCCCAACTTCCAGGGCCTCAACCGCAACAAGCGCGGCATCTGCGTCGACATCGGCGAAGCCGACGGCGTCGCGTTGATCCGCCGCCTGGTCACAGACGCCGACGTCTTCGTCGAGAACTTCCGCCCCGGCGTCATGGAGCGCAAGGGCCTCGGCTACGAGGACCTCAGGCGCATCAACCCGCGCCTGGTGTACTGCTCGATCACCGCCTTCGGCGAGACCGGTCCGATGGCGCAGAAGCCGGGTATGGACCTCATCCTGCAGGCCACCGGCGGCATCATGGCGCACACCGGCGAGGAGGGCGGTCCGCCGATCAAGTCGGCGCCGCCGGTCGCCGATCTCAACACCGGCGTCTACGGCGCCTACGCCATCCTCGGCGCCCTGTTCGCGCGCGAGCGCAGCGGCGAGGGGCAGCGGGTGCACATCGCCATGCTCGACGCCGTCCTGTCGCTGTTCGCCGACAACGCCGCCAACGTGCTCATCGACGGCACCCGCTTCGGCCGCTTCGGCAGCGGCCATCCCGACCTGGTCCCCTACCAGGCCTTCCCGGCCAGCGACGGCTACTTCATCGTCGCCTGCCTGACCAACGCCTTCTTCAAGCGCGTCTGCGTCGCCCTCGGGCGCGAGGACTGGCTCACCGACCCCAACATGGCCAGCAACCCGGCCCGCGTCGCGCGCCGCACCGAAGTGGTCGAGACGCTCAGCGCCATCTTCCGCCAGAATACCTGCGAGCACTGGATCACACTCCTCGAGAAGCATGACGTTCCGAGCTGCAAGGTGATGGCATTGCATGAGATTCTCGCCGACCCGCAGGTCGCCGAGAACCGCCTCATCAACAGCTTCAGCGACCCCGTCCGCGGCACCATCACCACCCTCGGGCCGCCGGTGCACATGTCGGCGACGCCGACCGTGCACGAACGGGTGGCGCCGATCCTCGGCGAGCACACCGAGGAGGTCCTGCGCGAGTTCGGGCTGACGGGCGAGGAAATCGGCAGCCTGCGCGAAGCGCACGTGATCAACTGATTCCCCAGGGGGCGGGTCGATGCATCGACAGCTATCGTCAGTCGTATCGCTGGCTGCGGCAATGGCGCTGCTCACCTGCGGGGCATTCCCCGCGCACGCGGGCGCGACCGGGCCGGTCGGCGTCGAGATCGGCAGCGTCTATGCCGTGCCCGGTGCGCTGGCCGAGGTCGACGTGCGGCTGCGCAGCGACGGACGCCGGCTCGGTACGCTGCGGCACGCGCTGTCGCGCCCGGCGACGCTGGCGTTCGACACCGCGGCAGGCACCCCGGACTGCACGCCGGGCGCGGCGGCCGCGAGCGCCAGCTTCGCCTTCACGCCGGCGGGCTGCGCCGGCGCTGCCTGCGTCGGCATCGAGGCGCGGCTGACGTTCAGCGGCGGGACGCCCGACGACGTGCTCGCCTACCGCTGCCGCGTGCGCCTACCGGTGCAGGACGTCGGTACGTGCGAGCACGAGTTCGGCTGCGCCGATGGCGAGGCGACGTTGGCCGACGGCACGCCGCTCGGCCTCTCCTGCGCGAACGGCGCCGTGCTGTGGGCCGACTACGCCAGCGGCGAGCGGCCGGTGTCGATCGCCGTCGCGCCGCGCATCCTCCGCGTCGGCGAGGTGCTGGCGATCAACGTCGACGCCGACGAGGGGTTCGCCGGCCAGTACAGCGTCCTCGGCGCCGACGAGCTGCTCGCCGGCGAGTTGGTGAAGCGACCGGCGGGCAGCGGCGAGACGGGCTTCACCCTCGCCGCGGTGTGCGACGGCGCGGCCGAGGTGCGGGTGTCGCTCTACGACGAGATCACCGCCGGCTGCCCGGGCCGCGAGTACTTCGTCTTCCAGACGCACGTCTCCGAGACGGTGCCGGTCACCGTGCTGCCCGGCCCCGCCTGCGCCGGCGATTGCGGCCGCGACGGGACGGTGTCGGTGGACGAGCTGATCACCGCCGTCGGCATCGCCCTCGGCGGCGAGAGCCTGCTCGCCTGTCCGTCCGCCGCCAGCTCCTGCAGCGCCGACATCGGCATCGCCGACCTGGTCTCCGCCGTCAACGCCGGCCTGACGGGTTGCCCGTCGGATTGAGCGGCCGCACCTGTCGCAGGTGCGTCAGGCGAATTCCGCAGCTGGGACCGCGGGGGGGGGGGGCCCCCCCCCCGCGGGGGGGCGGGGGGGGGGGGGGCCCCC
>JANNRA010000111.1:0-13982 GCA_031401035.1 bacterium | reverse complement strand
CGGGCGAGACGCCCGCGGTCCCAGCCGGCTGCCACGCCGCATCGCGCTGGGCTCACTCCGCCAGCAGACCCTTGCCGGGGACGTGGTTGAGTTCGAGGCGGATGCCGTCGGGGTCCTCGAACAGCAGCGAGTAGTAGCCCGGCGCCCAGCTCCCTTCCTCCGGCGGGTGGACGATGGTCGCGCCGCGCTCGACCAGGAAGGCGTGGCAGGCGTCGACGTCGGCACGCGTGCGGGCGCGAAAACACAGGTGCTGCAACCCGACGCGTTGCTGCACGAAGCGCTCGTCACGGTAGGCCGGGTCGGCGGCGGCGATGCCGAGCGCGGTGCGACCGCCAACGCAGTAGAGGTAGCCATCGAAGCGCATCACCGTCTGCATGCCGAGGAAGTGCAGCAGCGGCTCGTAGAAGGCCGCGCAGGCCGCGAAGTTACTGACCGTCAGAATGACGTGCGCCATGCCGTTGATTTCCATCTCAGCCTCCGTAGCGTTCGATCAGTTCGTGCTTGCGCACCTTGCCCTGCGGCTCGCGCGGCAGCGCGGCGACGAACTCGACTTGGCGCGGGCACTTGTAGTGCGCCAGATCGTGCCGCGCGTGCGCGATCAGCTCGGCGGCGTCGGCGTCGCGGCCCGGCCGCAGCTCGACGACGGCGAGCACGGCCTTGCCCATCTCGGCGTCGGGAATGCCGACCACGGCGGCGTCGGCGACCGCCGGGTGTGCCATCAGCACCGCCTCGACCTCGGCCGGGTAGACGTTGGCGCCGCCGGTGATGATGAGGTCGGTGCGGCGGTCGGCGATGAACAGGTAGCCGTCCTCGTCGAGCCAGCCGAGGTCGCCGGCGGTGAACATGCCGTCGTGGAACGCGGCCCGCGTCTGCTCGGCGGCGCCGCGGTAGCGGAAGGCGATGCGCGGCCCGCGCACGTAGATCAGGCCGATCTCGCCGCGCGGCACGGGCGCGCCGTCGGCGTCGAGGACGTGGATCTCGTGCCCCGGCCACGGCAGGCCGACACTGCCCGGCTTGCGCAGCCATTCCTCGGCGCTGATGCGCGTGAAGCCGCCCTCGGAGGCGCCGTAGAACTCGGTGACGCTGCCGGGCGGGAAGAGCGCCATGATCTCGCGCTTGACGTGCGGCGGGCACGGCGCGGCGGAGTGCATGACCAGGCGCAGCGAGGACAGGTCGTGGCGGCGCCGTTCGCCGTCCTCGAGCTGCAGAATGCGGCTGAAGTGGGTCGGCACCATGAAGGCGTTGGTGACGCGGTGCGCGGCGATCGCCGCCAGGGCCGCGGCGGCATCGAAGCGCGGCAGGATCACCGCCGTGCCGCCGATCAGCAGATGCACCTGTGCGTAGCTGGCCGGTCCGGTGTGGTAGCAGGGCCCGGCGACGAGGGTGACATCGTCGGGCCCGAGATCCCACATCTGCGCCATGCCCAGCATCTGCAGATGCGCGGTGGCGGGATCGGTCGGCCGCTCGATGCCCTTCGGTCGGCCGGTCGTGCCGGAGGTGTAGATCAAGGTGGTGAAGCCGCCGCCCAGGAAGGCGCCGTCGAGCCCGTCGGCCGATTCCGCCGCCAGTACGTCCTCGTAGGCGCGCCCGCGCCCCGGCGCCGCGGCGCCCACCACCCAACGCGCCGCATCCGGCCAGGCCAGCTCCGTTGCGGCGCGATCGATCTCATCGGCCAGGTCGGCGGCGGTGAGCAGCACCGCGGCGCCGGAATCGGCCAACATGTAGGCGATCTCCGGACCCTTCAGCCGATAGCCGATCGGCACCAGGCTGGCGCCGAGGCGGCCCACCGCGTTGAGCAGCTCGAACCACTCGGGTCCGTTGTGCAGGGCCGCGCCGACGGCGCCGCCGACGCCGACGCCGGCGCGCCGCAGCGCTCGCGCCAGGCGAGTGACGCGCGCCTCGAGCTCGCCGTAGCTCAGCCGCCGCGTGCCGCAGATCAGCGCCGGGTGCCGCGGCCGCGTGCGCGCATGGTGCGCCAGGCCGAGCGCGTTCGGATCCACCGCCATGCGACGCGTTGTAACGCAGGCTGGCAGGCGACGGGAAGCACAACCGTCGACGTCGTCGCCGTGCCGGCTCCTGTCACGGCATCGGGCACGGCCCGCCGCTGGCGGCGGTCTCGGCGATGCCGCGCCACTGCCCGTTGCCGCCGTCCATCAGGCGCGCCGCCTCCACCGGGCCTTCGGTGAACGGGTAGTAGTTGGGGAACGTCGGCGCCGGCAGAGCGTCCCAGCCATCGAGGATCGAGGAGATGAAGCGCCAGGCGTACTCGACCTCGTCCGAGCGCGTGAACAGCGACGCATCGCCGCGCAGGGCGTCGAGCAGCAGCCGTTCGTAGGCCTCCGGCGTGCGTTGGCGGAAGGCGCTGCCGTAGCAGAAGTCCATCGTCACCTGCTGCAGTTGCATGACGATGCCCGGCCGCTTGCAGGCGAAGGACAGGCTGATGCCCTCGTCGGGCTGGATGCGCAGCACCAGCCAGTTCCCATGCGCCTCGGGTGGCGCCAGGCCCTCGCGCTCGGCGATCTGGCGAAAGAGCAGCATCGGCGGGCGGCGGAAGCGCAGCGCGATCTCCGACACCTGTGCCGGCAGGCGCTTGCCGGAGCGCAGATAGAACGGCACGCCGGCCCAACGCCAGGTCTCGATCCTGGTGCGCAGCGCGACGTAGGTGGCGACCGTCGAGTCGGCCGCGACGCCGGCCTCCTGCCGATAGCCCTTGACGATCTGCCCGCCGCGCTCGCCCACCCCGTACTGGCCGCGCACCGTCGCCGCCGCCACCTCCTGCGGCGTCAAGGGCACCAACGCCCGCAGCACCTTCACCTTCTCGTCGCGCACGGCGCGCGCCTCGATCGCCGCCGGTGGCTCCATCGCGATCAGGCACAGCAGCTGCATCATGTGATTCTGCACCATGTCGCGCACGACGCCGGCGCTCTCGTAGTAGGCGCCGCGATTGCCCTCCATGCCGAGCGTCTCGGCGACGGTGATCTGGACGCTGTCGACGTAGCGGCGGTTGAAGAGCGGCTCGAAGATCGAGTTGCCGAAGCGAAAGCTGAGAATGTTCTGGACGGTCTCTTTCCCGAGGTAGTGGTCGATGCGGTAGATCTGATCTTCGCCCAGCACCTCGCGGATGCTGGCGGTGAGATCGACGGCGCTCTGCAGGTCGCGGCCGAACGGTTTCTCGATGATCACCCGCGCCCACGGCGAACCGCCCGGCGGCTGCAACAAGCCGGCGGCGGCGAGTTGGCGGACGATGATGGGGAACAGCGAAGGCGCCACCGACAGGTAGAAGAGCCGGTTGCCGGGCAGATGACGCGCCCGCTCCAACTCCTCGACCTTGCTCTTGAGGCGCGCGAAGGCGGCCGGGTCGTCGGCATCGCCGGCCGAGTAGTGCAGCGCCTGCACCAGGGGGTCGTCGGCGCACACTTCGCCGCCGACGCGCTCCTGCAGGACGGTGCGCATGGCGTCGCGGTACTGGTCGTCGGACAGCGGCGTGCGCGACATGCCGACGACGGCGAAGCGCTCGGGCAGGCAGCCGGACTGGCGCAGGTGATAGAGGGCCGGAATCAGCTTGCGCTTGGCGAGATCGCCCGAGGCGCCGAAGATGACCACCGTCATCGGGTCGTCGGCACGCGCCAGCGCCGCCGCCGCGTCGCCCTCGCGCTGTTTCACCCGCACCGATACCTCGCCGCCCGTGGGAGCTTCCATGTCGCGCCGCCTCCTGCAGCGTCGGATGTACGCCCGACCACGCCGGTGCGCAACGCGGCTTGACCGCCGCCGCGGCGGCCGTCACGGTCGGCGCGATGCGCGCACCGGTGGCTACCGCGGCGGTCGCCTACGCAGCCTTCACCACCCTGGCGCTGGCGCTGCAGGGTTTCGACCCCTTGTGGTTCGTGTGGATCGGGACGCGCTTCGCGGACGGCGCCGCCGGTGGCAGCAGCGGCTACGACGGCCAGTTCGTCTACTTCATCGCCCGCGACGGCTGGGCGGCGGCGCCGCATCTCGACGCGCCCGCCTACCGCTTCAATCGCCTCCTGGCGCCGCTGCTGGCGCGGGCGCTGAGCGGTGGCGACCCGCGTCTGATCCCCTGGGCGATGCTGGCGGTGAACTACGCGGCGCTGCTTGCCGGCACCGCCGCCCTCGCCGCCTGGCTGCGCCGCGGCGAGATCTCCGCCTGGTGGGCGCTCGCCTGGTCGTTCTGCGGCGGCCTCTTCCTCGCCTACTCGCGCGACCTCACCGAACCGCTCGCCTACGGCCTCGCCGCGGTTGGAGTCGTCGCCTGGTTGGGCGGACGCAGCGTCGCGGCACTGACGGCGCTGGCGCTGGCGGCCCTGGCGCGCGAGACGACGCTGCTGATCGTCCTCGCCCTGGCGGCGGCGGAAGCGATCGAAGTCGTCGCCGCGCCGCGGCGCTGGCCGCGCCTGCTCGGGCTCGTGCTCAGCGCCCTGCCCTGGCTGATCTGGAACGCGACCGTCACGGCACGGTTCGGCGGCTCTGCGGTGGACAGCGCGCCGCCGCTGCAGTGGCTGCCGCTCGCCGGCGCCCTGCCGCTCGCCGATCTCGAACCCGGGCGGGTCTCGGCGCTGCTCCTCGTCGGCCTGCCGGCGCTGCTGCTGTTGCCCGGCGCGCTCGCCTGGGTGCGGCGGGCGCCGCGCCAACCGCTGGCCTGGCTGATCGCCCTGCACTGCCTGCTGATCCTGGCCCTGCCACCCGAGACCTACCTGCACATCATGGCCGCCGGGCGTCTGGCGGTCGGACTCGTCCTGGCGTTGGTGCTCGCCTTTCCGTGGTTGTCGCCCGGGATGCGCGGCGCCGTCACCGCGGTGGCCGTCGCGCCGACGCTGCTGTGGCTCGGCCCGGTCCTGTGGTGGGCACCGTGGACGGCGCAGCGATGAGTGAATGACGGACCGCGCCCTCCGTCATCTCTCGGCCGGCGATCCGGCTGGTTGCAGCAGCACGGTGGCGACGCCGTGCGTCTCGGCGCGCACGGTGCAGACCCGCGTACCGGGCTTGTGGCCGTCGCGCACCGCGGACACGTCGAAGCCGGCGGCGAGGGTGCGGGCGCGCACGGCGTCGATGTCGGCGACACGGTAAGAGATCCCCCAGAAGCGATCCGCCTCGCCGCTGCCGTCCGTGCCCACGGCGAGCGGTGCCGCCGCCTCGACGGTGATCCCGCCGATGCGGAAGAACAGCAGCCGCAGGCCGCGCGCAGCGAAGGTGCGGTCGAAGGCGAGGCGCAGGCCGAGGCGGTCGCGGTACAGCGCGATCGCGCCGTCGGCGTCGCCGGTCATGATCACCACGTGGTCGACGCCGTCGATCGTCGCGCCGGCGTTGCCCGCCGCGGCAGGCGGCAGCAGCGCCGCCGGCGAGCGGTGCTCGATGACCAGCATCGGCACCTCGCGCGTCTCGGACAAGGACAGGAAGACGCTGCGCCACCGCCGCTCCACCGCCGAGCCAACCGCCCGCCCCGCCGCCGCCACCGGTTCGCCAGCGGACAGACCGGCGCCGCGCAGCGCCGCCGCGGCCGCGTCGGCGTCGGCGCAGCCGAAGGCGAGCGCATAGGGCCCGTCGCCGCGCACCGCGAGCTGCGTGCGCAGAACCTCGGCGTGCTGCCCGTCGCCCGCCGGAGCGAGCAGCTCGATGTAGGTGTTGGCGAGCCGGAACAGCGTGTTGGCGGTCCCCCAGGACGGATGCGTGCCGCGCCAGGAGGGACTGCGTCCGTACAGCGCGGCGTAGGTCGCCGTCGCCGCCTCCAGGTCGCGCACGGCGATGATGACATGGTCGAGGCTGGTCAGCATCGGCTAGTCCTGGTCCGAAACTTGAGATCTCACACGGAGAAACGGAGAAACGGAGGTCGAGCGGCCATGCCTCCGTTGCTCCGCTTCTCCGTGTGAATCCATCTCAGATCGAAGCTAGTCCCGCGCGCCCGGCCGCCACGGCGGCACGCCGCTGGCCTCGAGGGCCAATTGATCGTGCGAGACGAGCAGCGTGTAGCCGGCCTCGTCCTGCAGGGCCTTGAGGAAGCGGCGCAGCTCCTGCTGACGCGCGTCGGACTCGGGGATCAGCAGCGTCCGGTACAGCCACGGCTTCGGGAGGTCGTAGAGGATGCCATCGAGGTTGTTGACGATGTCGCCGGTGAACGCGTAGCGGCGCGCCTCAGCGCCGGCGCCGACCGTCGTCAGGATGATCTGGCTGCCCGGCGTGTGACCGCCGGCGTCGATGACCGCCACCCCTTGGAAGCCGGGCACAGGCATCAGCGCGCCGCCCTCGAGGCGGCGCGGGCGGGCGCACGGCGCGGCGGCGATGTCCGCCAGCCCCGGTCGGGTGGTGTAGTTGGGGCGCTCCGCCTGGGCGACGCTCATGAACACCGGCAGCTCGTGACCGGCGCGGGCACAGAGGGCGGCGAGACCGCCGACGTGATCGGTGTGCGGATGCGTGAAGACGACGCCGCCGACGCGCGCGGCAGCGGCGCCCAGCGCCTCGGCGGCAGCGCCGTGCGGCTGCGCCGGCGCCGCACCGCGCAACCATTCGAGTGGCCTGCCGAAGGCAACCGCCTGCTCGGGCGTCATGCCGACATCGATCAGCAGCAGGCGACCGTCCGCCCATTCCAGGACGAACGCCGGATGGCTCATGACGAACGGCTTGTCCGGCGTCGGATCGCCGGCGGCGGCGAGCGTGCCGCCGCGCGCCATCGCCTGGCTGGCGGTGTTGACGATCGCCAACCGCAGCGGTGCATCGAGGGACGCGTCGGCCGCCGCGTCCCCCGGCTCGGGCAGCGGCCCCCCTTCGCCGGCCATCTGCCAGTGCGCCCAGGCGATGGCACCGCCGGCGAAGACGAGGAGTGAGACGATCAGGCGTGTAACCCAGCGCAGCAGACGACGCATGCAGACCCCCGGACGCCTCCTTGCCCGCTCCCCACGCTCGTCGCAACGGCGCCGCTTGTCGGCGGGCACGCGATCGACTAGCGGCGCGGTCCATGACCAGCACCCCCTCCGTCTTGCCCCGCGCCGGCGGCGCGCCCGTCGCCCTGCGCGGCTGGCCGCTCACCGCCACGGCTACCCTCACCACCGCCGCCCTCTGCGCCGTCGCCTGGATCGGCGCCGGCGCCGGGCTGGCCGGCTGGAGCGCCGTCATCCGGACCAGCGCCAAGACTTCGCTCGCCTGCTTCCTCGCCGCCTTCGTCGCCTCGTCGGCGCGCGTCTTCTGGCGCAGTCGATTCAGCGCCTGGCTGCTCGCCAACCGGCGCTACCTCGGCGTCTCGTTCGCCACCTCGCACGCCATTCACCTGTTCGCCATCGCCCTGGTCGCCATTTTCGATCCGGCCTTCTCGACCACCACCGTGACGCTGCTCGCCGGCGGTTTCGGCTACGTCCTGCTGTTCGCCATGGCGGCGACATCCTTCGACGGCGCCGCCGCCTGGATGGGGCCACCGCGCTGGAAGCGCCTGCACAAGACGGGGATGTACTACCTGTGGGGTATCTTTCTCGTCTCCTACCTGCCGCGCGCCCTCGGCCAATCGGCCTGGTACTGGGTCCCCACCGGCGCCCTGCTCGCCGCCATCGCCCTGCGCGGCGCGGCCTGGCGGCATCAGCTACGGCGCTAGGCGCCGCCCCTGCTTTCGCCGCGCGATCAGACTGGTAGCGTCAACCGCACACAGGAGGACGCATGAAGAAGTACATCCTACCCGAGCTCGCCTATGACTATGCCGCACTCGAGCCGCACTACGCCGCCGAGGTGCTGGCGCTGCACCACGGCAAGCACCACGCCGCCTACGTGGCGGGGGCCAACACCACCATCGACAAACTCGCCGAGGCGCGCAGCAAGGCCGACTACGGCGCCATCAACCAGTTGCAGAAGAACCTCGCCTTTCACGTCTCCGGCCACGTCCTGCATTCGCTGTTGTGGAAGAACCTCAACCCCAAGGGCGGTGGTCGCCCCGACGGCGAGCTGCTCGCCGCTATCGCCGAGTCCTTCGGCGACTACGATGCCATGCAACGCCAGCTGACCGAGTCGGCGATGGCCGTACAGGGCTCGGGGTGGAGCACGCTGGCCTGGGAGCCGGTCGGCCAGCGCCTGGTCGTCGAGCAGGTGTACGACCACCAGGGCAACATCGGCAACGGCACCGTGCCGCTACTCGCCCTCGACATGTGGGAGCACGCCTTTTACCTGCAGTACCGCAACGTCAAGGGCGATTGGGTGCAGGCATTCTGGAAGCTGGTGCACTGGCCGGACGTCGCGGCGCGCTTCGCCAAGGCGCGCCACCTCGACCTCGGACTCTAGCCGGGGCGGACGCTGCGCGGCTGGTTCTGGTAGGGATCGCCCGGTGACCAGCCGCCAACGCCACGCCCCGCGGACCTTCGAGATCGCCACCGCCCTCGCCGCCACCGCCAGCCGCGCCGCCTCTTCGGCGCCTGAGCGGCACTGGCCTGCCCGCCGCGAGCTTGGTATGCGCCGCTAGCCGATGCGCTCCACCCTGCTGCTCGCCCTGGCCCTGGTCGCGGCCGCGCCCCCTGGCGCCGGCGCCAGCGACGGCGCCAAGGGGCGCTTCGTCACGCTCGCCACCTACGCCAGCGATGGACCGTTCGTCGAGTGGCCGGCACAGGCGGTCGGTATGACGACCCTGGTGCTGGTCGGCAGCGCCGCGACGTTCGCCTGCCTCCCCTACGACCTGGTCGCCGGCAGCGTCGGCCGCGCCAACTTCGGTAGCTTCGCCGGCTTCTGCGCCACGGCCGTGGGCGGCGCGGCGGCGAACGGCGCCTATGCGGTCACCGGGGCACCATTCTGGCTCGTCAAGCAGGTGGCGTGGGACGGACCGCGACGCCTGTTCGGCGGCGCCCGCCGCGACGCGCCGCCGCCCTGACCGGCGCGCCGCTCCTGCCTCGCCCCGGTACGGTTTGACACCTCACAAGCGCCGCGCCTACGCAGGGGTTGTGCGTCCCGTCGTCGTGCTCGCCATGGTGCCCTACTTCACCGCCGAGTTGCTCGGGCCGGAGCAGTGGACGCGCCTGGAGGCGGTCGCCGCGGTGCCCGAGCGCGAGCCGCTGACCGCGCTCGCCGACGCGCGCGCCGCGGCGTTGCTGCCGCAGGCGGAGATCCTCCTCACCAGTTGGGGCTGCCCGCCGCTCGACGAGTCGGTCCTGGCGCAAGCGCCGCGCCTGCGCGCCGTCGTGCACGCGGCCGGCACGGTCAAGCTGCACGTCACCGACTCCTGCTGGCAGCGCGGACTGCAGGTCAGCTCCGCCGCCGCCGCCAACGCGCTGCCGGTAGCCGAGTACACCCTGGCGGCGATCCTCTTCGCCAACAAGCGCGTCTTCCACCTGCAGCAACGCTACCGCGCCCTGCGCGCCTTCCGGCTGTGGCCGGCCGAGGCGCCGGGGCTGGGCAACTACCGCAAGGTGGTCGGCATCGTCGGCGCCTCGCAGGTCGGACGCCGCGTCCTGGCGCTGCTGCGCCCGTTCGACTTCGAGGTGCTGCTGTACGATCCCTGGGTCGATGCCGGCGCCGCCGCCGCACTCGGCGCGCGCTGGGTAGAACTCGACGCGCTGCTCGCCGCCAGCGACGTCGTCAGTCTGCACGCCCCCGCCCTGCCCGAGACGCACCAGCTGCTCGATCGCCGCCGCCTGGCGCTGCTGCGCGACGGCGCCGTCCTGATCAACACGGCGCGCGGTTCGCTGCTCGACGCTGCGGCGCTCACCGCCGAACTCGTCGCCGGCCGCATCGACGCGGTGCTCGACACCACCGAGCCCGAGCTCCTGCCGGCCGACTCCCCCCTCTACGACCTGCCAAACGTCGTCCTGACGCCGCACATCGCCGGCGCGCTCGGCAGCGAGACGCGCCGCATGGCCGACCTCGCCATCGACGAGATCGCCCGCCTGGCGCGCGGTGAGCCGCTGCACCATGCGGTGCGGCGCGAGGATCTGGCGCGCCTGGCCTGAGGGGCTCATGACACTCGGATTCTGCTCGTACTCCGCACTCGATCGCCCGCTCGCCGCGGCGGCGCGCCTCGCCGCCGCGGCCGGTGTCGACGGCCTCGAGGTCACCGCCCACGCGCCGCATCTCGATCCCGCCGACGGCCTCGAGGCGGCGCGCGCCGCCGGCCGCGCGGTGCGCGCGGCCGGATTGCCGGTGATCGCCTACGGATCGTACCTGGGCCGCTTCGGCCACGTGACGCAGGCCGACGCCGAGCGCGCCGCCGCTATCGCCGCGGCGCTGGAGACGCGCCTGCTGCGCGTCTGGGCCGAACCGATCCCCGACGGCAGCAACGATCCCGCCGCCACGGTCGCGCTGCTGCGCCGCGCCTGCGACGCCGCCGCCCCCGACGGCATCACGGTCGTCATCGAGCGCCACCTCGGCTCGTTCGCCGACACCCCGGCGCGCATCGCGCGCCTGCTCGACGCGGTCGATCGCGCCAACTGCGCCCTCAACTACCAGGTGCTCGACTTCCTGCCCGCCGACGCCGCCGCGGCGCAACCCGCCGACGCCGCCGCGCTGGTCGGCGCGGCGCGCTACTTCCATCTCAAGAACTACCAGCCGAACGGCGATGGTCCGTTGATGCCCGGCGGCTCCCTCGAGTACGGCGTGCTCGACTACCGCGCCATCCTTGCCGCCGCCCATGCCGCCGGCTACCGCGGCCCGTTCACCATCGAGTTCCTCGCCGCCGACGCCCGCCCGGTCGAGGAGAAGCTCGCCGGCGACGCCGCCTTCGTGCGCTCCCTCTTGGCGTCTGCGCCCTCCGGCACGGGCAGCGGACCGGAGTGAGGCAAGCAGATGGTCCGCTCGCCACGCATTGCCCGCTTCACGTCCACCGCCTCCCTGCGCGTCGACGGGCGCGTCAACCTGCATCAATCACTGAGCGACGCTGCCGCGGTGCAGCCGCGCCGTCCACACGGCCAACACGACAGGAGATGACGATGGAGTACGGCGTACAGATCATGAACCTCGATTGGCCGCAGCTGAAGGACATGGCGCAGACAGCGGAGGGGCTTGGTTTCCAAACCATCATGATGCCCGACCACCTGATCTACGAAGGACCGGAGCACATGACCGACGCCGGCCATCTCTCGTACGACCCGATGCTGCGCGCCGCGGTGGTCCTCGAGGCGACGCGCACGGTCCGCGTCGGGCACCTCGTCCTCTGCAACCTCTTCCGCCACCCGGCGGTGATGGCGCAGAGCCTCACCTCGCTCGATCATCTGGGCGGCGGCCGCCTCTTCTGCGGCATCGGCACCGGCTGGACGGCGAGCGAGTTCCGCATGACCGGCATTCCCTACCCGGACATGCCCACCCGACTGGCGATGCTCGACGAGGCCCTGACCGTGATGCGCTCGCTGTGGACCGAGGAGCGGACGACGTTCGCCGGCGCCCACTACCGCTTCACCGATGCCCTGCTGCACCCCAAGCCGCTGCAGCGTCCGCATCCGCCGATCCTGCTCGGCGGCGGCGGCAAGGGCCTGCTGCGTCTCGCCGCCAAGCATGCCGACGTCGTCAACATCATCGCCACCGTCGGCGCCCCCGGCTACATCTCCACCGCCGAGACCGCCAAGCTCACCGACGCGGCGTTTCGCGCCAAGGTGGCGTTCGTGCGCGCCGAGGCGGCGCGGCTCGGGCGCGACGGCGCGGCGATCCGCATCAGCAACGTCGCCTTCACCACCATGATCACCGACTCGGCGGCCGCCACCGAGTCGGCCTGTCAGGCCCTGGCGGGATTCTTCAAGATTCCGCCGGCGGCGGTGCCGCAGTCGCCACTGGCGCTGGTCGGCACCCCCGACGCCATCGCCGCTGAGATCAATCGCCGGGCGCGCGAGTGGGACGTGTCGCAGCTGGTGTTCTCGATCCAGTCGGCGGATCAGATGGAGCGCCTGGCGCGCGACGTGATGCCGGCGGTGCACTGATGGACGGACGGGAAGGGGCGGCGACTGCCGCCCCTTCCCGTCCCGTACTCAGCGGTCCAGCAACTCCAGTTTCTCACGCGCCTTGAACTCGGCCCGCAGCCCCGCGTAGTCCGCCTGCGTCAGCGGCTTGAACGTCGTGTCGCCGCGCTGCCGCCAGTACACCGGCTCGTTCGCCGGCAGCCGCTGCAGATCGAAGTGCACCTTCTTGTAGTTGCGCACCAGGACCTTCTGCGTCTGGGTGAACTCGAAGTCCTCGACGACGCGGATGAAGTCGGGGAACCACTTGCGGTCCATGCTGGCACCGTTGACCTGCGCATCGCACCAGGCGAAGAACCCCTGCGCATCGAAGCGGGCGCCGTCGCGCATCTTGATCGCCGCCATCACCAACTCATCCGACACCGAGCACGGCACGCCGTAGGACACCGCCAGCTGCACGTCGGCGTGCTCGGAGAGGATGCGCCCGACCTGACCGGCCGAGAAGTTCTCGCCGTCCTTGCGGATCCAGTCGTCGGTGCGTCCGTCGAAGAACAGGTAGCGGCGCCCGTCGACGGTCAGCACGTGGCCGAGATCGCCGGAATGATAGACGCCGTTGCGGTACTTCTCGGTGTTCGCCTTCGGGTTGTCGAAGTAGCCCTGGAACAGCCCGGTATCGGCGGCGACGCGGCAGATCTCGCCGACGCACTGCTCGTAGTTGAGCAGCTTGCCGTCACTGCCGAGCTGCGCCGACGGGCACTCGGTGCCGTTGCCGTCGAGGATCTGCACCGCCGCGTCGAGGATCTCGCCCACCGACCCGCGCGGATCGCCCTTGCGGCGGAAGGTGCTGATCGCCGCTTCGGTCGACCCGTAGAGCTCGAACATCTCCTCGAGCCCCATCCAGCGCATGAAGCGGTCGATGTCCGGCGGGGCGGCGCCGTTGCCGACCGCATAGCGGAACTTGTTCTTCGGATTGTCGGTGATCTCGCGCTGGATACGCGCCTCGTCGCCGCCGTACTGCTTCTCGATGGCGCCGAGCACGTAGTGCACCGGCTCGCCCACGTAGTTCCAGAACGTGACGCCGTGGCGCAGCACGTCGGGGACGAACTGGCTGGCGCTGAAGCGTTCGCGGATGGCCATCGCGCCGCCCACCCAGAAGGCCGGCATGAAGCCGACGAACATGGCGTTGGAGTGGAACAGCGGCATGCAGCCGTAGCCGACGTCGTCCTGGCCGAGGCCGAGGTTCGTGGAGACGCCGAACCCGGTCATGCAGAGCTTGGTATGGTTGTTGTTGATGCCCTTCGGCAGCCCGGTGGTGCCCGAGGTGTAGATGACCATGAGATTGGTGTCCGGCGTGACCTGGCGCGACGGCGCGTCGAGCGAAGCGCCGCTGGCACCGATCTCGCGCGTCATGCAGGCGACCAGATCGGCGGCCGCGTCGAAGTCGCCGGCGCCGGTCTTGAGCACCAGCACGTTCTCGGCGGCGACGTGTTTGAGGTCGCCGCGCACGCGCTCGAACTCCGGCCACAGCTTCTCGTCGACCACCAGCAGGCGGGCGCGCGATTGGTTGAGGACCCCGGCGAGCACCTCGCCGCGCAGACCGCTGTTGACGCCGAAGAGCGTCAGGCCGGCGTAGGCGCAGCCGCCATAGAGCGACAGCAGCTCGAGGTGATTCTCGAGGACCATGGCGACGTGGCCGGGGCGCCCATCGTCGATGGCGCCGAGGCGACGCAGCAGGAAGTGCGCGGTGCGCACGCTCTCATCGCGGAACTGGGCGTAGGTCCAGCTGCGGTCGCCGTGCATGAGCAGAGTCTTCTTGCCGGCGATCGGATGCGCCGCGCGCGCCTCGATCTGCTCGCCAACGGTAAAGCCGGCCTCGAAAGCCAGCGGCGGTGCTGCTGCCACGGGAATGCCTCCTTACGACATACTGCGGAATCAGCCGCGTCGATTAGCAGCGGCCCCAAGCGTTGTCGACAGAATGGGTTGTCGACAGAATCCCCCGCTTCGCGACATGCACCGTGGTCTGTCCGCCAAGGGCGCCTGTACCAGACGAGTTCCTTGCACCTGTGCAACAAGGACATAAGCGAAGTTCTTGCAATCCCCTCACCCTGACCCTCTCCCTGTGGG
>JANNRA010000110.1:0-12259 GCA_031401035.1 bacterium | reverse complement strand
GCAGCGCGCTCCCACGGCGGGCGCGACGCCCGCGGTCCCAGCTACTGCCCTCACCTACCGTCTGACCCTCAGAACTCGACCACCGCGTCCGGGTCGCCGTCGAGCTTGACGCTGTCGACGAACTGGATCATCGCCTCGCTCGACGACATCAGGACCGAGCTGGTGCGCAGGCCGTGGCCGAACAGGCGCACGCCGCGCAGCAGATTGCCGTCGGTGACGCCGCAGGCGGCGAACATGAGATGCGGCCCCGGCGCCAGGTCGCGCTCGGTGTAAATGCGGCGGATGTCGGTGATGCCCATCGCCTTGAAACGCTCCTCCTGGCCCTCCTTGGTCGGCACCAGGCGCGCCTGCATATGGCCGTTCAGGCAGCGCAGGGCGGCGGCGGTGAGGACGCCCTCCGGGGCGCCGCCGATGCCCATGACGGCATGCACGTTGGTGCGCCGCACCGAGGCGCTGATGCCGGCGGAGAGGTCGCCGTCGCTGATCAGGCGGATGCGCGCGCCGGCGCTGCGAATGTCCTCGATCAACTTCTCGTGGCGCGGCCGCTCGAGGACGATCACCACCAGATCGGAGATGGCGCGGTCGAGCCGGGTCGCGATCGCCTTGAGGTTCTCCTTCACCGTCGCGTCGAGATGGACGGCGCCCTTGGCGGCCGGTCCGACGATGATCTTGTCCATGTAACAGTCGGGGGCGTTGAGCAGGCCCCCCTTGTTCGCCGCCGCCAGCACGGCGATGGCGTTGGGCGAGCCGGTGGCGCACAGGTTGGTGCCCTCGAGCGGGTCGACGGCAATATCGACCTCCGGATCGCCTTCGCGCCAGGCCCCGACCTGCTCGCCGATGTAGAGCATCGGCGCCTCGTCGCGCTCGCCCTCGCCGATGACCACGGTGCCGCGCATCGACAGGCGGTCCATGGCCTTGCGCATCGCCTCGACGGCGACGCCGTCGGAGTGCTCACGGTCGCCCTGCCCCATCGTCCGGGCGCAGGCGACGGCGGCGTCCTCGACGACGCTGAGAAACTCGCGCAGCAGGTACTTCAATTCCATGCGATCCCCTTCCTGTCCGAACCGATGGCTGGTTAGCCGAGGGCGCATGGGAGCGCAACGGCCATCGCCGCGAATGGCCGACGGTTGAACGGCGGCGCCGTTTGGGGGAGAGCGGGCGCATGCCCCTTCCGCTCGACGGCCTGCGCATCCTCGACATCGGCACGCGCATCGCGGCGCCGTTCGCCGCCACCCTGCTCGGCGACTTCGGCGCCGAGGTGATCAAGGTCGAGCTGCCCGGCAGCGGCGACTTCATGCGCGGCATCGGCCCGTTCGACCCGAACGGGCACTCGTTGTGGTGGGCGGTCGAGGGCCGCGGCAAGAAGTCGATCACCCTCGACCTGCGTACGGCGCGCGGCCAGGAGTTGTTCCGCGCCCTGGCGCGCCGCGCCGACGTGGTGGTGGAGAACTTTCAGCCCGGCACGCTGGAGGGGTGGGGCATCGGTCCTGAGGTGCTGGCAGGCGAGAATCCCGACCTGATCCTCACCCGCGCCTCGGTGTACGGGCAGACCGGTCCCTACCGCGACCGCCCCGGCCTGGACCGCAACGGCATCGGCTTCGGCGGCCTGCTCTACCTCACCGGCTATCCCGATCGACCGCCGGTGCGGCCGGGCGTCATCGTTTCCGACTACCTCACCGGCGTCTTCAACGCCCTGGCGATCATGATCGCCCTCTATCACCGCGACGTGCACCGCGGCGGCGGCCAGACCGTCGACCTGGCGCTCTACGAGTCGGTGTTCCGTATCCTCGAGCACACCCTGCCCGCCTACGACCGCCTCGGCGTCGTGCGCGGCCGCGAGGGCAATCGGCTGAAGAACTCCGCCCCGCTCGACAACTGGGAGACCGCCGACGGCCAGTTCATCTGCATCGTCGCCGCCGGCGACGGCCTCTTCCCGCGCCTGGCGCGCGCCATCGGCCAGCCCGAGCTGCTCGACGACCCGCGCTTCGCGACCTTCAAGGCGCGCGTCGCCAACGGCGATGCGATCAACGACATCGTCGGCGCCTGGTGCCGGCAGCACACGGCCGCCGCCATCGAGGCGATCATGGTCGCCGCCGAGGTGCCGGTGTCGCGCGCCTACTCGATCGCCGACATCGCCGCCGACCCGCACTACGCGGCGCGCGAAGACATCATCACCGTCGAGGATCCGCTGATTGGCCCGCTGCGGCAGCCGGCGGTGTACCCGCGCCTGTCGGCGACGCCGGGCGCAGTGCGCAGCGGCGCGCCGCGCCTCGGCGAGCACAACGAGGAGGTGTACGGCGGCCTGCTCGGCCTGTCGGCGGACGAGATCGCCACCCTGCGCCGCGACGCGGTGATCTGAGTGGCGGGCGCGGGCCCGCTCTCAGCCGCGCAGCGCGTCGGGCTGCTTGAACGCGGTCCAGCCGCGGTCGCAGTTCAGTACCGCACCGGTGAGCGAGCGCGAGGCGTCGCTGGCCAGGAAGACGACCACCTCGGCGATCTCCTCCGCCGTCTGCAGCCCGGTCGCGTGCCCCTTCGCGAACCCCTCCTTTAACGTCTCGCTGCCGAAGATCATCGCGTTCATCGGCGTATCGACGTAGCCGGGGCTGATGGCATTGACGCGGACATTCATCGCCCCGCAGTGCAGCGCCATCGACTTGGTCAACAGGGCGACGCCGCCCTTCGACGCGGCGTAGCCGTCGAGGCCGCCGAGCGGCAGGTGCGCCATCGAGGACGCGGTGTTGATGATCGAGCCGCCGCCGGCCGCGGCGATCGCCGGGATGGCGTACTTGGCGTGGTAGAAGACGCTCGACAGGTTGACGCGAATGACCGTGTCCCAGACCTCCGGCTCGATCATCGGCGTGAAGCCGTCGCGTCCCGGCCAGGCGATGCCGGCATTGTTGTACAGGATGTGCAGCGCCCCGAAGGCGTCGAGCGCCGCCTGCACCGTCCGCTCGGCGTCGGCGGCCAGCCCGGCGTCGGCGACCAGCGCCCGCGCCGTCCCGCCCGCCGCGGCGACCAGCGCGGCGGTCTCCTGCACGCCGGCCGCGTCGATGTCGGCGACCAGCAGCCGCGCCCCGGCCCGCGCCAGCGCCAGCGCCCCGGCCCGCCCGAGACCGGAGCCCGCACCGGTGACGATGGCGATTCGATCCGTCAGCATGCGGGTTCCCTACCGCACGCGCACCGCCGCCGACAATGGTCGGCCCAGCGACACCGACCACGGATGGCGCGGCGCCGTGCAACGGCGCCATCCGTAGCCCGCCTCGGCCACGTCTGGTACACACCCGCCGTGGCGGAGTACGAGGTGCAGGCGGGGCGGCAGGGGGACGGCGCGGCGACCATCGTGGTACGCGGCCGCGTCGCCATCGGCAACGCCCAGCGTCTGCTCGACGACATCACCGCCGCCCTGCCGCCGACGCCGCGCGAGGTGGCGCTCGACCTCTCCGGCGTCGACTACTTCGACAGCGGCGGCGGCGCCGTGCTGTTCCAGTTGCGGCAACGGCTCGCGGCGCGTGGCGCGACGCTGCGTATCAGCGCCAGCACGCCCGACATCGACGGCTTCCTCAGCCTCGTCGACGACGCCGCCATCGCGCGCCCCCTCCCACCGCCGCCGCCGCTGCCGCCGCTGGTGCAACGGATGGGCGACTGGGCGGTCGACGCCGGCGCCGGCCTGCGCGAGTTCGCGGCCTTCACCGGCGAGGTCATCCTCGGCCTGGCCGATGCCGTCCGTCACCCGCGCGCCATCCGTTGGCGCGACACCTGGCTGTATATGCAGCGCGCCGGCTACGAGGCGCTGCCCATCGTCTCGCTGATCAGTTTCCTGATGGGCCTGATCACCGCCTTCCAGGCCGCCATGCAGCTGCAGCAGTTCGGCGCCGACATCTACGTCGCCAATCTCGTCGGCCTGTCGGTCACCCGCGAGCTCGGGCCGCTGATGACGGCGATCATCGCCGCCGGCCGCTCCGGCGCCGCCTTCGCGGCCGAGATCGGCACCATGAAGGTGTCCGAGGAGGTCGACGCGCTGGCGGCGATGGGGCTCGACCGCACCCGCTTCCTGGTCACGCCGAAGGTGCTGGCGCTGGTCATCATGCTGCCCCTGCTGACCCTCTACGCCGACTTCGTCGGTATCCTCGGCGGCCTGGTGGTCGCCATCGTCCAGCTCGACATCCCGGCGACGGTCTACTTCGCCACGATGAAGTACTACATGGTGTTCTGGGACATCGGGCAGGGGCTGGTGAAGGCGGTGGTCTTCGCCTTTCTGATCGCGCTGGTCGGTTGCATGCGCGGCTTCGAGGCCGCGCAGGGCGCCGAGAGCGTCGGCCGCATCACCACCTCGGCCATCGTCTCGGGGATCTTCGCCATCATTCTCGCTGACGCGGTCTTCACGGTGCTGTTCAATGTCTGGTGAGGCGGGGGCCGGCGCGCCGGTGATTCAGGTCGAGCACCTGGTGGCGCGCTACGGGGATCGCACCATTCTCAACGACATCTCGTGCGAGGTGCGGCGCGGCGAGGTCTTCGTCATCGTCGGGGGCTCGGGCTGCGGCAAAACGACGCTGCTACGGCACATGATCGGACTGCTGCGGCCGGCGTCGGGCCGCATCGTCATCGACGGCGAGGACATCACGCACGCCGACGAGAAGCACCTGCGCCGCATCCAGCAGCGCATCGGCGTCAGCTTCCAGGCTGGCGCGCTGTTCGGCTCGCTGACCGTGGCGCAGAACGTCGCCCTGCCGCTCGAGGAGTACACCGCCCTGCCGCCCGAGACCATCGCCCTGCTGGTGCGCATGAAGCTCGCCATGGTGCGCCTCGACGGGCAGGAGCAGCTCATGCCCTCCGAACTCTCCGGCGGCATGCGCAAGCGCGCCGCCCTGGCGCGCTCGCTGGCGCTCGACCCCAACATCCTCTTCTTCGACGAGCCGTCGGCGGGACTCGATCCGATCACCTCGGTCGAGCTCGACGAGCTCATCGTGCAGGTCAACAAGAGCCTCGGCACGACCATCGTCGTCGTCTCGCACGAGCTGGCCAGCATCTTCACCATCGCCGACCGCTGCATCATGCTCGACGCGGCGACCAAATCCGTCATCGCCGACGGCCCGCCGCGCGCGCTGCGCGACAGCAGCACCGATCCGCGCGTACGCGCCTTCTTCAACCGCCAGCCAAGCGAGCAGGCACAGCACAGGAGGGACGCCCGTGGCGACTGAGGCGCGCAAGCTCCGCGTGGGCATCTTCGTCATCGTCGCGATCGTCATCGGCCTCGCCGCCGCCATCTGGCTCGGCGCCAGCCGCTACCTGGCCGACGAGACGCTGGCGGTGAGCTATTTCTCCGAATCGGTGCAGGGCCTCGAGCCCGGCGCGGCGGTGAAGTACCGCGGCGTGCCGGCGGGACGGGTGGACAAGATCCGCATCGCCCCCGACGGCGATCTGATCGAGGTCCTGATGAGTATCAACACGAGCTACGCCGACCTGCTGGTCAAGGATCCGACGCTGCGCGCGCAGTTGCAGCTCTCCGGCATCACCGGCCTGCGCTACGTCGAGATCGACCGCCGCACCGGCGACGCGCTCACCAGCGCGCCGGCACTGTCGTTCACCCCCGAATACCCGCTGCTGCCGTCCACCGCCTCGCAGTTCCAGGCCATCCAGCAGGCGCTCGAGGACATCTACAAGAAGGTCATGAGCGTCGACCTGGAGGGCATCTCGGGCGACATCCGCGCGACGCTGCAGGCGGCGGATCTCGTCCTGCGCGACGAACGGGTGCAGAAGATCCTGACCAACATGTCGACCCTCACCGATTCGGCCGCGCGCGTCACCCGGAACATCGAGAAGGCGACCGCGGACGTGCAGCTGGCGCCGGTGGTGGCCGACCTGCGGCAGGCCACCGGCGAGGCGAAAGCGCTGCTCGCCGACCTCCGCCAGGGCGAGTCCGGCCGCGAGCTGCGCGGCGCGGTGCGCGAGGTGGACGGCCTGGCGCGCACCGGCCAGACCTTCGTCCTCGACCTGCAGGGGCTGATCGAGCGCCTGAACCGCACCACCGACAACCTGCAGGCGCTCACCGATGCGCTGCGCCAGCAGCCGTCGAGCCTGCTCTTCTCCGATCCGCCGGCGCCGCGCCCGGCGCCGGCGCCAAGATGACGTCGCAGATGATGAAGTCGCGCAAGAAGGGGCCCAGGATGATGTCGATGCGCCGTTCCGCCCTGCTGCTCGCCGCCGCCTGCCTGTTCGCGTCGTGCGCGCTGTTCAGCCCGGCGACGCCGTCGCTGCAGACGTTCCGCCTCGACTATCCGGCGCCGGCGCCGCTTGCCGAGACGGCGCCGGCTGCCGTCCTGCGCCTGGCGCCGTTCGGGATCGCCGCTGCCTACGACCAACCGGGCTTTGTCTACCGCGACGGACCGTACGAGCTCGGCGTCGACTACTACCACCGCTGGATCGCCGCGCCGCAGGATCTCATCACCGACCTGGTCGCCCGCGACCTGGCGGCGGCGCGCGTCGTCGCCGCCGTACTGCAGGGCCCCTCCGGCGTGCCGGCGCAGTATGAGCTGAGCGGTCTGATCGAGGCGCTCGAGGAGACTCCGAGCGGCGGCTGCACCGCCGCGCTGCGCCTGCGCGCCCTGCTCGTCCGCCTGCCCGATACCGGTCCGCGCGCGGTGGTGTTCGAAGAGGTCTTCAGCGCCGACGAACCGTGCATGGCCGGCGACCCGTCGTCCTTCGCCGCCGCTATGAGCCTTGCGGTACAGAGCGTGTCGGAGGCCCTGCGCGCCCGCGTCACCGCCGCGCTTTCCTGAATCCCTGGAGGGCGCCGCCCCGTGGTGTTTTCGGTACTGGCATCACGGCATCGCGCGGCTCGCCAGGACCTCGATCGCGTGCCCGAACAGATCGCGCTTGAGCCGCCCGTAGATGGCGCGGTCCTTGCCCGCCAGCGCCTCGGCGCGGGCGATGGCGCGCGGCAGCACCTCGTCGGCGGCCACGGCCTCGTCCACCACGCGCAGCGCCAGCGCTTCGGGACCGCCGATGCGGCGTCCGCTGAGGATCAGGTCGCTCGCCGTGCGGGCGTCGAGCTTGCCGGTGATCATCGCCTGCATGCCTGGCGCGAACGGCATGCCGAGGTCGATCTCCGGCAGGCAGAAGTAGCCGCGGTCGGCGCGCATGACGCGGAAATCGTGCGTCAGGGCGAACATCGCGCCGCCGGCGAAGGCGTGGCCGTTGAGCGCCGCCACCGTCGGCATCGGCAGCGCCATCATGCGGGCGAAGAAGGCGAGGAAGTCGCCGATGAACGCCGGCCCGGTCCCGGAGCTCATCAGCCAGTCCAGGTCGAGCCCGTTGGAGTAGAACTTCTCCGCCCCGACCGTCACCAGGCCGGCCGGCCCGCTGCTCGCCTCGACCTCGTCGAGGGCGCGCCCGAGCGCATCGAGAAAGGCGCGATTGAAACGGTTCTCGCCCGCCTGCATGGCGAGGACGAAGACGGCACCGTGGCGGCTGAGATCGATCATGACTGCTCCTCGCGCAGACCGTAGTCTTTCATCTTTTTCTGCAGCATCACGCGCGACAGGCCGAGGGCCCGGGCGGTGTGCGAGACGTTGCGGTTGTGCGCCGTCAGGGCACGGCGGATGAAGTCCGCCTCGAAGGCGGCGCGCGCCTCGCGCAGGCCGGCGCCGGCGGCGCCCGCGTCGGCGTGGGCCGGCGCCAGGGCGGCGGGCGCCTGGCGGTCGCCGTCCGCGCCGCGCAGTTTGGGCGGGAAGTGGGCGATCGAGATCAGTTCGCCGTTGCGCGTCAGGGCGACGGCGCGCTCCAGCACGTTCTCCAGCTCGCGCACGTTGCCCGGCCAGTCATGGCGCTGCAGGGCATCGACGGCGCTGGGGTCGATGCCGCGCAGCTCCGACTGGTGTCGCTCGGCGTGTTTGCGCAGCAGCCGCTCGACCAGCAGCGGCAGATCGTCGCGGCGCTGGCGCAGCGGCGGCACGGTGATCGGAAAGACCGCCAGGCGGTAGAAGAGATCCTGGCGGAACGCCTGTTTCGCCACCTCGGCGTTGAGATCGCGGTTGGTGGCAGAGACGATGCGCACGTCGACCTTGCGCGCGCGCGTGTCGCCGACGGGGATGATCTCGCCCTGTTGCAGCACGCGCAGCAGCTTCGCCTGCATCGACGGCGGCATCTCGCCGACCTCGTCGAGGAAGATCGTCCCGCCCGACGCCGCCTCGAAGAGGCCGCGGTGGTCCTTGTCGGCGCCGGTGAAGGCGCCGCGGCGGTGGCCGAAGAGCTCGCTCTCGAGCAGCGTCTCGGAGACGGCGGCGCAGTTGACGGCCAGGAACGGCGCCTCGGCGCGGGCCGAGGCGCGATGGATGCCGCGCGCCACCAGTTCCTTGCCGGTGCCGGTCTCGCCCTCGATCAGCACCGTGATCGGCGTCGCGGCGGCGCTCTCCATGAGGCTGAAGACCTCGGCCATGGCGCGGCTGCTGCCGACGATCTCCTGGAAGCGGTCACGGTGCGCCATGTCGCGGCGCAGGGCGCCGACCTGCGCCCGCAGCAGATCCTCGCTCGCCTTGACGCGGGCATAGAGGCGGGCGTTCTCGATCGCCACCGCGACGCTGCCGGCGAGGGCTTCGAGGAACGCCAGGTCGTCGGGCGAGAAGCGGCGCTCGGCGCGGCGGTTGAGGACCTGGATGACGCCGATGACGCCCTGGTGGGTGCGCAGCGGCGCGCACAGCAGGGTGCGCGTCACGAAGCCCGTGGCGTGGTCGATGCCGGTGAAGAAGCGTGGGTCGGACTGCACGTCGTCGACGCACACCGCGGCGCCCTTCGACACCACCCAGCCGGCGATGCCGCGGTCGGCCGGGAAGCGCAGCTCGAGCAGCCGCGCCAGCACCACCGGGTCCTCCTCGGCGACGAAGGGAAAGTACAGCTCGTCGCGGTCGGGATCGTGCAGGAGGATCGACGCCCCCAGGGCGTCGAATACCTCCCGGCACTTGGTCACGACGAAGGGGAACAGCTCCTCGAGCTCGATGCGCGCCGCGAACGCGCAGCCGAGATCGTAGAGCACGCCGAATCGCGCGCTCTGCGTCGGCGCGGTGCCGCCGTCGACCGCCATATCCCCCCGTCGCTCAGGGCGTCAGCTCTTGCCGAGGTTGGCCAGCTCCTCGTCGATGATCTCCTTGAACCTCTCCACCGGCTGGGCGCCGTCGAGCATCTGGCCGTTGATGAAGAACGCCGGCGTGCCGCTCACCCCGGCCGCCTGGCCGTCCGCCATGTCCTTGGCGACCTGCTCCTTGAACGTGCCCGCCTTGACGCACTCGTCGAACTTCTTGCGATCGAGGCCGACGCTGGTGGCGATCTGCTGCAGGTTGGCCTCGGTCAGGTCGGCGGCCGCCATGACCTTGTCGTGGTACGGCCAGAACTTGCCCTGCGCGTTGGCGCACAGTGCCGCCTCGGCGGCCGGCGTGGCATTGGCGTGGAACGGCAGCGGGTAGTTACGGAAGGCGTAGCGGATCTTGTCGCCGTAGATCTTGCGCACCTCGGCGATGGTCGGCTCGGCCTTCTTGCAGAACGGGCACTCGTAGTCGGAGAAGACGATGATGGTGATCGGCGCATCGGCCTTGCCCTCGACCGGCGCATTGCCGATGGCGACGTCGACGGTCGGCGGCCGCAGGTCGATCTTGGTCGGATAGCGCTTCTTCAGGTCGGCGATGAACACCTGCGAGCGCTCCGAGGCGCCGCGGCGGGTGAGGAACTCGACGATCTGTTCCTTCACCTGGTCGAGCGTCTGGCCCTGCAGCTGCTCCTTGTTCTCGTCGTAGACCTTCTGGATCTCCGCGTCGCTCGGCTTCGGCGCCTTGTCGAAGATCTCGATCTTCGTCAGCTCCTCGACCGTGACGCCGCGTGCCGTCGCCTCCTGCTCCACCAGCGCCTCGGCCACCAGCCCGTCGAGCGACTGGCGCATCGCCTTGTAGCGGGCGGTTTCGATCTCGGCGAGTTCGGACTTGGCCTCTTTTTCGACGTCGGCGCGGGTGATCGTCTTCTTACCCACGGTCGCCAGCGTCTCGGCGGTCGCCGCGCCCGGCAGCAGGCCGAGCACGAGCAGAGCGGTCAGGATGGTACGCATGAATCCTCCTCAGAATTTGGGTGAATCCGCACGCTACGGTGGAGGCTCGTCCCGGTCAACCGGTGTCAGCCCCAGCGTGCTACAGAGCCCGTATGCGCTACCCGCTGCCCTCCCTGGCGCCGCTCCTGCTGGCCCTGCTGCTCGCCGCCCCCGCCGCCGCCGGCGACGGCGACCGCAGCGTGCGCAAGAACCCCTTCGTCGACGGCCAGTACGACGTCTACGAGGACGGCCGCCGCACCGGCACCGTGCGTGAAAACCCCTTCCGCGACGGCGAATACGACGTCGAGGACCGCGCTGGCCGCCGCCAGGGTACCATCCGTGAGAACACCTTCGACGACGACCGCCTCGACACCTACGACCGCGACGGCCGCCGCCGCGGCTCCATTGAGCAGAACCCCTTCGACGACACGCGCTACGATCTCTACGACCGCGACGGCCGCCGCACCGGCACGGCGCGCGAGAACCCGTTCATTGAAGGCGAGTACGACGTCGACCGCGACGAATGAGCTTCTCCCGGGCGCCCTCCACGACCCGGGCTTTCCTCACCATCCCGCTTTCGCTATAGCGCCTGGATCGCAACACCTCCCTCCCAGACGCTGGCGTAGCTCAGTCGGTAGAGCAGCTGATTCGTAATCAGCAGGTCCGCGGTTCAAATCCGCGCGCCAGCTTCTTCTTTTCCTCCGGCAGTTCAATCACTTCGCCCGATCACTGCCGCGGCCATCGGAGTGGTGCCTGTTCGCTGGTCGACATGGAGTCGACAGCGCCAGGATACCGAGCCGGGACCAAAGGACCACGCGGTTTTGAAGTGCGTGCTCGGTCGTGATGGCGGGTACCGCAGCGTCGGCGACCGGCACGGCCTCAGCGGCGCCGGCGCGATCGCCGGCGCCACACGGTGTTGGCCGCCCGCTAACCGATCAATGGTGAGCACGCGGCAGGGCTGGCGTACCCACCAACGGCGATGGATTCGGGCGCGGAGGGGCTCCCGGCTCGGGGGGCGAGGTCAGCCGGCTGTCCTGACACCGACGCGCGCGGCGCGGGGCCGCGGGCGCGCGGGGGCCGCGGCGTGCGCGGGGGCGCGAGCACGCCCGCGGTGCGCCTGTGCGCCGACGACCCGCTGCTCGCCGCCCTGGCCACCGAGATCGCCGGCGCCGCCACGTTCTCCGCCGCCGAGCTCGCTGCGCCCGGATTCCCGCCCGTGCGCCGCGACGTCGTCGGTGCCAGCGGCCAGCGCGCCCTCGCCGGCGCCGTCCACGCCGCCCGCGCGCTGGGGATGCCGGAGGCGGAGATCGCCGCGTTTCTGGCCGGAGCGGAGCGGGCGGGCTGACCTGCGTCGAGCGAATCGATCATCGAGCCAGTGGCTGGGACAGCGGGCGTCTCGCCCGCGGTCCCAGCCACTGCCCTCGTGATCCGCATCGTTGCCACCGTGCCCACCGTCTTTGGCTGCGGCGCAACGCCACACGGGTGTCGGCTCGGCGATCTCCCCGGCCCGACAGCCCATGGCGAGCGACTCGGGAGGGCCTCCGTCCGTATCCCGCCGTCCGGCCCTCGGCCGCGGTCGGCGCACGTGCGTGCGCCGCCAGCCCGAGCGCGGCGTGCTGCAGCGCGTCGTCCGCGAGCACCTCGAGACCTTCCTCGCCGAGGCGCGCCAGCGCAGCGGCGGCGCGGGGCTGCCGCGCTTCGTCGAGCGGGAGCTGCGCGCCTTCCTCGGCTGCGGCGTCATGGCCAGCGGCTTCGCCCGCTTCCGCTGCGCGGGCTGCGCGCGCGAGATTCTGGTCGCCTTCTCCTGCAAGGGGCGCGGCTTCTGTCCGTCCTGCTGCGGGCGGCGCCGCCCGGCCATCTGGTGCTACGGCTCGGGGCGGACGCCACGGCGCCGGTGGTCACCTCTGCCGGACCGCGCCACGCGCACCGCGCGGGCTTCGATCTGCACGCCAACGCCGCCGTGCGCGGCGGCGACCGCCGCCGGCTCGAGCATCTCTGCCGCGACATCTTGCGGCCGCCCGTGGCGCAGGAGGCCCTGCAGTTGACCGCCGAGGGCCGGGTGCTGCTGCGGCTGCGCCGGCCGTGGCGCGACGGCACGCGCGCGATCCGCTTCGAGCCGAGCGAGCTGCTGGAACGCCTGGCGGCGTTGGTGCCGCGGCCGCGCGCCCACCTGCTCGTGTACCACGGGGCCTT
>JANNRA010000109.1:0-4720 GCA_031401035.1 bacterium | reverse complement strand
TCCCGCCCGCAGCGCAGCGCGCTTGCGGCGACGTTGCGCGTCGCCGTGCGGGCGGGACGCCCGCGGTCCCGGCTGGCTGCCCTCAAGTTGATTCCCGCCCGGCTGCCACCATTGCCAGCGCCGGCCCCACCCCGTTCCCGGCACGTCATCCGCCGTGCGACGCAGCAAACGCCGCGTCGCGCTCATCCCGCCCTGGCAGGGGGGCCGACGGTGGCGCGGGATGCCGGGGGGCGGTCGTGCCGGGAGGAGCCAGGCCCTGTATGCGAAAGAGGAGACCCGAGGTCGCGTCGCTCGACGCGGTCAGGATCACGCGAGACGGCGACGATGCGGTCATCGAGTATCGCGATGCGTCCATTGCTGTCACCCATTTTCACATTGGTCCGTCGCTCGACGGCATGAGCGACGCGGAGGTGCTGGAGGAGTTCAACGCCCTGCTCGCGGCGCAGGCCGCGGAGGCAGTGGACTACGAGCACGTGGCGCTGGAGATTCCGCCCGGGCAGCCGCAGGTGCGCTATTTCCCCGCCGGCGATCAGTGGGTGCCGCGCGGCGGCGTGCTGCGCTGCGTCATCGACGACAGCGGCCCGGACGGGCAGCCGATCATCCACGTCGACGACCAGGAGCTGTCGCTCGACGCGTTCGGGCGCCTGCTCGCCACGTACGCCGGCTGGGGGATGCGCATCGCCTTCGTCCCCGACGACGCGCTCGATGTGCCGCCGGAGATCCAGCTCGGAGAGCCCGAGGACGAGTAGCCGAGCGCTGGGCCGGCGCGCCCCGCCGCTTGCCTTGGCGGCGGGGGATGGGCCACAAGGCCGCTGGTGACGACGCGAATCCTGCGGATCCTGAAGTGGCCGGCCCTGCTCGCCGGCGTCGTGCTGCTGACGGTGCTCGCGGTGCGCACCTACCAGGTGCAGAGCGGCCCGGCGCTGGCGCCGTGGCACACGTGGGCGCCGGAGGAGCTGTCGGTGGCGGCGCTCGACGCGGCCACCTGGGACGACTACCTGCGGCACGAGCAGGGGCTCTTCGAGGCCGTGCGCGTCCACGTCACCGACCGGCTGGCGCGGCACGAGCGCGTGCCGTCGAACCGCTACTACGACGGCAGCCCGGTCTACCCGCCGAAGCTGTCGCAGGATTGGAACCGCTCCTACCTGCTTGCGCCCGAGGGCGAGGCGGCCGGCGCCGTGGTGCTGCTGCATGGGCTGACCGACTCGCCCTACAGCTTGCGGCACGTGGCGCGCCGCTATCGCGAGCGCGACTGGGTGGCGGTCGCGATCCGGCTGCCCGGGCACGGCACCGTGCCGGCCGGCCTCGCCGACGTCGAGTGGGAGGCGTGGGCGGCGGCGACGCGCCTGGCGGTGCGCGAGGCGCGCCGCCGCAGCGGCCCGGGGCGGCCGCTGCACGTCATCGGCTTCTCGAACGGCGGCGCGCTGGCGCTGCAGTACGCGCTCGACGCGCTCGGCGACGAGGCGCTGCCGCGGCCGACGCGCCTCGTGCTGCTCTCGCCGATGGTCGGCGTCACCGCCATGGCGCGCTTTGCCGGCGTGCTCGGCTGGCCGGCAGTGTTCCCCAAGTTCGCCAAGGCGGCCTGGCTGTCGATCACGCCCGAGTTCAACCCGTTCAAGTACAACTCGTTCCCGATCAACGGCGCGCGGCAGTCGTCGCTGCTGACGCGCGCGCTGCAGGAGCGCTTCACCCGCTACGAGCGCGAGCAGCGCCTCGGCGAGGTGCCGCCGGTGCTCACCTTCCAGTCGGTGGTCGATTTCACCGTCAGCACGCGCGCCATCGTCGACGCCCTCTACGCGCGCCTGCCCGCCAACGGCAGCGAGCTGGTCCTGTTCGATCTCAATCGCAACGCCAAGCTCGGCCCGCTGCTGCGCAGCAGCGCGGCCAATCTGGCCGACCGCGTCCTGCCCCCGGCGCCGCGCCGCTTCCGCAGCGTGATGATCGCCAACGCCGCGCCGGACCGCAGCAGTGTCGTGGAGCGCGTGGTCGAGGCCGGGGCGACGGACGAGCAGACGCGCGACCTCGGCCTCAGCTATCCACACGACGTCTTCTCGCTGTCGCATGTCGCGGTGCCGTTCCCGGTCAGCGACGGGCTCTACGGCATCGAGCCGGATCCGGCCGAGGACTACGGCGTCCAGCTCGGCTTGATGGCCGTGCGCGGCGAGCGCGCCGTGCTCGTCGTGCCGGCCGACGCGCTGACGCGTATGTCCTCCAACCCGTTCTTCCCGTACATGGCGGCTCGCATCGAAGCCGGCATCGGCCCGTGAGGGAGGGCTCGTCAGAAAGGCAGGCAATCGCATAGACAGGGGGACGGAGACCGCCATGCACGCCAGCGACGCCGAACGCACGCATCTGCATACCTGCCCGCTCTGCGAAGCCACGTGCGGCCTCGAGATCCGCACGCGCGGCCGCGAGGTTCTCGGCATCCGCGGCGACGCCGAGGACGTCTTCAGCCGCGGCTTCATCTGCCCGAAGGGTTTCGCGGTGAAGGAGCTCGACGCCGATCCCGATCGCCTGCGCACGCCGCTGATCAAGCGCGACGGCCGGCACGAACCGGCGAGCTGGGACGAGGCCTTCGCCGAGATCGCGCGCCGCCTGCCGCCGATCCAGCACGAATACGGACGCGACGCGGTGGCCGCCTACCTCGGCAATCCCGGCGCCCACAACCTGGCGTTGATGCTGTACAACCCGGTGCTGTTGCGCGCCCTCGGCACGCGCAACGTGTACTCGGCCAGCACCGTCGACCAGATGCCGAAGCAGGTCTCCGCCGGCCTGATGTTCGGGACTGTGCTGAGCGTGCCGGTGCCCGACCTCGACCGCACCGACTACCTGCTGGTGCTCGGCGCCGATCCGTTCACCTCCAACGGCAGCCTGATGACCGCGCCCGATGCCCCCGGCCGCCTGCGCGCCATCCGCCAGCGCGGCGGGCGCATTGTCGTCATCGACCCGCGCCGCACCCGTACCGCCGCGGAGGCGGACGAACACCACGCCATCCGGCCCGGCGCCGACGCCTACTTTCTGTGGGGCATCGTGCACGCGCTGTTCGCCGACGGCCTGGTGCGCCTTGGCCGGCTGGCGGAGCACGTCGCCGGCCTCGCGCAGGTCGAGGGGCTGGCGCGCGAGTTCGCGCCGGAGATCGTCGCGCCGCGCTGCGGTATCGCGGCCGACGTCATGCGTCGCCTGGCGCGCGAGCTCGCCGCGGCACCGACGGCGGCGGTGTACGGCCGCATCGGCACCTGCACGCAGGCCTTCGGCACGCAGGTGAGCTGGTTGGTCGACGTGCTCAACGTCCTCACCGGCCATCTCGACCAGCCTGGCGGCGCCATGTTCACCCGCCCGGCGAGTGGCGCGGCGCACACGCGCGGCGCGCCGGGACGCGGCCGCGGCGTCCGCTTCGGGCGCCGCCACAGCCGCGTCCGCCATCTGCCAGAGATCTACGGCGAGTTGCCGGCGGCGTGCCTGGCGGAGGAGATCGAGACGCCCGGCGAGGGCCGCGTGCGGGCCCTGATCACCGTTGCGGGTAATCCGGTGCTGAGCACGCCGAACGGCCCGCGCCTCGCCGCGGCGATCGAGCAGCTCGACTTCATGCTCAGTCTCGACATCTTCCTCAACGAGACGACGCGCCACGCCGACGTCATCCTGCCCGGCCTGTCGCCGCTCGAGCAGCCGCACTACGACCTGGCCCTGCGCCAGCTCGCCATCCGTAACGTCGCGACGTACGCGCCGGCGGTCTTCCCGGTGCCGGACCGGCAGCAGCCGGAATGGCGCACGGTGTTGCGTCTGCTCGGCATCGTGATGGGGCAGGGCGCGGACGCTGACGTCGACGGGCTTGACGATTTCGTCGCGGCGCAGCTCGTCGAGCAGACCGTCGGCGCCAGCCACTCGCCGCTCAGCGGGCGCGATCCGCAGGAGATTCTCGCCGCGCTGGCGCCGCGGCGCGGTCCGGAGCGCCTGCTCGACCTGCTCCTGCGGGCCGGGCCGTACGGCGACGGCTGCGGCGCCGTGGCGGATGGTCTGACGCTGGCGCGCCTGGAGGCGGCGCCGCATGGCATCGACTTCGGCGCCCTGGCGCCGCGCCTGCCGGAGGTGCTGCGCACGCCGTCGGGGAAGATCGAGCTGGCGCCGGAGGCGCTGGTCGCCGACGTGGCGCGGCTGCGGGCGCACCTCGCCGATCCCGACGGCCTGGTGCTCATCGGCCGCCGCGACCTGCGCTCGAACAACTCGTGGATGCACAACGCGCCGGTGCTGGTGAAGGGCAAGGCGCGTTGCACCATGCAGATCCATCCGGACGACGCGGCGCGCCTCGGCGTGCGCGACGGCGGCCTGGCCCGGGTGCGCTCGCGCGCCGGCAGCCTCGAGGTGCCGGTGGAGGTGACCGACGCCATCCGTCCCGGCGTGGTCAGCATTCCGCACGGCTGGGGGCACGACCTGCCCGGCATCCGTCTCGGCGTCGCCGCCGCGCACGCCGGCGTGAACTGCAACCGGTTGGTCGACGAGCAGGACCTCGATCCGCTGTCCGGTAACGCGGTGCTGAACGGCGTGCCGGTGTCGGTGGAGGCGGTCTCGGTCGGCTCGACCACCTGACCGGGAGCGGGGGGGGGGCCCCCCCGCCCGGAGGGTTGGGCCCCCCCGCGGGGCCCCGCCGGTCCAAGCGGGGGGGGCCCCCCCGCCACCCCCTACCCCCGCAGCGCCCCCCCGCGGCCCCGCCGGGGGGGCCGGG
>JANNRA010000108.1:0-89865 GCA_031401035.1 bacterium | reverse complement strand
CGGCCGGCACTGCCGGCGGGTTGGTGGCGGTGTCAGCGGCTGGCGCAGGCGGCGCGAATGCCCCTGGAGCGGCCACAGCCTTGCCCGGCTGCGCGCGGCGCTGCTCGGCGGTGCGCAGGTAGTCGGAGAGCGTCGGCGTCTGGTCGCTGCGCTGCGGGCGTAGGCCGAGGGCGACGAGGCCGAGGCGCTTGCTGTTGATGTAGGCGAGCAGGCTCTTGCCCAGCACGGGCAGGAGGTTGCCTTCCGCGTCGATTATCGTCGGCTGTGCTGCGGCCCAGTTGAACGCGCGCTCGATGATGGCGTCGGCCACCGCCACGTCGCGTAGGATCGACAACTCGCGGTTCGACATCGCGGCGAGTCCGCCCGGCTCGTCCTCGGCATAGTGCGCGACGTAAGACTGCACGGCGGCCTCGGCCTCGGCGTCGAGGCGTGGCGCGTGGCGTGACCGCTTCAAGATGCCGGTGCGGTGTTTGGCGTTCGGGGCGGCGGTCATATGCCCCCCTGTGGTGACTGAGCCGGTGACCGGCTGCCCCGCTGCGCCCGAAACTCTCGCCGCTGCAACGCTTTTCGGCCGTCAATCCCAAGTTCGCCGAGATTGAAACCGCCCGCAGCGGCGACTTCGGCGAGGTTGAAGCGGCGGTACCGGCCGAACATTTTGCACGGGATCTGGCCGGCGCGGGCGAGTTCATGGACGGTCGAGATCGACAAGCTGAACCGCTCCGCCAGCGTCTCGGCGTCAACAAGGCGATCGCTGTCGGCCGGCACCGCGTTCGGCGGCATCACCAGCAGCGTCAGTAACCGCGCCTGCGCCGCGGCGACGAGCCCGATGGCGTCGGCACGATCGGCGGCAGGCAGCTCGGCGACGCGCTCGAGCACCAGGCGCAGCTCGGCGAGCGTCAGCACGCGGCACCTCGGCCAGCGTGAGAAGCATTGCCGCCCCAGATGGGGTTGAGCGCCGGACGGCTCATACCGCCACCCGATCCCGGACCGCGAGCAGCGCCTCAGTCTGCGCACGCCCGACCCACGCCCGCCACGCCGGCTCGCCCTCGATGACGACGCCGCCCACCTCAAGCGCGGGCCACTCGCGATGCCGCAGCCAGAACAGCGCCGACGACAGATCGGACCAGCGGGGGCGGTCAGTGAGTGTGATCACCTCGGCGTCGCGAAGCGTCCGGTTTGTCACTCGCGCGCGTGGGGAAGATTTGGGCGCGTAGAGAGAATTAGAGAGAGAAGAAGAGAGAGGCCTCTCTGCCTTACGCGCGCAAGTGACGTTCCGGACGCTTTCGGCGCTCTGGTCCCGTTGAAAGCGCTCCCACAGCCGATCGTGAAGGCTTCGCGCTGCGTTCATGGCGCCACCTCGTCGCTCAGGCCGAGCATCTCGGCCGCCTGCTTGATTTGGTCGCGGACGGCATCGCGCCGGATGCGCTCGGCTTCGGCACGCGCGCCGAACAGGGCGTGGACGCGGGGATTGACCCGCCACTTGGTCGCCCCGCGGCCGGGCTGCTCGTCGCGCGGCATGACCCAGCCGGCGACTGTCAGCGTCTGCATGGCGTCCTGTAGGGCGCGGCGGTCGTCGCGCATGCCGTGGTACGCGCGTCCGATGTCGCGGGCGCTGATCTTGTCCAGACGGTGGGCCAGGATATGCCCGGCCAGCCACCGCGCGTGCGTCAGGTGATCCTGGCCGAGCAACTCGCCATACAGGTGCGCCGTGTGCGGCAGGACGTAGTCAATCAAGAGGCGCGCCACCCGGTCGGCGGTGCCCTCGGAGACGACGGCAGCCGGCGTGCGCCCCTCGCTCGCCGCTTCGGTCAGGTGCATCGTGAGCGCGAGTTGGGCGAATAGGCCCTCCCACTTGCTGAGCGCCGCCGCCAAGCCGGGTGCCGTGGTTGGTAGGACGGCGACGGCGCGGGCGATGCGGACCACGTATTCGCGGCGCAGATGGGCGCCCGCCGCCATCCTGTACGGCTCGGCCGGCACCGGGAGCACGGCCAGGCGCTCGATCGTGGCGGCGTACAGGTCGAGGGCGGCGCGGTCGGCGGGTCGGTCGATCGGGAGGCCGCCGCCGCGCCCGAAGAACACCAGGCAGCGGGCGAGCAGGCCGTCGTCGAGCATCCTCGGCGCGAGCTGGCGCAGTTTGGCGGGCTGGATGCCGCCGACCAGAGAGGCGCCCCAATTCGAACAGGTGACGTCGCCTCGCTTCACGCGCTCAACGCGCCGCGGGCCACCGTCTCGAAGCTGGAGGTATGCGGCCTGGTCCTTAGCAACGCCGTTCGGCCGGTAGGCGTCCATTCCCCCGATCAGTCCGGCGATCTCATCTTGTGCGATCAGGACGCCGGGGGAATTGTCAGCGAGCACATCTGACAGTTTCTCGATGGTGATGTCGTCGACCACCCGCCGCCGAGCCGGCGGGCGCGGCGGTTCGGTTGGCGGCAGCCCAACTCCACCGCCTTTTACCCATCGTTCGAGCTCACGGTTGTAGAGCTTGAGCGCGAGCGCGTAGCGCCGATGGGCGGGCGCGTCCTCCTCGCCCCATCGGTGGTCAAGGGCGCGCAGGGGGCCGAGGACGGCGCGCAGGGCGGGCGACTTCCCGTGACCGATCTCCTCGGCGCCGATGTTCCAGAGGCGGGCCGAGGTGCGCCACTCGCGGTCGTGCTGGCGCGGCTGGATCTGATGTCCGTCGTCGATCGCGCCCGCGCAGACGGCGAGGCCGAACATCGCCACCAGCGCATCGTCGCAGCCGTGCCGCGCGGCGACGTCCTCGGCGACATCGGCCAGCATCGTCGGCACCGTCGTGGGCAGATGCAGCGGCGGTGTGCCGGCGAGTTGACTGCCCCACAGGTCCAGCGGCGCCGCGTCGTCGTCCTCGGCGCGCCCGTCGCCGGTGAGCCCGAGCCACTCGCGCAGGCGGCCCACCACCGCCTCGCCGTCGCTGCCGAGCAGCGCCGCCAGCCGCGGCCCGCCCGTTGCCGGGCGACCGGCCTCAAGGTCGACCGCCGTGTCGCGGACGGCGCGGACGCGGTCGGCCACCTCGGCATCGCCGGCAACGCGCGCGACGATCTCGACGAGGCGTTCGGCGTCGGAGACGGACTTGCCGCCGCGGAGCAGGAGACCGGCGAGCGCGAGCGCCGCGTCGTGGCGGGAGCCGGTCGGCCAGCGCCGGGCGACCATCGCGACGGCGGCGCACTCGCGCACGGCCCGCTGCAGGTCGACGACGTCGACGTGCGCCGGCTCGCCGTCGGCGTGCCAGACAATCGCCTCGCCGGTCTCCTCGTGCAGCGACGGATGGACGACCGTCTGACCGCCGGTCGAGCGCAGTTCGATAAGCGTCGTCTTGCCGTCAGGGTCGCGGAGTCGCTCGGTCTGCGCCGGCGGTGCGTCGAGCTGGTACCAGGCGTGCGACTCTGGCGACGACGCGCGGCCGTGGCGCATCTCTGTCGGTGGGCCGATGAGCGGCCATGCGTCGCGTGTCTCGGCGCTGTCGAGGTCGACGTCGCAGGCGCCGCCAGACGGCGCGCCGCACTGGATGCCGACGCCACCAGCGGCAGCGAACGCACGCTCGAGATCTGGTCCCTCCAGGCGGAGGCGCTGCCACTCGCGGATTCCCGGCGCTTTCGCGCGCGGTGGCAGCGGCACGACCGCCCATCCGCGCGCGACGTACGCCCGCGCCGCGGCGAGGATGTCGGGCGCCTCGGTCGCGGCGGCGGTGGCGGCTGCGCTCACGCGGCCCGTTCCTGCCGCGCCGCGATGTACGCCGCAACGTCATCGGCTGTGTAGACATGGACGCCGCCGGGCGTCAGCAGCGATGCCCGCAGCCGCCGGCGCTGCGTCTCGGCTCGGACTGTGGCCGGCGTGCGCTCGATTAGGCGCGCGACGTCGGCCGTGAGATAGACGGTGCAGTGTGTGTCAGCGGCTGGCATGCCCGCATGCTACTGAGGCATGCGGGCCGACGGACTATGTCTGTCGCGACTTGTTGTAGCGCTTGATCGCGATCACCAGCGCCTGCGGCGTCGGCGGCAGGGTCACACCGTCTTGCGCCCACCCGCGCCATTTGACGGTGTTCATGATGACGCGCGCGGCGCTGGTTTGGTTGTGTTCGTCGTCGCCCGCAACAAGCTCCGCGCTACGCTCCGCCGCCCAATCGAAGGCCGCGGTTTCATCTGCGGCACGTTTCAGGCTGGCGCGGATCTTCTCGCTGTTCAACTCGCGCACCCGCTCCGGCCATCGCCAATTCACTTCGCACATCGTCATGAGCCGGGACAGATTTGCGACGTGCTGCACATCGCCGCTGTCGATCGCCATCAAGAGTTGCGTGATGACCCACACCTCGGCGGCGAGCCAGTCGGCGCGGTCGCCCTCGGGATACCCATTGACTGAGTCCGACAGGCGCCACTGCTCATAGGCTCGGCGGGGACCGAAAAACACGATCTGCAGCCCCTCAAACGGTTCGATGGCGGGATTGATAACCGCTTCGGCGTCGAGGGCGACGTCATGCCAGGCGCCCTCGGGCACGCCGAGCGCCCGCAGCTCGGCTTCGCGCTGGTCGCGTCGCCCGCGCAGATTCACCCGCAGCGCCTCGAGCCGCGCTCGGCGTTCGGTCGCCCGCCACCTATCGACCGCCATGCTGGCGGTCTTCGTCTTCGCCATGATCGCCCGTCCGATCTCCGTCTCGAAGGTACCGGCGGCAGGCGGGGACGGGTCCCGCTCTTCGGCCTGCAGAGCCTAGCCGCCGGATGCTGTCTGGTTGGTAGCTACTTCGCCCGGCCACTCCAAGAGCCGCTCGATGCGCTCGGGTGCGGCCTGGAAGGTCGGGTCCTCGCGCCTCGGCAAGTCACCAACCCAGTCACCGTTCCGACCCGCCCTGCCCGTTCGGAGCCGACGACGAGAGCGAGAAAGCCCCGTCTTTCCGTACGAGCGCGGGCGGATCGGCGCGGGAGAACGGCGGTCAGCACTTGGACAAGCTCGGGATTCAGTCGCAGGACTCCAGCGACCTCGGCTAGGCGCGCAAGCCGGTGGGGCGGTCCGGGAACTGACGAGCGTCAATTCCGTGCCTGGCTGGCGTTCAGATTTGTTCGCGGCCGCAACATGACTGCCCTCGTGTTGTTTCGTGCACGAGGTATGCGCGCAGTGCTTTTCTCATCACTTCCAAGAGGTTGCATGCGGTCTTCTATGCTCTCGCCGACCTCCGGCTAGGCCCCGGCACTCCTTGGCACGGGCTGGCACGCGCAATGCTTTGCGTGAGCCCGCTTCGTTTGCTGGGGAGAGCATGGAAAATCGAGCATCGCTACTGATCGTCGATGATGAGCGGGGGCCGACCGAGTCCCTGCGCATGGTCTTCAAGTCGGAGTACGACGTCTTCACCGCCCCTGGCGGCAATGAAGCATTGGAGATCGTGCACCATCAGCCGATCGACGTCGTCACCCTCGATCTGCGCATGCCGGGCATGCCGGGCATCGAGGTCATGGAGCACATCAAGCGCCATGACCCAGACATCGAGATCATCGTCGTCACCGGCTACGCCTCGCTCGACTCGGCGGTGCGAGGGCTGCGCAACCGCGTCTTCGACTACGTCACCAAGCCCTTCGACGTACCCCAGATCTCGACGCTGGTGCAGCGTGCGGTGCAGCGGCGACGCGAGTCGCAGCGCGCTCGCCGCGTCAAGGATGACTTCCTCGCCAACCTCTCGCACGAGTTGCGCACGCCGCTCAGTGCCATCATCGGATACAACTCGATCCTCACCGAGGAATTGCACACCCGGCTGAACGAGGACCAACGGGTCGCCTTCGACCGCATCCAGGCGAACTCGCAGAAGCTGCTGAATCTGATCGAGACGGTCCTGCTGCTGAACTCGATCGACGCCGGCGAGCTGCAGCTGGCGCAATCGACTTTCGACGCGCGCGAGACCCTGCGTCGGGTGGCGCGCCAGTTCGCCGCCGCCGCGCGCCAACGCGGCCTGACGCTGACGGTCGAGGGCGACCTGACGCCGCTGTGGCTGACCAGCGACGAGCACAAGCTCGAGCGCATCCTGTGGGCGCTGATCGACAACGCGGTGAAGTTCACGCCGGATGGGTCGATCGCGCTCGGAGCGCATCTGTCGAGCGACCGGACGATGGTCGAACTGAGCGTCCGCGACACCGGCGTCGGCATCCACAGCGCCGACATCGCGCAGCTGGTCGATGACATCACGCCCACCCCGTCGCTGCGCGCCCGCGGCCTCGGTCTCGGCCTGCGCATGGCGTCGCGCCTGACCGACTTCCTCGGCGGCCGCCTGCGCGTGCGCAGCGAGAGCGGTAGCGGCACCCACTTCACCGTCGCCGTGCCGGTCTTCAGCCCCGACCCGGACGGATCGACGCCGGTCCTGTCATGATCGACCGCTACTTGCTCTGCCGCCGCTGCGCGGCGGCGCTTGCCATCCTCGATGTCGGCCGCTGGACCGATGAGGCGGACGAAGCCGCCGCGGAGTCGGCCGCCTTCCACCTCGCCCACGAAGCGCACGGAATCGACACCGCGACTCGTCTCGACGACCGCGCCCTGATCGACGCCCCGGTCTGGGATCCGATGGCAACGCGCTGGTTCCAGGTCGCCGCCGGCAGCGAGCGCCTGACCGTACGCAGCTGGCGCAGCTCGCTCGACGAGCCACGAAAGTATGAGTTGGCACACGCGGGGCCGCCGGCCTCCCACACGTACGTTGAGGTCGACGAGGCGCTGCTGCGCCGCGCCCTCGACCGTCACTTCTACCCGCATGTGATCCGCGTCGCGCAGATCGACGCCTTCGTCGCCAGTGTGCGCGAACTGCTGGTGCCGCTCGAAGCCGAGCGGATCGCCATCGCGTTCGACGACGCGCGCCTGCCAGACGCCGGCATCGGTCCCCTGCCCGCGCCGGTCGTCGGGGCCCTGCTGGCGCGTTGCGAGGAACAGTTCGTCGGCTTCGAGCTCGACCGCGCGCGCAGCTTCGTTACCGACCATGCTGGCGAGGATGGGGCGTTGGCGGTGCGGGTGCGCCGCGTCATTGCTCCGCGGGCGGCTTAGCCGACGGAAGGCGCTCGCCTCGGCCTGTCCGATGCAGGGCGACGTGTCCGCCCTTCCCTCCTGAGGCAACCGCCTGGGCAACCGCCCGGGATTGACCCGCTACAAGGGGCGTCCGTATAACAACGTCATCTTCGATGACGGCAGACGCGATCACCGAGACTGGGGCTGCCCGCCGGCAGCTCGACGCCGTCGATGCGATCGGCCGCCTGGCCCTCGAGCAGGCTCTCGCTGGGCAGCCGATCGACGACCGCCAGGCGCTGCACCTGATCGCGCTCCCAGCGGAGCATCTGCCGTCCCTGCTCGCCGTCGCCGGGCAGGTCCGCACACGCCGCAAGGGGCGCGTCGTCACCTATTCGCCGAAGGTGTTCCTGCCGGTCACCAATCTCTGTCTCGATCGTTGTTCATACTGCACGTTCCGCAAAGACCCCGACTCGCCCGAGGCGTGGACGATGCTCCCCGAAGAGATCCGCGACTGGAGCCGGCGGGGCCGCGCCCGCGGCTGTATCGAGGCGCTGATGTGCCTCGGCGACAAGCCGGAACGCGCTTACAAATCCTACCGGCAGACGCTCGCCGTGCTCGGCCACGCCTCGACGATCGACTACGTCGCGCAGTGCTGCCAGCTCGCGCTCGCCGAAGGCTTGCTGCCGCACACCAATGCGGGCGTCATGACGCACGACGAACTCGTGCAGTTGCGCCCGTACAACGTCAGCATGGGTCTGATGCTCGAGTCGGTCAGCCCGCGCCTGCGCCAGCGCGGCGGTGCGCACCAGCAGGCGCCGGACAAGGAACCCGCCGTGCGCCTGGCGATGCTGCGCGCCGCCGGCACGCTGCGCATCCCGTTCACCACCGGCATCCTGCTGGGGATCGGCGAAACCCTGGCCGAGCGCGTCGAGAGTCTGCGCGCCATCGCCGACCTGCAGACGGAGTTCGGCCACATTCAGGAACTTATCGTGCAGAACTTCCGCGCCAAACCCGCCACGCGGATGGCCGCCTCGCCAGAGCCGGAGAGTGCCGACGTGGCGCGAACCCTCGCCGTCGCCCGCCTGATGTTGCCGGACATGAACATCCAGGCGCCGCCCAACCTGAGTCCTGACGATCACCGGTTGTTCCTCGCCGCCGGCATCAACGACTGGGGCGGCATCTCACCGCTGACGCTCGACTACGTAAACCCCGAGGCGCCCTGGCCGCGGGTGCAGGCCCTGGCCGCAACCTGCGACGCGGCGGGATTCACACTGGTTCCGCGCCTTCCCGTGTACCCAGAGTACCTCGACGGGAGCACGTGGATCGACCCGGCTCTCCGGCCGTTTCTTTCAGCGCTGGCGCCGGCAGCCCCGCCTCTGCCAGACTCCGCTCTGCCGGCCCGCGCCCGGGCGGCAATGCAAGGAGTGACCCATGTGGGATGACGTCCGCGCGGTGGTGTGCGACCCGCGCTCGCTCGCGCAACTCTTCGCCAACGCCACACCAACCACCGCCGCCATGCTCGAGGGCAGCCTCGCCGGCCGCGAACTGAGCGCCGAGGCCGGTGAGCACCTGCTGCAGGTCGAGGGCGACGACCTCGCGGCGCTGGTGCGCGTGGCCGATACGGCCCGCGCCGCCGACGTCGGCGACGAGGTCACGTACGTCCTCAACCGCAACATCAACTGGACCAACATCTGCTTCGTCGGCTGCCAGTTCTGTGCCTTCGCGGTGCACCGCAAGGACCCCACCGCGTTCAATCACTCGCTCGACGACGTCATGGTCAAGGTGCAGGACGCGATCGATCGCGGCGCCCACGAAGTCTGCATGCAGGGCGGCATCAACCCCGAGACCGACGCGTTCTTCTACCGCGACCTGCTGCTGGCGATCAAAGCCCGCCATCCGCGCCTGCACGTGCATGCCTTCTCCCCGATGGAGGTCATGTACGGCGCCCGCCGTACCGGCATGACCTACCGCGACTATCTGACCATGCTACGCGACGCCGGCCTCGGCACGATTCCCGGCACGGCGGCCGAGATCCTCGACGACGACGTGCGCGAGATCCTCAGCCACAAGAAAGTCGACGTACGCACGTGGGTGGAGATCATCACCACCGCGCACGAACTGGGCCTGCGCTCGAGTTCGACCGTCATGTACGGACACGTCGAGACGCCAGGCCACGTCGCGCGCCATATCGCCCTGCTGCGCGACCTGCAGAAGCAGACCGGCGGCTTCACTGAGTTCGTACCCCTGCGCTTCATCCACACCCTGACCCAGCTCTACCAGAAGGGGCTGGTCATGCCGCCGCCGGTCGGCCTGCTCGAGCTGCGCGTCTACGCCACAGCCCGCCTCATGTTGCGCGGCTGGATCGACAATCTGCAGACCTCGTGGGTGAAACTCGGCACCGAGCTGGCACAGCTGACGCTCCTCGCCGGCTGTAACGATTTCGGTGGTACCCTGATGGAAGAGTCGATCTCCAAAGCCGCCGGGGCGGACTTCGGAGAGTATCTTCCGGAATCAGATATCCGCGCCCTCGTCACGGCGATGGGGCGCACTCCCGTACAACGGACAACTACCTATGGGCGATTCACACCAGACGGCGCGACGCAGCCGGGTCGCGGTGCTGGCTGGCGGAGTGGGCGCGGCGCGCTTTCTCCGCGGCTTGAGCACGCTCTGTGACCCGTCGCGGCTGACGATCGTCGTCAACACCGCAGACGACGACACCTTCTTCGGCCTGCAGATCTCCCCGGACCTCGACACGGTGACCTACACCCTCGCCGGGCGTGTCGGCCCGCTCGGCTGGGGCCTCGCCGGTGACACCTCCATCTGCCTCGACGCCCTGCGTCGGTATTACGACGCGACCTGGTTCCAACTCGGCGACCAGGATCTCGCCACACACATCTATCGCACTGAGCAGCTGCGCGCCGGGCGCTCACTGAGCACCGTCACGGCGGCGATCGCGCGCGCCCACGGGGTGCGCCAGCGCATCCTGCCGATGACCGACGCGCCGGTCCGCACCCGTATCACCCTCGCCCGCGTCGGTACGGTCGCTTTCCAGGACTACCTCGTGCGCCGCCGCGGCCGCGGGCGCGTCCAGGCGGTACGTTACGTCGGCACGGCAAAGGCCCGCCCGGCACGCGGGGTCCTCGCGGTGCTGCGCACGGCCGACGCGATCATCCTGCCGCCGTCGAATCCGATCGTCAGTATCGGACCCATCCTCGCCCTGCCTGGCCTGCGCGCGGCGCTGCGTCGGCGCCGCGGCCGCGTCGCGGCGGTGACACCGCTGGTGCGCGGCTTACCCATCAAAGGCCCCCTTGACCGCATGCTGCGCGGGCTGGGGCACGAAGTGTCGGCGGTCGGCGTGGCGCGGCTGTACCACGACATCGCGTCCGTCTTCGTGCTTGACCAGCGCGACGCCGAGCTGGCACCGCGCATCGAAGCGCTCGGCATGCGGGTCGTGGTGACGGACACCATCATGCGCACCCCGGTGCAATCGCGCGCACTGGCGTGGTCGACGCTCGCCGCTCTGGCCTGATCGCGCCCCCTCGCGTCGGCTTGGCCGGTGCGGCCCTGGCGCGTATGGTCCGGGACCTATGACGGTGACGATCCAACCCATTCTCGGCATGCCAATGGTGCAGCCCGGCGATGATCTTGCCGCCCAGATCCTTGCCGCGCTGACCGACACGCCGCTCGTCGATGGCGACATCCTGGTCGTCTGCCAGAAAGTGGTATCGAAGGCCGAAGGGCGCGTGGTCGACCTACGGACGGTGACACCCTCGGCGTTTGCGCTGCAGCTCGCCGCCCAGACACAGGGCAAGGACGCGCGGGTTGTCGAGATCATCCTGCGCGAGACGACGCGCATCGTGCGCATGGACAACGGTACGCTGATCGTCGAGACCGGGCCGGGCTGGGTCTGCGCCAACGCCGGCGTCGACGAGTCGAACAGCGGCGATCCGCACCTCGTCATCCTGCTGCCGCTCGACCCCGATGCCTCGGCGCAGCGCATCATCGAAGCCGTACTCGCCCGCACCGGTCGCCAGGTGGCGGCGATCGTCACCGACACGTTTGGACGGCCCTGGCGCCAGGGCCTGGTCGACTTCGCCCTCGGCGTCGCCGGCATGCCGGCCCTGCTCGACCTGCGGGGCAGCAAGGACCTCGATGGCCGCGTACTCAAGCACACCGTCCAGGCGCAGGCCGACGCCCTCGCCGCCGCCGCCGGCCTGGTCATGCGCAAAGGCGATGGCATCCCGGTTGCCCTTGTGCGCGGCTACCCCTTCGACGGCGCGCCGGGTTCGGGGCGCGAGTTGCTCCGCACCCGCGAGTTCGACCTCTTCCGCTGACCGCGCCGCCGTAGTCGCGCGCGAAGCCTACTCGTGCGCGAAGCCTACTCGTGGATGATCACCGGGGTGCCCAGGGGCGTGACGGCGTAGAGATACTCCACGTCCTCGTTGCTGATCGCGATGCAGCCCTCGGTCCAGTCGATCGGCAGATACGGCCGGCCGCCAAACCCGTGGATGCCGACCTTGCCGCCGAGACGCGTGTGCGGCGGCGGCATGACGCCGCGCCAATTGGCGACGAAGATATCCGCCCACTGCGCCGGGTCGAGCAGGCCACGTCCATAGCCGTGCTCGGCATCCTCGACGTTGGGGTAACTGATGCCGAGGAAACGATGGAAGCGGCTGACGTGCTTCTCGCTGATGTAGTAACGGCCGACCGGGGTGCGCATGTCGCCACGCACCTCTTTTGGGTAATGCGGTGCCCGCCCGAGGACGACCGGAAAGCGCCGCAGCTCGGACTCACCACTGCGCAGCACCATGCGCCGCTCGCCCTTCCAGATCTCCAGAACCGGATGGAAATCAAGCGGCTGCCAGCCGCCGTCCTCCGAGGCATGCACTGTCCCGGCGACGCCCGTCAGCGTCAGCCCGAGGACCATCACCCACCGCACCACCACCTGCACGTCACGCCCTCCCGCGATGGTGAAATGACCATGGCTCCGCACGCCGGTCAAGGGGCGACGGACGCAGCAACCGCTGGCTGGACTTCGTTTGCGTGATACGAAATAGCCCAGCGGCGGGCGTCGAGCCGCGCTGCATTGGGAGGAACTCGCCGTGACACAGGCTGCATTCGCCGCCCCGACCGACATCCAGGCCGAGCTGATCGAGACCATCCGCCGCTTCGTCGAGCGCGAGGTGGTGCCGGTGGCCGGTGATCTCGACCACCGCAACGAGTATCCCCATCACCTCGTCGCCCGCATGCAGGAACTGGGGCTGTTCGGCGCCACCATCCCCGTGGAGTACGGCGGTCTCGGCCTCGACTTCACCACCTACGCGATGATCATCGAAGAGCTCTGCGTCGGCTGGATGAGCCTGAGCGGCATCCTCAACACCCACCTGCTACTCGCCTATCTCATCCGCACACAGGGGACGGACGATCAGAAGACGCGTTACCTGGCGAAGATGGCCAAGGCGGAGTTCCGCGGCGCCCTCTGTCTGACCGAGGCGCATGCCGGCAGCGACGTGCAGCGCATCCGCACCACGGCGAAGCGTCGCGGCGATGCCTACCTCGTGAACGGCAGCAAGATGTTCGTCACCAACGGCCGCGAGGGCAACCTCTACGCCCTGGTCTGCAAGACCGATCCGCAGGCCGACCCGCCGCACCGCGGCATGAGCCTCTTCATCGCCGAGAAGGGCCCCGGCGTCACGATCAGCCGCGACATCGAGAAGATCGGCTACAAGGGCGTCGACACGGTCGAGATCGCCTTCGAGGACTTCGCCGTTCCCGCCGCCAATCTGCTCGGCGGCGCCGAGGGGCACGGCATGCAGCAGGTCCTCAACGGATTGGAGGTCGGCCGCATCAACATCGCCTCGCGCGCCGTCGGCGTCGCCCGCGCCGCCTTCGAATGCGCCATCCGCTACGCCCAGCAGCGCGAGACCTTCGGCAAACCGATCTGCGAGCACCAGGCGATTCAGCTCAAGCTGGCGGACATGGCGACGCGCATCGAGGCAGCGCGGCTGCTGGTGCGCCAGGCCGCCTACAAGAAGGACATCGGCCAGCGCTGCGATCTCGAAGCGGGCATGGCGAAGCTGTTCGCCTCGGAGACCTGCGGGTGGGTGACGCTGGAGGCGATGCGGGTGCTCGGCGGCTACGGATACACGAAGGAATTCCCGGTCGAGCGCTTCTACCGCGACGCGCCGTTGATGATCATCGGCGAAGGCACAAACGAGATCCAGCGCCAGGTGATCGCCAAGCAACTGGTGAAGAAGTACGCCATCTGATCGGCGCGGGCTGCGGCGGCCCGCGCTGCCGGTGAGACGCCCCGATCCCGGCTGGCTGCCCTCACGCGCCTGACAGCTCCAGCAGACGCGTCAGCACGCGGCGCGCATCGAAGACCTGCGCGGCCAGCGCCTGCGCCGCCGCCGCGTGGCGATCGTAGTCGCGTTCCACCGCCCGCAGAGCTGCGGCGGCGCCGGCGAGGTCGTCAAAGACCAGCAGCCCTTCGCCGACGGGCAGATGGCGGGACAGTCCGGTGTCCTGCACGACGACCGGCCGGCCGGCCGCGAGGTAGCAGGCGCTGCGGTCGCTGACCCAGCCGGTGCGACCAGCGACATAGCCGTGCTTGGCAACGCTCCACTCACCGCGCGACCCGCGCACGTAGGCGCGGTAGGCGTCATCGTCGCCGACATGCGTGGCCGGATCGACCAGGGTCCACCCATGGGCGAGCAGGCGCGGCAGGTCGGGCTCGTCCGGATGGATCGCCAGACACAGCTCGAGTGGCACCCCGACACGGCCGGGGAGCTCCAGGCAGGCGAGGAATTCGTCCGCCTTCTGCCCGTACCACCGCCCCTGCCACTCGATCGGCGCATAACCCCGCCAATCCGCCACCGTCGTCCACCGCCCGGCAGCGTCGCCCAGTGGTAGCCACTCCCCGAGGACCACCGGCGGCGGCAGGGCGTGCCAGCGCAGACCGAGTGTCGGCATTGGGCAGTCGGCAGCCCCGAGGTTCAAGCCGACGCTCACATAGGCCTCGTGCCCCGCCAGGTTCATGTCGGCGCCGTACTGCGCCTGCCAGATCTGCGTGAAGCCGGGGTCGAGGTCGACATACACACGCCGCCGCGCAGCGGCCATCACCGCCTGCAGATGACAGCGGCCCGAGAGGTTGACGAACAGGTCGGCGCCGGCGACCCAGTCATGCAGCTCGTCCGCGGTCAGCCCGAGATGCGCATCGCCATCGCGCAGCAGCAGACATCCACTGAGGCCGTAGCGGGACAGTACCGCGCGCAGGATCCGGACGTTCTCCGACTCCGCGAACGGCGCCGGGCGCCACGCGCGGTCGACGCAATCCGCCTGGTCGAGGTGTTCGACGTAAAGCACCTCGCAACCGAGAGCCCGGAAGCCCAGCAGGTACTGGAGGAATGCCCAGGTGGCGCCGCCGGCGGCAATGGGATGGCGGGCGATCGCACCGGCGACGGCGACGCGTGTCGGCACAGTCAGCGGGCCTCGTGCAGCAGTCGCTCGAGAACGCGGGCCGCATCGAACTGCGCCTCGGCGACGGCGCGCGCCGCGGCGGCATGGTGGGCGTAGTCCGCCTCGACGGCCGCCAGCGCCGCCAGCGCCTCGTCGAGCGTGGTAAAGGCAAACAGGCCCGTGCCCGTCGGATAGTGGGCGCTCCAGCCCGTGTCTTGCACGATCACCGGACGTCCCGACGCCAGATAGACGGCGCTGCGAGTACTGAACCAGCCGCTGCGCAGCCCGACGTAGGCCTGCTTCGCAACGCTCCACTCGCCGCGCGAATCCGCCAGGTAGGCCTGGTAGGCGTCCATCGTCGCCGTACGGGCGCCCGCCTCAATCACATGCCAACCGGCGGCGCGCAGCTCGGCGCTTGGCGCCGTCCCGGCGATGGCGAGCTCGAGCTCCACGGCGGCGCGCCGTGGCAGGTCGAGGAAACGCCGCAGCTCGGGCTCTTTGCCGCCGTAGCGCACGCCATCGATCACCGGCGCCGGCGACTGCGTCGTCCAGGAGAGGACGGTGCTGTAGCGCCGGCCGGCCCGGGCACGCACCGGCCAGCGGTCGAGCACCACCGGCTGGCGCGTCGGGCGCCAATCCAGGCCGCAACCGGGCAGCCGGCAGTCCTCGCGGCCGACGTGCTCGGCAAAGGTGAAGAAGCGATCGTGCGCCCGCACCAGGCCAGCCGAGAACGCCTGCGCGTCGCTCGCCGCACCGTGCTCCGCCGCCAGCAGGGTGCTCTGTGTGAAGCCCGGATCGGTGTCGAGGTAGACGGTGCGGCGCGCCCGCCGGTACGCGTCGCGCAACCAACAGGCGCCCGACACGTTGAGGAACAGATCGGCGCTGCCGCAGAAGGCGTTCAGCCCCGCCTCGTCGAGCCCGTGCAGGACGCCATCGGGGCCGCGCACCGCCCACCCGACGTCCTCCGCCTGGAGTCGCGCCAAGGCGGCGGACAGGTAGCCGAGATTCGGCCCCGGATCGGCGCGGAAACTGCCGGCAGCCGGATCGTAGAACCAGCCGCCAGTGTCCTCCAGGTACAGCACCTCGCAACCCAGGCGGCGCAGCCCGTCGACATAGGCCAAATAGTCCCACGCGACTCCCCCGAGCGGATAGGTCGCGACCAGTCCGGTCACCACCACGCGCATGCTCAGCGCGCCTCCAACGCGAGCTGACTCGCGTACAGCCGGGCAAAGGGACCGCCGCGCGCCAGCAGCTCGGTGAACGTCCCGGTCTCCACCAGGGCCCCGTGCTCGAGCACCGCCAGACGGGTGGCGCGGCGCACGGTACTGAGCCGGTGCGCGATGACAATCGTCGTATGCTCGGCCCGCAGCCGATCGAGCGCCGTCAGCAACGCCGCCTCGGTGCTGGCGTCGAGCGAGGACGTGGGCTCGTCCAGGATGAGGATCGGCGCCTCGCGCAGCACCGCGCGGGCGATGGTCAGGCGCTGGCGCTCGCCCTCGGAGAGCGTCCCACCCTGCTCGCCGACGACGGTATCGAAGCCGGCCGGCAGGGCGTGGATGAAGGCGGCCGCCTGGGCGGTGTGCGCGGCCGCTTCGACCTCGGCGCGCGTCGCCCGCGGACGGCCGTAGGCGATGTTGTCGTGAATGGTGCCTGGAAAGACCAGTGGCGGCTGCAGCACCATGCTCACCTGGCGACGCAGGACATCGAGGCGCAGCGTCCGCACATCGACGCCGTCGAGGAGGATGCGTCCGGCGCTGGGATCGTAAAACCGCGGGATCAAGCTCACCAGCGTGCTCTTCCCCGCGCCCGTGGCGCCAACGATCGCCAGGCACTCGCCCGGGGCAACGCACAGGTCGATGCCCTGTAGCGCGTTGGTGCCATCCGGGTAGCGGAAGGTGACGGAATCGAAAACGACCTCGCCCCGCACCGGCGTAGGGAGCCTCGCCGCGCCATCGCGCAAGGGCGGCTCGCCGTCGAGCACCTCGAAGACGCGGCGCACGCCGGCGCGCGCCCCCTGCCCCATGCCGGCGGTCTGGACGATGGCGTTCAGTGGGGCGTACAGCGCCGCCAGGTAGCTGACGAAGACGATCAACTCGCCGACGCTCAGGCGACCGCTCCACACCTGCTGCGCGCCGACCATCAGCACCGCCGCCGTGCCGCCGGCGATCAGCACACCGGTCGCGGCGCCGAAGGCCGTTTGCAGCGTGTACAGCCGCAAGCCGCTGCGCAGACTGGCGCGGCTGCCGGCGAGAAAGCGGTGTTGCTCCGCCGCCTCACGCGAAAAGGCCTGGACGACGCGGATGCCGGTCAGCGTTCGCTGCACCAGGGCGAAGACCGCACTCTCCTTCTCGCGCGCCTCGGCAGCCGCGGCGGTGATGCGGCGGTCCATGAGCGCGATGCCGACGAGCAGCAACGGCGCCACTGCCAGCGCGACCAGCGTCAGCGGGCTATTGAGACGCAGCATGATCACCAGCATGCCGGCCAGCAGCAGTCCGCCAGAGACGATTGGGAAGACGCCGTTCATGGCCAGGGTCTGGATCGCATAGGTGTCGTTCGTGACGCGGTAGATCAGGTCGCCCACCGATGCGCGGGCGTGGAACGACAACGACAGACGTTGCAGGTGCGCGTACAGGCGGCCGCGTAGCGCGTTCACCATGCCCTGCCCGATCGAGATGGTGGTGTGGTTGTTCCAGACGGTCAGCAACCCGAGCAGAATCTGGATCCCGATCAAGCCGGCCGCGGCGCCGGCCAGTAGCGCCTCGCGCGACAGACCCTGGAGGCGTCCCCACAGCGGCGGACGGCCGCCGAGGACCGAATCGATGACCAGCTGCAGTGGCCACGGTTTGAGCAGTTCGAGACCGCTGACGGCGGCGACCTGAAGCAGGGCCAGCACCAGGGGGGCCCGGTAGGGCCACAAATACGCGGCGGTGCGGCGGACGATCACGAGCCCTCCGGCGCCGTTGCCGCGTCGCCCAGCCCGCAGCGCTCGGCCACCGCCTCCGCCGCCTGCTGCACGACGCGCCGCAGCGAGGTCATCGAGCGGACGGCCTGCACCAGTGCGACCGCCCCGACCACGGCGACGAGCGCAGCACCGCGCGTCGCTCCGAGCAACGCCAGCAACGGCGCCGCTGCCAGCGTGCTCGCCACCACGACGGTGCCGATCACCGACGGGCGCGGCGCGTAGCGCAGGCGCAGCAGGCGCCGGCCGCCGCCGTGCTCCTCCGCCGCAGCCAGGACGCGCACCCGCGCCCAGACTCCGCGGTGGATCTCGAGGTCCCATTCGCGCCAGCCCTGGTCGACGACGACCGGATAGCCGCGCGGCCGCAGGACGTCGATCATTCCCTGCAGCAATGCTTCCTTCTCGACGCCGCACTCCGACCAGAACGCAATCATCCAGGCACCGCGCTGGGCGTCCCACCGCGCCGCCTGGCGCGGTGCCGGCCACGCCGTCGGCTCGCGGCGGCGCAGCTTCATCAGGTGTGTCCGCTGCCGCCGCCAGCTGCGCGCCAGCGGTCCGATCCAGGTGAGCAGGGCCACCAGCAGGCGGCTCGACGGTCGATCATGGCGCGGTTCCAGGCGCGCCCGCCAGGCCGACGCCAGCGCCGCTGCTGCCGACACCGACAGCGGCAGCACGGCAAGGACGAGCGGCCCGCCGCAGGCGGCGGCGCCTACCAGGAAGACCAGGCCGAGCGCATTCCACTCGAGAGTGAACGGCAGCACGGCCAGCAACGATCCCGGTGCTTCATACAGTGTCTGGAACAGCGCCCGGCCGTAGCGTCCGAAGTAGATCACCGGGCGGCGCTGCAGCAGCGCGTACTGCAGGTCGCCGTAGATGCGGCCGAACCAGCGCGACTGGCCGAGCTCGTTGAACCGCCCAGGGTGTTTGACCGACAGCAGCGCCTCGGCGGCGCCATAGCCCATCTGCTGGCGCAGGTAGGCGGCGACGGTGTTGCGTCGGAAGTGCCACACCAGCGCCGCGGGGCTGAAGCCGATGCGGTGACCGGCGTCCTGCAGGCGCCAGCACACGTCGACGTCGTCGCCAGCGGCGCGGAAGATCGGGTCGAAGCCGCCCAACGCGCGCAGTACGTCGCGGCGAAAGGCCATGTTGCAGCCGGGGACGTGCTCGGCGACGGCATCATCGAGGAGCACGTGCGCCGGACCACCCGGCGCCGCGGCAACGCATGCGGCCGTGCGCTCGTCCTCCGGCGGCGGCAGATTCGGACCGCCCACAGCCACGAAGCCGCTGGCGAATGCGTGCGCGAGATAGGTCAGCCAGTCCGGATCGACGACGCAGTCGGCGTCGGTGAATGCGACGATCGCCCCGCTCGCCGCCTCGACACCGGCGTTGCGCGCGGCGCTGAGGCCGCGGTTCTCCTGCGTCAGCACGCGCACGCTGGGACACTGCGCCGCGATCGCCGCAGTCCCATCGGTCGAGCCGTCGTCGACGAGCAGCAACTCCACGTCTGGATAGCGCAGGGCGGTGAGCCCGACGAGGCACGCCTGCAGCGTCCGCTCGGCCTGATACGCGCAGACCACGACGCTGATGCGCGGCACCGGTTGCGGCAGCGGTGGCAGTTGGGCGAGGTACGCCTGCCGGACGGCGGCATGGGCGGGTTTCTCGACCCGGGCGCGATCGACCAGACCGAATGCCCAGTCCGTCACCGGCGCGCCCCCCGTGTACCAGTCGTCGGTCCAGGCGAAGATCGTCGTCCCGGCGACACCGAGTTCGAAGGCAGCCCGAACCTGCCAGGCCAAGGTCTCCGCTTGCTGCGCCGCTCCTTCGCGGATCGCGTCGATGCCGAACTCGGTGAGTAGCAGCGGGCGGTCGCCGGCGAGATTCTGTAGCCGCAAGAGATAGCGGCGGAAGTCGGCCTGACGGTGCAGGTAGACGTTGAAGGCGAGCAGATCGAGTCCCGGTGGGTCGAGGTACTCGGTGGGTGGGAAGTTGGCGTAGGTCACCAATACCCCCGGATCGGCGGCACGGACCGTGGCGGCCAGCCTGCCGATGAATGCCTCGACGCGGGCCGGTCCGAGCCAGCGCACGATATCCGGCGGGATCTCGTTGCCAACGACGTACATGCCGACCGCCGCGTGTCCGGCACACCCAGCGACGGCGGCGCGCACGTCGCGATGCACGGCCGCCACAACCGCCGCGTCGTCGCCGAAACAAACGTGCTGAGTCCACGGCAGCCCGACCAGCACCAGCAAGTGCTGCTCGAGCGCCAGGTCGAGCAGCCAACGCGGCGGCGCCGTGAACGTGCGAAGGGCATTGACGCCCATCGCCGCCATCGCCGCCAGATCGCTGGCCGCCTGGGTCGGCGTTGGAAACGGCGTGCCGTCCGGCGTCGGCGTGCACGGCCCATAGGTGACGGCGCGCAGGTAGACTTTGTCGCGGCCGCGACACAGGAACGTACCGCGTGCCGTGAGGCGTGTCGCCGCCACATGCGCGCCGGCCGCGGCGGACACGCCCTGGATCATGCGCCCCGAAAGCGCGGCCGGCGCTTGGCCAGAAAGGCGCGCACGCCGACGGCGCGATCGCCCGTCGTCTGCAGGAGCACGTACAGGTCCTGCTCGAGGCGAATACCCTGGTCGAGAGTCAGGTCGCCGCTGCGCAGGACCGCCTCCTTCGCCAGGCGCAGGGCGATCGGCCCTTTCGCGGCGAGTTCGGCCGCCAACCCGCGCGCCGCGGCAGCGAGCTGCGGCGTCACCAGTGTGACCAGCCCGACGCGGTGCGCTTCGCGCGCGCCGATGCGCCGTCCCGACAGCAGCATATCCATGGCGCGGGCGCGGCCGACGATGCGCGGCAGCCGCTGCGTGGCGCCGTGTCGGGGCAGACGGCTTTCGCCGACCTGCGGGAAGGCCAACCACGCGCGGGTCGCGGCGATGCGGATATCCGCCGCCAGCGCCAGCTCCGCTCCTTCGGCGACCGCCGCGCCACCGAGGGCGGCCACTACCGGCACAGCGAGGGCGCCGATAGCGGCCACCCAGTCCGGCCAGTCGGCCGCCTCGTCTTCGCTGCCGAGGCAGAACAACCCCGGTGGACCCTGCAGCAACACGACGCGGACTGTCTCGTCGAAGGCGATACTCTCGGCCGCCGCGCACAGGGCCTGCGCAGCGGCCAGATCGACGCGAGCGCGCGGCAGCGCCAGCGTCGCGACCCCGTCGCGCACACTCAGCAGGACGCCACCGCGCGCGGCGCCGCCGCGGCTGGGAGAGCGCGGGCTCACGGCGGCGTCAACTGGGCGCGCAGATCCTTCTTCAGCACCTTGCCCATCTGGTTTTTCGGCAGCGCGTCGACGAAGGAGAAGATTTGCGGCGCCTTGAAACTGGCGAGACGCTGGCGACAGAACGCGGCGAGTTCCGCTTCGTCGAGCCCGGCGCCGGGGCGCGCCACCACCACGGCGGCGACGCGCTGGCCCCATTCGATGTCGGGCAGGCCGACCACGGCAACCTCCTCGACACCACTGTGCGAATACAGGACGGCCTCGACCTCGGCCGGGGAGATGTTCTCGCCACCGCGGATGATCATGTCGTCCTTGCGGCCGGCGAGGAACACGTACCCATCAACGTCGATCCAGCCCATATCGCGGGTCGGTAGCCACCCCTCAAGGGCGGGATTGGTGACGCCACCGTCCTGTCCCGCATAACCTTTCATCGTGCGCGGCGTGAACACCCACAGCTCGCCGATCTCACCGCGTGGCAGCTCGTCGCCGTCGTCGTCGACTACCTTCATCTGCACATCCGGAAGCGGCAGCCCGATCGACACCAGGCGCTTCAGGTTGCGTTCGATCTCCTCGGGTGTGCCGTCGAGTCGGTGGTCGTCTGGACCGAGGACGCTCAACGTCGAGGTCGTCTCGGTCTGCCCGAAGGCGTTGACGAAGCCCATCGTCGCCGGGAACGCCTCGATGGCGCGGCGAATGACCGGGAACGGCATCGCGGCGCCGCCGTAGGAGAGGTTCTGCAGACTGGAGAGGTCGAAGCGCGCGAAGTCGGGATGATCGATGAGTTGCTTGAGCATCGTCGGAACGACGAAGGCGTGCGTCACCTGCTCGCGCTCGACAGCCTCGAGCCAGGCCGCCGGTTCGAACTGCGGCAGCAGCACCAAGCGGCGGCCGGTCCAGAGGGAGGTCATGATGTTGGTGGCGCCGGCAATGTGGTAAAGCGGCACCGATAAGAGCGCTGTGCCGCGCGGCGTCCCATCGGCCAATTCGGTATTGCCGACGACGTAGGCGGTAAAATCATTATAGCGCAGCATGACGCCCTTCGGCAGCGACGTCGTGCCGCTGGTGTACATCAGGATCGTCACGTCGTCGTCGTCGATCACGACATCGTCCAGCACGTCCGGCGCCGCCGCGATCAGGGGCTCGATGGGCTCCATGCCGGGGGCCTCGCCGTCGAGCGCGACGTAGGTGCGCACCGTCGTCAGGCGCGGCCTGAGCTCGTCGATCAGCGACTGGTAGCGGCCGCCGACGAGCAACACCGCGATGCCGGCGGTGTTGATCATGTACTCGAGCTCGGGGGTTTTAGCGCGGTAGTTCAGCGGCACGAACACCGCGCCGATCGCGGCCACCGCGTAGTAGGCGACCACGTAGTGGTCGGAGTTTGTCTGCAGGGCTCCGACCCGATCGCCCGGCCCCAGCCCGAGCCCGCGCAACGCGTTCCCGAGGCGTTGAATCTGTGCCCACAGGACGCCGTAGGTCAGGCGCCGGGCGCCGAAGACGAGGATTTCCTGCTCGGCGAACATCTGCGCCGGGATGCTGACGAAGTTTGCCGTGTTCATGTCGATCTCCCGATTGTGATCTCGTCCCCGCAACGCCCACCGGGCCGGGCACGCAGGCGTGGCACTGCGTCGATCAGGCTGACGGGATCAACACCATCCGCCGCTCCAACGCCAGTCCCGCCGCCAGCGGCAGATCCAGCCCCTCGTCGACCGCCCGCTTCAGCAGTGCCACCAAGCGGTCGTCGAGGCGCGCCGCCCGCCGGGCCTGCGCCAGCGCCGTGGCGTGCAGCCGGCCCGGCGACACCACCTTCCCCACCAAGCCGAGGTCACGCGCCCCGGCGGCGTCGAGCCAGGCGCCGGTCAGGGTCAGATGGAGCGCCCGACCAAGGCCGAGCAGACGCGGCAGCGTCTGGGTGCCGGCAACCCCTGGCAGCATCGCCAAGCTGGTCTCGGGAAGCGCGAAGCGCGCGTCGCTGGCCGCCACGATCTGGTCGCACAGCAGCGCCATCTCGAAGCCGCCCCCGACCGCATAGCCGTGCACGGCGGCGACGGTCACCACCGGCAGCCGGCGCAGCGCGCCCCACACATCCCGCAGCCAACGCACCTCTCGGGCCCGCGTCGGCGATGGCGCGCTGCCGAACTCGCGCACGTCGCCGCCGGTCGAGAAGGCGGGTCCGTTGCCGCACAACAGCAGCGCCCGCACCCCCGCCCCATCGCGCACCGCCGTCAGCGCTTCGTACAACCCATCACGCATGGCGCGGTCATACGCGTTCATGCGCTCCGGACGATTGAGCGTGACGACGGCAATTCGCCCATCGTCGACCAGGTCGAACAAGACGGCGGGCCGCCGCGCGGCCGTCCGGGGGCGCATCGCCTCGCGTCGCGCGGCCGCCTGCCGTCAGTCGCTCGACGGCAGCGGCTTGGCGTCCTTGAGTTCCATCGCCTCCCCGTCGTAGCGCAGATCGCAGGTGCCAGGCTTGTTGATGAGCACCTCGACGGCTCCATCGGTCGACTTGTAGCGCTTGCCCAGTTGGACGGCTGCGGCCCCCGCCGGCGTCTCAGCCGGGAACTTCTCGCCGCTATCGGCGCGCAGCAGCGGCGTCTCGCCGTCACTGAGGACGCCGGGCCCTCCCTTGGTTACGATCAGCTGCATGCCGCCGGGCGCCAGATAGATCTTGCCGAGTTGTGTCATGTCTCTCCGTCCTCCTCCTGCCGCAGCGCGCCGTCGAACGGCAGCGCGGTCACGATTCCCGACTCCCCGTCGGCACCGATCTGCAGCCGCGTCCCCGCCACGCCGTGCTTACGATGTATAATGGCCAACGCGATGCCGCGCCCGAGGAGCGGCGACCGCACGGAACTGGTGACATAGCCGACGTCGCGTCCATCGGCCATCAGCGCCGTCCCGCGCGCCGGCAGCGCAGCGCCCTCGAGTCGGAGCCCAGCGAGGCGCCGGTTGACGTGCCCGCGCGCGGCGATGCGTTCGACGACCTCCTGCCCCAGGTAGCACCCCTTGGTAAAGCTGGCCGCCGCCTCGCAGCCACTCTCGAGCAACAAGGTCTCCTCGTCCATGTCCAAGCCGGCCCAGGCGCTGCCCGCCTCGATCCGCAGCGCGTTCAACGCCTCCATTCCCGCCGCCGCTGCCCCGGCAGCGCGGCAGGCGTCGAGCAGCGGCCCGGCGGCACTCGCCGGCCCACAAATCAGCACGCCATCGGCGCCGCCCTCGGCGACCCGCACCACACGTATCGTAGAACCGTCGAAGCTCAGGCGAACATGCGCCAGTGGAGCCGTCGGCAGGAGATCGAGGCCGAGCGCCTCGCCGGCCACCGCACTGGCGAACGGCCCTTGCAGCTGCAGCAGCGGTTGCGCATCGGCGCAGGGGCCGAGTTCGACGTCGTCGGCAACGAGAAAGCGCTGCAGGTGCGTGCGCAGTGCGTCGGCCCGCCAGGCGAGCAGGTCGAGCAGCAGGCGGTCCGGGTCGGCGTAGACGCGCAGGTCGCTGACCACCTTGCCGGTCTGGGTCAGCGATGCCGCGTAGACGCCCTGCCCAGCCGTCAATCGCTTGACGTCGTTGCTGAGCAGACCCTGCAGGAAAGCCACACGGTCCTCGCCGGTCGCCGCGAGGCAGTGTCGATACCCAGCCGGAAACACCGCACACCCCTCGCGTGCGGCGCGCCACTCCCGCCCAGGGTCGCCGAAATGGGTCACCACGCTGATCCCGGCAAAGGGGGCCCAGGTCGCGCCGCGGTCTGTCAGAGCGCTGTGCAGGTGGTCGTCGGACATGGTCAGGATTTCAAGTCGTCGCCGTCGGCGCGACCGCGACGGGTCGACGCACGCCGATCTCCGTCATCACCGTCAGTGTATCCGGCCGCAGCCAGGCCTCGGAGAACCGCGCCGCCCAGTCGTCGGCCATCTCGGCGTCGACCTGACGGTGCTGGTGGAAGTTCGGATCGCCCAGATGCGGATTCATCTCCGGCGCCGCAGCGAGCCGGCCGACCGCGGCCTCTCGCCCGAGGCCGCTGGCCACACAAAAGCGCGCCAACTCCGCCTCGGGCGCGCGCACCAGATCCTCGAAATACAGCGTGCACTGCTGCTCAGCCGGCACGCCGCGCAGAAAGGCCGCGATGGTGCGGTTCTGGCGCGTCCACTTGGCTTCACGGGCACGCGCCACCTGTTCGTCGTGACCGCGCAGGCGACGCCACACACCGCCCGCGCCGGCGCGCAGCGCATCCAGCGCGCTGCCGCGCTCGGCCTTGCGGCGCCGCAGCTTGGCCTTGAGTCGGACCTGCGAGTCGATGACGCCGAGCGGATGGCGGATGAGCCAGGCGTAAAAGGGGCGCAAGGGGCGCGAGCGCTCGAGGCTGGCCATCTCATTGGCGTAGGCAGGCGTCTTGTCGACCAGGATGCCGCGTTGCGGCAGGAAGCCGAGCATCCACTCGCAGACTTGTGCGGCGGAGCGCCCGCGACAGGCCGCTTCGATCTCCGCAGCGCTGGTCGGCGCACCGACCAGTCGAAAGTACTCAAGCATGCTCCCAATCGCCACCGCTTTGCCGGCACGCCAGGTTGCGAAGTCGGGATAGCGGAAGATGAACAGCTCCTGCGGCGAGATCAGTCGACTGTGCTCACCGAGCAGAAAGCGTAGCAGCGTCGACCCTGACCGCTCGGAGCTGAGAACCAGCAGCAGCCTCGCGTCGGCGCGGTCGGCCCAGCGATCGGGAGCATCCATACGATCGGTCACGCCGCGACGAAGATCTCGCCGCCCGCCACCGGAATCTCCTTCACCCGCGCCACCCGCACGAACTCCGCCATCGCCACTCCCCCGTCGCTCTAGCTCGCCACGCTCGTCTGCTCAGACAAACTCGGCGATCGCCGCCAGTCGCTCGATCCATTCGTCCGGCAGCAGCGTCACGCTGCCACCGAACTGCCTGGTGTAGAGGACGATCTTGGCGGTCTCCTCGAGCAGCATGGCGCGCGTCGCCGCCTTGCGCAGGTTCGGGCCGACGGTCATCAGGCCGTGGTTCTGCAAGATGCAGCCCTTCGATGTCTTCATCGCCTCGCCAACCGCCTCGGCGAGATCGAGCGAGCCCGGCATATGCCACGGCACGGTGACGGTATCGGCGAGAAAGACCGCGTCGGTGTTGATCGGCGGAAAGGTCTGATTGCAGATGCCGAACGCAGTCGCGATCGGCGCGTGCGTATGCACCGCCGCGCTGGCATCGGCGCGCGCCGCGTAGCAGCGCCAGTGCATCTGATACTCCACCGATGGCACCTTGGACCCCTCCAGCACCGTGCCGTCGGGCCGGATACGCACCAGATCCTCGTCGGTCACGCCGCCCTTGAACATCTGGCTCGGCGTGATCCAGAAGGTGCCCTCCTCCTCGGCCTTGGCGCTGATGTTGCCGCCGGTGGCCGTGAGCAATCCCATCGAGAACAGCTCGTTGACGATCTGAATGATCTGCTGGCGCGCTTCGCGATCGGTGAGCATCGCGACGCTACATACGGAAGGTCGCTTGGTGGACGCAAGCCCCGAACGCCGACAGCGGACACGGCTGCGCCGACCGCGTCAGGCGACGCGCACGCGCACCGCGCGCCGCTTGCCGACCTCGAGCACCAGAGTCCCGCCGGCGCCGCAGGAGAACTGTTCGGATTCGACCGTGCTGCCGTCGATGCGCACGGCGCGTTGCTTGAGCAGACGGCGCGCGTCGGAATTCGACTTCGCCAGGCCCGCCTGCGCCAACAGACCGGGCAGCCACAGAACGCCTTCGGTTGCGGCCGCCGTCACCTCGGCCAGCGACTCGGTATCGAGATGGCGCTGTTGGAACCGCGCCTCGAAGGCATGCCGCGCGGCCGTGGCCGCCGCAGCGTCGTGGAAGCGCGCCGTGAGGGTCTCGGCGAGGCGCTTCTTCACCTCCATTGGATGCTCGCTGCCGTCCGCCAGGCGGGCGGCGAGAGCCGTCGCATCCTCGTCGGTCAGCAACGCGACCCAGCGCAGCATCAGGGCGTCGGAGATCGACATGGCCTTACCGAACATTTCGCCCGGCGGCTCGGCGACGCCGATGTAGTTGCCGAGGGACTTGCTCATCTTCTGCGTGCCGTCGAGCCCCTCGAGCAGAGGCAGGATGAGCGCCACCTGCGGCGCCTGGCCCGCATCCTTCTGCAGTTGTCGGCCGAGCAGGATGTTGAAGGTCTGGTCGGTGCCACCCAGTTCCACATCGGCACGGATCTCGACCGAATCGTGCGCCTGCATGAGCGGGTACAGGAACTCGTGCACGCCGATCGGTGCCCCCTGGCGATAGCGGCTGGCGAAATCGTCGCGCTCCAGCATACGCGCCACCGTACTCTGCGCGCCGAGCCGGATGACATCCTCGAAGCGCATGGGGCCGAACCACTCACCGTTCCAACGCACCTCGGTGCGGCTCCGGTCGAGCACCTTGAAGACCTGCTCCTGGTAGGTCTGCGCCGCCGCCTCAACGGCGCCGCGCGTGAGCTGCGGACGCGTCGCCGACCGGCCGCTCGGGTCGCCCACCAGCGCAGTGAAGTCGCCGATGATGAGCACCGCCTGGTGGCCGAGGTCCTGGAACTGACGCAGTTTGCTCAGGCCGACGGTGTGCCCGAGGTGGATGTCAGGGGCGGTCGGATCGACCCCGAGTTTGACGCGCAGCGGCCGGCCACTCTGCAGCTTCGCCAGCAGCTCGTCGCGCGGAATGATCTGCGCGCTGCCGCGCGCCAGACACTCGAGTTGTTCCTCCGCGCGCATCATCGCAGGACCACGGTCATGGTCGTTCGACGATCTCCTGCACGCGCTCGATCGCGGTAGCGCGCCCGGTGGCGTCGTCGATGGTGATCGCCGCCCCCTGCACCAGGGTACGGCCGCTGGCCGTTTCGAAGCGCACCGGCAGGTGGGTGAGGAAGCGGCGCAGCGCCAGCTCGGATTTTACACCGATGATCGAGTCGATCGGCCCGCACATGCCGGCGTCGGTCATGAACGCCGTGCCGGCGCCGAGCAGGCGCTGGTCGGCGGTCTGCACATGCGTATGACTGCCGACGACGCCGCTGACCCGACCGTCGAGGTGGTGCCCCATGGCGCCCTTCTCCGACGTCGCCTCGCAGTGCATGTCGACAAAAATCGCCGGCGTCTGCTCGCGCAGGCCGGCGACCAGGCGATCGGCGGCCTGAAACGGACAGTCGACGGCGTCCATGAAGACGCGGCCGATCAGGTTCACCACCCCCACCGAGCGCCCGCCGGTGGTCGTGAACAGGCCGGCCCCACGCCCGGGCGCGCCGGCGGGGAAATTCGCCGGGCGCAGCAGGCGTGGTTCGCGCTCGAGGTAATCGTTGATCTCCTTCTTGCGCCAGATGTGGTTCCCGGAAGTCAGCACATCGATCCCGGCGTCGAGCAGCTCGCGGCAGTTGTCCGGCTCGACCCCGGCGCCACCGGAGACGTTCTCGCAGTTGGCGACGACGAAGTCGGCCTGCTCGCGGTGAATCAGCTTTGAGAGCAGCTGACGCACCGCCAGCCGGCCCGGCTTGCCGACGATGTCGCCGAGGAACAGCAGTTTCATCACCGAGCGTACTCAGACGTCCGCATCTCGCGAATCACGGTGACCTTGATGTGCCCCGGATATGTCATCTCGCTCTCGATTTTGCGCGCCACCTCCTGCGCCAGCATCGAGGCCTGGTCGTCGCCGACCACCGTCGGCGTGACGATGATGCGGATCTCGCGCCCGGCCTGCACGGCGAACGACTTCTCGACGCCCTTGAAGGAATTGCTGATGCGTTCGAGATCCTCGAGCCGCTTGGCGTAGCTCTCGAGCATCTCGCGCCGCGCCCCCGGGCGGGCGCCGGAGAGCGCATCGGCGGCGTCGACCAGCGGGGCCAGTATGGTCTCTGCCTTCACCTCTTCGTGGTGCGCCGCGATGGCGTTGACGATCTTCGCCGACTCGCCGTACTTGCGCGCGATGTCGGCGCCGATGATGGCATGCGATCCCTCGACCTCGTGCGTCAGCGCCTTGCCGATGTCGTGCAGCAGTGCCGCACGCCGCGCCTGCTGCGTATCGAGCCCCAGCTCCGCCGCCATCGACCCGCAGATGAAGGCCGCTTCAATCGAATGCATGAGGACGTTCTGGGCATAGCTGTAGCGGTACTGCAGCATGCCGATCAGCTTGACGATCTCCGGGTGCACGCCGCGGATGCCGACCTCGAGGACGGCCTTCTGCCCAGCCTCGCGGATACTCTCCTCGACCGACTCCTCCGCCTTGCGCACCACTTCCTCGATTCGGCCGGGATGGATGCGACCGTCCGAGATGAGCCGCTCCAGGGCGCGCTTGGCGATCTCGCGACGGATGGGATTGAAACACGAGATCACCACCGCCTCCGGCGTGTCGTCGATGATCAGATCGACGCCGGTGGCGGCCTCCAGCGCACGGATGTTGCGGCCTTCGCGCCCGATGATGCGGCCTTTGAGGTCGTCGCTCGGTAGGTGCACCACCGACACCGTCCGCTCGGCGACGAATTCACCCGCCAGGCGCTCAATGGCGATCGAGACGATCTTCTTCGCCTGCCGGTCGGCGCTCTCCTTCGCCTCCTGCTCCACCAAGCGGACCTGCTTGGCGGCCGCATGGCGCGCTTCGTCCACCATCGACTGGACCAGCTGCCGGCGCGCCTCGTCCCGCGTCAGGCCGGCCGTCTGCTCGAGCTGCTCGCGCGTCTGCCCGACCAGCTGTTCGAGCTCCTCTTGCTTGCCGGCGATGCCCTGCTCGCGGCCCTGCAGCGCCTGTTCGCGCTTCTTGGTCTCACCGTCGCGTTGATCGAACTGCTCCGTGCGGCGATCAAGGGTCTCCTCGCGCGCCACCAGCCGCTTCTCGGTCTGCAGAATCTCCCGCCGCTGCTCCTTGAGGTCCTGATCCAGCCGCTCCTTCGCTAGCAGGATCGCTTCCTTGCCCTTCAGTTCCGCTTCCTTTCGGATCGCCTCGGCCTCAGTCCGTGCCTCGGCCAGCGTCCGCTCGGCAGCTTCCCGAATCGCCCGCGCGTCCCCCTCAGCCTGCCGCGCGCGCAAGCGCGCGATCAGCAGGCCCCCTCCGACGGCCAGCAGCAAGCTGACCACGATCATCAAGACTTCCATTGGCGTGATTGACCTCCTCGGTAAACGGAGACGCGGCGTCCCCGCTCCAGCACGCGTACACCCCACGTTCGGTAACAACGCTGTCGAGCCGCAGATCCCATGGATCGCGCGGCAGGCGCGGGTGCTGCTGGAATGCGTAGGCGAGCCCGACCAGGCCGCGTGGCCGGCATGGACTCGAAAAGACGGCGTCGTAATGCCCGCCGCCGCGCCCCACCCGGCTGCCGGCGTCGTCCCAGGCCAGCAGTGGAAGGAGCGCCAGCGCGTCCGCCATGCGGCCGCGCTGCAGAAGATCGCCCGTCGGTTCCGGGATGCCGAAGGCCCCCGGCTGCAGGGCGCTGCCGAGCCGGTGTTCGGCGAACATCATGCGGCCGTCGACGAGACGCGGCAGATAGACGCGCTTGCCGGCGGCGGCGGCCGACGCGATCAGGGCGCCGGTCGGAAGCTCTCCGTCGCTATCGACGTAGGCGAGAACGAGCGGAGCGCCAGCGTAGAGCGCCATCCCCTGCAATGCCGCAACCACCGCGGCCGCGGCCGCAGCGCGTTCGCCGGCCTGCAGCGACCGCCGGTGGCGGCGCATCGCAAGTCGGATCGCTGTCTTGTCGTCATCCATCCCAGGGTCGATTTCTCGACGCGGGACGGGAGCTTGCGGTCGGGGGCCCTAACGAACCGTCACCCTTCGTCTGCCAATTGGTTCGTACGCGCTTCGAACATCAGTCTCGGCTTTCGCGTGCCGCGCCACCACCACCCCGACCAAAGACCATCTGCCGTTTTCGGTCCGATCGTCCATCACCCGTTCCGAATCGAACTCTCCTTTGAACTTCCGGCCGGCTCGCCTTCCGCAACCGCCAGCCGCGCCGTCAGGCGACCAATCGCCGCGGTTGTCGCCGCGGCATCTTGGCGCAGCTTGTGCCATTCGCTGGCGATATTCAACGCGGCAAGCACGGCCGCGGTAAAGGAGGACACTACCTTCCCGCCGGCAGCGATGTCGCGCATCGTCCGATCCACGTAAGCGGCCACCTCGCGGACATGCTCCTCTCCGTCGTCGCTGGTGACGGAGAAGGTCTGCCCCATGATGACCACCTCGACCGGTTGCGCCATGCGATCAGCTCAGGTCCAATCCCTCGAGTCGGCCAAGAATGCTCTCGACCTTCGCCCGGATCTGACCGCGCTCCTTCTCGGACGCCTCGACCTGGGCGGTGAGCTCGGCGATGGCCTGACGGGCCGCCTGCAACTGGCCCTGGAGATGGTCCCGCTCCTTCACCAACGCAGCGTGGCGCCCGAGCACGTCCTCGACGCGCCCCTCCAGGATCTTAAGACTCTCGAGGCTCATGAAAGTATGATCTTCAACTTTTGTTTCAGCGGCGTATACCCCCGCCGCGCTGTGGTTTTCAAGCGACATCGAGTTCCTCCTCACGATCGCTGCACAGGGCGCCGGCAAACGCATCGGCATCGAACGGCGCCAAATCCTCGGCCTGCTCCCCCAACCCCACGTAGCGGATCGGTAGGTCGAGCTCGCTACGAATCGCCAGCGCCACCCCGCCCTTGGCGGTGCCGTCGAGCTTGGTCAGTACGACGCCGGTGATGCCGAGCGCGTCGTTGAACATGCGCGCCTGGGTCAGCGCGTTCTGCCCGCTGGTCGCGTCGATCACCAGCAAGATCTCATGCGGCGCCCCGGCGACCAGCTTGGCGGTGGTGCGGGCGATCTTCTTGACCTCTTCCATCAGGTGAGTCTTGACGTGCAACCGACCCGCCGTATCGATGATGACCACGTCGGCGCCGCGCGACTTCGCCGCCTGCACGCCGTCGAAGGTGACGGCGGACGGGTCGGCGCCGTGCTGATGTTTAACGAGGTCGGCGCCGGCGCGCTCGGCCCACGCCGTCAGCTGTTCGATGGCGGCGGCGCGAAACGTATCCCCGGCAACCAGGCACACGGCCCGCCCCTGGGCGCGGAATCGGTGCGCCAGTTTGCCGATGGTGGTCGTCTTGCCGACGCCGTTGACGCCGACCACGACGATCACCTCCGGTGTCGCTGCCGGCGGCGGCGCGGCGGGCGCCGCGAGCAGGTCGCGCACTGCCGTGCGCACCGCGGCGCGCAGCTCCCCGGCGTCCCGCACCGTGCGCACCGCCGGCCCGAGCCGGGCGAGCAGCGCCTGCGTCGCCTGCACGCCGACGTCCGAACTGAGCAGAATCTCCTCGACCTGCAGTAACCACGCGTCGCGGTCGGCGGCGCCGCCCCAGGCGTCGAACAGGCGGAGCGCGAGGGAGCCGCGCGTGCGCGCCAGTCCGCTCGTCCACGAGGCGCGCCGTGGAGGTGGCGGCGCGGCCGCACGGCGCCGGGCGCGCACCAGCAGCGCGGCGAACGCCAGTAGCAGCGCCGTTGCGGCGGCCGCGGCCGCCATCACCATCTGCTCGTCCATCACCCGCTGTCGCCACGGCGTCGCGAGCCGTCGGCGGCGCCGTCGCGCACGCCCTCAGCTCATCGCCACCGAGATCACCTTCGACACGCCCGGGTCCTGCATCGTCACGCCGTACAGAAGGTCCGCGCTCTCCATCGTCCGCTTGTTGTGCGTGATCAAGATGAACTGCGAGTGCGCACTCATCTCCCGAATCATCTGGTTGAAGCGGCCGATGTTGGCGTCGTCGAGCGGCGCATCGACCTCGTCGAGAATACAGAACGGGGTCGGATTGATCAGGAACAGCGAAAAAATGAGGCTTACCGCCACCAACGCCTTCTCGCCGCCCGACAACAGGCTCATCGTATCGAGCCGCTTGCCCGGCGGCCGCACGACGATCTCGACCCCGGTCTCGAGCAGATCGTTCTCGTTGGTCAGCACCAGCTTCCCCTCGCCACCGCGGAACAGGCGCGGGAACACCTTCTGGAACGTCTCGTTGGCCTTGACGAAGGTCTCGGCGAACTTCGTCTTGGAGGCCCGGTTGAGCTTCTGGATGGTGCGCTCCAGGTCGGCCAGCGACGTCTGCAGATCGTCGCGTTGGGTGCGCAGGAAGCCACCGCGCTCGGTGAACTCGCGCAACTCGTCGATGGCGCCCATGTTGACCTCGCCCAGGCGCAGCAGGCGCTGGCGCAGGGCCTCGACACGGCCGCGCTCCTCCTCGTCCGTCCCGTCCGCCGCGGCGGTGTCGCACTCGGCGATGTCGGTCTCGTACTTCTCCCGCATCGCCTCGGCCAGATGCTCGGCCCGCATGCGGACCTCGGAGCGGGCGAGCTCGGCCTGGTTCTGCGCCTGGCGCACTGCGTCACACGCCGACTGCAAATCGCGTTGCCGCAACTCCACGCCGCGCAATGCCGCGCTCGCGTGCTCCACCGCCGTGGTGCGCTCGCCAACCCCCTGTGCGAGGGCTGCCCGGTCGCTGCGCTGTGCGGCCTCGTGCGCGCGCCCGGCGCCGATCTCCTGCTCGAGTTCGCTTCGCTCGTGCTCCGCCTGCGCCCGCTCGCGCTCGATACCCGCCAGTCGATCGGTCAGCTGGGACTGCTGCCCGGAGAGACTCGCGGCGGTGGCGATGGATGCGGCCTGCCGTTCGCGCCGTTCGGCGACGCGCACCTTCACTGCCGTCACCTCGGCCATCAGCGCCTCGGCGTGCGTCGCCGCTTCGTCGGTCTCGGCGCGCCCGCTGCTCAATGCCTGCTCGAGCGCCCGGTGGTGCTCCGCCAACGCCGCGCCGCGAGCCCGCTGCTCGGCTTCCTCGGCGGCCGCGCCGCCTTCCTCGTCGACCAGTGTCGCGATCTCGTAGCGCACCACGTCGCGGCGGCTCAGGCACTGCGGGTGCTCGAGTTCAAGGCGCTCCACATCCTTCTCTGCCGCGACGATCTGCACGGTCAGCTCGTGCGCGCCCTGGCCGAGCGCCTTGACGGCGTCTTCCGCCGACGCCAGCGCCAGCGTCACCTGGTCCAGCTGGGCGCGCGCCTCGGTCAGATTCGCGGCGCTGTCGGCGCTGGCGGTACGCAGCTGCTCGATCTCACGTCGCCGCGCCAGCAACTCCTCCTCGATCGGGCGATCGCTGCCGCCGGTGATGACGCCACTCGGGTCGAGCACGTCGCCGTCCGGCGTCACCAGCGTCACCCGCACCCCGTGCTGCCGCCACATGTCGATGGCGGTCTGCAGATCGGGCACCAGCACCACTTCGCCGAGCAGCGCGCGGGCGACGCCGCGGTACTCGTCGCGCACGCCGACCAGCTCCAACATCTGGCGCGAGGCTCCGTTCAGGCTCTGCACACCGGTCAGATCGGGAACACGCGGCTGCAGCGGGATGAAGCTCGAGCGGCCCGACGATTCCTCGCGCAGGCGGCCGACGGCTTCGGCCCCCTCATCCGCGCCGCGGACAATCACGTACTGGAGACGGTCGCCGAGGACGGCGGCAACGGCGCGCTCGTACTCCTGCGGGATGTCGATCACGTCGGCGACCACGCCGAGCACGCCATCGGGGTGTTGCTCCTGCCGCATGATGGCACGCACGCCGCGGTGAAAGCCCTCGTAGTCAGCCTGGATCTGCTCCAACGATTCGAGCCGCGAGCGCGCCTGCACCATGGTGCTCTCCAACTCGACGGCGCCGCGCTCCCAGCGCCGCCGCGCCTCGGCCAACGCGCGCAACTCGTTGGCGCGCGCCTCCTGCTCGCCGGTGGCGCGCGTCAGCTCGCCGCGCAGGCGCTCCAGGTCCGCGCGCCGCATCGCCAGATGTGCCTCGATCTCGCCGCGGCGCTGCTCCAGCGCGTGCTCCTCGCCGCGCAGCTTATCGACCTGGCGCGCAATATCTTCGCGGCGGCGCGCCAGCGTGGTGACGGCGTTGCGCGCCTCGACCTCGCGCGTCACATGCTCGATCAGTGCGTTCTTGGCCTCCTCGAGCGCGGCGGTGAGGGCGCCGAGCGCGCTGCGCGCCGCACTGAGCGCGATCTCGCTGGCGCGCAGCGCCGCCTCGTCGAAGGCGAGGTATTGCACCGAGGCGTCGCGCTCGCGCTGCGCCTGTTGCAGGCGCTCCTCGCCCTGCCCGAGCGCCGCACCCGTCGTCTCGGTTTCTTCGGCGAGGCGCGCCTGGCGCCGCTGGCGCTCGGCGCGCTGGTCGTCGAGCAGGGCGAGGCGCTGGTGCAGGCTGTTGCGCTCGGCCTCCATCACCGCCAGCTGCTCGCGCGCCGCCGCGTGCGCGCGCTCGGCATCGGCTACCGCCGTCGCGCCCGCTTCCTGCTCCCGCTGATTGGCCTGCAGCTCGCCGCGCAGACGCGTCTCGTCCTCGGCGAGGCGCGCCCGCCCGGCGTCGAGCTCGGCGAGTTCGCCCTGCAACCCCTGCCACTGGCGCCCGACGACGCGCAGTTCGACGTCGCGCAGTTCGACGACGATGGACTTGTGGGCCTCGGCCTTCTTCGCCTGGCGCTCGAGATACTGCGTCTGTCGGTCGATCTCGTGCAGGATGTCGTTGACGCGCGACAGGTTCTCACGCGTGCGCTCCATCTTGCGCTCGGCGGCGAGCTTGCGGGAGCGATAGAGCGTCGTGCCGGCCGCTTCTTCGATGAAGAGGCGGCGGTCCTCGGGTTTGGCGTTGATGAGTTGCTCGACACGCCCCTGCTCGATGATCGCGTAGGCCTTCGATCCGACGCCGGTGCCGAGAAACAGTTCCGTGATGTCCTTGAGGCGGCAGGCGGTGCGGTTGATGAAGTACTCGGCCTCGCCGGAGCGGAAGTAGCGGCGCGTGACGGTGATCTCTGGCAACTCGCGGATGTGGGCCGGCAGGGTCGAGACTTCCAGGTCGAGGTCGGTCGGCGGGCCCAGTGGCCGGTCGTTGTCGAAGGTCAGCGACACCTCGGCCATGCCCAGCGGCGCCACCGTCTCGTTGCCGTTGAAGATGACCGCGTCCATGGCATCGCCGCGCAGGTGCTTCGGGCTCTGCTCACCCAGGACCCAGCGGATGGCGTCGACGATGTTCGATTTCCCGCAGCCATTCGGGCCAACGACGCCGCTGACCCCGTTGGGGAAATCCAGCCGGGTCCGCTGGGGGAAAGACTTGAAGCCGACGAGCTCCAGTTGCTTGATCCGCATGCCGCCCCCTCATCCGCCTCGAGTTCCCGCTCCATCGCATAGCGGGGTAGCCCGGTCAAGAACTTGGGGGCCCGACCGTTACTGGCCCCCACATCTTGTGGTCGGCCCGCCCGCAGTCAGGGTTCGAGTTCGGTGTTCCAGTACGCCGCGTCGACGGTCGAGAGGAAGGGCAACCACTCCCGATAGCGCCGCAGGCTGAAGGTCTCGAGCATGAACGGCGTCCAGTCGGGCCGTTTCGGTACCCGCATCAGCTTCATGCCGGCCTCCTTCGGCGTCTGGCCGCCCTTGCGGCGGTTGCAGCCGTGGCAGGAGCAGACGATGTTCTCCCATACCGACGTGCCGCCCTGCGAGCGCGGCACCACATGGTCGAGGTTCAGGTCGGTGCGCGGCAGGCGGCGGCTGCAGTACTGGCAGGTATTGCGGTCGCGGGCATAGACGTTGAAGCGGTTGAAGCGCACCTGGCGCCGGGGAATGCGGTCGTAGGTGAGCAGCAGGATCACCCGCGGGACCCTGATGACGCGGCCGATCAGGCCGATGGTGTCGTCATTCAAACGCGCCGACAGCGCGGCCCAACTGTCGAAATCGAAGGTCCGGTACTCGGCATCGACCGCCTCGGCCAGCCCCTGGTAGAGCAACGAGAAGGCGCGGCGGACCGACGTCACATGCACCGGAAGGAAGTTCCGGTTGAGGACCAAGACCTTGGTGTTGAGCACCACCGCCCCCGCCACCATTGGCAACCCGCCTCCTGTAAAACGACAGTTCCGGGGAGCGATACTGTCCGCGCCTGGGTCAGTCAAGCTGTCCGATCAGCACTTTTGGCCAACACGTCGTCGCCGGGTCGGTTGCCACCACCGGGGGTTGTCCATATCATCCGGCCGCCGATGCCTATCTGCTCACAGACCTACGAACGCCTGCTCGCCCGCGTCGACAAGCCCGGCCGCTACCTCGGCAACGAGCTCGGCGTGGTGCGCAAGGATCCCGCCGCCGTCGCCCTGCGCTTTGCCCTCGCCTTCCCGGAAGTCTACGAGATCGCCCAGTCGCACCCCGGCATGCAGATGCTCTACGACCTGCTCAACCGGCGTTCCGATGTGTATGCGGAGCGCATCTATGCGCCCTGGCTCGATCTCGAAAAAGTCCTGCGGGAGGCGCACCACCCGCTGGTGTCGTTGGAGACCTACACGCCGCTGCGCGAGTTCAATCTCGTCGGCTTCAGCCTGCAGTACGAACTGACCTACACCAACATCCTGACCATGCTCGACCTCGGCGGCGTGCCGCTGCGCGCCGCCGATCGCACCGCCGCCGACGCGCTGGTGGTCGCCGGCGGCCCGTGCGCGTTCAATCCCGAGCCGCTGGCGGAGTTTCTCGACGCCGTGCTGCTCGGCGACGGCGAAGAGGCGATCCACGACCTGTGCGATACCTACCTCGCCTGGGACCGGCGCGATCGCGGCGACCTGCTGGCGGCCCTGGCGCAGATCCCCGGCGTCTATGTGCCGGCCTTCTACGCGCCGCGCTACGACGAGCGCGGGCGTCTGCTGGCGATCGAACCGACACGGCCCGACGTGCCGGCCGTGGTCGAGAAGCGCATCCTGCGCGACCTCGACACCGTCCCCCTCACCGAGACGCACGTCGTCCCCAACATCCGTGTCGTGCACGGCCGCCCCAGCCTCGAGGTCATGCGCGGCTGCGTCAAGGGCTGCCGCTTCTGCCAGGCCGGCTACATCTATCGCCCGCTGCGCGAGCGCGATCCGCGCCGCGTCCTGGCGCAGGCCGAACGCGCCGTCGCCGCCACCGGCACCGACGAATTGTCGCTGCTCAGCCTGAGCACCGGCGACTACTCCTGCGTCAACCCGGTGCTCACCGAGCTGATGAACAAGTTCGCCGCCGACCGCGTCGCCGTGTCGCTGCCGTCGACGCGCGTCGACGCGCTGGCCCCAGCGCTGCTCGAACAGATCCGGCGTGTCCGTAAGACCGGCTTCACGTTGGCCCCCGAAGCCGGCTCGCAGCGCCTGCGCGACATCATCCAAAAGGAATACGAGGAATCGGAGCTGATCGAGGCGGCGCGCCAGATCTTCGGCCTCGGCTGGCGGACACTGAAGCTGTATTTCATGCTCGGTCTGCCGGGGGAGGAGGAGAGCGATCTGGTCGCCATCGCCGACCTCGCCGCCAAGGTCGCCGCCACCGGCACGCCGCGCCCCGAAGTCACCGCCAGCGTCTCGACCTTCGTGCCGAAGCCCCACACGCCGTTCCAGTGGGCGGCGCAGGTCGACGTTGACGAAACCGAAGCGCGCCAGTCGCTGCTGCGCCGCGAGCTCGGCCGCCGCCGCATTCGTTTCAAGTGGCACGACGCGCGCACCTCGTACCTCGAGGGCGTCTTCTCGCGCGGTGATCGCCGGCTGTCGGCGTTGCTCCTCGCCGCCTACCGGCTCGGCTGCCGTTTCGACGGCTGGACCGAGCAGTGCCGCTTCGACCTGTGGGAACAGGCCCTGACGGAGACCGGCATTGATCCGCGCGACTATCTGCGGCGGCGCATGCTCAACGAGACGCTGCCCTGGGATCACCTCAGCTGCGGGGTCACCAAGGCCTACCTGCAGCGCGAGCTCGCCGACGCCGTCGAGGGCAAGCTGACGCCGGACTGCAGCATCGAGCGATGCACCTATTGCGGCGCCTGCGACTTCACCAACGTGAAGAACGTCACCTATCACCTGAAGGGCGCCAAGGGCGGCGAACACCGCGGCGAAGTGGTGGACAATTGGGCCCACGTCACCGTCGGCGGCGACGTGCCGGCGGCACCGGGGGCATGGGAGCCGCGCGGCTGGCAGAAGGTGCAGGCGCGCGTCGGCAAGAAGACGCGCGCCGCGGCCGCCGCCGCGCGCTCGGCCGCCCTGGAGGGCGCCGCCCCATCGGCGCCGGTTGGCGCGAATGCCGGGCCCCCCATCCAACAAGCACCGACGGGGCGGCGCCCCTCAGGCGGCCTCGGCAACGCCGAGGAGTGGCTCGACGCCGGCACCGAGGCACTCGCCCCGCCGGTGGAGATCCGCGCGGCGGCGATGCGGCTGCGCTTGACCTATGCCAAGCGCGGCCGGGCACGGTTCATCAGCCATCTCGAATTGATCGAAGTGATCGACCGCGCCTGCCGGCGGGCGCGCCTGCCGTTGGCGTTCTCGCAGGGGCATCGCCCGGCGCCCAAGCTGCGCTTCAGTCCGGGGCTGCCGGTTGGCGCCGAGAGCGACTGCGAGGTACTCGACATCGACCTCGCCGACGTGCTGCCGGCCACCGAGGTCGCGCGACGGTTCGCGGCGCATCTGCCGGACGGCATGTCCGTGCTGACGGCGGAGGCAATCGACCTGCGCGCGCCGAGCCCCGAGGCCGATCTGATTGGCTTCCGCTTTCGCGTCGATGTGGCGGACGTGATTGCCCGCGTCGGGGCGGCAGCGGTCGATGCGTGCCTGGCCGCCTTCATCGCCCGCGACACGTTCCCGCTGCAGAAGCGGAGCGGCCAGAAGGGCTCCGGCAAGGGCGAGAAGACGGTCGACGCTCGCTCCCTGGTCGGGCGCCTGACGCGCATCGACGCGGCATCGGTGGAGGTCGACGTCGGCTTCTCCCCCGCCGGATCGCTGAAGCCGACCGAGCTGCTCGCCGCCCTGTTCGGCCTCGATGCCGACACGGCGCGGGCGCTGCCGCTGTACAAGACGCATGCCTTCCAGCGTGCCGCCGCGGCGGTCGCGGATGGCTCCGACGCCTCGCCGGTGCACGCGTAGAGCCGCCCGTGCCCCGGCAGATCATCATCAACTCGACGCCGCAGGAGGCGCGCGTCGCCACGATGGAGAACGCGCGCCTCCTCGAGATCCAGCTCGAGCGCGTGCGCGAGCGCAGCAGTGTGGGCAGCATCTGCAAGGGCCGCGTCATGCGCGTGCTGCCTGGCATGCAGGCCGCCTTCGTCGACATCGGGCTCGAGAAGGCGGCCTTCCTCGCCGGCGCCGACTTCTTCCGGATGAACGCCGAGGAGTACGCCCTCGGCGATACCGCCGGCGAGCCGCCGGCGCCGACCGCGGACGCGGCAGGCGCGGGCGAGGACGGCGCCACGCCGCGCCGCCTGCGCACCATGCCGCCGATCGAGGAGCGGCTGCAGAAGGGACAAGAGGTCATCGTCCAGATCAGCAAGGAGCCGATCGGTAGCAAGGGCGCGCGCGTCACCTCGGACATCTCCCTGCCCGGCCGCTATCTCGTCTACCTGCCCGCCAGCCGCCAGGTCGGCGTCTCGCGCCGCATCGCCAGCGAGGAGGAGCGCGAACGCCTGCGCGAGGCGGTCGAGGCGGTGGCGCACGAGAGCGGTGGCATCATCATCCGCACCGCCTGTGAGGGCGTCTCGAAGCGCGAGATCCAGTCCGATCTGCGCCTGCTGCGCCGCCAGTGGCAGCATCTGTCACGCAAGGCCGAGAGCCTACCGGCGCCGGCCATCTTGCACCAGGAACTCGACGTCATCCTGCGCACCATGCGCGACCTCTCGGCGAGCGACGTGACGCGCGTCGTCATCGACAACCGCCGCGACTATCAGCGCGTGCTCGATTTCATCGACGAGGTGATGCCGCGCTGGCGGCCGCGCGTCGAGCTCTACGAGCTGACCGAGCCGATCTTCGAGCGCTACGGCATCGAGGCGCAGATCAACAAGGCGCTCGAACGCAAGGTGTGGCTGAAATCGGGCGGCTATATCGTCATCGACCACACCGAGGCGCTGACGGCGATCGACGTCAATACCGGGCGCTTCGTCGGCAAGACCGACCAGCGCGAAACGACGCTGAAGACCAACATCGACGCGGCGCGCGTCGTCGTCGACCAACTGCGTCTGCGCAACATCGGCGGCCTGATCATCATTGATTTCATCGACATGGAGCACGCCGAGGACCGCAAGGCGGTCCTCGCGGCGCTGAACGAGGCCCTGCGCGGCGACAAGGCGCGCACGACGATTCTGGCGCTGTCGGAGCTCGGGCTGGTCGAAATGACCCGCCAGCGCACGCGCGAGAGCCTGACGCAGCGCTTGTGCGAGCCCTGTTCCACCTGCGGCCAGCGCGGACACGTCAAGGGCGTCGCGACAACCGCCTACGAGATCCTGCGCCGCATCCGCCGCGAGGCGACGCTGAACGGCCCGGTGCAGCGCATCGAGGTGACGGTGCACGCCAGCGTCGCGGTGTTCCTGACGCAGTTCGAGCCGGCGGCCGTGCGCGAACTGGAACGCGAGCTGTCTGTGGCGGTGAAACTACGCCAGGTCGAGACCGCAGCGCCGGCGGACTACACCGTGCTGGCGGTGCTGGCGCAGGAGGCGGCGGCGCCGGCCCGCCCGGCCAAGCCCTGAGACGGGCCGGGACCGCCCGGCGCGGGCAGCGCCTGCCGCAGAAGAGCGTGTTGAAACGCTGTTGGGGCGCCGATATAGCTCGCTCAGGCGGCGCAGCGGCGTTGCGGGGGAGGCGACGAGGAATCCATGGAACCAGAGAGTGCCGCCGCGGTCGTGGCGGGCAGCGGGGCCGCGAAGCGTATCGAGGAGCGCGACCATGTCGTGATCCGTTTCGCCGGCGATTCCGGCGACGGCATGCAGCTCGCCGGCCAGCACTTCACCAACGAGACGGCGCTGGCGGGCAACGACCTCAGCACCCTGCCCGACTTTCCGGCCGAGATCCGCGCCCCAACGGGGACGCTGGCCGGCGTCAGCGGCTTCCAGCTGCATTTCTCCAGCCGCGCTGTCCTGACGCCCGGCGATGCCCCGGACGTACTGGTGGCGATGAATCCCGCCGCACTCAAGGTCAACATCGACGACCTCGAACCGAACGGCATCCTCATCGTCGACAAGGAACAGTTCAACGACCAGAACCTGAAGAAGGCCGAGTACACTGCGAACCCGCTCACCGACGGCTCGCTCAACAAGTTCCAGGTGTTCGAGGTCGACATCACCAAGCTGACCATCAACGCGCTCAAGGACCTCGGCCTGCCGACGCGCGCCATGATGCGCTCGCGCAACTTCCTGGCCCTCGGCCTGACCTCGTGGCTGTTTCAGCGCCCGGTCGAGCCGACGCTCAAGTGGATCGAACAGAAGTTCAAGAAGAACCAGGCGCTGGCCGACGCCAATGCGCGCGTCATCAAGGCCGGCTGGAACTTCGGCGAGACCGCCGAGATGTTTCGCACCGCCTATCGGGTCAAGCCAGCCACCATCGCGCCCGGCCACTACCGCAACATCACCGGCAACCAGGCCGCCGCCCTCGGCTTCGTCGCCGCGGCGCGCCGCGCCGACATGCAACTCTTCCTCGGCAGCTACCCGATCACGCCGGCCAGCGACATCCTGCACGAGCTGTCGACCTATAAGAACTTCAACGTCCTCACCTTCCAGGCGGAGGACGAGATCGCCGGCATCGGCGCGGCCCTCGGCGCCGCATTCGGGGGCGCCATCGCCCTGACCAGCACCAGCGGCCCGGGCGTCTGCCTGAAGGCGGAGACCCTCAACCTCGCCGTCTGCACCGAGCTACCGCTGGTCATCGCCGACATTCAGCGCGGCGGGCCCAGCACCGGGTTGCCGACCAAGACCGAACAGGCCGACCTCATGCTCGCCATGTTCGGCCGCAACAGCGACTCGCCGATTCCGATCCTCGCGCCGGCGACACCGGCGGAGTGCTTCGCCATGGCCTTCGAGGCGGTACGCATCGCCGTCACGTACATGACGCCGGTCTTCTTCCTCTCCGACGGCTACCTCGCCAACGGCGCCGAGCCCTGGGCGATCCCGACGGTCGCCAGCCTGCCCAAGATCAACGTCGCCTTCCGGACCGACCCGACCGGGTACTACCCCTATCTGCGCGACGCCGAGACCCTGTCGCGGCCGTGGGCGGTGCCCGGCACACGGGGACTCGAGCACCGCATCGGCGGCCTCGAGAAGGATTACCTCACCGGCAATGTCAGCTACGCGCCGGCCAATCATGAGCAGATGGTGCGCGTGCGTTTTCGCAAGATCGCCGGCATCGCGCGCGAGATCCCGCCGACGCCCATCAACGGCGCTGCGGAGGGCGACCTGCTGCTGCTCGGCTGGGGCAGCACCTACGGCTCGCTCGAGGCCGCGACGCGCACCCTGAACGACCAGGGCCACCGCGTCGGTCATGTGCATCTGCGCTTCCTCAACCCGCTGCCGCGGGACCTCGGCGACATCCTCGGCCGCTTCCGCCGCGTCCTCGTGCCCGAGTTGAACATGGGGCAGCTGGTGAAGCTGATCCGCGCCGAGTACCTCGTCGATGCCGTCGGCCTGAACAAGATCCAGGGACAGCCCTTCAAGATCAGCGAGATCGTCAGCAAAGCGCAGAAGATGATGGAGGCGTCGCGATGAACATCCCGGTCGTCAGCCCGCCCCTGGCGCGCAAGGACTTCGTCACCGATCAGGACGTCCGCTGGTGTCCGGGCTGCGGCGACTACTCGATTCTCGCGCAGGTGCAGAAGGTGATGCCCGAGCTCGGCATCGCGCGCGAGAACATCGTCTTCGTCTCCGGCATCGGCTGCTCGAGCCGCTTCCCGTACTACATGAACACCTACGGGTTTCACTCCATCCACGGGCGCGCGCCGGCGATCGCCACCGGCCTGAAGGCGACCCGCCCCGAGCTGTCGGTGTGGGTGGTGACCGGCGACGGGGACGGACTGAGCATCGGCGGCAACCACATGCTGCACGTGCTGCGGCGCAACGTCGACGTCAACCTGCTGCTGTTCAACAACCGCATCTACGGCCTCACCAAGGGCCAGTACTCGCCGACCTCCGAGACCGGCAAGGTGACCAAGTCGACGCCGCTCGGCTCGATCGACTACCCGCTCAACCCGGTGTCGGTGGCGCTCGGCGCCGAGGCGACCTTCGTCGCCCGCACGGTCGACGTCGATGCCAAGCACCTCCAAGAGATGATTCGCCGCGCCAGCCAACACCGCGGCACGGCCTTCGTCGAGATCCTGCAGAACTGCAACATCTTCAACGACGGCGCCTGGTCGGCGATCAGCGAGAAGGACAGCAAGGCCGACGCCGCGCTGCTGCTCGAACACGGCAAGCCGATGGTGTTCGGCAAGCAGCGCGACAAGGGCATTCGCATGAACGGCCACCGCCTCGAGGTGGTGGCCCTCGGCAACGGCGTCAGCGACTCCGACCTGCTGGTGCACGACGAGCAGGACGCGACGCTGACCTTCCTGCTGGCGACCATGCAGGGCCCCGAGTTCCCCGCCCCGCTCGGCGTCCTGCGTGCGGTGCAGCGCCCGACCTACGACCAGGCCATCAACGCCCAGGTCGCCGCCGCCACCGCCAAGCAGGGCGCCGGCGATCTCGACGCGCTGTTCGCGCAGGGCGACACCTGGACCGTGCCCTGATTCGACCCCGTTTCCCGCAGAGAGCGCCGGGTGCGGGGATCAGAAGAACGCCAGCCCGATCAACGCCACGGCAAAGTACGCCGCCACCACCGCGGCGCCCGCGTAATCCTTGGCGAAGCGCTGCCCGATGATCAACGCCAGCAGCGCCAGCCCGCCCACCGCGATGCCCAACGAAGCCAGGTTCCACCCCTCGCGCGTATAACTGAAGAACAGCACGCCGAGGCCGCACAGCCCGCCCGCTAGCGCCTCGAGCCCGGTCAGCACCCAGAACATCTGCCGCACCAGGCTCTCCGGGAACGGGCTGTTCTTGAAGTGCCCGGCGAGGAACTCGAGGTTGCCGGCGGAGTCGGTCAGCTTGTCGAGCGCCGACTGCAGGAAGACGACGGCGAAGAAGGCCGTCACCAGAAAGCGGGCGATTGTTTCGGTGTCCATCGTCACTCCTTCGGTACGCCGTCGAGGACGGAGCGCACCAGTTGCACCGTCAGCTCGTCGAGCGATCGGATGACCGCCTGCGCCGTGCCAACATCGTTGTCCGCCGTGTAGTCGTGCGGGAAGGCGATGCAGGGGCAGCCGGCCGCCGCCGCCGCCCGCACCCCCTTGGCCGCATCCTCGATCACCACGCAGCGAGCCGGCGGCAGGGCCAGGCGCCCGGCGGCGGTGGCGAAGGCATCCGGCGCCGGCTTAGCGTCCGCGTAGTGCTCGCGCGTCACGACCGTGGTGAAGAGCGCACCCAGCCCAAACCGCTCGAGCACGAAGCCGGTGTCGGCCGCATTGGAGTTCGTCGCCACGGCGAGCGGAAACGCGCCGGCGAGGCGGGCGATCGCCGCGGCGGCGCCGGGGACCAAGGTGATCTCGCTGCGCATCAGCGCGTGATAGACGGGGTCCTTGCGGCGGCGCAGCTCGCTCGGCGTCAGCGGCAGGCCGAGTTCGCGCACCGCGTACTCCGGGCCCCGCCCAGCCGCGATCCACTCGCGTCCGTAGACGGCCGCGTCCACCTGAATGCCGAAGGGCTGCAGCACCTGGTTGTAGGCCCGATGCTGCAGCTCCTCGGAATCGATGATGACGCCGTCAAGGTCGAAGATCACCCCGGCGGCGGCGGCGGCGCTCAGTTGCCCTCCCCGGCGGCGGCGGCGGCGCTCAGTTGCCCTCCCCGGCGGCGGCAGCGCCGCTCAGTTGCCCTCAATGACGGTCACGCTCTCGATCACGACCGACGTCACCGGCACGTTCTGGTGCGGCATCTTGGTGGTCGTCGGCACCGCAGCGATCTTGTCGACCACGTCCATACCCTTCACCACCTTGCCGAAGACGGCATACCCGTAGCCCTGCGGGCTGTCGTCGCGGTGGTCGAGGAAGGCGTTGTCCTTGGTGCTGATGAAGAACTGCGACGTGGCGCTGTTCGGATCGCCGGTACGCGCCATGGCGATCGTACCCTTGAGGTTGCGCAGTTCGTTACCGGCCTCGTTCTTGATCGGCGGCTTGGTCGCCTTCTGGTTCATGTCCTTGTCGAAGCCACCGCCCTGGATCATGAAATTCGGGATGACTCGATGGAACACCGTGCCGTCGTAGGCCTTGTCCTTCGCGTACGAGAGGAAGTTCTTGGTGCTCTCCGGCGCCTTGGCCTGGTCGAGCTCGATGGTGATCTCGCCCAGCGACGTCTTCATCAGTACGACGGGATTACCCGCCTCGGCGGGCCCGGCGCCGAAAACCCCAAGACCCAACAACACAATAGCTCCAACAATGACCCGCATGGCACGCTCCTCACGACTGGAATGGTGCGCCGGGTTGTACCAGCCTGGGGGTTGGGTGCAAGCTGGCGCTTCGTATGCAGACGCAGACGCCGGTGGCGCGAGTCGACGAGGTCGCGGACGGCCACACCAAGAAGTTCTTCCTCACCCGTGACGGGCGCGAGCTCGAGGCATTCGTGCTCAACCACGGCGGCCGCTTCGTCGCCTACGTCAATCGCTGCTGCCACATCCCGATGACCATGGACTGGGTCGAGAACCAGTTCCTCAGCGATGATGGCGCGCACATCCTCTGCGCGACGCACGGCGCCCTCTACGAGCCCGTCGGCGGCACCTGCGTCGCCGGCCCGCCGCTCGGCCAGTGCCTGACACCGGTGCCATTGGAGATCCGCGACGGGGAGGTCTTGGCGAGCTGGCCTGAAGGCGAGTGAATGGGCGCCGCGGTCGCGACGCCGCACCACTAACGCGGCGCCGGCTCGACTCCGGCGCGGGCCCGTTCACGCGCCCGCTCGATGAGTTCCACCGGCACCGGCTCGGTCCTCGCCATCCCCATGCGCAGCACGCCGGGCAGGAGCAGGCGCAGCAGCCGGGCGGTGATCAGCATCGGGTTGCGGCGCGGGATGGTGACCTCGTAGCGGCGGCGTTCGATGACCTCGAAGATCGCGTCGACGACGATCTTGGGCGGGTACTTCGGTCCCTTGTACGACGGCGGCTCGTCCTCCTTCTCCCAGATCTCGGTGTCGATCGGGCCCGGGTTGACGATGGCGGCGTGAATGCCCGACCCGGCGAGGTCGTTCCACAGTCCCTCGGTGAAGGCGTTCATCGCCGCCTTCGAGGCGGCGTAGAGGCCCTCGCGCGGCGGCGAGACCTTGGCGGCGAAGGACGACACGTTGACGATCGTGCCGCCGCCCTGGCACAGCATCGGCGGTAGCGCCGCGTAGGTCGTCCAGACGCACGACATGAAGTTCACCCGCATCACCAGGTCGGCCTCCGCGGCGCTGGTGTGAAAGGTGTGCTTGTGTTTGGAGATCGCGGCGTTGTTGACCAGCACGTCGAGCCGGCCCAGGCGCGCGACGGTCTCCGCCACGACGCCCTCGGCGGCAGCTTGTTCGCCGAGGTCGGCGACGCGGTAGAACGACCGCGGCGAGTCCGGCCTGCAGGCCTCGATCAGCCGCTGCAGCAATGCCTCGCGGCGCGCCACGGCGACGACAACGGCGCCGCGGCGCGCGAAGGCCAGCGCCGCCTCGTAGCCGATGCCGGACGACGCGCCGGTGACGATGACGACCTTGTCGCGGAACTCCACGCCGTGCCCTCCCTTGCCTGCGCGACGCTTCTCGCACGCCGACCGTCACCTCGCCAGGGAGGCGCCGCGCTTCCGCCACGCGAGGACCTCTGGTAGCACGCGCGCGTGGACGCCACCCTCAAACGCGTCGTCGGGCTGCTCGCTGGCAGTGACGTTGAAGCGCGCTGCGCGGCGCTGGTCGTCGTGACGCACCTCGGCGCCGCCGAGGCCCCAGTCGCGCAGGCCGTCGCCGGGGCTCTCGCCAGTCCCAACGTCTTGGTGCGCGATTTCGCCCTCGGCTACTTCGAGCAGGTCCGCACGCCGCTCACCGTCGATGCCGTCCTGCCGCTGTTCGACAGCGAGGACGAGCCGGTGCGCCAGCGCGCCGTGCGGATCATCGCGCCGCTCGGCGCCGCAGCAGTCACGGCGGCGCGCAAGCGCCTCAAGGATGCGCCGCGCCGCCGCCTCGCCGCCATCGTCGAGCTGTGCGCGCGGGTGCGCAGCGGCGCGGCGCTCGAGACGCTGTTCGAGTTGATGGCCGGCGATGACTTCGACACCAACCGCATCGCCTGCGACGCCCTCCTCGCCGTCGTGCCGACGCTGGCGGAGAAGGAGCGCGGCGACGTCCTGCGCCGCGTCGAGGCCCTCGCCGCCGGCGCGCGCGGCCACCGCACCCATCTGGTCGCCGCGGCGAAGCTGTTCGGCGCCATCGCCGACGCGCGAGCCCGCAAGCCGCTGCTCGCCATGCTCGAGGCGCGCGAGCCGTTCGTCGTCCGTGTCCACGCCCTCGGCGCGCTCACCCACTGCCTGCGCGGCAAGACCCTCAACACGGCCGAGATCGCGGCGCTGCTGCCGCTCCTCGACCATGACGACGAGGCCGGCGTCCTGCGCCCGGCCATCCGCCTGCTCGAGGATCAGACCCTCGACCGCTCCCATCTGCCGCGCCTCAGTCAGCTGGCCGAGAGCCCGCAACCGATGGTCAAGCGCTTCGCCGTCGGCAAGCTCGGCGGATTCGACTCCGGCGGCGTCGTGAAGACCCTGATCGGTTACCTCACCGACGACAGTTACGCGCGCCGCGATCAGGCCATCGCGACACTCAAGACGCTGCCCGCCGCACGCCTCCCGCTGATGAAGGAACTGCTCGCCTGCGACGACGAGCGTAAGGCCTGGACCATCGCCGACATCGTCCTGCTGCACGAGCGCGCCTGGAAGCGCGACACGCTCACCGCCCTCTGGAACCGACTCAGCGCCGCCCTGGAAGGACGCGAGGACCGCTTGTACGCCGCCCTGCAGCATGTCCTGCAGGCCCTCGATCCGGCCTGGCTGCAGGCCCAGATCACCGCCCGTGCCGAGGCGCTGCGCAAGCGCAAGCGCTTTGCGGACGCGGCACGCTGGCTGGCCCTGTTGCGCGACACGCCGGCCTGGGACGAGGAAACTCGCTATGCCTTCGCGGTGGCCACGCTGAAGAGCCACAAGCACCCGCCCGGCGCCGCCGTGCGCCCGCGCGATGCCGGGCTCGACGCCATCCGCGCCCTGGCCGAGACGCCCTTCCCGCTCGGCGAACGCCTGCGCAAGGAACGCAGCCTCGAACCGGAGGATCTCTACTACGTCGCCTTTGCCCTCGCCGAGGCGCGCGGCGACGCTCGCAGCGTCGCCGCCGAGCTGCTCGAACACCTCGGCGAGCGCCATGGGCGAACCAAGGTGGGCAAGGCGGCGAAGAACAAGCTGGCGCTGCTGACGCCAAGCTGGCGCAGCTGACGCGATGATCCGTGCCGCCACCCCCGACGCCATTGCCGAAGCCGCGCGGCACCTGCGCGGCGGTGGCGTCGTCGCCTTCCCGACCGAGACGGTGTACGGACTCGGCGCCGACGCCACCGACGCACAGGCCGCGGCGCGCGTCTTCGCGATCAAGGACCGGCCGTCCTTCGATCCGCTGATCGTGCATCTCGCCGACGCCGCCGACCTGGATGCGGTGGCGCGGGCGGTGCCCGACGCGGCACGCCGCCTGGTGGCGCGTTACTGGCCCGGCCCGCTCACCGTCGTCCTGCCGCGCACGGCGTTGATTCCCGATCTGGTCACGGCTGGCCTCGACTCGGTCGCCGTGCGGGTGCCGGACCACGCCGTCGCGCAGGCCCTGCTGCGCGCGGTGGGGCGGCCGATCGCGGCGCCGAGCGCCAATCCCTTCGGCTACGTCAGCCCCACCACCGCCGCCCACGTCGCCGACCAACTCGGCGCCGCCGTTCCGCTCATCCTCGACGGCGGACCCTGCCGGGTCGGGCTCGAGTCGACCATCGTCTCGTTCCTGGCTACGCAGCCGGCGCTGCTGCGACCGGGGCTGATCGGGCTCGAGGAACTCGAAGCAATGCTGGGGCCGCTGCACATCGCCGCCGCCGAGGCGCTGCCGACCGCGCCAGGCCAACTGCCCCGTCACTACGCCCCGCGCACGCCGCTGGTGATCGTCGCCTCGCCGGCCGCGGTGGCCATCGCGGACCGCGCCGGGGCGGCGCTGCTGACGGCCGGTCCGGTGACCGACACCAGCGGCTATCGCGACGTGCTCCAGCTGTCGCCCGACGGCGATCTCGTCACGGCCGCGGCACGTCTGTTCGGGGCGCTGCGTGCGCTCGACGCGGGCGGCTACGCTCGCGCCGACGTTGTCGCCGTGCCGGAGCGCGGCATCGGCCGCGCGATCATGGATCGCCTGCGCCGCGCGGCGCAGGCCGGACACTGAGAGTCAGGGACTGGAGGGCGCTGCCCCGTCGGCGCCTGTTGAAGCGAAGACGCGCGGCGTCATCCAACAGGCGCCGACGGGGCGGCGCCCTCCACAGAAAGGAAGCTTACGTCGTCAACCGCTTCAATGCCTCGCGGTACTTCGCCGAGGTATGCCGCACTACTTCCGGTGGCAGTTCGGGACCCGGCGGAGTCTTGTTCCAACCGATCTCGAGCAGGTAGTCGCGCACATACTGCTTATCGAAGCTCGGCGGCGACATGCCCGGTCGGTACTCGTCCTGCGGCCAGAAGCGCGAGGAGTCGGGCGTCATCACCTCGTCGATGAGCAGCAGTTCGCCGTCCAGCAGGCCGAACTCGAACTTGGTATCGGCGATGATGATGCCGCGCTGCGCCGCCCACTCGGCCCCGAAGCGATAGATGGCGATGGACAGATCGCGCACGCGCGCGGCGACGTCGGCGCCGATCAGCTTCGCCGCCGCCTCGAACGAGATGTTCTCGTCGTGCTCGCCCTGCGGCGCCTTGGTCGAAGGCGTGAAGATCGGCTCCGGGAGCGGGTCGGCCTGGCGCAGTCCCGCCGGCAGCGCGGCGCCGCACACCGTGCCGCTGCGCTTGTACTCCTCCCATCCCGAACCGGCCAGGTAGCCGCGCACCACCGCCTCGACCGGCAGAGCCTTCGCTTTGCGGACGATGTGGGTGCGGCCACGCAGGCGCTCGACCCATGCCGCCGGCACCGTGTCCTCGAGGCGGCGGTCGAGCAGGTGGTTGGCGATCAGGTGGCGGGTGCGCTCGAACCAGAACGTCGACAGGGCGGTGAGGACGCGCCCCTTGTCCGGAATCGCCGTCGGCAGGACGACGTCGAAGGCCGACAGGCGATCGCTGGCGATCACCAACAAAGCGTCGCCGAGATCGTACACGTCGCGCACCTTGCCGCGGAACAGCAGCGGCAGTTCCTGGATGTCGCTCTCGAAGAGAATTTCGTCCATCGGCAGCCTCCGGGCGCGACCCCTATGTGAGGCACGGCAGGGAGTAAAGGTGGCTCGCGCGCTGCCGCCCGGCGTAGTACGAACGCTCCCATGTCGCGCTCGCCTCTCCCCTCCCGCGCGCTGCGCCCAATCCTGACGCTGGCGCTCACGCTCGCGCTCGCCGCCTGCCAGCGCGGCGCCGAGCCGCTGCCGCCGCCCGACTATGGCGCCGCCGCCTGCGCCACCTGCCAAGCGACGATCAGTGCGGCGCGCTTCGCGGCGCAGCTGCAGCGCGCCGACGGCACGGTGCTGTCGTTCGACGATCCCGCCTGCCTGTTCGTTGCCCTACGCAGCGAGGCGGCGGCGCCGCGCCAGGTGCGCTTCCACGACGCCGGCGCGGACGGCTGGATCGACGGCGACGCCGCCTGGTTCGCGCGCGTCCCCGGGCAGGCGACGCCGCACGCCGACGGCTGGATCGCCTACCCGAGCTTCGCCGCCGCGCAGGACGCCGTCGCCACCGGCGGCAGTGGGGAGATCCTGCCCTTCGCGCAGGCGCGCGACCGCATCGGACGTTGACGTTCGTGACGCCTCCGCAGACGCTCGGGCCGACGCGCGGCCCGCTGGTCAGCCGCCTGTTCGCCGCCCTGACCCTGCAGCGCGCCTTCTACGGCGAGGCGGCCGACGAGAAGGCGGCCACCGGGCCAGCCGCCGCCGTGCTGTGCCTGATCGCGCTGCTACGCGAGTCGGTGGCGGTGTACCACCTCAGCCAGGTGGAGCGCTTGTGGACGCTTGCCCTGGTCGTCGTCGTCGCCCTCGCCCTGGTGTCGTGGCTCCTCTACTCCGGCGTCGCCTGGGCGACGGCGCGCCTGGCGGCGCCGCGCCCGGTCGGCTACGGCCGCCTGCTGCGCTGCCTGGCCTTCGCGCAGGCGCCGACGGCGCTGATCGCGACCGCGCACGCCCTCGAGCCGTCGCTCTATCTGGTGGCGCACGTCGTCCTCATCGGCTGGGCCTTCGCCGGCATGACCGTCGGCATGCGCGCCGCGGCGGCCGTCGGCACCCTGCGCGCCGCCGCCCTGGCCGTCCCGGCGTTCCTGGCGCAGCAACTGCTGCTCGGCCTGACATCGTTCTGAGGGCAATCGCCACCTTGCCGCTCCAGCAGCGCTGTGAGAGAACCCGCGCCGTGAGTACCACCCCGGGGCAGCGCCCGATTGTTCCCTTTCTGGTGCTCGACGAGCCGCCGTACCTCGCCGGCCTGCGCTGCGCGGAGTGTGGCGCCACGTATGTGCGCAGCGGGCGCGTCGCCTGCGCCAAGTGCGGCGCGGCGAAGCGCCTCGCGCCGCTACGCCTCGCCGATCGCGGCGCCCTCTGGGTGTACTCGATCGTGCACCAGTCGGCGCCGGGCATCCCGGTCCCGTACGTCGCGGCAATCGTCGATCTGCCCGATGGCGTCGCCGTCCGCTGTACCCTGGTCGATGTGCCGCCCGACCCGGCCGCGCTGCCATTCGGCATGCCGGTGAAGATGATCACGCGCCCGGTGCGCACCGACAAAGAGGGCCGCGCGGTGATCGCGTTCTTCTTCACCCCGGATCGCTGAGACACCGGCGGGAGAGCCAATGCGCGACGTGTACATCCTTGGCGTGAGCATGATCCGCTTCGGCCGCTACCCCGACCGCGATGTGCACGAGCTCGCCGCCGACGCGGCGCTGTTGGCGCTCACCGACGCCGGCATGACGATCGCCGACATCGAGTTCCTCGCCTCCGGCAACCTGCTGCAGGCGGGCAACATGATCGGCCAGCGCCTGCTGCAGCAGATCGGCCAGACCGGCATTCCGGTGGTCAACGTGGCGAATGCCTGCGCCACCGGGTCGACGGCGTTTCGCGAGGCGTACGTCGCCGTCGCTTCGGGCGAGTTCGAGATCGCCATGGCGGTGGGCTCGGAACAGATGGGCAAGGCCGGCCTGCTCGGCGGCGGAGCGCGCGGCGAGAGCGTCGAAGGGATCCTCGGCAGCGGCCTGATGCCGGCGGTGTTTGGCATGGCAGGGGTCGAACACATGCGCCAGTTCGGCACGACGGCCGAGCACTTCGCCCGCATCGCGGTCAAGAACCACCGCCACTCGGTGCGCAACCCGCTCTCGCAGTACCAGGTCGAGGTGACGCTCGAGGAGGTGTTGCAGGCACGCATGGTCGCCTACCCGAACACCCTCTACATGTGCTGCCCCACCGGCGACGGCGCCGCGGCGGCGATCGTCGGCTCGGCGGACATGTTGAAGAAGTACGGCGCCAAGCCGGTGCGTGTCGCCTGCTCGGTGCTGACCTCGGATCCGTGGACGCCGCGCGACCTGACCATGCCCGACGTGAGCACGCTGACGCGAAACGCCGCGCGCCTCGCCTACGAGCGCGCCGGCATCGGCCCCGACGACCTCGACCTGGTCGAACTGCACGACTGCTTCGCCACCGCCGAACTGCTGCACTACGAGAACCTCGGCCTGTGCGCCGAGGGCGAGGCCGGGCGCGCCGTCGACGAGGGCTGGTTCGAGGACGGCGGCCGCCTGCCGGTCAACGTCAGCGGTGGGCTGCTGTCGAAGGGACACCCGCTCGGCGCCACCGGCGTCGCCAACATTTTCGAGCTGACCACCCACCTGCGCGGCGCCGCCGGCGCCCGCCAGGTTGCGGACGCCAGAGTCGGCATGGCGCACGTCATCGGCCTCGGCTCGGCGTGTACCATCCACATCCTGACGATCTGATCCCTGCGTCTTGATCCCGTCGCACTATTGGCAACCGATCGTGGCGGGGGCGCTCGCCGCCGCCTTCGTCGCCCTGCTCGCCGCCAACCACCGGCTGCGCGCCATGCGCGAGGAATTCGGTGGCGCCCGGCCCTGGCTGCTGGCACTGCTGGCCTTCTTCGTCGTGCTCGTCGCGACGGTTTTCTACCCCACCGTGGCACCGGGCGCCGCGGCCGACGTCGACACCGCCACCCTGTGGTTCCCCACCCTCTTCATCGGTCACCTGTTGCTGCTGGCGTTCCTCTGGGCCTGGTGGAGCCTCGCCTGGCCGCAGCCGCTGACGCGCTTCCTGCGCCTCGAGGCGGTGTCTCTGGTCGACGTGCTGTTCGGTCTGCGCGTCGGCGCCGCGGCGTGGATCCTCGCCCTCGTCGCCAGCGCCATCGTCACGGCCCTGCTGGCCGCCGTCGGCTGGCACCCCGGGGGCGGCGCGGCGGGGATCGAGATCCCGGAACTGCTGCTGTGGTTGGCCGAGCTGCCGCTGTGGAGAAAGCTCGTCGTCATCGCCGTCGCCATGACGGTGGAAGAGTTCTTCTATCGCGCCTTCCTGCAACCGCGCGTCGGCTGGCTGACCTCGAGCGTGCTCTTCGCCCTCAGCCACGCCGGCTACGGACTGCCCAACCTGCTGGCCAGCGTCTTCGTCGTCTCCCTGGCCATCGGATGGGCATTCCGTCGCAGCGGGTCGCTAGTCCCCTGTATCGTCGCGCACGGGGTCTTCGACGCCGTGCAGCTTCTCATCGTCATGCCTCTCGCCGTCGATCAGCTGCGGCGCGTCACCTGACACGGCTGGGGCGCCGTCGTAGCGGAACACCAGCTTCCCCTCGGCCGCATCGACCACCACCGCGCCACCCTGCTGCAGGCGGCCGAAGAGGATCTCGTTGGCCAGCGACTGCTTGATCTCGTTGTGGATCAGGCGCGCCATCGGCCGGGCGCCGAAGGTCGGGTCGTACCCCTTCTCGGCGAGATGCTTGCGCGCCGCCGGGGTGATCGAGAGGAAGACCTTCTTCTGGTTGAGCTGCAGGTCGAGCTCGATGACGAACTTGTCGACGACGCGCTCGATCACATCGGGAGTCAGCGACGCGAACTGCACGATGGCGTCGAGACGATTGCGGAACTCCGGCGTGAACAGCTTGTTCAGAGCCTCCTGTCCCAGCTCGGCGCCGCTACGGCCGCCGAAACCGATCATGCCGGCGGCCAGCTCCCGGGCGCCGGCGTTGGTGGTCATGATCAGCACGACGTGGCGGAAGTCGGCCTTGCGGCCGTTGTTGTCGGTCAGCGCCGCGTGGTCCATCACCTGCAGCAGGACGTTGAACAGATCGGGATGTGCCTTCTCGATCTCGTCAAGCAGCAGCACGGCGTGCGGATTGCGCGTGATCGCCTCGGTGAGCAAGCCGCCCTGGTCGAACCCCACATAGCCCGGTGGGGCGCCGATCAGGCGCGAGATGGTGTGCTTCTCCATGTACTCGCTCATGTCGAAGCGCAGGAACTGGACGCCGAGGACATGCGCCAACTGCTTGGCGACCTCGGTCTTGCCGACACCGGTCGGGCCGGCAAAGAGAAACGAACCGACCGGCTTGTCCTCACGACCCAGTCCGGCGCGCGACACGCGGATAGCGGTGACGACGGCGTCGATCGCCGCGTCCTGACCGAAGACGCTCAGCTTCAGGTCGGCGTCGATCCGCCCCAGCCGCGACTTGTCCGAGGTCGAGACGCTGCGCGCCGGGATACGGGCGATCTTGGCGACGATGCGCTCGACGTCGGCCGCCCGCACCGTCTTCTTCTGCTTGTGCGCGGGCAGAACCTTGATTGCCGCGGCGCTCTCGTCGATCACGTCGATCGCCTTGTCCGGTAGGCGCCGGTCGTTGATGTGCTTGGCCGCCAGCTCAGCGGCTGCGCGCAGCGCGCCGTCGGTGTAGGTGACGCCGTGGTGCGCCTCGTAGTGGCTCTTGAGACCCTTGAGGATGCGGTAGGTCTGCTCGACCGTCGGCTCGCCAACCTCGATCTTCTGGAAGCGCCGCGCCAGCGCGTGATCGCGCTCGAAGTAGCTGCGGTACTCATCGTAGGTCGTCGAGCCGATGCAGCGCAGCTTGCCGGAACCCAGTACCGGCTTGAGGATGTTCGAGGCGTCCATCGAGCCGCCGCTGGTGGCGCCGGCGCCGACGATGGTGTGGATCTCGTCGATGAACAGAATGGCGCCGGGTTCTTTCTTCAGCGCGCTGATCACCGCCTTCAGGCGCTGCTCGAACTCGCCGCGGTACTTGGTGCCGGCCAGCAGGGCGCCCATGTCGAGGGCGTAGATGGTGCTGTCTTTCAGCACCTCGGGGACCTCGCCGCGCTGGATCTTCAGCGCCAACCCTTCGGCGATGGCGGTCTTGCCGACGCCGGCGTCACCGACGTAGAGCGGGTTGTTCTTGCGGCGGCGGCAGAGCACGTGGATGGTGCGCTCCACCTCGTCCTCGCGGCCGATCAGGGGGTCGATATCGCCCTCGGCGGCACGCTGGTTGAGGTTCACGGTGAAGGCGTCGAGCGCCTTGCGCGGGCTGCGTTTGGCCTCACCGCCGCCCTCGTCCTCGTCGCCGTCGCCGACCGAGTCCTCCTCGTTCTCGCCCAGCTTGGAGACGCCGTGCGCGATGTAGCTGACGACATCGAGGCGGGTGATGCCGCGCTTCTCGAGCAGGTAGACAGCGTGCGAGTCGGTCTCGCGGAACATCGACACCAGCACGTCTCGACCGCTGATCTGTTCCTTGCCCGAGGACTGCACGTGCATCGCGGCGCGCTGCAGGACGCGGCGAAAGCCGATCGTCTGCGTCGGCTCGCCGTGCTGGTCGTCCGGGAGCTTGGTCATAGTGGAGGTGAGAAACTGGTCGACCTCCTGCTTGAGCGCGTCGACGTCGCCCCCACAGTGCCGCAGCACCTCGGACACGTCGGCGTCGTGCAGCAACGCATAGAGCACGTGCTCCAGCGTCAGGTGTTCGTGCTTGCGGTGCATCGCCTCGCGCAGGGCCAGGCCCAGCGTCACCTCGAGCTCGCGGCTGATCATCATGTCGGTGCCACCACCTTTCCGGCCTCAGGCCTCTTCCATGGTGCACATGAGCGGGAATTCGTGCGTGCGGGCCATGCCCTCCACAATGGCCACTTTGGTCTCCGCCACCTCGTGCGTGTAAACCCCGGCGACGCCGATACCGCTGCGATGAATGTGCAGCATGATCTGCGTCGCCTCGGCGACCGTGCGGCGGAAGACCGTCTGCAGCACCTCGACGACGAACTCCATGGTCGTGTAGTCGTCATTGTGCAGCAGGACCTTGAACATGGCCGGCACCTTGAGCTGCTTCTCGCTCTCGGTGAGCACGCCGTGCTCGCGATCCTGCGTCGGTCCGTCGCTCATCGCCTCTTCCCCCCCGGGGTTTTGTCCATAGCGAGCAAAACGTACCGGAAATGCAACGGCTGTGCGACGGCCCTCTGCAGTTGAGGATTCGCGCCGCATCGGTATGCTCCGGCGCCATGAAGCAGCGCCGTCTCGGCCGTACCGGCCTCGTTGTCTCCGAAATCTGCCTCGGCACCATGACCTTCGGCAACCAGGCCGACGAACCGACCAGTCATGCCATCCTCGATCGCGCCTGGGAGGCGGGCGTCGACTTCCTCGATGTTGCCGAGATCTACCCGGTGCCGCCCGACGTCCGCTACGCCGGCCGCAGCGAGGAGATCGTCGGGCGGTGGCTGGCCGACAAACCCCGCGATGGCGTCATCGTCGCGACCAAGGTCGCCGGCCCGGGCTCCGGCTGGTTCGTCGCCCCGGTGCGCGAGAACCACACCGCCCTCGACCGCCACCACATCGCGCGCGCCGTCGAGGCCAGCCTGCGGCGCCTCGGCACTGACTACATCGACCTCTACCAGACCCACTGGCCCGACCGTGGCGTCCCGATCGACGAGACGCTGGAGGCGCTGACGCGCCTGATCGAGGCCGGCAAACTCCGCTACGCCGGCTGCAGTAACGAAACCGCCTACGGCCTGACCAAGAGCCTGTGGGCCAGCGACCTCCGCGGCATCGCCCGCTACGAGACGATCCAGAACAACTTCAGCCTCCTGCACCGCCGCTTCGAAGACGAATTGGCCGAGGTCTGCCGACGCGAGTCGGTCAGCCTGCTGCCGTACAGCCCGCTCGCCGGCGGCGTGCTGTCGGGGAAGTATCAGGACGGCGCGCAGCCGGCCGGAGCGCGGTTCACGTTCTACGCCGGCGGGTCGCCGCGCGCACAGAGCATGACCCGACGCTTCGTCAACGAGGGCACGCTGGCTGCCACCGCGCGCTACATGCATATCGCCGCCGAGGCCGGCCTGGCAGTGGGGACCCTGGCCGTCGCCTGGTCGCTGGCGCACGACTTCGTCGGCGCGACGATCATCGGCGCCACGGCGCCGGCGCAGCTCACCGCCACCCTGGCCGCCGCCGAGGTGACGCTGCCCGCCGACGTGCGCAAGGCCTGCGACGAGGTCTCGCGCGAGATCCGCTACCCGATGGGGTAGGCCTGCCTCTCCCCCAAGTCATGCGGGAGAGGAAGTCAGCTGCGCCAGCGCGATCGCTTCGGCGAAGCGCACCAATTCGTCGGCCAGGCAGCGATCGACGAACAACGACTGGTCGGCTCCGAAGCCGGCGCGATCGTCGCGCATGGCGGTGAGTTGCGGATAGAGGACGCGGCGCGGGCCGTAGCTGGCGGTGGCCACCGGGACGATGCGCGTCAGCATGCCCTCGAGGCGGAAGAAGGCGAAGACGCGCTGCATCGGCGCGGCCTCGGCGCTGAACACTTCGAGGAGATCGGCGGCGGCCAGCATGCGCTCGCTCTCGGCGCGATGCGAAATCAACCAGGGCTCGATCTCGCCAACCAGCTCGCGGTCGTCCAGTCCGGCGCGCAGCGTCTCGGCCGCGTCGACGCGTTGGCGCAGGGCCTCCTGCAGCGCCATCACCGCCGCCGCCGCGCCCTGCCCCACCGTCAGCGCCTGGCGGGCCGCGCTCACCAGCGCCTCGAGGGCGCGATCGCGATCGTCGGGATGCGAAGGCGAGAACCGGTGTGCTGCGGCAAACAGGGCGAAGGCCTCGGCGGCTCCGGCGCCGAGCTCGGCCAGCGCCGCCACCCAGGCTTCCTCGGCATCGTAGCCACGCGGATCGCGCAGGAACGCCGCCGCCGTGGCGATCGCCATGCCGGAGGCGTGCGCCTGCACCATCGGATTCAGCATGAAGCCGCTGACGTGCGCGGTCAGCTCCACCGCGCGGCCGGCATAGGGACCGAGGTGCAGCATCGGCCGCATCGGGCCGTCGGTGACCGGGACGTTGTCCCAGACCAAGAGCTTGCGACGCAGGGTTGCCGCCCGCGCCGCCGCCTCGGCGGCGGTGATCGTCGGGCTCAGGACGGTACGACCGGTCCAGCCGACTTCGATGGCCGGGTCCAGGCCCGTTCCGAGCGTCTCGAGATACGCCGTCGGTTCGGTCCCGACGTAGTCGGTCGGCACCATCCACAGCAGCGCGTCGCCGAGGGATTCGGCCACCGCGTGGGTGAGCGCCACGTGGGCGTCCGCCAGTGAACCGAAACGAGCCTCGTCGCCGGCGTGCAGGAGCGAGGTCGGCACGTCGTCGAGGGCGAGAGAGAACAGGCGCGCGCCAAGGGCCTTGAAGCTGCGAAACTTGGCCTGCAGGGCACGGATATCGTCCGCCGAGCCATACTCGATGGTCAGGCCCGGCGAGATCGCGAAGCCGACATCGACGCCGACCGCCGCGCCGCGTTCGACCAGCTCGGCGAACTCGCGCAGCGCCGCCGCGCCGTAGGGTGCCCGCCACTCAGCGCGATGCAGCGGATCGTCCTTGGGGGCGTAGATGTAGCGATTCATGCCCCAGGCGCCCATGCGTTCGATCAGCCACAGGCGCTCGGCGTGCGAGTACGGCGGACCGTAGTAGCCCTCGATGACGCCGCGATGTGCGAATCCGTCGCTATGCATGCGCCGGCCCGTAGCGCGTCCGCCGCCCGATCTCAAAGCCGTGACGCGAGCGTCCGCAGCGCGAGTTGACTTCCCGACCCCGCCTGGTCGAGATGCCGCCAGCGAACCGGCAGGGAGCACACGCATGGCGTTGAAGCAGGGCATCGTCCCTTTCTGGAAGAATTACGACCGCAAGGCCGTCATCCGCGCCGCCCAGGTGGCGGAGGACCTCGGCTACGACTCGATCTGGATTCCCGAGGCGTGGGCCTACGAACAGTTCCAGTTGCTTACCGAGATCGCCCTGGCGACCTCGCGCATAAAATTGGCGACGGGCATCGCCAATGTCTTCAGTCGCTCGGCCGGCCTGCTGGCGATGAGCGCCGCGACTCTCGACGAGATTTCCGAGGGTCGCGCCATCATCGGACTCGGCACCAGCGGCAAGCTGGTCATCGAGAACTTCCACGGCGTGCCTTACGAGAAGCCGCTGACGCGCCTGCGCGAAACGATCGGCATCCTGCGTGCGCTGTGGCGCGGCGAGCGCCTGTCGCCGGAGATGAGTACCCTTTTCGACGCCCGCCAGTTCCGCCTGGAGATGACGCCGCTGCGGCCGACTATCCCGGTCTTCGTCGCCTCGCTGCAGGAGAAGGCGATCCGCGAGATCGGCGCCGTCGCCGATGGCTGGCTGCCGACGTTCTGGCCGTATCGCCAGCTCCGCGACGGCGTCGCCATGCTGCAGGCCGGTGCCGCCGCCGCCGGGCGGACTGGGCAGGCGATCACCGTGGCGCCCTTCGTCGGGGTCGTACCGCTCGACGATGTCACGGCGGCGCGGGCGATGATCAAGCCACTGGTGGCCTTCTACATCGGCGGTATGGGCACCTACTACCACGCCATGTTCTGCCGCTACGGGTTTCAGGAGACCGCCGACACGGTGCGCGAGCTGTACAACAGCGGACGCCGGCGCGAGGCGACGGCGGCGGTCAGCGACGCACTCATCGACGCTATCGCCATCTGCGGCCCTGGCGCGCACTGCCGCGAGCAGCTGCAGGAATGGCATCGCCACGGCGTCGACCTCGCCCTGGTCAATCTGCCCACCGGCATGCCGGCAGAGATGACCGAAATGTTCCTGCGCGAGATCGCACCGCGCTAACGCGGCCGCGGCTCGGCAGCAAGCTCCGCCCTCCCCGTTCGTCGCGGTCGCGTCGTGTCGACGACGCCCGGGTCGCGCCGCTCAGGCGGCGCTGGCGGTGGGAAGCGGCTCTTCCGGGAAGAAGCGCTCGACCACCTCGCGAAACTGCGCGGTGTTCTCCGTTCGGCAGATGTGGTCGCGGAAGACGCGCGCGCCTGGCGTGCCGGTCAGGTAGCGGACGGCGAACTTGCGCATGACGATCGTCCCGAAGCGCTCGCCCTCGCGCGCCACCATGTCCGCGTGGTGGCGCAACAGCAGGGCGCGCTGCTCGGCGTAGCTCGGCGCCGGCGGCACTTCCTCGCCGCGCAGGGCGGCGGCAATCTGCCGGAAGACCCACGGCCGAGTGAGCGCGGCGCGCGCCACCATCACCCCGCTGGCACCGGTCTCGCGCAACGTCGCGACCGCCGAGGCCGCGTCGTGGATGTCGCCGTTAGCGATCACCGGCACGCGGACGGCGTCGACCACCTCGGCGATCATGGCGCGGTTGGCCGGCACACCGTAGCCCTCGTCGGCGGTCCGCCCATGCACCGTGATCGCCGCCGCGCCGTTGTCCTCGGCGCAGCGTGCGACGGCCGGCGCCGTGCGCGCCTGCACGGAGGGGCCGAGGCGCAGCTTGGCCGTCACCGGCACTCGCCCGGCGCCGCGTCGCGTCGCCGCCACCAGGCGGCCGACCGTCGCCGGGTCGCGCAGAAGCGCCGCGCCGGCGCAATGGGTGCCCATGATGCGCTTCTTCGGGCAGCCGAAGTTGAGGTCGATCACCGTCACACCGAGATCGACGAGGCGCCGCGCCGCCTCCTCGAGCGGCTCCTCCTCGCGGTCCCACAGTTGCACCCCCAGCGGCCGCGCTTCCTCGACGACGCCGTCGAGTCGTTCGGGTGACATCGTCCCCTGCACCCAGCCGCCAGCCGAGACCATCTCGGTGTAGATCAGGCCGCAGCCGCCGAATTCGCGCACGATGTTGCGGAAGATGAGATCGGTGAAGCCGGCAATGGGTGCCGACAGGACCGGATGGGCGAGCGTGACGGGGCCGATGGCGAGGGACATGACGGTCTCAGAAGAACACAGATGGCGGCGGATGGAAATCACCGCCGACGCGGCCGGGCTTCGCTCAGGCCGTCCGCAGGACCCTGTCCGCCAGGCGGCCGAGTCCTTCCTCGGCCTCACGGGCACGGCGCCAGGGCAGCGAGACGACGCGCGTGATGCCGGCATCTTGGTAGCGCCGCACGTCGTCGGCGGTCAGGTCGCCGCCGCCGTGGCTGACCGTCAGGTCGAACGGCAGCGCGGTACGACCGTACTCGGCGAGCAGGGCGCGCAGACGACCAACCCGGGCGGCGGCGCTCTCGGGCGTATGGCCGACCCCGTACCAGCCATCGCCGAGGGCGGCGGCGCGGCGCAGCGCCGCCTCGCTCTCGCCACCGACGAGGATCGGCGGGTGCGGGCGCTGGACCGGCTTGGGCTCGAAGCGCACGGGCGGAAAGGCGATGTGGCGGCCGGCGAACGACGGCGTCTCCTCGGTCCACAGGGCGCGCAGGGCGCGAATGGCCTCGCGCGTGCGTCCGGCGCGGGTGGCGAAGTCAACGCCCACCGCGTCGAACTCCTCCTCGAGCCATCCCAGGCCGACGCCGAAGCTGACCCGTCCGCGCGACAGCACATCGAGCGTCGTCACCATGCGCGCGACGGCGATCGGATGGCGCAGCGGCAGGATGTAGACGTTGGTTCCGAGACGGATGCGCTCGGTCAGCGCCGCCACCTGCATCAGCGCCAGCAACGGGTCGAGCAGCGGCGTCGCCGGGTTGATCGGCGGCACGCCTTCCTTCGCGTACGGATAGCGGCTGCGAATCTGCGTCGGGAAGACCAGATGCTCAGCGACCCAGACGGACTCGAAGCCGAGCCCCTCGGCGCGCTGGGCGACAGGCGCCAGCTGCTCCGGCCGCAACATGAACAACGGCACGCCGATGTGCATCGACTCCCCTCCCCTCACGCCAGGCCGAGCCGCGCCAACTGCTCGGGCGGCGCCTCGACCGTCTGCAGGGCGGCGCGCGGCGCCTCGGCGGCAGCGCGTTCGGCCGCGCCGCCAACCTGATTGCGTTGCTCGCCCGGATCATCGCGCAGATCGTACAGGTGGTTGCCGTCGAAGGCGCCCCAGGCCCAAAACGGCAGCGCGTCGCCGGCCGCGAACGGTTGGTAAATCACCGGCACAGACGACCCCGGCATGCGCGCCAGCGTCGCCCGCTCGTCGGGGCGCGGCATACGCGCGGTCGCCAACGCGTGCACCGGCATCGTCGACCAGCGATTCGACCACAAGCCAAGCGGCGCATTGTCGCCGACCGGCGCCCGGACGTACTTGCGCCCGTCGCTGATCAGGTGCACCTCGCGACCCCAGACGCCCGAGAGCACCCAGTCGCGCACCCGCGTCGCCGTGCCGGCGATGAGCGGCAGCAGCGAATAGCCGTGCGTGCGGTGTGCGAACTGCACCCCGAACAGGTCGGCCAGGGTCGCCGCCAGATCGACGCTGGTGGTCAACGCCTCCTCTGTTCGCGGCGCCACCCCGGGCCAGGCCACCAGGAGCGGAATGTGCCCGAGGGGTTCGTAGATCGGTACCGCCGGTTTCCCCCAGAGGTCCTTCTCGCCCAGATAGTGGCCGTGGTCGGTGCACAGGAAGACCGCCGTGCTCTCCCACAATCCCTGCCGGTCGAGCACGTCGAGGACCCGCCCGAGCCATGCATCGATCATCGTCAGCTTGGCGCCGTAGCAGGCGTGCACCTGGCGCGCCTGACGCGGTGAGAGCACCCCAGTCGCCACGGCGCCGCGCAGGTACGGCGGCCAGATGAGGTGTGGCCCGTGCCAATCCGGGTCATACAGCGACGCGCACGGCTCCGGCGTATCGAACGGCTCGTGCGGGTCGAACTCGTCGACGAAGAGCAGGAAGCGATCGTGCGCCGGCGCCTCGTGCTCGAGCCAGCGTGCCGCCGCGGCCATCGTCCGCGGGCCGGGAAAGTCGTCTTCGCCGCGAAACCAGCCGCGCGAGTCATCATAGGGCGTGTGACCGCGATGGAACGACGGCGCGCCCAGCCAACTCGGGTCCGGCCGCGTCCGCCAGGGGTCGCTCTCGTGGCCGCGCTGATAGTCCCAGGCGGTGAAGTCACAATGGTAGTTCTCGCCGCCACTCTCGAAGAGGTGTGGGTGATCGGAGATCAACTGGGTGACGACCCCGGCGCGGCGCAGTGGCGCTGTCAGCGGCTCCTCCCAGAGCTCGATCGAGCCCCACGGCCGCCACAGGAAGTCCTGCGCGCCGCAGAGGATCTCGTGCCGCGCCGGCATGCACGGCAGCGACCCGGCGTAGTGCCGTTCGAACCGCAGCGCCCGCCGCGCCAGGCGGTCCAGATTGGGCGTCGCGAACTCGTGCCCGCCGTAGGCTCCGAGGTGGTGACGGTTGAGGCTGTCGAGCAGCAGGACCACGGCGCGCTGAGGCGCCGGCGCCGCCGCCACAGCGGCGCTCACGGCTGCTCCTCGCCGAGCATCTCGTCGGCCCGTTCAACCAACCCAAGCGGCAGTCCGACATCGAGCTGCTCGGCGGCGGCGGCGTTGAGCAGCAGGCGCGCCCCAGGGCGCTCGGAAAACGGCGGCGGCAGTCGCGTCGGCTGACGCAGCATCTGCACCAGGCGCCGGCCGGCCTCGCGCGCCGCGCCGTGTTCATCGCGCGCCAGGGTCACCAGCGCGCCGGCGACGGCATGCGGCCGGCGCGTTCCCAGCAGCGGTACGCTGCAGGCCCGGGCGCCGTCCGCCAGGGCGCCCAACGCGGCGTCGGTACTGCGATCGCCGAGCGCCACCAGCGCGCCGATGCGCGCCCCACACAGGCGCGCCACCGCGCCTGCGGTATCGCCGGGCAGGTTGGTGGTCTCGAATACTGCCTCGAGCCCGGCGCGGCCGGCTGCGCCGCGCAACTGCGCCGCCAGCGCCAGCGAATCGGCGTCGCCGGACGCCTGCACCGCACCGACGCGGGAGCGGGTCAGCAGCGGCGCGGCGAGCTCGAGCATGGTGCTGAACTCGGTCGCCGCCGTCACGCCGGTGACCGGCGCGGCCGACGGGGGGAAGAGCCACGGCAGCCAGCGCGTCCGCCACCCCACCTGGCGCGCCCCGGCGGCGGCCGGGTCGACGACCCCGGTGAACACCGTCGGCCGGCCGCTGGCCAGGGCCGCCGTCAGCGCCGCCGACGAGATGGCGAAGACGACCTCGACGCCGGTGGACGGGGTCGGACCGACCTGGCCTGCCAGACCGGCGGCCGGGCCGCTCAGGACGCTCCACGATGCCTCGGCGAGACCCGCGGCTCCGGCACCGGCGCGCGCCGCGCCCGCCAGATCCGACGGCGGGGCGGGATCGCGCGGCTCGAACACCGTCACCCGCCACGGACGGGGGGAGGGCGGCGGCGCGTCGCCCTGACAGCCCGAGGTGCCCGCCGCGAGCAGACACAGTGTCAGCGCCAGCCGCGCCGCCATCCTCCACGATCGTCGCATCGTCATCAGCCGGCGCGGATCATGGCAGTGCCCAGCCGGCGCATCAAACCTCGTCGGTGTCCTTTAGCTGCAACGGCATTTTCGTTGACATCGCTTTACGCCCCATGATCTCTCAGCCGTGCGATCGTACACTGGGGGCTATGCGCGAATCGATATCGACGGGGGAGAACTCGGCCGATCTGTCGGCGATGATGGGCGGCGCGGAGCAGCGCGTCGGCAATTTCAGTGGCACCAAGGGGCTGTTGCTGGCCGTCCTCGAGGACGGCATCCGCAGTTTCCTCGGTCCGGTGCAGGAGTTGCGCCTGGAAGCCGAGTACTGGGTGTACAGCGGCCGGGCGGCATCGCCGTTCTGCTTCGTGATTATCTGTGAGACGCTGGGGCTTGAGCCGACCGCTGTGCGTGCGGCGCTCGAACGGATGCGTGCGCAGCGCGTCGATGCGACGCGTCTGCTCGGACGCACGCGGCCGAACGTGCGTCGCTCGCACCGCATCTCGCAGCGTCAGGCGGGCTGAAGCTCCTGCAGGCCCTGCGAGCGCCGCGATGCGACCGCGGCGGCGCCGGTCGGCGTCACGGAGACCAGTTGCCGGTCACGTCACCGAGCAGCACGGCAAGGAAGCTCTGCGCCGCGGCGCTGCCGACCAGCGGAGCGAAAACGATACGACCAGGCGCGCAGGTGCCATTGGCGAGCACCGGCAGCACCTGTGTCTGGTTGGCGGCCGGCGGCGCGGCGGGGGTGAAGAGCCAGTCCGAATCGCAAGCGACGGCGGCTGGCAGGCGGGCGATCAGGCCGGCCTTGAGTTGCAGGATCAAGGCCGCGTCGAACGCGGTACAGGTGCCGTTGCCACTGGCGTCGCACCCCAGCAACTGGGTCGGCGCGAACGGGCGCAGGCCGGCGGCGTGGGCGAGCACGTACGCCGCGTCGAGCGCCGAGACGCCGAGGTTGGCGCCGCCGAGCTTGCGTGGCGTCAGCGTCCAGCCACCCATCGGCAGCGGCGCCGCGACATAGGCACCGGCGGTATCGCTCACGAACGTCAGCGCGCCAGCGCCGGTCACGCCGACGGCGGCGCCGGCGAGCGGGCGGCCGCCGCTCCAGTAGCGCAGTTCGCCACTCACCGCGTACGGGGTCGGCGTCGCGGTCGCTGTCGGCGTCGGCGTCGGCGGGTTCAGCGCGTGCAGGCGATAGATGGCGCCGGCGCCGACGGAGACGATGTAGATCGAACCGTCCGGCGCCACCTCGAGATCGGCGATGCCGCCAAACCCCGCACCCAGGCGCAGCAGATCGCGCTCGCTGGCCGAGTCGGCGACCAGATCGGCGAGCCCGGCGACGTCGCCGAGCGCGAAACCGCTGCGTCCCACGTTGAGGGGCAAGCGGTAGAGATGTCCGAGGTTGAAATCACCGACCAACGCGACGTCGTTGTAGGCGGGGCCGAGCGCGCCGCCACTGGGAAAGGCAATGGCGGTCACCGCCACCGGACTCAACCACGAGAACTCCGGGTCGCTGTAGGTCCCACTTGTCCCGGGCATGAGGAACAGATCGCCGACCCCCTCGGCGTCGCGTCCGTCCGGCCCCATCAGTGGCGTCCACCCGCTGTTGAACCCGGGCTCGACACGGTTGATCTCGTCGTAAGTCCCGGGCCCGTTCTCGGTGTCCCAAAGCGCCCCGGTGACCGGGTCGACCGCCAGCCCGAAGCTGTTGCGGATACCGTAGGCGAAGTAGCGTGCCACCGCGCTCCGGCAGCTCTGCCCAGCCGGGCAGCCGCCGCCGGTCGGGCACGTTTGCGTGGTGGTACCGCTGCAGAAAGCAGTGAACGGATTGCCGGCGGCGGCGCTGCCGTCCTGTCGAACCCGCAGGATCACACCGCTGTCGTCCACTGCCGCGCCGCCCGCCGCGTTCTGCAGCTGGCCGCGGCGGTTGAGGTCACCGATCACCACGTACAGCAGGCTGCCGTCGCCGACGAGCGGCTCAGGGCCCGGCGTCGGTGTCGGTCCGAGCACCAGGACGCCGCCGTCGTGATTGGGCCCCGGCGACACCGGCAGATCGAGGACCAGCTGGCGGTTCTCGAGCCGCGCCAGGGCGCCGTTCCAGGTGAAACGGTAGACGCGGTTTCCGAGCGCGGCGCCGCCGTCCGGCTGGCCGTCCCCGTCCGGGTCGGCAGCTTCCGTGAAAAACAGAAAGACGCGCGGCGGCGACTCGCGGTTGATGGCGATGCCGAGCAGGCCGCGCTCGTTCTCGGCGTTCACCGCGACGTCGAGCACCGGCGCCGGCTGCACGACGCCGCCGAGGACGCGACGCACCCGCCCGCTGTTCTTCTCCAGGAACAGGAAATCGTCGCTGGCGAGAAATGCCATCGCCGCCGGTGTGCTCAGCTGCGTCACGACCGTATCGACCGCCAGCGTCCCATCCGACACCGTCGGCTGTGCCGCCGCGCCCGTCGCCAACAGCAACGCCGCAACCGCCACGGCGCAGCGCCTCACGGTCGCGCCTCGCGCCCCGCCGCGAACACCGCGCGCGGTTCGGATGGCCGTGCGGATGGCGGCCTATGGACCTCTGCCTTCATGTGCGTTCCGGGCCGCCCTCGCGACCGCCGCAAGATAGCGGCGGCCCGGTCGATGCGAAAGGCGGTTTTTTGCCCTTCGTCGCGCCAATTGCCAATCGACGCTGGGTGGCGAAGCTGCTACATGCGAGCGGCTTCGGCTGAGGAGGATGCGCGGATGATGCGACGGCTGACAGTTCTGGTAGCGGCCCTGGCGGTTGCGGTGACGGTCTTGACGACGCCGCGCCCGGCGGCGGCCGGGAACGACAACCTACAGTATATCATCCCTGCCGCGGTCGCCGGAGTGGTGACGGTGATCGTCGTGATCGCCATCGTCATGGCAGATCGCAGCGAGCCCGAGTTCGAGTTCGCGGTGGTGCCGGCGCCGCAACCGGCCAGCGGCTTGCACCTCGCCCTCGATTGCAGGCCAACGAGCGCCGGCCAGCCCCTGCTCTGCTGGTAGCGAGCGCCCGGGCGCACCGGCCTCTCCCGCGCCCGGCGGGCGAGGGATCGCGGCTCGTCAGAGTAGGGATTGGGCGGGCAGCAGCGACTCGGCACGCGCCGCCGGCGCCGCCGCTTTGACCGGCTTGAGGAGCGGGATCTCGCCGGCGCCGAGCGTCAGCACCTCGACGCCGGTCTCGGTAACCAGCACCGTGTGCTCGAACTGCGCCGACAAGGAGCCGTCCACCGTCACCGCCGTCCAGCCATCCTTCAGCACCTGACAACGCCAGTCACCGAGGTTGATCATCGGCTCGATGGTAAACGTCATGCCGGCCGTCAGACGCTCGCCACTGCCGGGCCTGCCGTAGTGCAGAATCGCCGGCGCGGTGTGGAAGGTGCGACCGATGCCGTGCCCGGAGAACTGGCGTACGATCGAATAGCCGCGCGGTTCGATGAAGCTCTGGATGGCGTGCCCGATGTCGCCGGTGGTGCCGCCGGGACGCACCGCCGCGATGCCCAGCCACAACGAGCGGTAGGTGTCCTCGACCAAGCGGCGCGCCAGCGGCGCCACCTCGCCGATCATGAATGTGCGCGACGCGTCGCCGTGGTAGCCATCGACGATCGGTGTGACATCGACGTTGATCAGGTCGCCGTCGCGCAAGATGCGCTGCGGGTCCGGAATACCATGGCAGACGACATCATTGATCGACGTGCAACAGTGGCCTGGAAAGCCGTGGTAGCGGTACGGAGCGCTGGTGGCGCCACGCGCGCGGGTCGTCTCGTCGACCAGCTGATCGATGTCGGCGGTGCTCATCCCAGCGCGGATCTCGCGCGCCACCAGATCGAGCAACTCGCCGGCGAATCGGCCGGCGACGCGCATCCGGAGCGCGTCCTGCGCCGCGCCGCCCGGAGCGACGACGCGCCGTTCTTCCTTCCGCTTGCGCTTTTTGCGGGTCATGCGTGGGGAGATGATAGCGCAGCGCGCCGGCCGGGCCAACCGTGGCAACAACGCCGGCAACACGGGTCGGGGCAACAGGGCAACACGGGCTGGTTGCCCAGTCGCCGGTGCCTCGGCTACGGAGGCCGCTATGAATCACTGGCTCCTGAAATCCGAACCCGGCGCCTATGCGTGGGCGGATCTGCAGCGCGACGGCCGCACGGTGTGGGACGGCGTGCGCAACTTCCAGGCGCGCAACAACCTCCGCGCCATGCGCCTCGGCGACCTGGCGCTGTTCTACCACTCCGTCGACGAGCGCCGCGTGCTCGGGGTGGCGCGTATCGCGTCGCAGCCCTACGACGATCCGCGGGCGCCCGACTGGACCGTCATCGACGTCGAGCCGGTGCACGCGTTGCGCGAGCCGGTCACGCTCGACCAGATCAAGCGCGCGCCGGCTCTCGCCGACATGGTCCTGCTGCGCCAATCGCGCCTGTCGGTGCAACCGGTCGCCAAGGCGGCCTTCGCCGCCATCGTCAAGCTCGGCGGGCAGGCGCGCTGACGTACGCGCCCGCCCGCCGCTTCAGAAGAGCTTCTCGACGCGCACGCCGCGCACGCTCCCCACAGCGCACGGCGGCGCTGCTAGATGGCGCGTTCGCGCCCGGCCCAATAGGGATCGCGCAGTTTGCGCTTGTAGAGCTTGCCGTTCGGGTCGCGCGGCAGCGCCGCGACGAAGTCGATGCTGCGCGGGCATTTGTACTTCGCCACGTTGGCCTGGCACCAGGCGAGGATCTCGTCGGCGAGGGCCGGGCCCACCTCGATCCCGGGCGCCGGTTCGACGACCGCCTTGACCTCTTCGCCCCAATCCTCGTTGGGAATGCCGAACACCGCCACATCGGCGATCTTCGGGTGCTTGAGCAACTCCGACTCGATCTCGCTCGGGTAGATGTTGACGCCGCCGGAGATGATCATGTCGATCTTGCGATCACAGAGGAACAGGTACCCTTCGTCATTGAGGTAACCGATGTCGCCAACGGTGAAGAACCCATCGCGCCGGTTCGCCCCCGTCTTCTCGTCATCCTTGTGATACTTGAAATCGGCGGCGCCGAGGGCCATGTACACCGTCCCCGGTTGATTCACGGGAGAGGGATCCCCGGCCTCGTCGAAGATGCGAATCTCCGAACTCGGCCAGGCGCGCCCGACCGTCCCGGGATAGCGCAGCCACTCCTTCGGCGTCACCAGCGTGCCGCCGCCCTCGCTGGCAGCGTAGTACTCGTAGATCGTCGCACCCCACCAGTCGATCATGCGCCGCTTGACGTCGACCGGACACGGCGCCGCGGCGTGCACCATGTGGCGCAGCGAGGACACGTCGTAGCGGCGCTTCACGTCCTCGGGGAGTGCGAGCAGGCGGTGGAACTGGGTTGGCACCATGTGGCTGGTGGTGACCTTGTGCTGCGCGATCGCCTCCAGGCACAGCTCCGGCGTCCAGCGATCCATCAACACGACGGTGTGGCCGTAATGCAGCGAGGAACCCGCGAAGACCAGCACGGCCGTGTGGTAGAGCGGCGACCCGCACAAATGGACGTTATCCGCCTGTGGCTGCACGCCGAACATGCCGAGGAACATCGCGAACATCGAGAAGACGGCGTCCGGATCATACGGGGCCAGCGGTCGCCGCACGCCCTTCGGACGCCCCGTCGTGCCGGAGGTGTAATTCATCACCTGCCCGGCGGCGCGATCGCTCGGCATGGCGGCGGACTGCCCCGCGCGCAGGGCGTCGAAGGACTGAAACCTGGGTACGGTGCCGTGCGCGAAGCGCGCCGAGCCTGGCAGGCCAGCGAGATCGGCGGCGCCGGCGCAGAGCGCGGCAAAGCGCTCGTCGCCGATGAACGCCTTGGCCTCGCAGTCGCCGAGGATGTAGCCCGCTTCCGCCACTGTCAGATGGTGGTTGATCGGCGTCAGGTACCAGCCGGCCTGCGCCGCGGCGAGGTAGGTGAGCAGCATCGGGGCGCCGTTCGGCAGGCAGGTGGCAACGCAATCCCCCTGCCGCAGGCCGAGGGCGCGCAGACCGTGCACCAGACGATTGGCCTCCGCCAGCAACTCGCCGGCACGCCACTGGCGGCCGTCGGGCTCGATCAGGGCCAGGTGATCGGGCTCGCGCTGGGCGAGATTCCAGAATCCATACTCGGACATGACGTCCTCGGTCCTGTTGCACTTGCGACGGCGCGGTCCGCCTGCGCGGGCCGCGCCGTCCAGGGTTGTGGTTATGGGTGCGGCTTGGCCGCCGGCGCCCCCGCCGGTGCCGGTGCCGGTGCCGGCGCGGCGGCTTCGATGGCGATCAGTTCGACCTCGAAGACCAGTGGTGCGCCCGGCTTGATCTTCGGCGGCGCGCCGCGATCACCGTAGGCGATGCTCGACGGGCAGACGAGCTTCGCCTTGCCGCCGACCTTGAGCTTCTGCACGCCTTCGGTCCAGCAGGGAATGACGCGATTGAGGGGGAACGTGGCCGGGGTGCCGCGATCCTTCGAACTGTCGAAGACGGTGCCGTCGCGCAGGGTGCCATGGTAGTGGACTTTGACCGTGTCGGTCGCCTTCGGGCTCTCGCCCTTGCCCGGCGCGACCTCGAAGAAGATCAGCCCGCTCTCGGTCTTCTGCGCCCCCTTCTCCTTCGCCATCTTGTCGAGGAAACCCTGGGCCTCCTTTTTCTCGCCCTCTGCCGCGACCGTGGCGCGCTGCTGCGCGAGCTGCTGTAGCTTGACGCGATACTCCTTCAGATCGACTTTCGGCTTGTCGGCCAGGCCGTCGGTCAGGCCCTGCTGCACGAGGGCGACCTCGGCCGGCGACAGGTAGTAGGGCTGCAGGCTCTGTGCCAGCGCGACGCCGATCGAGTAGATCGTCTTCTGCTCATCGGTCTGCGGATCGGCGGCCAGGGTCGGGGCCGCCAGGCAGAGCGCCAGCGCCAGGGCGGCGGGGATGCGAATCGACATCATGGGATCTCCTTCTTCTCTCGGAAAGCAGCCGGGGGTTATCGAGCCTGTGTAGCCGAATCGACGCACAGTGGCCAACCGCGCGCAGAGCCGTTTCGAGGTGCCTTTGCTGCCGCCGGCTGGTACCCTACATCGGTATTGTGCCTCTGCGCCCCCCCCTGATGACCGCCGCGGCGGCACTCCTGGCGTTGCTGCCCGCCGCCGCGCTGGCGACCAACGCCGACGACCTGTGCGCCCGGAATGCCGATCCATGCCTCGTGACGCGCAGCGTCGCAGTGACGCCGGGCTCGATCATCGACGTCGGCGCCCGCGTCCTGCGCGTCACCGGCAGCGGCGAGCTCGATCTGAGCAGCGGCACCATGACCCTGCGCGCCGGCGAGTTGCAGGTTCTCAGCGGCGGCCGGCTGCTCGCCGACGGCGCCGCCGCCCTGCCCGGCGGCAGGATCATCGTCACCGCGGGCTCGATCACCACAGCCGGGAGTATCGACGTCTCGGGCGCGCCCGGCGGGACGGTCATACTGACGGCGACCGGGCCGCTCACGGTGACCGGCCAGATCGACGCGCGCAGCATGGCTCGCGACAGCGGCGGCGGCAAGGTGTCGCTGGAGGGAGTGCAGGTCGCGCTCTCCAGTCAACTCACCGTGCTCGGCGGCACGGAGGCCTTCGGCGGCGACGTCGCCGTGCGCGCCGGCGTCAGCCTCGCCTTCGGCGGCACCATCGTTGCCTCCGGCGGCGACGGCGGCGCCGTCGATCTGGCCAGCGCCGGAGTGCTCTCGGTCAGCGCGCTCGCCACCATCCGCGCCAACGCGACCGCCAGCGGCGGCGCCGGCGGCGAGGCGGCACTCACCGCCGCCGGCGCGCTGACCGTCGACGGCGAGCTCGCCGCCAGCGGCCGCAACGGTACCGTCGACGACGGCGGTGGCGACGGCGGCACGGTGTCACTCAGCGGCGCCAGCGTCATGCTCGCCGGCGGCGCGCGCCTGCTGGCGACGGCGGGCGGCCCGGACGGCCTCGGCGGCGACATCGACGTCAGCGCCGTGGTCGGCGGGCTCGAGCTGCGCGGGCGCATCGACGCGGCCGCGCAGGGCTCGGACGGCAACGGCGGCAACGTCACGCTCAAGGCGGTCGGCGACGCGACGCTGCACGCGGTGGTCGGCGCCGGCGGCGGCAGCGACGGCGGCGGCGACATCGACATCGCCGCCGGCGGCGCGCTGACCCTCGTGCCCACCGCCAGCCTCGACGCCACCGGCAGCGGCACCGGCGAGGGCGGCGCCGTCACCCTCGACGGCGGCAGTGAGGTGCTGGTGCAGGGCGCCGCGCTCGCCGACAGCGGCGGCGGGGCGGGCAGTGGGGGCGGCTCGATCCTGGCGCGCGCCTGCCTGGTGCGCATCGCCGCCGGCGGCCGGCTGAGCGCGCTACGCGCGCAGGGCGACGTGGTGCTGATCGGCCGCGACCGCAGCATCATCGCCGGCATCCTGCGCGCCGACACCGCCAGCGGCCTGAACCAGGTGCGCTACGCAGGCCCCGGCCACGAGCCGCAGATCGTCGCCGGCGCGTCGATCCAGCCGCCACTGACGAGCGTCATCGACGCCAGCGTGCAGCCCTGCATCCCGGACCCGACCGCGACCGTGACGCGCACCGGCACGGAGACGGCGACCGCCACGCCGACCGGCCAGGCGACCGCAACGGTGACCGCCACCGCCATCGATTCGGCGACGCCGAGCCCCGGCACGCCGAGTGCATCGCCCAGCCCAACCCCGACCCCGACCGCGATCGCCCAGCCCTGTGTCGGCGATTGCGCCGGCGACGCGATGGTGTCGGTCGCCGACCTCATCACCTGTGTCAACGTCGCGCTCGGCGCGCAGCCGGTGTCGATCTGCCCCGCCTGCGACCCCGGTGGCGACGGCATGGTCAGCGTCAGCGACCTCATCCAGGGCGTCAACAACGCCCTCAACGGCTGCCCCGCCGCCTAGCGGAAGGCGACCACGGCCGTGCCCGGCGTGGTCTTCTTGCCCTCGGCGTTCTCGGTCCAGATCTCCAGCTCGGCGCGCTTCTCGCCGCCCTCCTGCCACTTGCGCTTCACCGTGCCGCGGCAGACGATCGTTTTGTACGGCAGGTCCATGCCGCGGTACTGGCAGGCGATGCGCACGACGCGGCCGTTGTGGCCGAGCCAGTTCGACACCAGCTCGCCGAGCGCCGCGTACTTGAAGCGCCCGTGCGCGATGATCGAGCCGATCTCCTTCGCCTGCGGGAAGGTGAAATCGTAGTGCAGCGGATTGAAGTCGCCCGAGCCGGCGGCGTACTTCACCAACTGCTCGACGTCGGGCGTCTTGCGCAGCTCGGGCAGCGCGTCGCCCTCGGTGATCGTGTCCCAGGTGGCCGCCATGCGCCCCTCCATCAGTAAAAGATCGCCTGGCCGCGCTGCGCCGCGACCCTGGTCCCGTGCTGGTTGGTGAAGTCGTTCTCGGTGGTCATCAGGAGCATCGTGCCCAGGCTCGGGCTCTGGCGGACGTCGAGCGCGGCAATGCGACTGACGACCGTCAGGGTGTCGCCGGCACAGATGTCGCCGAAGTACTCGGTGTCCGTGCCGCCGTCGAGGAGGCCCTTGAGGCCGTGGTTGATCGCCATGCGCGCGGCGCGCGGGGCGCTGAAGGTGTTATCCGAGTCGCCGGGAATGAACACCGGCGTGCCGAGATAGGTCGGCGGCGCCGGCAGGTTGCGATAGCCGGCGCGCTGCGCTGCGGCGACGTCGAAGTAGACCGGATCGGTGTAGCCGACGCCGCGCGCGAAGGCGCGCACACTGGTGGTCGTCACTTCCATCGTCCAGGGCGGCGACTCGCGCCCGACCTGCGCCTGCATCTCCTCCGTCAGCTCGAACTCTTTCGCCATCCCGATGCCTCCTCGCGCCACGCGCAGCCGGCGCTATAGCGCTCCGCCGGCAGGCGGGCAACGGAGCCACCCGGCTGCGACCGTCGGTCACCTTGACCTACCCGCAGCCGACTCCCACAATCGCCAAGTGGCCTCCTACCGTCTCCTCTCCGCCCTGACCTGCGCCGCCCTCACCTTCGCCGCATTGGCTGCGATGCGTGGCGGCGCGCACGCCGACACGCCCTATGCGCTGACCCTGCCGCGCGGCTTTCCGCCGCTCAGCATCCCGGCGGAGAATCCGCTCACCTGGGAGAAGGTCGAGCTCGGGCGCCTCCTGTTCTACGACACCAAGCTGTCTGGCAACGAGACCTTCTCCTGCGCCTCCTGCCACGAGCAGGCGCGCGCCTTCACCGATGGCCGGGCGCGCGCCGTCGGTTCCACCGGCCAACTGCATCCGCGCAGCTCGATGAGCCTGGCGAACATCGGCTACGCCGGCACGCTGGCCTGGGCAAACCCGGAGCTGTTCGCGCTCGAGACCCAGGCGCTGATCCCGATGTTCGGCGAGGAGCCGGTCGAGCTCGGCTTGGCCGGCAAAGAGCAGGTGCTGTTCGATCGCCTCGCGGCCGACCTTCGCTACCGGCGGCTTTTCGCCGAGGCCTACCCCGCCGCCACCGACCAGATCAGCCTGCGCACCATCACCCAGGCGCTGGCGTCCTTCCAACGCACGCTGCGGAGCGGCAACACCCCCTACGAGCGCTACGCCTACGGCATCGACGACGATGCCATCTCGGCGTCGGCGAAGCGCGGCGAGTCGCTCTTCTTCGACCTCGACGACAGCGGCCGGAAGCGCGAGTGCCAGCACTGCCATGGCGGCTTCAACTTCACCGCCTCTGTCGACCATTCGAACCAGACCACCGAGCGGCCGTTCAGCAACAACGGCCTCTACAACCTCCGCTGCGCCGACTTCGGCCTGCCCGGGCTCGAACTGCTGCAGTGCGCGACGACACCGCCGGGGGAGAACTGCGAAGGCACCGGACTGCAGCCGATGGGCTGCTACCCGCCCGACAACATCGGCGCCGCCGAGATCACCGGCAAGACCGGCGACATGGGCCGCTTCAAGGCGCCAACGCTGCGCAACGTCGCGGTGACGGCGCCCTACATGCACGATGGCAGCATCGCGACGCTGAGCGAGGTGCTCGACCACTACGCCGCCGGCGGCCGCACCATCAGCGAGGGCGAGTACGCCGGCGTCGGCGCCGAGAGCCCGGCGCGCGGCCAGTTCGTCCAGCGCTTCACCCTCACCGAGCGCGAGAAGGCCGACCTGCTCGCCTTCCTGGCGGCGCTGACCGACGACGAGTTCCTCACCAACCCGCGCTTCGCCGACCCGTTCGCATCGATCACCTGTGCGGGCGACTGCGACCTCGACGGCGCCGTCGAAGTGGCCGACGCCGTCACCGCCGTCGGCGTCAGCCTCGAGACACAGTCGCTGGCGCTGTGCCTCGCCGCCGACCCGAGCGGCGACGGCGCGGTGACCGTCGACGAGATCGTTCGCGCCGTCCGCGGCGCCCTGGACGGATGCGGCGCCTGAGCCGGGCGCCCCTGGCGCTGGCACTTGTCCTGTGCGCTATCGCGGCGCCGGCGCGCGGCGGCGGCCTGACCGAGCGGCTCGGGGCCGCCCTCGCCCACCCCGGCTGCCGCGGCGCCACCGTCGGCGTCCTCGTCGTCCGCGCCGCCGACGGGAGCGAACTGTTCGCCCGCAACGCCGATCGGCCGTTGGTGCCGGCGTCGAACATGAAAGTCCTCACCGCCCTGGCGGCCCTCGCCGCCCTTGGTCCGGCACACCAGTTCACCACCACGGTGTCCGCCGACGCGCCGATCGACGCCGGCGGCGGCGTCGGCACGTTGGCGGTGCGCGGCGGCGGCGACCCGGCCCTGACATCCGAGGAACTGTGGCGCCTGGCCGCCGACCTGCGTCGCCTCGGCCTGCGGCGCGTGCGCGGCGAGATCGTGCTCGACGATGGCTACTTCGATACGCAGCGCTGGCATCCCGGCTGGGGCGATGGATCGGCGCGCGCGTACCACGCGCCAGTCGCCGCGCTGACGGCGAATTATGGCTCGTTCACCGTTGAAGTGGCGCCATCGGAGTCGATGGACCCGCCGCGCGTCAACATCGACCCGCCCGTCCCCTACCTGCGCCTGGTCGACCAGATGCGCGTCGGCAGTCCGGCGTCGATCGCCGTCGAGCGCAGCAGCAGCCCTGACGGCGGCGAGCGCGTCACCGTGTCGGGCACCGTGCCGCGCGGCGGCGCACCGGTACAGGTGCCGCGCAGCGTCAGCGACCCGGTACGCTACGCCGGCGCCGTGCTGCGCTTGCAGCTGGCGGCCCTCGGCATCACCGTCGACGGCGACGACCGCGTCGGCCCCACCCCGGCTGGCTTCACCACCCTACTGACCTTCAAGGGCCGTCCGCTGGCGCAGATCGTCGCGCTGCTGATGAAGTGGAGCAACAACAACATCGCCGAGATCCTGCTCAAGGACCTGGGCGCGCACGCCAGCGGCGCCCCCGGCTCGTGGGCCAATGGTGTCGCCGCCGCGCAGGCACAGTTGAGCGCGCTCGGCGTCGAGCAGGGCGGGTTGGTCATGCTCGACGGCTCCGGCCTGTCGGCCGCCAATCGCGTCACGCCGCGCACCCTGGTCAGCGCGTTGCGCGCGGCGCGCGGGTCGTTCACCGTCGCGCCCGACTTCGCGGCCGCCCTGCCGCTCGCCGGCCGCGACGGGACGCTGCGCAAGCGCGCCCACGCGGCCACGGACCGCGCCCGCGCCAAGACCGGCCTGCTCAACGGTGCCTCGACGTTGTCGGGTTACGCGCGCCTGCGCGACGGCTCCGACGTCGTCTTCGCGATCCTCAACACCGGCGCCGACGCCGGCGACGCGGCGGCGATCGCCGCCAACGACGCCTTTCTGGAAGCGCTGGTCGCCTCGACGCCGTAACCCTCCGCTCCCGCAGGATGCGCGGGCGAGTCATCATGCAGACTCGGGCGCCGCCCCGTCGGCGCCGCTTGGTTAGCGCCGGCCAGACCCAATGCAGCAGGCGCCGACGGGGCGGCGTCCAGGGAAGACCCACCCAGGGGGTTTTCGCAACCGCGAATCCTTCACAGCGTCAGCGTGAAGTCCTCGACCAGCGCGCCGGGCACGTGGGCGCTGTCGGTGGAGCGCTGGAAGTACGATGCGGGGTCGAGAATGAAATCGCGCTCGCTGGTCAGGGCGACGAGGTTCTCGCCGAGGATGCGGTAGATGCTCTCGTCGAAGCGCATCACCTCGAGTGGCGCCTGGATGACGCCCCCCTCGACCCAGAAGGTAGCGAACCGCGTCATGCCGGTGGCGCGGCAGGCGACGCGATCGGAGAAGTTCAGGTACCAGAGGTTGCTGACGTAGATGCCGGTCCCGAGCTCACCGAGGACCCGGTCCCGCGACAAGGTGCCGGCGGCGAGGTCGAGCGACGCCGGCGACTCGGCGGCGGAGGCGCCGTTGGTCGCGACGCCGTACTCGACCGCCGAGCGCGGCGACACCAGACAGTCGCGGTAGGCGCCGCCCTCGATCAGCGTCACCGCATCCGGGCGCAGGAAGCCGGCCTCCTGAAAGTCCGGCGCCGCGCCACCAGCGGTGTTCTCGCGCAGACAGAGATCCGGGTGCAGCCGGGCGCCGTCCTCGATCATGCGCAGCAGCGGCGTCGTCTTGGTGCGGTGCGCGCGCAAACCGAAGCCGCCCCAGCCGAGAATGCCGAGCAGTTCCCACACCGCCGCCGGCGCCAGATAGACCCCGTAGCGCCCCGGCGCGATGCGGCGTGCCGGCCGCCGGAGGGACGCCAACTGCTCGCCCAGCAACGCAGCTCTGCCCTGCAACTCATTGAAATCCCACCGCGTTCCCGCATAGGCGCCCTTCACGGCCTTGTCCGTGTCGAGAAAGAAGCTCCAATCCAGGTTGAAGTTCTCGCTGGTGAACCAGTTGCGCTGCCCGAAGGAGTTGGCGAAGCCCGCATGGACGGCGCCGGCGGCATAGATGCCGACCAGGTCACGGCCGGCGGCAATGCCGTGCACCGCCGCGACCGCATCCGCGGGGCTGGGCAGAATCGCACTGCGGCGGCACTCGGTCGATTGCGCTTTGGTGGCGTAGAGCAGGTAGGGATCCTCGTCGAGTTGACCACGCAGGGCGCGCAATTCGACGACCAGGTGCGCCAGGCGGGCGCGGTCGGCGACCGGATCACCGCTCAGCGTCAGTGTGCCGCTGGCGTGCCGGCGGCCCTCGATCAGGTCCAGCGTCACGCTACGCTGTTGCACCGATCCGGCTTGCCGCACCGAGCCGCGCGTGAATCGGACGAAGTCCGACTGCTCGCCGACGAAGTGGCTGGTGAACACCTCGTCGCCGCGCAGCAGCGGCGGGATGGCGTCGGCGATGGAGAAGAAGGCGTCCTGCACAACTGCATGGTGCTAGCCCGGCCCGGCGGTGCGGTCCAGCATCGGGCCTGGACAGCCCGCGGGCATGAAGCGGCTGCCGCCGCCGGATTGCCCTGGGGCCGACCTCCGCCACTGGCCCGGTGCGGGCCGCCCCGCTCCGGCTCAGGTGGCGCCGCCGAAGACCTCGACGCCGCGGAGCAGACAGGCCGGCGCGGTATGGCCGACGCGCATGATCTGGTTCGGTTCGCCCTTGCCGCACCAGGGGGTACCCAGCACCTCGACCGTGTCGGCGCGGCCGACGCCTGCGAGACTGTGCCAGAACGTCGCCGACACGCCGCGGTAGTTCGGGTTGCGCACCACTTCGCCGAGCGCGCCGTCGACGATGCGCCGGCCCCACTCGCAGCCGAACTGGAACTTGTTGCGCGAGTCGTCGATCGACCATGAGCAGTTGGTCTCAACGTAGACTCCACGCTCGACCGCGCCGACGAGTTGGGCGAACGACGCCGCGCCGGGTTCGAGATTGAGGTTCGCCATGCGGTCGATCGGCGGCCGCGTCCACCCCGCCGCGCGCGCGTTGGCGACGCCGTCCAGCCCGGCGCGCGCCTGCGACGTGGCGGAGCCCAGGGGCCGGAGGAGCACGCCGTCGCGGATGACCTCGACGCGCCGCGCTGCCTGACCTTCGTCGTCGAAGCCGTAGCTCGCCGCCTGCTCGGGGCGACCCGGGTCGAAGGTGACCGTCAGCAGGTCGGAGCCGTAGCGATACGACCCGAACATGTCGAGGCTGACGAAGCTGCGCCCGGCGTAGTTCCGTTCGTCGCCGAGGATCCGGTCGAGCTCGAGCGGGTGGCCGATCGATTCGTGCACCTGCAGGATCATCTGGTCGGGCGCGATGACCAGATCGCACGTGCCGACCGGGCAGTCGGTCGCCATCAGCAGCTCCAGCGCCTGGGCAGCGACGCGCGGGGCCGCGTCGGAAAAGCCGGTTTCACGCAGGATCTCCAGTCCGCCCTGGCGACAATGGGCGTGTCCGCCGAAGGTGCGCGACTGGGTCTCCGATCCGGCATTCGCCGTCGCGCTCAGCGACGGCATCAGGAACTCGAAACGCTGCCGCACCCGCCCGCCCGCCGCATCGGCGAGCAGGACATCGAGCGTGGTGTGCCAGAGACTAGCCTCCCAATCGACGATGCGTGGTTCCGGCCGCAGCCGCTCCGCCTGACCGCGCAGCAGGCCAATCTTTTCCGCCAGGCTCAGGTCGCTCCAGGGCATGACGACGCGCGAGCGGTACTCGCCGCCGAGCGGCAGCGACGCCGCCGTCACGGCCCGCAGGACGTGCAGGGGCGCCGTCACCCGCGCCCAATCCGCGGCGACGACGCAGGCGCGGCGCAGGCCGGCGGCGCTGAGGTCGGGTGTCGCCGCGTAGCCGACACCGCCGCCGTGCCACACCGTCACCATGGCGCCGCGGTCGTAGGCGACACGCGGCGGCTGTACCACCCCGCGCCGCACGGCGAGATGCTCGTTGCGCTCGTCGACCAGCCGCAGCGTGCAGCAGTTCACCGCCGGGGCCACGGACGCGAAACGCGCGGCCACGGTGTCGAGGTCGGCCACTTGCATTGCCAGGGACGATAGCGCACGGCAGGCGGCGACGGAACGCACCATCTACGCTTGCACCGGCTTGGCCTTGCTGCGACGATGCCGCCTGAGCCGGAGGACGCCAATGAAACCCACCCACCGTCTGCACGATCTCGGACAGAGCCTGTGGCTCGACAACATCACGCGCGGGCTGCTGACCAGCGGCACCCTGCAGCGATATATCGACGAGCTGTCGGTGACCGGGCTCACCTCGAACCCGACGATCTTCGATCAGGCGATCAGCAAGCACGACTTCTACGACGACGCCATCCGCGCCAAGTCCGGCGCCGGCAAGACAGCCGAGGCGCTCTTCTTCGAGCTGGCCATCGAAGACCTCACCCACGCCGCCGATCTCTTCCGCCCCGCCCATGAGCGCAGCGGTGGCATCGACGGCTGGGTGTCGCTCGAAGTGTCGCCGACACTGGCCTATGACACAGCCTCGACGATCGCCGCCGCTCGCGATCTGCATGCCCGCGCGGCGCGACCGAATCTGTTCATCAAGATCCCCGGCACGCCAGAAGGCCTGCCGGCGATCGAAGCCGCGATCTTCGCCGGCGTCCCGGTCAACGTCACCCTGCTCTTCTCGCGCGAGCAGTACGTCGCCGCCGCCGACGCCTATCTGCGGGGCATCGAGCGCCGCGTCGCGGCTGGGCTCGATCCGCGTGTCGGCTCGGTCGCCTCGGTGTTCATCAGCCGTTGGGACAAGGCGGTGCTCGGTAAGACGCCCGAGGTGCTGCGCGCCAAGCTCGGCATCGCCGTCGCCGCGCGGACATACAAAGCCTACCGCGACCTGCTCGCCGGGGCGCGCTGGCAGGCGGTTGCCGCCAAGGGTGCCCAGCCGCAGCGGCTGCTCTGGGCGAGCACCGGCACGAAGGATCCGCAGGCGTCCGACACGCTGTATATCGGCGCCCTGGCGGCGCCCGACACGGTCAACACCATGCCGGAGGAGACCCTGCTCGCCTTCGGCGACCACGGCACCCTGGACGGCGTCATGGCGGTCGACGGCGGTGAGGCCGAGTCGACCCTGGCCGCCTTCGCCGCCGCCGGCGTCGATGTCGATGGGCTCGCCGCGCGGCTGCAGAAGGAAGGCGCCGAGGCCTTCGTCGCCTCCTGGACAGAGTTGCTCGCCTGTATCGCCGGCAAGAGCGACACGCTGCGCAAGGTCGGCTGAGCCACCGCGCACGCACCGTCACCCGATGCCCGTACATGCACGCGCCGGCACGCCGGCCCAGCCCGCCGACCTGGTCGACATCGCCAAGCTGATCTCCGCGTACTACACGGAGCGGCCCGATCCGGCGGTGGCCACGCACCGCGTCGCCTTCGGCACCTCCGGCCATCGCGGCTCGTCCTTCGATCACTCGTTCAACGAGTGGCACATCCTCGCCATCACCCAGGCGATCTGCATGCACCGCAAGGCGCAGCAGATCACCGGTCCGCTCTTCCTCGGCATGGACACGCACGCGCTGTCGGTGCCGGCCTTCGCCTCGGCGCTCGAAGTGTTGGCCGCCAACGGCGTCGAGGTGCGTATCGCGCCGGACGACGAGTACACCCCGACGCCGGCGATCTCGCACGCCGTACTGACCTTCAACCACGGTCGCACCAGCGGTCTCGCCGACGGCATCGTCATCACCCCGTCGCACAACCCGCCCGATGGCGGCGGCTTCAAGTACGACCCGCCGAACGGCGGCCCAGCGGATACGGCGCTGACGCGCTGGATCGAGACCAAGGCCAACGAGTTGCTGGCCAGCGGCCTGCAGGGCGTGCAGCGGGTGCCGCTCGCACGTGCTCGCCGCGCCGCGACGACGCGCCAGCACGCCTACGTCGACGCCTACGTCGGTGACCTCGCCAGCGTGCTCGACTTCGACGCCATTCGCGGCTCCGGCATCAGCCTCGGCGTCGATCCGCTCGGCGGTGCCGGCACGCACTACTGGCCGGTGATCGCCGAGCGCTACAAGCTCAATCTGACGGTGGTGAGTGACACCATCGACGCGACCTTCCGCTTCATGACGCTCGACTGGGACGGTAAGATCCGCATGGACCCGTCCTCGCCCTACGTGATGGCGCGCCTGATCGCACTGAAGGACCGCTTCGACATCGCTTTCGCCTGCGACACAGATCACGACCGGCACGGCATCGTCACGCGCGGGGTCGGCCTGATCCCCGCCAACGATTACCTGGCGGTGTCGATCGACTATCTCTATCGGCATCGCCGCGGCTGGCGCGGCGATGCCGGCATCGGCAAGACAATCGTCAGTAGCAGCATGATCGATCGGGTCGCCGCCGGACTCGGCCGCCGCCTGTTCGAAGTGCCGGTCGGTTTCAAGTGGTTCGTCGACGGCCTGATGGACGGCTCGCTCGGCTTCGTCGGCGAGGAGAGCGCCGGCGCGTCGTTCCTGCGCCGCGATGGCACGGTGTGGACGACCGACAAGGACGGCCTCATTCCTGCCCTCCTGGCGGCCGAGATCACCGCCGTCACCGGCCGCGATCCGGCCGAACACTACCGCGCCCTGGTGCAGACGCACGGCGAGCCCGTGTACGAGCGTATGGATGCGCCGGCGACACCGGCGCAGAAGGCAGCCCTGCAGAAGCTCTCGCCCGCGCAGGTCACGGCGACGACGCTCGCCGGCGAAGCGATCACCGCCATGCGCACCACCGCGCCCGGCAATGACGCCGCCTTCGGCGGCCTCAAGGTGCTCACCGAGGGCGGCTGGTTTGCCGCCCGGCCCTCGGGAACCGAGAACATCTACAAAGTGTACGCCGAGAGCTGGCGCGGCGCCGAGCACCTGCGCCGTATCCAGGACGAGGCGCAGGCCATCGTCGCCGCCGCCCTTGCCGGCGCCTGAATCCGCACGCCGCCAGGGAGCCGCGCCGACAATGACCTCCCCCGGCTAGTACCACGCCGCGGTGGCTGGTACGTGTCGGGATTCGCATGACTGAGCCGACGCGCCGCACCGACATTCGCAACATCGCCATCATCGCCCACGTCGATCACGGCAAGACGACGCTGGTCGATGCGCTGCTGCACCAGAGCGGCATTTTCCGCGCCAACCAGCATGTCGCCGAGCGCGTGATGGACTCGAACGACCTGGAGCGCGAGCGCGGCATCACGATCCTCGCCAAGAACACCGCCGTCGCCTTCGCGGGGGTCACCATCAACATCGTCGACACCCCGGGCCACGCCGACTTCGGCGGCGAGGTCGAGCGTACGCTGGCCATGGTCGACGGGGTGATGCTGCTCGTCGACGCCTCCGAGGGGCCGCTGCCGCAGACCCGTTTCGTGCTGCAGAAGGCGCTCGGCCTGGGCCTGACACCGGTGGTCTGCATCAACAAGATCGATCGCGCCGACGCGCGCATCGCCGAAGTCGTCGACGAGGTGTACGGCCTGTTCATCGATCTCGACGCCAACGAGGGACAACTCGACTTCCCGATCGTCTACACCAACGCACGCGCCGGCACCGCGACGCGCGTGCTGGCCGAACCGTCCGACAGCCTGCGGCCGCTGTTCGAGCTCATCGTGCACGACCTGCCCGGGCCCGCCGTCGACCTCGATCAGCCGACGCAGTTCCAGTGCAACAACCTCGACTACAACGACTACGTCGGCCGCCTGGCGATCGGCCGCGTCAAGCACGGCCGCCTCGAGACCGGCGGCCAGTACCTGCTGTGCACGCCCGACGGTGCGCAGCGGCCGGTGAAGATCACCCAGCTGCTCGGCTGGCGCGGCCTGAAGCGCATCGAGACGCAGTTCGCCGATGCCGGCGACATCGTCGCCGTGGCCGGCATCGAGGAGATCAACATCGGCGACACCATCGCCGACCGCGAGCAGCCGCGCGCCCTGCCCGCCATCCGCATCGACGAACCGACCATCGCCATGATCTTCGGCGCCAACACCTCGCCGTGGTCCGGCCGCGAAGGGGAGTACGTCACCTCCCGCAAGCTGCGCGACCGACTGGTCTACGAGAAGCGACGCAACGTCAGTATCCGCATCGAGGACACTGACTCGCCGGACCAGCTGCGCGTCACCGGCCGCGGCGAGTTGCAGCTCGCCATCCTCATCGAGACGATGCGGCGCGAGGGGTACGAACTGCAGGTGTCGAAGCCGACGGTCATCACCCGCCTGGTCGACGGCGTCCTGCACGAACCGGTCGAGTTGCTGCTCATCGACGTGCCGCAGGACTACATCGGCGTCCTCTCGCAACTCCTCGCCGTGCGCAAGGGCAAGATGACGAAGATGACCCACACCGGCTCCGGCCGCGTGCGGCTCGAGTTTGCCGTTCCCTCGCGCGGTCTCATCGGTTTCCGCTCGCGCTGTCTCACCGAAACACGCGGCACCGGCATCATGAACGCGCTGTTCAACGGCTGGGAGCCCTGGCACGGCGACATCCAGGCGCGCACCAACGGCGCCATGGTGGCCGATCGCGAGGGCGTCGCGACACCGTACGCCATCTTTCACATGCAGGAGCGCGGCGCCCTCTTCATCCCGCCCAGTACCCGCGTCTACGAGGGCATGGTGATCGGCGAGTACTCGCGCGAGAGCGATCTCAACGTCAACATCTGCCGCGAGAAGAAGCTCACCAACATCCGCGCCTCCGGACGCGACGAGAACGTCGTCATCACCCCGCACCGCGACATGGGGCTCGAGGCCGGCGTCGAGTGGATCGGCGACGACGAGTTGGTCGAGATCACGCCGCAGTCGATCCGACTGCGCAAGCGCGTCCTCGGACAATCGTACAGAAAATGACCCGCGCCGCGGCTTGACTCCAACCGCGACGGCAGCGAGGCAGAGTCCATGACCAGCGACAAGCGGACCATCGCCATCGTCGGCGCCACCGGTGCGGTGGGCGAAGTGCTTCTGCAGGTGCTCGAAGAGCGCCAGTTTCCGGTCGGCAAGCTGCGCGCGCTTGCCAGCGAGCGCTCGGCCGGCACGACCGTGCGCTTCAACGGACGCGACCTGCCGGTCGAACTGGCCCGGCCGGAGGCCTTCGACGGGGCCGACTTCGTCTTCTTCGCCGCCACTGGCAACCTCTCCAGAGAACTGGCGCCGGAAGCGGCGCGGCGTAACGCCATTGCCATCGACAAGTCCGGCACGTGGCGCATGGACCCGAGCGTCCCGCTGGTCATTCCCGAAGTGAATCCGCAGGCGCTCAAGGACCACCAGGGCATCGTCTCGTGCCCCAACTGCACCACTATCGGCTTCGTCATGGCACTCGAACCGATCCGCCGCGTCGCCGGGTTGAAGCGCGTCGTCGTGACGACCCTGCAGGCCGTCAGCGGCGCCGGCAAGCCCGGCGTCGACGAGCTCGATGCGCAGGTGGCGGCGGCCGGGCGCGGCGAGGCGCCGGTGGTGAAAACGTTCGCGGCGCCGATCGCCTTCAACGTCGTGCCCCTGTGCGAGACCTTCCGCGACGACGGCTACTCCACCGAAGAGATCAAGCTGCTGCACGAAACCCGTAAGATCATGGACCTGCCCTCCCTGGACGTGACGATGACCTGTGTGCGCGTCCCCGTGCCGGTCGGCCACTCGGCGACCGTACTGATCGAAACCGAGCGGCCGCTCTCGCCCGAAGCCGCACGCGCGGCGCTGGCCGCTTTTCCGGGCGTGCGCGTGGTCGACGATCCGGCCCACAATGCCTTCCCGACGCCGTCGGACGTCGCCGGACACGACGACGTCCTGGTCGGGCGCATCCGCAAGGACCTGCACAGCGACCGCCTGTGGCTGTGGGAGGTGTCGGACAATCTGCGCAAGGGCGCCGCTACCAACGCCGTGCAGATCGCCGAGGAGATGATCCGCCAGGGCCTGCGCTAGCGGCGAGACGGCCTCTCGCGCCGGCGCGAGAGCGTGGCGGGAGCGCCAGAGGGTCCACGCCCCCATCGGCAGCAATCACCCGTATCCGTGGCGTGCGGCGGCGCGGTATGCGACTTGCCTCTCGGCTCCGCGACCGGCGGCGCAACCGCGCCGCACGCGGGGGAGGATCAGCGGATGAACATCGTCGCGTGGCGGCGCCGGCTGGCGCTGTTGGGGGTCGCGGTGGCGGGCCAGGCCGTCGCGCAACCGTTCGCGTACGTCGCCAACCTCGGCTCCGACGACGTCTCGGTGATCGATACCGGCAGCCACCTCGTCGTCGCCAACCTGCCGGGCGGCGATGACCCCAACGGTGTCGCGGTCTCGCCCGACGGCACGCGGGTCTATGTCAGCCGCTTCCTGGGCGACAGCGTGCTGGTGCTCGACGCCGCGACCCAGGCCGCCCTGGCAACGATTGCGGTCGGCAAAGGTCCGGTGGGCCTGGCCGTCTCACCCGACGGCAGTCGCGTGTACGTCGCCAACCGCGGCGACGACACCCTCACCGTCATCGGCGTCGCCGCCGGCACCAGCGTCGCCGTCATTCCGGTCGGCCCGGGCCCCAACGCAGTGGCCATCACCCCGGATGGGCGCACGGCGCTGGTCACCAACTCGTTCAGCAAGAAGCCGGGCCTGCTGTCGGTGATCGACCTCGCCACCGACCAGGTGCGCGCGACCATCGAGATCGAGGGCCGCCCCAGCCGCGTCGCCGTGACGCCCGACGGGCGCACCGCCTACGTCACCGGTTTCCGGTCATGGACGGCCAACGTCATTGACCTCGACAGCGAGACGGTGCGCTCCACCTTCCGCGTCGGTCGCAAGTCAACCGGGGTGGCGGTCAATCCGAACGGCGCCTGGGCCTACGTCACCGACGCCGGGCGCGGCGAGTTGCTGGTCGTCGACGTCGCGCTCGACGCGGCGACCCGCCGCCTGCCGCTCGGTCGCTGGCCGACCGGCATCGGCATGCTGCGCAACGGCGGCACCGCCTATGTGCCGGATTTCAGCGACGCGACACTGCGCATCCTCGACCTCGGCGACGAGGCGGTGCTCGATGCCGTCCCGGTCGGCGAACGCCCCTTCGCGGTCGCCGTGAATTGCGTCGGCGACGGCTGTACGGAGATTCCGTACACCCCGCCGCCGACCAAGACGACGACGGCGACGCCGACCGCGACCGCGACGCCTTCGCCCAGCCTGACGCCGACCGTGACCCAGACGTCGACCCGCACGGTGACGCCGACCGCCACCGCGACGCTGCGCCCCGGGCTGTCGCACGTCGAGATCCAGGTGGTCCCGTACGTGCCCGTCGGCCTCGAGGGCTTCGACGTCGTCATCCGCACCGGCGCCCAGACGGTCAGCGGCTTCCACCATGAGGTTCGCCTGCCGCCCGGACTGGTGCTGCGCGGACAGGCCGAGGCGCTCGACTGCCGCCTCTTCGAAGCGCCGGCGGACACGTTGGCGACCTTCACCGCCCTGCCGGAGGGATGCGGCGACGACTGCACCGCCCTGCGCGCCGAGATCGCCGCCCGGACGCCGCTGCTCGACGAAACGGTGAACTACTTCTGCGCCTTCAGGGGCATCGAGTCCCTGACACCCGGGACGTATCGGATCCGCAACCTCGACGTCGCGGCGAGCGGTCTCGGCGGTGAGATCCTGCAGAGCCGCGGCCGTGACGGTCTCATCACCATCGAGCCGCCGACGCCGCCGACAGCGGAACTGACACCGCGGCCGACGCGCACTCCCACTGCCTCTCCCCCGCCGCCCGACCCCGAGATCTTCATCGTCGGACGCCCGGTGAGCGGCCGCGCCGGCGAGCCAGTGACCATGACCGTCGCCCTCGACACGCGCGGCCGGGCGGTCGCCGGCGTCGAGGTCGACCACTGCTTCCCGGCCGGTTTCGCGGTCGCCGCGCGCCCCGGCAACGGTCGGCCGGACTGCGCGGTCAATCCCGGCATCGACAAGAGCGCCACCGCCTTCAGCTTGACGCCGTCGAGCGGCTGCCGAGGACTGCGCTCACTTGTCCTCGCCCTCGACAACACCGACCCGATCCCCAACGGTGCGGTGTTGTTCACCTGCAGTGTCGCGATCGCCGCCTCGGTAGCACCCGGCGACTATTCGCTGACGCTCGACGCCTCTGGCGGATCGACGCCCGACGGCGGGTTCATCCCATCAGGAGGCAGCGGCCCGATCGTCAGCGTCCGCGCCGGCGCCGCCCAGCAGGTACTTGGGGTCGCGGGAGCGTCGGCCGTGTGCTCGGCTGGCGCCGCCGACGGCGCGCCGTGCGACAGTGACGCACAGTGCCCGGGCGGCGCCTGCGTCAGCCTGCAGGGCGTCTGCGCCGACGGCGACGATGCGGGCCTCCTCTGCGACTGCCCCGGTGGCACCTGTTCGGGCACGTCGCTGTGCGGGGCCGACCCCGACTCGGGCACCTGTCGCGGCGGCAGCGCCGGCGGCTCCTGCTGCGACCGCGCCTTCACCTGCCGCGGGCGCAGCCCGTGCGTCGGCACGCATCGACTCTGCGCGGCGGGACCGGCGAAGGGCGCGCCGTGCGTCGACGCGGCCCGCTGCGGCGGCGCCGCGTGCGTGGGCAGCGGGCGGCGCTGCGCCGGCGGCGCCCTCGACGGAGTCGCTTGCCTGGATCAGGCGGACTGCCCGGCCGGGGCATGCGTCGATCTGCGGACGCCGACGGCGCGGCCGACGGCGACGTTCACACCCCTGCCACCAGTGCGGACCTCCGACGACGACGGCTGCGCCGTCGCGCCGCCCGGCTCCGGCGACGCTGCCTGGTGGCTGCTCGTCCCGCTGCTGTGGAGTGGGGGGCGGGCGGGCCCCCC
>JANNRA010000107.1:0-7965 GCA_031401035.1 bacterium | reverse complement strand
CGTCGCCGTGTCGGCGGTGGTCGGCTACGCCATGCTGCTGATCCTCACCCTGCACGTGCCGGACATCGCCGCCACCGTCGACCCGGCCAACGCGCCGGCGGTGCTCTACGTCGTCTACGCCAACCTGCCGGCGCTGGCGGCGCACGCGGTGGCGGTGGTCATCGCCGTCGCCATGTGGCTGTGCGGCCTGTCCTCGATCACCAGCATGAGTCGCATGTGGTTCGCCTTCGCGCGCGACGGCGGCATGCCGCTGTACACGCTCATCCGCCGCATCCACCCGCGCTGGCGCACGCCGGTGTGGGCGATCCTCATCTCCTGCCTCGCCGCCGTGCTGCTCACCGTCTACGCGGCGCTGTACTCCGTGGTGGTGGCGATCAGCACCACGGCCCTCTACCTCGCCTACGCCATCCCCATCGGGCTCAACCTGCGTAACAAGCTGCGCCGGCAGGGCGAGTACACGACCGCGGCACTGGCGCCGTGGAGCCTCGGCCGCTGGGGTGTGCCGCTGAACGCCATCGCCCTGGCCTGGGTGGCGCTGATCACCGTGCTGTTCTCGATCCCGCCCAACGAACTCGCCGGCTGGTCGGTGCTGGCCCTGTGCGGCTTCATGGCCCTGTACTGGTTGCTCGACGCGCGCCACCGCTTCACCGGCCCGCAGGCGAGCTCGGAAGCGGAGCTGCGCCGCATCGAGGCGATGCTGTAGCGGGCCTTGCGGCCTCGGCGCAGCGACCGAGAGCGCGCGCCGGACGCGCTCAGCCCGGCGCGCCGTGCAGCACCCAGGCGCCGGCGACCAGCAGGGCGATCCCGGTTCCAGTCACCACGCCGGCGAGCGGCGTCCGCAGCCCCGGCGGCACGATCATCAGGGCGCGTAGGGCGTCCACGCAGTCGTCCCGTGCACCGATGAGCAACGCCCCGAGCAGCATACCCGCAGCGCCTCCGATCAGGCTGTCGATCATCGTTCTCGTCCTCCACACTCGTCGCCGCGAGCCACCCCGCCTGAGGAGCGCGGACATGCACTCCAAAAGGGGAGTTCCGGCGGAGTGGCTCGCGTGCGCAAAGTCCTAGGACGCAGCATGTGACGCGCCGGCGACAGGCGCGTGACGATTGGCGGCACACGGGGACGTCGGGCGGAATTGACGGCCGACTCGTCGCGACGTTTCCCCGCTCGGACGTTTCCCCGCTCAGTTGTTCCGCCGCTGGCGACGCGCCAACCACGGCGGCATGACGGACGAGATCCGACTCACCAGCCTGGTCGCCGCGGGCGGTTGAGCCCGTAAGCTCGGAGCTGAGGACCTGGTTCAGGTCCTGCGCACGATCCCTTCCTTTCCGCACCCGTGCGTCGACACCACGGTCGGGTCGATGGAGGACGCGGCGGTGCTGCGGCCGCCCGGCGGGGGTGCGCTCATTTTCACCGTCGACTTCATCACCCCCATCGTCGACGACCCCGAGACCTACGGCGCCATCGCCGCCGCGAATGCCATCAGCGACGTCTACGCGATGGGCGGCGAGCCGCAGGCCGCCCTGGCGGTGTGCGGCTTCCCGGACGACCGGCTGCCGCTCGACATCCTCGAGCGCATCTTCCGCGGCGGCCGCGACAAGGCGGCCGAGGCGCAGTGCCCGATCGTCGGCGGCCACACGGTCAAGGACGCCGAGCTGAAGTACGGCCTGTGCGTCATCGGCTCCGCCGACCCGGCGCGCGTGCTGGCGCAGACCCAGGCGCGCGCCGGCGACGTGTTGGTGCTGACCAAGCCGCTCGGCTTCGGCATCGCCTCGCAGGCGATCAAGAAGCAGGCCGTGAGCGCCGTGCAACTCGCCGAGGTGTGCGGCCTGATGACGACGCTCAACCGCGCCGCCAAGGACGCCGGCCCTGGCCGCCGGCGCGCGCGCCGCCACCGACGTCACCGGCTTCGGCTTCCTCGGTCACCTGCGCAACCTGCTGGTCGCCTCCGGCGTCGCGGCGCGCCAGCGGCGCGCGGCCATGCCGGTGCTCGACTGGGCCCCGGCGCTGGTCGCCCAGGGCCTGGTCCCGGGCGGCACGAAGAACAACCTCACCGCCGTGGCCGGCGTCTGCACCTGGGCCGCCGGGCTGAGCGAGGCCGACCGGCTCATCCTCGCCGACGCGCAGACCTCCGGCGGCCTGCTCATCGCCGTCCCCGCCGACCGCGCCGACGCCCTGGTGCGCGACCTCGCCGCGCGCGCCACCCCGGGGCACGCGATCGTCGGCGAACTGGTCGCGGGCGAGGCGGGGACGATCCGGATCGAGGCGTAGAATCCGCCGGCCGGGGAATCCGATCCTCGGCGGGATCGCCGCCGGCTGTCGCGACCGGTATGCTCGCGGCGTGCCGCGCCGCCTCCTGCCGCTGCTCTTACTCGCCGTGCCGGCGGCGCGCGCCAAGACGATCACCGACGACAACGTCGGGGCGATGGTGAACGCGGCGACGACGGCCGCCGAGCACCAGGCGCTGGCTGAGTATTTCCGGGCCGCCGCCAAGGACGCCGACAAGCTCGCCCAGAAGCATCAGTCGATGCTGCTGAGTCAGCCCGGCAAGGGCAGCTCGGTGTGGGACGCCCACTGCCGGCGGCTGATCAAGCGCTCCGATGAGCTCGCCGCGGACTACCGCACCATGGCCAGCGAACAGGACGGGATGGCCAAGGCGATCGCCAAGCAGCCGTGACCGCCGTACCCGGCGCGCGGGCCCCTGCCGCGCGCCGGCGCCTCCAGTCTCCCATCCGCGCGGCGGCGGCAGAGCGGTCCGCGCACATGACCAGGAATCAAGGTGGCGTTCACCGCCGGTTCAGGCGCCTGAGCGTACGATGCCGGCCAGCCATGGGACGATCGACCGTCTGCGCGCTCATCGCGATGTTGATCACTGGCCACGCCGCGGCGCTGCCGTTGCCGCCGGTCGAGGAGTGCGTGCGCCTGGCGCTGCAGCGCGCGCCCAGCGCGCAGGCGGCCGAAGCCGACCTGCACGCGGCGCAGGCGCGCGTGCGCGCCGCCCGCGCCGCGGCCGAGGCCGCGCGCCAGGACGCCGAGGCGGTGCGCAGCGAGACGTGGCCGCATCTCGCCCTCAACGCCGATGGCGGCTTCCTGGGCGTCGATCCCGGTCCGACCTTCCGCAACGACGGCGGCGGTCAGTTCCTCCTCGGCTTCAACGTGCCGCTCTTCGACGGCGGCGCCGTCGCCGCCCGCTCCGCCGCCGCCAGCGCCGTCCACCCCAGCGCCCAGGCCAACGTCGGCCAGATCCGTCAGACGCTCGCCATCGCCCTGACCCGCGCCCGCGCCGACGCCCAGCGTGCCCGCGCCGACGCGGTCGCCTGGCAGCGCGCCCAGCCCGCCGTGCCGACCGACCGAAAGACCAGATCGACCTGCACGGCCTGACCACGCTTGCGGATCTCGACTGGACGTACGTCGAACGCTGGGCGTCCGCATGGGGCATCCCTGACCGCCTGCGCCGCTTGCACGCCGCGGACGAGGAGTCCGGCGATTGACGCCGACGCGGCTGGCGCCCTGACGCGCGCGCGACGGGCGCGGCGGCCCGCCCGGCATCATGCAGCCCCCTCCGAGATGCGCGCGACAGCAGCGCCGGGGGGTGCCACTGTCGGCGCCGTGTCGCCGACCCTGATCGTGCTGTTCTGGTGGCTGGCGTTCGCCGGGTCGCACTGGCTGCTGTCCAGCGTGTCGGTGCGGCAGCGGCTGATCGCGGTGCTCGGCGACTGGCCGTTCCGGGGTCTCTATTCGATCGTCGCGTTCGCGACCTTCATCCCGCTGGTGGCAGCCTACTTCGCCCACCAGCACAGTGGCCCATGGCTCTGGCAGATTCCGCTGACGATGCCCGTGCTGTGGCTGATCTACCTCGGCATGACCGTCGCGTTCATCCTGCTGGCAGCCGCCTTCATGCGCCCCAGTCCGGGCAGCGTCATCCCCGGCGCCGCCGCGCCGCGCGGGGCGTTTCGCCTGGCGCGCCACCCGCTGTTCACGGCGTTCGCCCTGATGGGCCTCGTCCACCTGATTGCCAACGGCAGCGCCACCGACGTCGTCTTCTTCGGCGGACTCGCCGTCTATTCGCTGGCCGGCGCCTGGCACCAAGACCAGCGCAAGCTGGCGCTCGACACGCCGGGGTATCGCGCCTTCTACGAGGCGACGCCGCTGCTGCCCTTCAGCCGCCCCGGCCGGTTGCAGGGCTTGCGCGAGATGGGGCCGGTGCCGCTGGTGGTGGGCATCGGGCTCACCGTCCTTGGTGCGCTACTACCACGCCGCCTGGTTCGGCGGGTGATCGCTCAGCCGGGGTTGGACGAACCCGGCGACCGCTTCTGGAAGAACGCGGTCACCGCCGCGAGGTGCTCCGGCGTACCGATCAGCGCGGCGAAGGCGGCGCGCTCGCGCCTGCTCGCCACCCTCGCGGCCCCAGCGCTCATCGCCACGATCTGCACCCACCCCGGCCTGCCGGTCGTATCGCCGCAGTCGATCCGGCGCGCCCGCCGGACTGGCTGCCGGGCCTCGACACCGGCAGCGTCGCCGCCGCGCACGACGACGGCGACGGCCTCGCCGTCGACTGACCGCGGAGCGCGGCTGCGCATCGGTCGCGCAGCGGTTCGTCGTGCGCCAGCGCGAACGGCGCTGGCACGCGTCGGGCGGGTCCCGCGATGCGCCTCCAACACCGATCCCTGCCGGTCCGCTCGGCTCGCGACCGGTGCGGCCCCCCGCCGCGACCCATTTCCCACCGGTCCGCCACGTCCGACACATCGCGATTCAGGCGAGTCCGCAGCTGGAATGGGCTCGCGGCTCCGCCCCCTCGAGAAGGCGAAGCGCGACAGAGGCACCGCCTGGCAGGTGCGCGCCGACCTGCGGACACACGGCGCACCCGGCTCGGACGGGCGCACCACCGAGGGCAGTGGGCGGGGAGTCCAGCCGAGGTGGCGATTTCACATACCCCCCGGACTCGGCCGTGCCGCCGCATGGGCTCCGGACCACCGAGGCGGCCCCCCGTGGCGCGAGGCGGGGGCACGGGTGACCAGACCGGCGGCGCTTCGGCGGCGGTCATCCCGAGCGCCCGCAAGAGGGCAGGCGTTGACGAGCATGGCGAGCGTCTGCGTGGCCGTGATAAGCGGGCAGACATGGGAACGGAGGCACCGCGCGGCGGCACCGGACCGGCGGATGTGATTGCCGCGGTACTGGCAGGGGGTTGCCTCCCGGGCGTCGCCTCGGCGTACCTGTTCGGCAGCCAGGCGGAGGGCCGCGCGCATCGCGAGAGCGACGTCGACGTCGGCGTGCTCTTGTGCTTCGAGCGCCACCCCACGGCACAGGCGCGATTCGAGGCGCGCCTGCGTCTGCACGCCGATCTCGGTGCGGCAGTCGGCCGCGAGGTCGACGTGGTCATCCTCAACGACGCGCCGCCGCTCCTTGCCCGGCGCATCGTGGTACACGGGTGGCGCGTGTTCTGTGCCGACGGGGAGGCGGATCACGCGTTCGTGCGCGACGCCCAACTGCGCGCCGCCGACATCGAGCCCTTCATCCGTCGCGCCCGCCGGACCAAGCTCATCGCCCTGCAGCGATGACCTATCTCGTCGAGCGCCTCGCCGATCTGCGCCGCCACCTCGATCACCTGCGGCAGCTGCGGCCGCGCGTCCCCGGCGCCGCCGCGCTCGACGGCGACCTCTCGCTGCACAACGACGTGCTCTTCTCGCTCCTGACGGTGTGCCAGCTGGTGATCGACATCGCGGGAGAGCTCTCGGCGCGGCGCGGCGATCGGTTCGAGGACTATACCCAAGCCGTGCGCAATCTCGCTCGCGACGCGCGTTTCCCCGCGGACCTCGTCCGCGAGCTCGAGCGACTGCCGGGCTTCCGCAACGTTCTCGTCCACGACTACGTTGGCCTCGACCTCGAGCGCGTCATCGACGCGCTCGACCGACTCGAACCCGTCGAGCACTTCGCGAACATCGTGCGCGACATCGAAGCAGGGATGGCGTGACGAGGAGCCCGCCGGACGTCGCGCCCGATGACGGCGCACCGGGCGACGGTGCGGGGCGGCGCCAGCGAAGCGGGGAGTCCGGATGAGGTGGCGATTGAACGGGGGAGCGGCATGCCGCTCGGGCGAGTGGCGACGCTGCTGCCGCCCGGTACACAGGCTCGAGCCCATCGAAGGCTGGTACGACTCGCACCGTCGACGCTCGGCCCTCGACGCCCCGCCGTCCGTCGACGACGAGAGGCGCCTGCCGACCGCGAAAGCCGTCACTGGGCAGGGAACCGAGGGGTCCACGCCAGGTCTGGGGGCGCCGCATGACGACGAACGAGAGCCACGCTCGCTGAGACGTGCGCACGATCGCTTGGGCGCATGATCCGGGAGGCTCTCCGTCAGCCTGCCGCTGGGTAGCCTGCGCCGGTGCCACAGGTGCGCTGGTCTGTACGGTGATCGGTTTGGCGCCGGCCAATGTTTGTCTGGCCATTGGTGCAGCTGGCTCTCTTCTCGCTCGCCCTCGACTGCCGCCCCTTGGCGGACTCTGGCGGGTGTCCTGTCCGACGACGACCCGGATCAGGCTCAGTACGAACGCCGCCAGGGAGGCGACCATCGACCAGCACGGAGTACTGCGGCTCGGCGGCGAGCCATACGGACGCGCGGGGGGGTCCTGAAAGGGCCCCTGGAATTCGGCGCCGTCGCCGCTCGACTATTGCCGCTCGCGTTTCCCGAGCCCGTTCGTCCGTGGCCGACTGCCCGTTGCGGTTGGAGCGCGATGCTGATGGCGTCGGTGTTTCCATCGGCACCCGGCCTGCGATCGTGGGCGCCGCTGCTGCCATCGTCGCCTTCGTGGCAGCGGTAGGAGGTCCGCGACGTTGGCTGCTGGCGGCGGTGATCGCATCGGTGGCGCTGGGAGCCGGCGTGGCGGCGGCGCCTGCAGCGTGGTTGCCCGGCGATCCCAGATGGGCGTCAAGCCGACCGCATGCGGGCCACGGACGCAACGCGCGCGACCGTGCGGCTGGCGCTGTGCCCGGGCGCGGCGGCACTGGTGCGCTGGCGCCTCGCGGATCTCGCCACCTGGTCCATCGACGAGTCGGCGAACCTCTGGCTGGGCACGCTGATCCGCGACGGCCAGGCGCCGGGCGTCGGGTTGGCGAGCAGCGTCGGCACCAAGAATCTCGCCGGCGCGCCGCTCGTCACCGCGCCGCTCTCCCTGCTGCCCGATCTGCTGGCGGTGTCGCGGGTGCTGGGGTTGCTGCAGTTGGTCGCGCTGGCGGCGCTGGCCCTGACGGTCGCTCGCCGGTGCCGCGGACGCGTGCTCGCGGTGAAGGCGCTGGCACTCTGCCCGGCCTCGCTGCTGGCGGCCTCGTCGCTGTGGAACCAGTACCTGGCGCTGCCGATCACAGCCGGCCTCAGCGCGCTGCTGCTGGCGGTCGCCGAACGGAGCGGACGCGGCGGCGGGTCCGCGGCGGCGACCCTGCTGGTGGCGCTGTTGCTCCTGCAACCCGCGGTGCACCTCGCCGGCTTCGCCGATCTCATCGCGCAGGGCGGCCTCGCTGTCGCGCTCCTCGCGCTGGCCGCTCCGCGCGCGCGACTGGCGGCGCTCGAGTTGGCCGTGACGATCGCCTTCTGCGGGCTGTTCGTCCTTTACCACCCGTGGCTGCAGCGGACCTTCGCGTTCACGCCGCGCGCGGCGCTGCTGGCATACGGCACGGGGGCGCTGGCGACGGCGTGGGGCGTCGGCCTCGTCGCGGGGGTCGCGGCGCCGTTGGCGCGCCGCGGCGCCGAGGCGCGCGCGCTGGCCTGGAGCGCGCCGGCCGTACTGGCCCTCTGTGCCGGCAGCACCGTGATCGCGTTCTGGGGAGCCGAGGCCGGAGCGCGCGAACTCCAGGCCGGCGGCTGGGGCGTGGCGCTGCTCGCGGCCCAGTGCGCCGTCGCCGCCCTGGCGCTGCCGGCGCTGCCCGGCATGATCGCCGACTGCCGGGCCGGCGCCACGCCGCGCGCCCTGCTG
>JANNRA010000106.1:0-24007 GCA_031401035.1 bacterium | reverse complement strand
CCGCCGCGCCGTATCGGACTCGGCGCGGCGGTTGCCGCGCCCTCCGTTTCATCGTTGCAGCGGCTTGAACTTGTGCCGATGCGGCTGGTCCGCATCGGTGCCGCGGCGCCGGTGCAGATCGGCGTCGTAGTCCTGATAGTTGCCCTCGAACCACTCGACGTGGCTGTCGCCCTCGAAGGCGAGGATGTGGGTCGCGATGCGGTTGAGGAACCAGCGGTCGTGGGTGATGACGACGACGCAGCCGGCGAAGCCGAGCAGCGCGTCTTCCAGGGCGCGCAGCGTATCGACGTCGAGGTCGTTGGTCGGCTCGTCGAGCAGCAGCACGTTACCGCCGCGGCGAATCATCTTCGCCAGGTGCAGGCGGTTGCGCTCGCCGCCGGAGAGGACGCCGACCTTCTTCTGCTGGTCGGAGCCCTTGAAGCCGAACGAGGCGACGTAGGCGCGCGCGGCGATCTCGCGCTTGCCCACCTTGATGCGGTCGTCGCCCTGGCTGATCTCCTCGAAGACGTTCTTCGCCGCATCGAGCGCGTCGTGCGACTGGTCGACGTAGGCGAGTTGGACGGTCTCGCCGATGCGCAGCGCACCGGCATCGGGTGTCTCCTGGCCGACCATCATGCGGAACAGCGTCGTCTTGCCGGCGCCGTTGGCGCCGATGACGCCGACGATGCCGCCCGGCGGCAAGGTGAAGGCGAGATCATCGATCAGCAGGCGCTCGCCGTAGGCCTTGCTCAGGCCGACAGCCTCGACCACCACGGTGCCGAGGCGCGGCCCCGGCGGGATGGCGATCTCAACTGATTCGGGCGCGCGGTCCGCTTCCTCGCCGCACAGCTGCTCGTAGGCGCTGATGCGGGCCTTGCTCTTTGCCTGGCGGGCGCGCGGCGACATGCGGATCCAGTCGAGCTCGCGGTCGAGCGTGCGCTGGCGTGCCGAGGCCTGCTTCTCCTCCGTCGCCATGCGCGCCTGCTTCTGCTCCAGCCAGCCGGTGTAGTTGCCCTCGAACGGGATGCCGCGGCCGCGATCGAGCTCGAGGATCCAGCCGGCGATGTTGTCGAGGAAGTAGCGATCGTGGGTGACGGCGACCACCGTGCCCGGGTACTCCTTGAGGTGGCGCTCGAGCCAGGCGACCGACTCGGCATCGAGGTGGTTGGTCGGCTCGTCGAGCAGCAGCAGGTCGGGCTTCTGCAGCAGCAGGCGGCAGAGGGCAACGCGGCGGCGCTCGCCGCCGGAGAGGGTTGCCACCTCGGCATCGGGCGGCGGCAGGCGCAGCGCGTCCATGGCGATCTCGAGCTGGCGGTCGAGCTCCCAGGCGTTGGCGTGGTCGATGCGGTCCTGCACCGCCGACTGGCGATCGAGCAGCTTCTGCATCTGCTCGTCGTCCATGGGCTCGGCGAAGCGCGCCGCCAGCTCCTCGAACTCGGTCAGCAGCGCGCGCGTCTCGGCGACGCCCTCCTCGACGTTGCCGAGCACGGTCTTGGCGGGATCGAGCTGCGGCTCCTGCGGCAGGAAGCCGACGCGCACGCCGGGCGTCGCTTTCGCGTCGCCGGTGAACTCGCTGTCGAGGCCGGCCATGATGCGCAGCAGGGTACTCTTGCCGGCGCCATTCGGGCCGAGGACGCCGATCTTGGCGCCCGGAAAGAACGCCAGCGTCACGTCGTCGAGGAGGACCCGATCGGCGACCGCCTTGCGCAGCTTGTACATGGTGTAGACGAATTCGGGCACGGGGAATCCTCCGGGGGGAAACGGTTCAGATAGCGCAAAGCGCCAGGCACGGCTATCCGACCCGCCCATGGACGGCGCGGCTACAGCCGCACCGTCTCCGACGCGGCGCGACGGTAGCCGCGCCCGGCACTCCGGGCTACACTCCCGCCATGCGGTGGGCGTCCGGGGCGAGCGACGATGCAGATCTCGAGAGCGCGGTGGCGCGGGCCGCGAGCGCGCTCGAGGCGCAACTGGGCGGCTGCCCGGCGGACCTGGCAATCGCCTTTGTCTCGCCGCACCACGCGGCGCAGTTCGACCGCCTGCCGGCACTGCTCGGCGATGTCCTCGGCGACGCCCTCCTCCTCGGCTGCTCGGCCGGCGGCGTCATCGGCGGCGGCCGCGAGCTCGAACAATGCCCGGCAGTGGCGCTCACCGCCGCCTTCCTCCCCGGCGTCGACATCACACCGCTGCGCATCGCCCCGGACGCCCTGCCGGCGCCCGGCGCCGACGCCGCGGCGTGGCATCGGCTGATCGACGTCGCCCCGCAGGCGCGACCACACTTCATTCTCCTGCCCGATCCGTTCAGCATCGAGGCTGAACGCCTGGTGCTCGGCCTCGACGCCGCGTATCCAGGTGCCACCACGGTCGGCGGTGTCGCCAGCGGCGGTCGGCAGCCTGGGTCGCACGCCCTCTATCTCGGCGACGCCGTGCATCGCGCCGGTCTGGTCGGCGTGGCCCTGAGCGGCAACCTGGCCGTCGATACCATCGTCGCGCAGGGCTGCCGCCCGATCGGCGAGCCGATGTTCGTCACCGCCGCCGAGCGCAACGTCATCCGTGGGCTCGATGGCCGTCCGCCCCTCGCCGTGCTCGAGGCGCTGCACGAGCGCCTCGACCCGCGCGACCGCCAGCTGGCGCGCCATTCGCTCTTCCTCGGCATTGTCATGAAAGAGGATCGCGTCGAGTACCATCAAGGCGATTTCCTCATCCGCAACCTGGTCGGCATCGACCCGAGCTCCGGCGCCCTCGCCATCGGCGCGCTGGTCGAGTCCGGCGCCGTCGTGCAGTTCCACCTGCGCGACGCTGCGACCTCGGCAGAGGACCTGACGGCGCTGCTGCGGCGCCACCGCCACGCCGCCCAGACTCCCGCGCAGGGCGCGCTCCTCTTCTCCTGCCTCGGCCGCGGCCAGTTCCTCTACGGGCACCCCGACCACGAGAGCGCCGCCTTCCGTCAGGAACTCGGCGATGTGCCGCTCGGCGGCTTCTTCTGCAACGGCGAGATCGGACCCGTGCACGGCACGACCTTTCTGCACGGCTACACCAGCGCCTTCGCCCTCTTCCGCGCGCGCGACTGCTGAAGCGACGCGTGCCGCGGAAGGGCCGATGGAGGGCGCGGCGTAGCCGCGCCCTCCACGGTCGGACGACGACCCTTACGGCGCCGGCGCCGCCGTCGCCCCCTCCAGCATGGCGAGGAAGGCGATGCGCTGCGGCCCGAGCGTCGCGTCGGGCCCGCTGGCCTTGAAGAACCACGGCCCGCCGGGTCCCTCGATCGCCGCGCCGAGCAGGCGCGAATCGGGCTGCGCCGTCGCCGGGCCCATGCCCATCTGTCCGGGCTGCAGCGTGCCCTCGACGTCGACCCAGGTGATGCGCAGGCCGTTGGCCTCGAACGTCTTGCGCTGCGGCTCGGTGCCCGGCCGCGGCACGATCTGACCGACCCAGCGCTGCACGTTGGCTTCGATGTCGCCGCCCTGACCGGCGCCGAAGTGGAACACCGCCAACTCAGCCGGTCCACCCGGACCCTCGATGGCCGCCTGCGCCAGCCGCATCTGCGACGCCGGCGGCACCACCTTCCAACCCACCGGCAACACCACGTTCAACCCCTTCACCTGCAGCGGGGTGCCGGCCGGGATGCCGCCGCCCGACCGGCAGCCGCTCAGCGAGAACGGGACCAGCACCGCCATGATCAACCGAATCATCATTCAAACCTCCGCCTCTCAGACACCCACCGCCGCACGGTCGGCAAGGGCGCCTATCGCAACGTTCTCCACTATGTTGCAGTTTTGTGAAGGAAATAGGGCTTGTCGTATAGCGACTCACAGTCCCGGTGAGGAATCCATCGCAACCATCTGGATGCACGTGATTTTCACGGATATCGCGCTGCATGAAACGTGGGCATTCCAAGTCCTTACTTACGCCGATAGGCCCTCGCGGTTGCTAATCCACAGGTTGTCCACAGAAAGCTGTGATCAACCCGCAGGGGGCTGATCAGGGTTTCGCCCAGGGTGCTTGCGGGTATTCCCGTAGTCGATGCCGGGCGCCATCAGTCGTCGCCGTACATCGATTCGATCTCGCTGGCGAAGTTTCGGGCGACGACCGAGCGCTTCACCTTGAGGGTCGGCGTCAGCTCGCCCGATTCGATCGAGAAGTCGCGTGCCAGGACGATGAACTTCTTGATGCCTTCGACACGCGCCACCTGTTCGTTGACGGCGTCGACGTGGCGGCGGATCTCGTCGAGCAGCGCCGGGTGGCGGTGCAGGTCCGTGTCGCTGTCGAGACCGCGCGCGCTGGCGAAGGCGGCGACGGCGGTGGCGTCGAGGGTGAGCAGGGCGGAGAGAAACTTGCGCCGGTCGCCGATCACCGTCGCTTCGTTGATCAGGGGCAGTTCCTTCAACGCCGCTTCGAGGTTCCTCGGGGCGATGTTCTTGCCGCCGGCGGTGATGATGATGTCCTTCTTGCGCCCGGTGACGCGCAGGAATCCGGCTGCGTCGAGTTCGCCCAGGTCGCCGGAGTGCAGCCAGCCGTCGACGAGGGTCTCGGCAGTGGCGCCGGGATCCTTGAAATAGCCGGGGAAGACGTTGGGGCCGCGCACGAGGATCTCGCCATCGGCGGCGATGCGCACCTCGACGCCGGGCAGCGGTGGGCCGACGGTGTTGAAGTCGGTACGGCCGGGGAGGTTGAACGAGGTCGGGCCGCAGTCCTCGGACTGGCCGTAGACCTCGTGCACCACCAGATCGAGGCCGGTGAAGAACTCCAGCACATCCGGGGCGATGGGGGCGGCACCGGAGACGCAGAGGCGAGCACGGCCCATGCCGAGGGCGGGTTTGAGTTTGGAGAAGATCAGCCGGTCGGCGAGGCGGTGCTGCAGGGCCAGCAGCGGTGATGGGGTGACGCCGCGGCAGCGCGCCGCGCTGACCTGGCGGCCGACGCGCATGGCCCAATCGACCAGCGCCTTCTTGGCGCCGGTGGCGTCGCGCAGCTTGGCCGAGACGCCGGCGTGGAATTTCTCCCAGATGCGCGGCACGCCGAAGAACAGGTGCGGCTGCACCTCCTTGAGGTTGTCCGGCACCTTGTCGATCGATTCGGCGAAGTACACCGCGTAGCCGACGGTTGCGGCGCCGTGGATGGTGAACATCTGCTCGGCAATGTGCGACAGCGGCAGGTAGGAGAGGGTGACGTCGGTCGGCCGCACGTCGGTGATGCGCAGCGCCGTTTCGGCCGTCCAGGCGAGATTGCCGTGCGTCAGCATGACGCCCTTCGGCGGTCCGGTGGTGCCGGAGGTGTAGATCAGGGTTGCGAGGTGGTCGGCAGTCAGCGCCTCGAGTCGACGGGTGAAGTGCGCGTCCTCGACGTCGTCGCCGAGGGCCAGGAAGGCCTCCCAGTCGAGCGCCAGCGGGTCGTCGATGGGGGCGGCGCCGCGCATCATCACGGCCCGGCGCAGGTGCGGCAGGCGGGCGCGCTCGTGCGCCACCTTGCGCCATTGGCCTTCGTCCTCGAGCAGCACCACCGGCGCCTCGGCGTGGTCGAGAATGTACTGCACCTCGCCGGCCGCGTTGGTGGTGTAGATGCCGGCGGGGGCGGCTCCGATGGACATTGCCGCGGCGTGGAAGATGGTCCACTCCGGGCGGTTGAAGCCGACGATGCCGACGGTGGCGCCGGGCTCGACGCCGAGGGCGATCAGTGCCCGTCCGGCGCGGCGCACCTGGGCGGCAAAGTCGCGCCAGGAGGTCTGCTGCCAGCCGCTGGCGCTGCGCACGGCGTAGGCCGGCGCGTCGGGGCGGAGATCGGCCTGGCGCTGCAGGCATCGCGGGATGGAGTCGAATGTCGCCATGCCCGCGTCTGTAGCATTGAATGGGGCTACAGCGTCCAGTCGTCGCCTTCGCCGGCGCCGAAGGGCGGCGGCGGCAGTTGGGTGCGGTCGGTGCCGGGCGCCGCCTCGGACAGATGCGGCGGCGGCGCGCCGCCGGCCTTCTCGAGGCCCGTGGCCAGCGCCGGCACGGCGCGGCAGGCGGACGTGGCGCGCACCTTGATGATCTGGTTCAGTTCGCCGAGGCGCCCAGCCCAGCGCAGCGGGTTGTCGCGGTAGTCGCCGATCTCGTGCTGAATGCCGCGCAGGGCGCCGTGGAACTGGGCGATGCGGGCGGCGGTCTCGGTGTCGAAGAGGGGCAGATCGCGCAGCGCCGCTTCCATGATCGGATGGTCGAGCGACGGGAACGAGGCGGGATTGTCGAGCCCGACGACGCGGCGCAGGACGGCGTCGAGGCGGCGCAGTTCGAGCAGCATGGCGGTGGCCAGCGTGGTGCGGGCGTGGGCGCGGGCACGCCGTTCGCCGCCGCGGGCGATGCGGGCGCCGAGCCAGGCGGAGAGGAGGGCGAGCAGGCCGCCGAGCGCGACCGGGACGACGCCGGGGTCGCCGCCGCCCGTCAGGCGGGCGAGCAGTGCCAGCGTCGGACTCGGCGTCGGGCTGGCGGTCGCCGCCGGCGGGCGGGTCGCCGACGGTGGCACGGCGGTCGCCGACTCGGTCGCCGTTGCCGTGGCACTGTCCGTCACCGTCGGCGCCGGCGGCCGGGTCGGGCGGCGCGTCGGCGGCTCGGGGACCGCCGTTGGCGTCTCGGCCGACGGCTCGATCGGCGTCGAGGCCGCCGGCAGCGCTTCATCACGCAGCGTGTCGACCTGCGCCTGGGCGACAGGGGCGAGGAGGAGCAGAACGAGCAGGCGCGCGATAATCACCGCCGCGCGTCTACTACGATCGACGGCGAAAGTGGAGCGAGCGGGTCGGGGTGAGGGAGCTTTGCACAGGAATTCGATCCGAGTGCCCCCCCGATCGGCCGAGTAGGGCGCGCAGCGCCCGTATCGAGGCCCCTCGATACGCCGCTGTCAGCGGCTACTCGGGGTGCGCGGATCTGACGTCAGTGTAGGTGGTGCCCGCCGTTGACGTCGAGCGCCTGCCCGGTGACGACGCGCGATAGGTCGGAGGCGAAGAAGACCACCGCGTCGGCGATCTCCTCCGAGGTCGGAATGTGGTGCAGCGCCGTGCGCGCGGCGATGGTCTTGTAGACCTCGTCCGGCGTCACCCCCTGCTGTTGTGCCAGACTCTTGAAGTAGCCCTCCAGCGCGGCCCCCCAGATGTAGCCCGGCACCACTGAATTGACGCGGATCTTGTCCACCCCGAGCTCGCGCGCCAGGGTCTGCGCGGCGATCATCAGCGCCCCCTTGGACGAGGCGTAGCCGCCGAAGCGCGGTTCGATGATGCGCATCGACATCGAGTTGACGAAGACGATCGAGCCGCCGCCCTGGCGCTGCATGTGCGGCACCACCGCCTGGGTGAGCTGCAGCGAGCCGAAGACGTTGACGTCGTACACGGCGCGCCACTCGGCCAGGTCGGCCTCGGCGAACGGCTTTTCAACGCTGCCCTTGAAGGCGTTGTTGACCAGCACGTCGACGCGCCCGAACTCGGCGATCGCCGCCGCCACCAGGCGCCGGCAGTCGGCGTCGCTGGCGATGTCGGTCGGTACCTCGAGCGCCCGCCGTCCGCGCGCCCGCACTTCCTCCGCCACTGCCGCCAGCTTCTCGGCGCCGCGCGCGGCGAGGACCAGGTGGGCGCCCTCGCGGGCGAGAGCCAACGACACATCGCGGCCCATGCCGGGACCGATACCGGAGACAATGGCGACGCGATCTGCGAGCAGCATAAGACCTCCAGGAAAGAGAAAAGGCCTCACCACGGAGGCACGGAGACACGGAGAGGGGGCCCTCGAAGTCCTTCTCCGTGCCTCCGTGCCTCCGTGGTGAATCTCCTATTGATTGATCAGCGGCAGGATGTCGGCACCGAAGGCGGCGATCTGGTCGCACAGTTCATCGCAGGAGCGGCTGCGGAAGCGGATGCCGCAGTGCTGGACGCCGAGGCGCTTGATGGCGCGGAAGATCTCCGCCAGTTCGGCGTTGCTGCCGGTGCGAGTGTTGGGCGCCTCGAGCGGGGCCCGGCCGAGGGCGAGCCAGGGGGCGTTCATGCCGAGATCGATGGGGGCCTCACCGCGCGTCTTCCGCCGCTGCGCGCGGATCAGTTCGATGGCCGCCGGCATGCCCATCTCCGGCACGCCCTGCGGCAGCCAGCCGTCGCCGCGCTCGGCGACGCGGCGCAGCGCCGCCGGGGTCGAGCCACCGATCCAGATCGGCGGCCGCGGCTGCTGCAGCGGGCGCGGTTGCTGACCGAGGTCGCGGACCGGGAAGGCGGGGCCGTCGTGAACGGGATACTCGTCGCGCCAGGCGGCGACGACGAGGTCGATGGACTCGTTCAGCAGCGCGCCACGGCGGCGAAAGTCGATGCCGAGGGCGGCGAACTCCGCCTCGACGTGTCCGGCGCCGACGCCGAGGATGACGCGGCCGCCGGACAGCGCGTCGAGCGACGCGAACGCCTTGGCGGTGACCAACGGGTGCCGGTACGGCGCCACCCAGACATACGACATCAGCCGAATGCGCCGCGTCGCCGCGGCGAGGAAGCCGAGCGTCGCGATGGCGTCGTACCACACCGTCGACATCGCCGCGGCGTGCGAGCGCGGCACCGCGATATGATCCGACACCGCCAGGTAGAAGAGCCCCGCCGCCTCCGCCGCCGCGGCGACCTGCCGCATCTCGGCCGCGCCGGCGGCGCCTTCCCACGGCTGCACGAACGTCGCGCTCTGCGCCGCCACCGGCAGCTGCATGCCGCACACGAGGGTGTCGGCGGGAACGATCGAAACCGCGTCGCTGGGAGGCATCGCCAAGGAGAGAACTTCAACGCGAAGGCGCGAAGGCGCGAAGACATCCTCCTCGCTCTTCGCGTCTTCGCGCCTTCGCGTTGAAAGAGATCACGATAGGGCGGCCACGCGCGGGGTCGCTGTCGCCAGCGCGGCTTCGCGGTAACGGGTCGTGCTGTGCACGGGGTCCTTGTCGAAGCGCGGCTGCACCTCGCGGCCGAACAGCTCGACGGTTTCGAGCGCCACCGCCTGCGGCTGGGTCGAGGCGAGGACGCCGAAGATGATCTGATCGCAGCCGACGTCGGCGTACTGCTGTACGGCGCGGGCGCAGTCGTCCGGGTCGCCGACGATGCGCTGGCCGCTGGCGATGCGCTCCTCGAGCTGGGCCGGCGTCGGGTCGGGGATCAGGGCCGGCCACTGCGGCACGCCGGCGGGACGCGGGAAGGTGTCGAGGTACCGGAAGACGAGACTGGTGTGGTAGCCGCTGCCCATGTCGAGGGCGATCCGGCGGGCGCGCTGGCGGTCCTCGAGGCAGACCACCTGGCTGACGCAGGCGACGTTGTCGTTGACGTAGGCGCCGACCGGCTCGGCGTACTTGATGTTGTCCTTGTAGAGCCTCACCAGCGGTTCGAAGTCCTTCGGCGAGCCGAGGCTGAAGCACAGCGCGCCGAGGCCGAGGCGGGCGGCCTTTTCAAACGTCGACGGACTGCCGCAGGCGACCCACAACGGCGGGTGCGGCTGGCTGTACGGCTTCGGCAGCACGTTGCGCTCGGGCATCGAGAAGTACTTGCCGTCGTAGCGATAGCGGGTCTCGCGCCACATGCGCAGGATCTCGCGCAGCGACTCGTCGTACATCGCCCGCGTCGTCTCGCCGTCGGGGATGCCGAAGCCCTTGAACTCGGTGCTCGACGAGCCGCGCCCCGTGCCGAACTCGAAGCGGCCCTCGCTCAGATGGTCGAGCATGGCGACGCGCTCGGCCATGCGCGCCGGGTGATTGACCGGCGGCGTGATGTTGTAGATCGCCGAGCCGACGTGGATGCGGCTGGTGCGCGCCGCGACGTAGGGCAGGAAGATCTCCGAGGCGGAGATGTGCGAGTACTCCTCGAGGAAATGGTGCTCGACCGACCACACATACTTCCACCCGGCGCGGTCGCAGGCGACCGACAACTCGAGCTCCCGCATCAGGCGGTCGTGCTCGGCGTTGACCGGATCGGCCTCCATCTCGTGCCGCGGCACGTGCGCCTGAACAAACAATCCGAACTCCATGTGTCCTCCCCTGCACCAAAACGATCGTTTGGGGCAAGCTACTACGGCGGCATGAAGCCCGACAAGGCGCGAACTTGGCGTGAACTTGGCGCGGACTTGGCGCGAACATGTTCCGGACATGGCGCGGACTTGGCGCCCGGCGGTCGCTTTCCCAGCGCTGCGAGGCGTCGAGAGCGGGTTTACCCTTATTGTCAACCGCGAAGCTGCGCGGCTATAACACGACCAGTCATCTGCTAACTGCAGCCAGAGGGGGCGCCATGGGCGGACTAGGAATTCATCCGGCCGTACGGGGAGTCGTGCGTATCGGTCGGGGGCTGGGCCGTGCGGGGCTGAGCGCGGCGCTCGGAAGTATGATGGCGGTAGCTGTGTCGGCGCAGGAGCCGCTGGTCGTCGTGTCGCCGCAGACCAGCGGGTCGACGACCATCTGCGATACCGGCTGTGTGATCTGCACCGTCGGCTCAGGCGAGTGCGTCCTTGCCGGCGAGGAGGACCTGGTCCTCTGTCGGCCGACGTCGAGCGGGCTGCCGATCACCGCCTGCGACTGGAGCCTGTTCCTGGACGGCTCGTCGCCGGGCTTGAGCCTCGATTTCCAGATTCGCGCCGCCGACGTCGCGCCGAACGGCAACATCGCGTTCGTGACCTTGAACGACAGCACCATTCCCGGCGTCGGGCCCCTGGCGAAGGAGGACATCGGCATCCTCAATCCATCCGACCTGTTGAAGCCGTTCGTCGGTGGCGGTCCGTACGACGCCGGCACGTTCAAGCTCTATCTGAACGGCGACCTGACGCAGCAGGAAGAGGTGTCGACCAAGCCGTGGGATGCGCTCAAGGTGCTGCCGGCCGGGGGATGCGAGACGAGCATCACCGCCATCGGTACGGCGCCGCACGCATGTCCGATCATCGGCTCGCTGACCGGCGGCTCTGGCGGTCCGGGACTGGACGGCGTGCACTTCGAGAACGAGGACCTGCTGCGCTGCATCCCCGACGACTTCGCGCTCAACGGCACCGTCGAATCATGCAGCTTCGCGATGTTCCTCGAGTCGGACCAGTTGAACGGCGGCGGCGCCGCCGGCATTGCCAGCGATGTCGAGGCGATCGACTTCCTCTCCTTCGACGCCGCCACCATGACCGGCGAGATGGTGTTCAAGAAGGGCTCCGGCGCGCCGACCGGCTTCCCGGTGCACAATCCCGGCAAGGACCTGCTGTTGTACACCGGCACCTTCGGCAACGGCCTCTGCGTGCCGAGCGGCAACCTGTGCGCCAGCGTCGACGACTGCCTGGTCACCGACCTGAGCTGCAACACCGGCAGCTGCGTCATCGGCGCCGCGCCGTGCGCATCGGATGACGACTGCGCGTCGGGGACCTGCGCCCGCGCCCGAACCCCGGTTGGTACGGTGACCAAGTTCTTCGACGGCGTCGCCGTCGGGCTGACCGGCTCGGCGCAGAACATCGAGGGCTTCACCCTGCTGCCGGAAGGCGACGGCGACGGTATTCCGAGCGGCGTCGACAACTGCCCGTTGGTGGCCAACCCGCCGACCGTCTGCGACGGCGCCGGGCCCGAGCTCTGCCCGGGCAATCTGAGCAGCGAGTGCCCGATGGGTGAGCTGTGTGTGCAGGCCGACAGCGACGGCGACGGCGTCGGCGACCCGTGCGATCAGTGCAACGGCCGCGACGACGCGGTCTGCGCCTGCGGCGACGCCATCCTCGACCTGCCGTCCGAGCAGTGCGATCTGGGCGGATCAAACGGACCGCCGAGTCCATGCTCGCTGACCTGCACCATTTCCGGCTCCTGCAAGGGCAGCGGCACGCCATGCACGATTGCGGCCGACTGCCCGAGTGGGCAGGGCTGCTGCGGCAACGACATCATCGAGGCCAACGAGGGCTGCGACGACGGCAACGACATCGAGAACGACCCCTGCTTCGCCACCTGCGACGGCAACGCGCTCGGCACACCGATCCTCGGCTGCGAGGACCTCACCGGGCCGAACATCATCCCGGCGTCGATCAAGGTGACGAAGCTCAACGACAAGCCGACGCCGGCCGATTTCGACCGCTGGAAGACCAAGGGCGAGTTCATCTTCACCCAGGGCCTGACCATCGATCCCGACACCCAGCCGGTGAAGATCATCTACAACAACAACACCTCGGGCCTGCTCTTCCAGAGTACGCTCGATCCCGGCGACTGCATCCCGACGCCGTGCTTTGTGCAGGGCGGCACGGTCGCCAAGCCGAAGTGGAAGTTCAAGGATAAGGAAGCCGACCTGGCCGGTGCGCCGAGCTGGCGCAAGGGCAAGGTGACGATCAAGAACAACAAGGGCGTCTTCACCCTCGACGGGCGCAACACGACCCTGTTCACGCTCGCCGAGGCGGGGGTGCCGCCGGGGGCGCGGCAGACGGTGCGCATCGGCGACGTCTGCATCACCGGCGTCGTGCAGTGCCTGGCGAGCGGCAGCGGCAAAGCCCTGAAGTGTAGTCTGGTGCCGTGAGATTGGCGGGCGCCGCCCGGGCGGCGCCCGCCAGCCGATCAGCGTCCGCGCCCGCGCCGCGGGCGTCGTTCGACGCCGGTCTGCTGCGCCGCGCACGCGTTGGATTCAGCCGCCATGATTCGTCATCGGGCGGCGGACGCGTCTGCGCCAGTTGGCAGCCAGACGCTGAACACCGTGCCGGCGCCGAGCTGGCTGGCGACGGCGATGTGGCCGCCGTGCGCCTGCACCAGGGACTCGGCGATGTACAGGCCGAGGCCGACGCCCTCGCGCGGCTGACGCATCGTGCCGCGGCGGTAGGGCTGGAAGATCGTCGCCAGCTCGGTCGCGGCGATACCGCTACCGCTGTCGCGTACGCGCACGGTGACGCCGCCGCCGTCGCGCTCGGCCTCGACCGCGATGCGGCCGCCGGCGGGCGTGAACTTGATCGCGTTGTGAACCAGGTTGGTGAAGACGCGCTCGAGTGCCAGCGGATCGGCCTCGATGACGTCGAGATCGGCGGCGAACACGGCATCGAGTTGCAGTCCCTCCTGCGCCGCTCGACCGGCATAGGGAACGAGCGTGGCGGCGAGCAGCTCGCGCAGCAGCACCGGGCGCCGCTGCAGTGCCAGGCCGCCGCTCTCGATCTGGGTCAGATTGAGGTAGTTCGCCACCAGTCCGAGGACGGTGGTGGCGTTGGCCTGCATCCGCCCCACCATGTCGCGCTGTTCGGCGTTCAGGTCGCCGACCTCGCCGAGCAGCTCGGCAAAGCCGAGAACGATGGCGAGCGGATTCTTGATGTCGTGCGTCAACATGGCGAGGAAGTTCTGCCGTTGGCGCGCCAGGTCGCGGCGGACGGTGACGTCGCGGGCGACGCTGAGGACGGCGGCGCTGCCGTCGAAGTGCAGGCGCCGCTGGATGACCTCGACCGGAATCGCGGTGCCGTTGCGTGCCCTCCACACGGTCTCGACGCCGTCGCCCGGGCCGCCGTCGCCGTCCGCGCCGGCGTTGGCGGCGGCGTGCAGCTCGAACTCGCCGAGGTTGCGGCCGATGAGCTCGTGCGCCGGGTAGCCGAGATGATCGGCGCCAGTCTGGTTGACGTGGCGGATGACACCCTCGTCGTCGTGCACGACGACGATCTCCGGGATGGCCTCGAACAACGACCGCCAGCGTCCTTCCGACTCGCGCAGCGCATTGCTGCGCTGCTTGAGCAGCTCCTCGACGCGCAGCAGCGCCCGCTGTCGGCGCGCGGTCTGGGCGAGGCCGATCAGGCGCATGGCGTCGGCCGGTCCAGGCACGGTGGCGTCGGCGCCATGGCGCGCCAGGGATAGGCCCTCGCAGGCCTGCGGCCCGTTGGTGATGGCCAGCGCCACCGTGCGCGAGCCGGGCGGCTTGAGCTCCGCCAGCAGCAGTGCGGCCGGCCGATCGGGGAGCTGGTCGTCGATCACCACCACGTCGGGGAGCAGGATCCGACAGGAGGCGAGCGCATCGGCGCCGCTGGCGGCGCAGTCGACGGAGAAGCCGGCGCCCGCGAAGGCGGCCCGCAGGCGCTGGGCTTCGCTCGCGTCGGCGTGCACGATCAGCGCCTGCGGCGCGATCTCGGGCCGACGCCCACTGAGCAGCGCGCGCGCATAATCCTGCAGCGCCGACGGCGCGAACGGCGCGGCGAGGAAGGCATTGGCGCCGAGGTCGAGGCTGACCTGCTCGGCGTCGCGGCCGGAGAAGGTCGCCGAGACGACGAGGATCGGCACGCTGTTGAAGGGGGCGTAGTCCGGCGAGCGCAGCAGTTGGCAGAAACGCCAGCCGTCGATGCCGGGCATATGCAGGTCGGTGACGATCAGGTCGACGTCGGCGTCGGCGGCGAGGCTGACGAGCGCGTCCTCGGCGCCGCTGCAGATGCGCGTCACCACCCCGACCTTCTCGAGCACCGCGCCGATCAGGCGCTGCTGCGACGGATCGTCGTTGACGATCAGTGCCGTCGGGCGGCGCGGTATGTGGGTGACCGCCAGATCCATGGGACGGCGCGGACTATAGGGCGGTGGGTCGATGCCGTACAGACAAAAAGGAGGGGCCACATGGGACGCGCAATTGTCGACAGGCGCCGTGTACCCGATCCGTGGGTCCTGCCGGTGGCAGGACCCACGGATTCCCCCGAAGACAAGGTATCGGGCTCTCTCAGCGCCTCACTGGCAGCGCCCGCCGCCGTCGGCGACGGCGCTGCACTGGTCGGCAACGTCGACGTAGCAGCGATTGCCGACCTGGACGGTGACCGTCGCCGCGCCGGCCGTCAGCGGCGGCAGGTTGAGACCGCGAGCCCGGAATTGGTACTTCACCTGCGTTCCCTTGACGCTGAACTTGGCGCCCTGCAGGCCGCCGTTCTCGTAGGGGGCGAGGCCATCCTTGAACTTGAACGTTCGATTGTTGCCCGAGACGTCGAACAGTTCCGCAGGGATCGCGGCGGTGAAGTAGGTGCCGGCTCCGTCGCCGATCTCGATGCGGACCGGGATTCCGTCGAGCGTCAGGGGCACGCCGACCGGGAGGGAGAAGGTTCCTTTGGTGAGGACCTTGTCGCGGTCGGAGGCGCCGGAAAGGGCCGCGACGGTCTTCTTGGTCTGGGTGCTGAGGGTGACGGTATTGCCCGGCAGACAGATCACGCCGCAGGCGTCGGGATCGTCGAACGCGCCGTCACAGTCCTCGTCGGTGGCGTCGCCGCAGGTTTCCGGCTGCGCCGCCAGGGTCGCCTGGCAGGCGACGCTGCCGGCGTTGCACGTGGTGACACCGGCCAAGCAGACGCCGAGCAGGCCGGTATCGCAACTCTGTCCGGCGAGATCGGTCCCCGTGCAGACCCCGGCGCTGCACTGGTCGGCTGCCGTACACGCGTCGCCGTCGCTGCAGGGCGAGGTGTTGGTCGGGTGGGCGCACAGAGCGGCGCCGTTGCAGCGGTCGTCCGTGCAGTCGTTGCCGTCACTGGTGCACACCGAGCCGCTCGGGACGAAGCCATCGGTGGGGCAGGTCGCGGCGCCGGTGCAGCTCTCCGCCAGGTCACATTCTCCGCTCGCCGGCCGACAGACGGTCCCGATGTTGCCGGCGGTGTGCGCACAGGTGCCGCTGCCGTTGCAGGCGTCGACGGTGCAGATGGAGCCGTCGTCGCTGCACGGGGTTCCCGACGCCTTGGCGCCGTCGGCCGGGCAGGCGGCGCCGCCGGTGCAGGTCTCGGCGAGATCGCAGTCCGTCACGGCGGCACGGCAGACCGTGCCAACGGCGGCGAGCGCGTCGGCGGGACAGGTGGTGCTGACACCGCTGCACGACTCGGCCGCGTCGCAGGTGCCGGCCGCCGGCCGGCAGATGGTGCCGCCATTGCCGGCGGGATGGGTGCAGGCGCCGTTGCCGTCGCAGATGTCGGCGGTGCAGGCGTTCGCGTCGGCGGTGCAGGCGGTGCCGGCGTTGATGAAGCCGTTGTTCGGACAGAGTGGCGAGGCGCCGGAGCAGGCCTCCGCCGCATCACATTCGCCCGCCGAGGCCCGGCACTGGACTCCGGCGATGACGAGGGCATCGGCGGGACAGGTGCTGTCCGTGCCGTTGCATGTTTCTGCCACGTCGCAGGTGCCCGCCGACGCGCGGCAGGTCGTTCCGGCGTTGCCCGCCGGGTGCGAGCATGCGCCGCTGCCGTTGCAGACGTCGAGCGTGCAGGCCAGGCTGTCGCTGGCACACGGCGTGCCCGCGGCGAGACCCTGCGTCACGCAGACATTGGCGACGCAGGCGATCTGGTTGCACGCGGGCGCCGTGCCGGGGCAGTCGGACGCGGTGTTGCACTGCGGCGGAGCGGTATAGAGTTCGATGGCGTTGATCGCCGCGTAGTCGATCTCGGCTTGGAAGGCGAGGTTCAGGGTCCCGTCGGTGACGGTGATGCCGTCCACCGGGATGACGATCGCGGTGCGCGCAGCGCCGCTGGCGGCGGTGAGGTCGATGTCGTCGAGAATCTTGACACCCTCGGCGGAGACGTCGAAGACGCGCTTGCCCGGGCCGGCGGCGCCGCCTCCGGGCGCGCCCCAACTGAGCTCGGCGAAGTGGAGTCGGGCGCTGACCGCGGTGTTGCTGCCCACCGGCAGGTTGAAGGTGATGACGCGTGGGTTGGTCGCGCCGACATTGCCCCGATACGTCCGATAGAGCGTATCGTCGACGGTGTTGTCGATGGCCACCACGGCGCCGCCCTCGGCGGCCGCGCTGGCCGGCGTGAAGAGGCCGGTGTCGGGCGACCAGGTGCGCGCCGCCGAGTCGACGAAGAGCGGGCCGCCGACGTTGATGCGCGAGATCGCCGTGCTGGCGCCGGTGTTCTCGCGCAGCTCGACGCCGAAGCGCTCGAACTCCGCCGTGACGGCACTGGCACCGCTGTGCGAGTTGACGATGCAGCCAAGCGCCCGTCGATCGAAGAAGCGGTAGCGCCGGGTCCCGCTCAGGGTGACGACGTTCGAGATCACGACCTCCCCGCCGCTGCCGCCGGTGCGCACGATCTCGTAGGAGGCCTTGACGGTGCCCGCGGCCGGGTCGCCGATGAGGTTGAGCTTCACGGCCGTGACGTCGGACGGGTTGGCGATGGCGATCGACGACCCCTGGTTGGCGCCGGAGCCGTTCTGCTCGGCGTAGTACTGGATCCTCGGCGCGCCGGACTGGCCGATGAGCAGCAGCTTGGCGTAGTCGTCCTGGTTCGGCCCGAAGAGCACGCCGGCCTGCTGGTTCGCCGTGGTCAGGTTGGTGATCGGACCGTTGATCGTCGTGGTGACGGCGAAGCGTCCGCCGCCGCGTGCGTCGAACGGCAGGCAGAGGGTGTTCACCTGCGTGTTGTCGCTGCCGTTCGGCAGCCCCGCCGACGTGGTGACGGCCAGGGAGCCGGTGCCGGAGGTGTCGATGTCGAGCAGAGCGGCACTGTACGAGGTCGTCGGCGCGACCTGGTCGTTGTCGGTCTCGTTGTGCATCGTGTCCGGGAAGCCGACCGTCTCCGCCTGCGCGTCGGCCAGCGTGCCGGGGTAGGCGCGGTCGAACTCGAGCACCAGACCGGGCGCGCCGGGGAACAGGCCCGGCGTCGAGAAGTTGCGCGGCTGCAGCTCCGGCTTCAGGTTGGAGACGATGTACGTGTTGTCGTTGTAGTCGTAGTTGATGCCCGAGTAGTCCATCGACACGACGTAGGTGTTGGGGACCACCTTGCCGTCGCGGTCGCGCACCCGCCAGGCGCGGAAGTGGTGACCGCAGGGACCCGGACAGCCGTTCGCCGTATCGGCCGACTGGCTGTTCAGCGCCGGGTCGCTGCGCTCGCTGTCGCAGCCGAGGCCGAACAGGGCCGCGGGCGAGAAGGTGCCGGTCGTCAGCAGGGTCGTCGAGCCGTTGCGGTGCGGCAGGATCGACTGCCCCTCGATGCCGAGGTGGGTGGCGACGGTGGTCTGGCTGCCGGAACCCTTGTTGAACCAGCGGAACGAGGCGGTGTTGCCCTGGCTGTGGAACGCCGCCAACTGCGTCATCGTCACCGGCTTGGTGGTGTCCGCGCGCTGCCAGTACGGCGAGAGGACCTCGTCGCCGGCGGCGGCGACGAAGCCCTGGCGATTGAGCTGCTGCCCGGCGTAGGTGATGCGCGTGTCGTAGCCAAAAATGTCCATCAGGTCCTGCAGGCTCGGCTCGTTGCCGCCCTCCGGCGCGGACAGGTTGAAGCCGGCCAGCTGGACGTTGACCGTCGGCTCGTCCTGGTCGTTGGTGGTGAGGACCAGCGTCGAGAAGCGCTTGGACTTCGTCGTCGCGCTCGTCCCGGCGATGAAGCGGACGGTCAGATCGTACTGGCCAGCCGGCGCGATGGGCCCCGGCGGCGTCGTCAGCTCGCCATTCGGCAGGGTGAAGTAGGTGCTGTCGCCGCCGCTGATCGCCAGGCTCGAGAGCGTCAGCGGCTGCGTGCCGAGGTTCTTGATGCGCAGGACGACGTTCTCGTGGAAGACATGCGTGGTGACGCCGGAATTGATGCGGCTGAACACCAGGCGGTCATTGTAGGGAACAGCGTCCATGTTCTGGATGTCGATCTCGGAGAGGCTGGGCGGCGGGATGACGACGCTGAACGCGGTCGGCGGCGTCGTCGTCGAGTTGCTCACCCCGTCGATGGCGGTCGCCGTGACGGTGTGGCTTCCGGCGCTGCTGACGACGAAGGGCCCGGTGTAGGTGACGGGCGCGCCACCGTCGAGACGATAGGTCGTGCTGGCCAGGCCGGATCCACCGCTGTCCGAGGCGGAGATCGTCACGGTCGCCTGGTTGGTGTAGACGCCCGGCGACTGCAGGGTGCCGGAGAGCGCGATGCTCACCACCGGCGGCGTCGTGTCCGGCGCCCCGTCGCTGATGTCGACGTAGTTGATCTTGGTGTTGAAGCCGCCGACCGCGTCGATAGTCAATCGGCCGTCGGTGAGCACGGCGTTCACCGTCGCGCTGCGGAACTTGTCCGTCGCCGTCGGCACGAACGGGGCGATCGCGATCTGGCCCTCGACGCGCAGCGAATGCGTGCTGTCGATCGCGGTGCCGCCGTCGCCGGCGCTGACCGTGACCGCGTAGGCGCCGTTCGGCAGTGCGATTTCCCAGGCCCCCTCGGTGGCCGTGCCGTTGAACGGCTGCGGCGAATCGTCGCCCTGCATGTGCAGCAGGGTCGCCAGACGCACGTCGGCGGGCGCCAGGCGATTGCGGCCGTTGCCGGGAATGTCGCCTCCCACCGAGAGATCCAACGGCGTCGCCGTGCCGGGAATCACCCACCCGTAGGTCAGCCCGCCGCCGCGCGCTCCGTACGACTGACCGTAGTCCCGCTCGTAGCCCGCCGGCGCCACGGTGGCGGGGTCCTGGAAGTTGACCTTGACGTCCAGGGCGCCCGCGGCTGAAGCCAGCACGGCCGTGGATGACAGCGCGACGAGGTGCGCGAGACGGGTGGCGATTCGGATTGTCATGAACAGTCTCCCAGGTGGGTTAGGGCGGCAAATTCTCAGCGACACGAGAGCCCGGAGGCGGCGAGTGTGCAGGAGTCGTCCGGATCGACGAAACAGCGCTCGCCGAGCTTGATGATCACCGAACCGCTGCCGGCCTGCGGGGTGGGCAGGTTCAAGCTGCGTGCCTTGACCTTGAACTTGACGGTGCGGCCATCGCCGCCGACCGCCAGCTGCATGAGCTGCACGCCACCGTTCTCGTAGGGGGCGAACTTGTCCTTGAAGGAGGTCTTCGCGCCGCTGGCGCTGAACGCCGCGCCCGGTACGCTGGCGGTGAACCACGCACCGGCGCCGTCGGAGACGGCGATGGTGACCGGCTGCTGCGGGTCGAGCAGCGGCGCGGCGCTCGGCAGGATGAAGCTGCCCTTGGCGAGCAGCTTGTCGGCGTCGGCCTGCTCCTTCAGGGTGGCCTTGGTGCGCGCCGTCTGGGTGGTGGCGCTGATGGTGTTGGCGGCCGTGCAGAAGAGCGGGCAGACGTCGGCGTCGTCGAGCATGCCGTCGCAGTCCTCGTCGATGCCGTTGCCGCACACCTCCGCCTGCGCGGCGACGCTGGGGACGCAGGTGACCGTGCCCGCCGTGCAACTGGTGGTGCCGGCGCTGCAGGCGCCGGGTTGTCCGGTGCTGCACGACTGGTTGCCGAGATCGGCCCCGGCGACGCACAGGCCGCCGGTGCACTGATCGGGCGTCGTGCAGGCGTCACTGTCGCTGCACGGGGCGAGGTTGGCCGGATGGTCGCAGGCGCCGGCCCCGCTACAGGTGTCGTCGGTGCAGCCGTTGCCGTCGTCCGTGCATGGCGTTCCAGCTGGTGCGTTGGCGTCGGCCGGGCAGGTGGCGCTGGAGCCGCTGCAGGTCTCCGCCACGTCACACTCGCCTGCGCCGGCGCGGCACGGGGTGCCGGCCGTGGCGAACAGATTCGCGGCGCAGGCAGGGCTGGCGCCGGAGCAGACCTCGGCCGGGTCACACGCTCCGGCACTGGCGCGACAGGCGGTGCCGGCGGCGGCGAAGCCATCGGCTGGGCAGGCGGGGCTGGCGCCAGTGCACGTCTCGGCGACGTCACAGACACTGCCGCTGCTGGCGCGACAGGGGGTCCCGGCGGCGGCGAAGGCGTCGGCCGGGCAGGCGGGGCTGGCGCCGCTGCAGGCCTCGGCGACGTCACAGGCAGCGCCGCTGCTGGCGCGACAGGGGGTACCGGCGACGGCGAAGGCGTCGGTCGGGCAGGTGGTGCTGGCGCCCGAGCAGGTTTCCTCGGCATCGCAGACAGTGGCGCTGGCGCGGCACACCGCACCGCTGTTGCCGGGCACCACCGAGCACGTGCCGGCGTTGCAGGCGAAGGCGCCGCAGGTGGGCAGGCTGCCGCTGCAGTCGGCCGCCGTCGCGCAGCCGCCGGGCGCGACGTTGCGCATGACGAAGACGAGATCCTGGTAGTCGAAGCCGCTGATGTGCTCTTCCGTCGCGACGACGTAGGCGTTCGCCACCGGCGATCCATCCGGCTCGCGATAGGGGTAGACGCGCACGTGGTGCGGGACGGCGCCGCTGAAGGTGTTCAGGGCATCCTCACCGAACACTTCGCGGTTGGCGAAGAAGGGCCAGATCGAATAGACGCCGAACACGGTGCTGCCCGGGTCGAAGGCCAGGGTGCCGGTCGTCGCCGGCTGCAGCGATTGGTAGGCGGCGTTGGGGACGGTGAAGAGCTCGGTTTTCGCCGCGCCGTTGCCGGTCGGGTGGTAGCCGGCGCGCGCCACCAGGCCGCTGCCGCCCTGCGGTCCGAAGACCGCCAGCGGCTCGATCGTGACGTTGCCCGCGGCGGCCTTGCTGAAGCGCTGCAGGCTGACCTCCTCGCCGAGCAGCGGGCTGGTCGGCAGGGCGTTGTTCGTCGGGTCGGGATCGCCGACCGTGACCGGAATCTGCCAGGTGTCGAGGATCCACTGCAGCGACGGTTCGTTACTGCCGCCGAGGCCGAGCGTGCCGAGGCCGCGCAGGGTGGCGGACAGCAGCGGGGTCTGCGGGTCGTCACTCTGCACCGACAGCTGCGCCCCCTTCGGCCCCGTCGTCGCGGCGGCGAAGGCGATCGCCACCGACGCCGTGCCGCCAGCGGGAATCACGGCTGGGAGGGTCGGAGCGGAGATGATCTGGAACTGCGTCGCGTCGGGTCCGCCGAGCGTCAACAACGTCACCGTCAGGGCCGCATCGCCCGGATTGCTGATGACGATGCTCTTGCTGGCCGTCGCTGCGCCGCCCTGCACGTCGTTGAAGATGAGCCGCGCCGGCGTCAGGGCGATGTCGGGCTGCGCCGTGTAGCCAACCGGCACGCCCCGATAGGTGGTCGAGTTGCCCGACCCGCCGGCGTAGTAGATGAAGCCGCCGATCGCGTCGGCGACGCCGGAGTAGCGGGCGGCAGGGAGCTGCGTCAGCTCGCTCCAGGTGTCGGTCAGCGGGTCGTAGGCACTGACGTTGCGGATGGAGGACCCATGCGTCACCTCGCCGCCGGCGACGAGGACGCGGCCGCCCATGGCGAAGGTGGCCGAGGAGACGTGCGAGCGCGCCGGCAACAGCGAGGCGACCTGTGTCCAGACGCTGGGGTTGTTGGGATCCCAGACGTGCACCGTTGACTGGGTCACCAGGTTGTCGTCGACGTCGTGCTGCCCGTCGACCGCGTAGATGCGGCCGGCCAGGGCGGCGAATCCCAGGTGGCTGCGCGGGTTGGGCAGCGCGACGGCTGTCGACCACGACGCGGCGCCGATGGTCAGCGTATAGTGCTCGCCCTTGTCGTTGCGACTGATGTCCGCGCCGCCGAAGAAGTGCAGCACGTTGCCGAGTGCTACCAGGGCGCCGCTGCCGCGCGCCTGCGGCAGGTTCGGCATCGCCGACCAGGCGTTGGCGTCGATGTCGTACTTCCACACCGCGGTCGTGGCAAAGGTCTGGGCGCCGAAGTTGGTACCCGAGGAGCCGAAGTAGCCGCCGGCGACATAGATGTTGCGGCCGATGGCGGCGACGCCGGCGTGCGTCAGGCGGGTCGGCATGGTGGCCAGCGTCGCCCAGGTATTGGTCGCCGGATCATAGGCGAGGGCGCTGTTGGTGGGGCCGAACGGACTCGATTGGAAGCCGCCGAACACATACAGCTTGCCGTCGACGGCGATGCCCTGGCCCTCGGATCGCGCCACCGGTGCGGAGGCAACGGTTCCCCAGTTGATCTGCGTGAAAGCCGCCGCGGCCGGCGCGGCCGCGGCGAGCAGCGCCAGCACAACAAGGGCGACGGACGGGGCGACGGACGGGGCGACGGGGTGGTGGCGGCGCATGGACGGAGTCCTCACCGGCAGGAGAGACCGCTGCCGACCGAGCAGGTGTCGTTGGAATCGACGAAGCAGCGGTCGCCGAGCTTGAGGATCACCGTCCCGCTGCCGGCCGCCGGCGTGCTGAGGTTCAGGGCGCGCGCCTTGACCTTGTACTTGACCGTGCGGCCGTCGCCGCCGACGTTGAACTGGACCTGTTGCAGGCCGCCGTTCTCGTAGGGGGAGAACTTGTCCTTGAAGTAGGTCTTCGAGCCGCTGGCGGTGAAGGCGGAGCCCGGCACGGTGGCGGTGAACCACGCCCCGGCGCCGTCGGACACGCCGACGGTGACCGGCTTCAGCGGGTCGAGCAGCGCCCCGGCGCTGGGCAGGGTGAAGGTGCCCTTGGTGAGGACCTTGTCGGCGTCGGGCTGATCCTTCAGGCGCCCGACGGTGCGCTTGGTCTGGGCGGCGGCGCTGACGGTGTTGGCCGGCGTGCAGAACAGCGGACAGGCATCGGCATCGTCGACCTGGCCGTCGCAGTCCTCGTCGATGGCGTTGCCGCACGCTTCGGGCTGCGCGCCGACGATGGGAACGCAGGTGACCGTCCCCGCCGTGCAACTGGTGGTGCCGGCGCTGCAGGCACCGGGCTGGCCGGTGCTGCAGGACTGGTTGCCGAGATCGGGACCGCTGACGCACAGGCCGCCGGCGCATTGATCGGGCGTCGTACAGGCGTTGCTGTCGCTGCACGGGGCGAGGTTGGCGGGGTGGGCGCAGGTGCCGACCCCGTTGCACGCGTCGTCGGTGCAGACGTTGCCGTCGGAGGTGCAGGGCGTGCCGGCCGGCGCGCCGGCGTCGGCCGGGCAGGTGGCGCTGCTGCCGGAGCAGGACTCGGCCACGTCGCAGACGCCGGCGCTGGCGCGGCAGCTGGTGCCGGCCGGCGCGAAGACGTTTGGCGGGCAGGCCGGGCTGGCGCCCGAGCAGGTTTCCGCCGTGTCGCAGGTGCCGGCGCTGACGCGGCAGGTGGTGCCGGCCGCGACGAGGCCGTCGCCCGGGCAGGTGGGGCTCAGACCGGTGCAGGTTTCCGCGACGTCGCAGGTGCCGGCGCTGGCGCGGCAGGAGGTGCCGGCGACGGCGAAGCCGTCGCCGGGGCAGGTGGTGCTGGCGCCCGAGCAGGTCTCGGCGGGATCGCAGGTGCCGGTGCCGGCGCGGCACACCGCGCCGCTGTTGCCGGGCACCACCGAGCACACCCCGGCGTTGCAAGCGAAGGCGCCGCAGGCGGGCAGGCTGCCGCTGCAGTCCGCCGCCGT
>JANNRA010000105.1:0-22936 GCA_031401035.1 bacterium | reverse complement strand
GACACTTCTCGCAGCGAGAAGTGTCACTTTCGCCCCAACGTCCCCCTACCACCTACCACTCGCGAAGCGATCCGTCGCTGAGCGACAGGCGCTGCAGCAGGCGCGCCTGCGGTATGGCCGGATCGCCGGCGTTGGCGGTGATGACCGCCAGCGACTGGTCATCGAGCCATGCCGCGTCGATGACCGTCTGTTGCGGCCAGCCGAAGCGGCGCACCTCGCTGCCGCGGTCGTCGATGACGAACACCTCGCTGCGGTCGTTCGGCTCGTCGACCTCTGCTTGCGCCACCAGGGCGACGCGGTGGCCATCGGCGGCGACTGACAGGTCGGTGATGCGGGCCGCTTCGAGCACCAGGCGGCGCGGCGCGCTGCCGTCGGTGGCGAGCTCCCACAGGTGCCAGTCCCAGTCGCCGGGCAGCACCACGAACAGGCGTGTGCCGTCGGGCGCCCAACGCCAACGCGGCGCCGACGCCGCCCAGGTGAACAGCACGCGGCTGTCGCTGGCGCCGGCCGGCAGCAGGCGCAGCTCCATTCCCGCCTCGCGCACCAGGGCGTAGGCGATGGCGCCGCCGCTCGGGGCGGGGAGCGGCGCGACGATGCGGCCGTCCGCGTGCGACACCAACAGGCGGGTGCGTCCGCCGGCGAGCCGCAGCAGCCGGCCGCCGCGTGCCACGACGGTGCCGTCGGCGTCGCCGGCGGCGATGGTATCCCTGCCGAGCGCCTGCCGGCGCCCGTCGCCGCCGAGCAGCGCCACCAGCGCCGCCTCGCCGGCGCGCGGGCTCTCGACCGCCAGGATGCGCGTGCCATCGGCGCTCCACTGCGGATCGCTCGCCAGGCCGCGATTGATCGCCCAGGTGTGCAGCTGCGCGCCGGCGGGCGAGAGGATGCTCACCGTCGCCGGCTCCCACGGAACCGGTTGGCCCTCGACCACCAGCAGCTCGCCGCGCGAGGACGTCTCGAGGGCGCGCGGCGGGTTGCTGCGCGGCAGCACGTTGTTGGCCCGGAACATGTCGGCCGTCGCCGCCAGCGGGTCGAGCACCAGGCGCGGGGCGTCGCCGACCTGCACCCGGGCGCCGAGCGCGGTCGTCTCCGGCGCGACAGCCGCGCCGCCCGCCTCCGTGCGCCACAGCGTCAGCGCCGCCGGCGGCGACGCATCGCGCAGGTTGCGCACCACGGCGGCGCCGTCCTGCGGCTCGAGGGCCAGATCGAGCGCCGCGGTCGAGCGCACCCAGGTGGCGAAGAACGGCTTCAGGTCCTGGCCGGACGACTCGGTGAAGACCGCCTCGATCTCGGCGTCGCCGGCCGACTGGTAGCGGTAGCGATCGAGCAGCGCTCGCGCCGCGGTGTCGAACGGGTCGTCGCCGAGCTGCTGCGCCAGCAGCGAGGCGACCGTGCCACCCTTGGCGTAGATCGTCGCGCGCGCCTGCGGGTCGAGACCGTTGTCGAGCACCGACATCTCGGCCAACGGGCGCGTCGCCTCGGGGTCGAAGCTGCCGCGCAGGCGGGCGCGCACCAACGCCGCCTCGCCGAAGTGCTCGCCGACGGCGCGCCAGGCGGAGAACTCGGCGAAGCCCTCGACCAGCCACTCGCCGCCGGTGCCGGGGCTGAGCCAGCGCTCGGAAACCGTCGCGCCCCACCAATCATGCGCCAGTTCGTGGGCGACGGTCTCGAAGCCGTAGCGGCCGTCGGCGAAGTAGCGCGGCGGGATGGCCAACAGGCCGCTGCCGTCGTTGAAGGCGCGGCGCAGCCGGCGCGGCACGTAGAGGGTGGTCTGTGGGAAGCCGGACGGGCCGTAGTGGGCGACGAGGCCGCGCTGCGCCACCGCCATGTTGGCGAGGACGCGCGCCGGGTCGAGGGCGACGTCGGCGGGCAGCAGCAGCCGATAGCGGCGCCCGTCGACCTCGCGCTCGTGCGCGGTGTAGCGGCCGGCCACCAGGGCCAGGCCGGCGACCGGACGTTCGCTGGCGAACCGCACGCGCGCGCTGGTGCCCTCGACGACGCGGCTGGTCTCGCGGCCGTTGTGCACCAGGGTCAGGTCGGCCGGCAGCAGCAGTTCGACGTCCGCCGCGAAAGCCCCCTGTGCATCGGCGGGGTACCAGAAGTCGGCCGGAGTGACGATGACCTCGTCTGGTTCGAGCACCGCGCCGCTGCCGGTGATGGTGGCGCGCAGCACGCCGTCGTAAGCGAACCCCAGCTGCGTCTCGGCGTCGGCGGCGAGCGGCTCGGGCAGCTCGACGACGGCGAGCGGCCCCAGGCGTATGGTCGGCAGCGGCGTGCGGGCGCCGTCGGGCGCTTCCCGCCACGCGGCGCGCAGCTGCAGGCCATCGTTGAGGAGGAAGAAGAAGCGGCGCCGCTCGGCGCCGTCGGCGCGCACGGTCAGCGTCGCCTCGCCGCTCAGGCGGCGCGTCGCCGGGACGAGTTGCAGGCGGGCGCTCAGCGCCTCGGTGCGTTGGCCGGCGACGACGCGGCCGACCGCCCCTACGGCGGCGCGCAGTAGCGGCAGATTGCGGCCGCTGGCGGCGAGATAGAGCGCCAACGCTCCCACCAGCACCGCGGTGGTGACGACGGTGAACGCGAAGCTGAGCAGGGTGCGCAGCAGGCGTCCCCAGTTGCGCCGGCGCGGCGGGGCCGCAGTCGGCGGCGCCGCGGGCGACGGGGCCGGCGGCGGTGGCGCGGGAGCGACGGCGTCGTCGAGCGGCTGCGGGTCCATCGATGGCGGCAGTGTCTAGCGCGGCGGCGTTGGGGAAGCGAGCCTGCGGCGGACGCGCCCCAGGTCCGAGATTCGCTTAACGCAGAGACGCGGGGGCCTCAGGACTGGCGCTGGCCGAAGCGTTCGACGGCGTCGTGGGTGCCGAGAACCACCAGCACGTCCGAGTCGGTTATGCGGCGCGTCGGATCCGGGTTGACCGTCGTCTCGTCGCGCAGAGTGCAGCGCACGGCGACGACGTTGATGGCGAAGCGCCGCCGCAGGTTGAGCTCCGCCAGGCTGTGGCCGACGAGATCGCGCCCCGGTGCCACTTCGACCACGGAGATGTTTGGGCCCAGCTGCATCGCCGCCAGCAGGCCCGGCGTCGCCAGCGTGTGGGCGACGCGCTTGGCCACGTCGGCCTCGGGAAAGACCGCCTCCTCGACGCCGAGGTGGAGCAGCAGGCGGCGATGGTCCTCCGAGACCGCCTTGGCGATGATCGGCTTCACCTTCAGGTCGCGCAGGTGCAGGACGGCGAGCAGGCTCGCGTCGAGGGCCTCGCCCAGCGACAGGACCACCGCGTCGTAGTCGTTGAGGCGCAGCGCCTCGAGGGCGCGCGGATCGCTGGCATCGGCGATCACCGCCTCGTCGGCGACCTCGCGCAGCGCGTCGATGCGCTCGGCGGCCTTGTCGACCGCCAACACCCGTACGCGCCGCGCCGCCAGCTCGCGCACCAGCGTCGAGCCGAAGGCCGACAGGCCGATCACCGCCACGCGCCGTCGCGTCATCAGCCCACCATCAGTTCTTCCGGCGCGTGCCGGACCGGCGGCGGCGGCGGCAGGTGCTGGAAGAAGTCCATCAGCCACAGCGGCCCGAGCCGGCCGACGAACATCAGCACCATGACGACGCCCTTGGCGGGCGGCTCCAGGGACGGTGTGAGGTTCATCGACAGGCCGACGGTGCCGAAGGCCGACACCACCTCGAACAGGACGGGCAGGAAATCGGCCCGTTCGGCGACGCGGTGCACGCGGCCGAGGTGGAAGGTTTCGATCAGCGCCACGCAGACAAAGATCAGCACCGTCGCGACGGTGGTCAGCACGACGGCGCGCTCGAGCGTGCTGGCGCCGACGGCGCGCCCGAAGAGGCGCGGCTCGCGGCTGCCGCGCAGGCGGTGGCGCACCAGCGCCAGCAGGCTGGCGGCGGTGGTGAGCTTGATGCCGCCGGCCATCGAGCCCGGACCGGCGCCGACGAACATGAGCAGGATGAGAACCATCAGAGTCGGATTGGCGAGGGCGCCGATGTCGACCGTGTTGAACCCCGCCGTGCGGGCGGTGACAGATTGGAATGTCGCGATCAAGAGGCGTTCGCCGAGTGGCCGGTCAGCGAGCACGTTGCCTGCCTCGAGCAGGAAGAACGCGGCGGCGCCGCCGACGATGGCGACCACCGTGCCGACCAGCACGACGCGCGAGTGCAGAGACAGGCGCACCGGCGCCGCCGTGGTGTCGGCGCGCGCCGCCAGCCAGTGGCGCAGCTCGACGAGAACCACGAAGCCGAGGCCGCCGGCGACGATCAGGCCCATGATCGTCACGTTGACGAGCGGATCGGCGGCATAGCGCATCAGGTTGTCGGGCCACAGTCCGAAGCCGGCGTTGCAGAACGCGGAGATGCTGTGGAAGACGGCCATCCACAGCGCCCGCGGCCACGCCATCTCGTCGGCGAAGGCGACCAGCAGCAGCGCCGCGCCGAGCCCCTCGATGAGCAGCGTCGCGAGCATGATGGTGGTGAACACATCGCGGGCGCGGATGCTCGGGCGGTGGCTGGCGAAGCCGCGCAGCAGGTCGCGAACGATCATCGAGGGCCGCTGGCCGAAGGCCGTCAGGACGACAGTGCCGATGGTCATGATGCCGAGGCCGCCGACCTGAATCAGCACCAGGATCACCGCCTGCCCGAAGGCGGAGAAACGCGTGCCGGTGTCGACAACCGACAGGCCGGTGACGCACACCGCCGAGGTGGCGGTGAAGAAGGCGTCGATCCAGGTCACCGTGTCGCCGGCGTGCGCGATCGGCAGGCGCAGCAGCGTGCCGCCGATCAGGATGGCGCCGGCCAGGGCGACGGCGAGAAAGGTCGGCGGCGGGATGCGCCGCCGCGGCCGTAGAGCTCGCACCGCGCGCCGCTCAGCGCAGCTCCGCCTTGCGTTTGGTGAGGGTCACGGCGGCGCCGAGCGAGACGCCGATGGCGACGACGGCGTAGACGATGCCGAAGAGGACCATTGTGGTCGTCTTCTCGGTGGCGTCGTTGCCCTGCCACAGCACCAGATTGACGATCACCCAGGTGGCGTAGGCGTGCGCCATCGGCAGCGCGAAGCGGCGCAGGTGCCAGATGGCGTACGCGTAGGCCGCCAGGAAGATGCCGAACAGCGGTCCGGCAATAGTGTTGGCGAGCCCGGACAGGCGCGTGCCGAGGAAGACGAAGCCGGTGTGCTCGCCGCCCAGTTGCAGCGGCTTGAGCAGGTTGGAGACGGCCAGCAGGGCGAAGAGGACGGCGCAGGTGGTCAGCCAGGCGCCGCGCGATCGGGTGACGGGAATGTCGTCGGCCATAGGTGGGCGGGACATACGCCAGGGGCGGCGCGGTGCCAAGCCGGCGCCGACGGGCCTTACGACAGGCCCGGAATGCCGGCGTCCTGGACGGCGCGGGCGTTGTCGCCCTCCTCGTAGCGCGGCAGCGCCCCGCCCTGGCGCCACAGGCGGTAGGCGAGGGCGGCGGAGAGGACGCGCACCGGGTAGTCGCGCGGCAGTTCCTGCAGGTAGGGCTGAATGGTGACGAAGTCGCGGGCGCCGTAGCGGTCCATGATGGCGCGCAGGCCGCCGTTGGCGGGGCCGATGTTGTAGGCGAGCAGGGCCAGAAAGAGATCGCCGCGCATGTCATCGAGGTAGCGGCGCAGCGTCGCGGCGCCGACGAAGGCGTTGTGGCGGTGGTCGGCGAGATCCACCGTCGCGACGCCGAGGGCGGCGCGCGCGGCGTGCACGGCGGCGCGCGGCGGCGCGGTGATCTGGAACAGGCCGCGGCCGCCGTCGCCGCTGGCGCGCGGCCGGAACGACGACTCGGTGGCGGCGACCCCCATCAGGAGATCCGCATCGAGCGCGAAGGCGACGGCCGCCTCGCCCACCGCCGCCGCGTGCGGCGCGGCGCGCGCGAACATACGCGCCAGCGCGGCATGGTCGGCACGGCGATAGGCGGCGAAGACCTGGTGGGCGATGGCGGCGCGCTCGGCCGCCGCCTGGCCGCCGAGCAGGGCGCGCAGGTGGCGTAGGTCGGTGGCGAAGGCGGGCTGGGCGGCGAACCAGGCGGCGGCGCCGGCCGCCGCCGCGGCGACGGCGAGCGGCGCCCACGTCAGCCGTGCCGCCAGCGCGCCGCGGCCGTGCAGCCAGGCCCACAGCGCCCCGCCGGTGAGCACGGCGAGGGTCAGGACCGCGGCGGCGAAGGGCAGCAGGTTGCGCCACATACCGGCGCCGACGAACCAGTCGGCGAAGCGCCCGAGCGCCGCGATCACCGCGATCAGCGCCGCGCCGCCGAGCGCCGTCGCCTCGGCGGCGGCGAGGACCCACTGCCGCCAGCCGAGCCGCGGCGGCGTCGGGCGGACGCGCGCCTTCGGCGCCCCGCGCCGGCGCGCCTTCGCCAAGCGCGCCGCCGACCCCGATCCACCACCTGCCGCCATGCCGCGGCGGGCATAGCACACCCAACGACTCAAAGACTCAAAAGACTCAACACGGAGGCGCGGAGGAACGGAGCCTCACCGAGGAAGAGAAAAAATAAAAAGCCTCCGTGTTGAGTCTTTGGGTCTTCGGGTCTTTCTCAGTCGACGTAGGCCCGGCAGGGCTGGCCGCGCAGGGCGGGGCAGGCCGGCAGGGCGGTGGGCACGTCGACGTCGACCACCGGCAGGACGATGCGCGAGCCGGCGACCTTGATCTCCACCGTCGCCGGATCTTCCAGGGCGCGGAACTTCCAGATGGCGCGGTCGTTGCCCGGCGCGCTGATGGCGATGCGGATGCGCGACCCGGCGCGGAAGGCGTGCGCGAAGGGGAAGAGCTCGAGGCGCACGAGCGAGAACTCGCCCGCCGGCAATGGTGCCGCGTCCTCGCGACGGTGCGTCGCCACCGGGCGCAGCTCGGTCGACAGGGCCGCGTCGAGCTGGCGCCGGCTGGCGCGCAGCCAGCCGCTCTGCACGTAGGTCTCCTGACCGTCCGGGCGGATCTCGGAGATGGTCGCCTGCAGATCGACGTCGGGGGCGTTGGCACGCACCTGCAGGTCGACGCTGCCGCTGCCCACCACCACCGTGTCCTCGGTCAGCGCATCGCTGGCGTAGGTCGCGGCGCGGCCGGCGGCGAGCGGCCGCCAGTCCCACGGCGCGTTGGCCAGCCACGAGTCGTTGCCGTTGGTGCCGGACAGATTGCGGCGCTGCGCGTCGGCGTCGTCGTAGGCGAAGGTGTCGATGGCGTCGTCGCTCGACGGCGCGGCGACGAGGCGGCCGTCGGCGGCGAAGTACCAGGCGGTCGCCGTCGCCTCGGGAATCGGCCAGGCGTCGAAGGAGTGTTCGAAGCCCGGCACCGGCGCGCCCGGCTGGCTGGCGTCACCGGCGCCGCTCTCGAACAGCACGCGTACCTCCGGCTCCGCCTCGAAGGCGGCCAGCGCCTCGGCGTAGGTCTTGCCGGCGAAGCGATCGGGCGGCAGGGCGAGGTTCATGGCGCCGAAGATGTCGCCACCGAGGACGCCGAGAATGACCGAGGCCACGCCGGGGGTCACCGGCACCTCCTTGCGGACGTAGAACGAGAGGAACTCGATCCAGCGGTGGAAGGTGGCCGGGATGAGCGGTTCGGAATGGCCGCCGTTGCTGAGCGTGAAGTGCTTGCGGTCGGTGCCGGTGAAGCGGTCGAGCATGGTGGCGAAATAGCCGCCGACCTGCTCGTCCTGCCAGGCGCCGGCGAGGAACACCGGCACGTCGATCTGGTTGACGAACAGCGCCGGCGTCACCGGGTCGGCGACTTCCGGCACCCAGAACTCGTTGGTCTCGATCATCTCGAAGATGTCGGGCGACTGCAGGCGCAGCTGCTGGTTGTCGATGCACACCTGATCGCCTTCGTCGCGGCGCTTCTTCGACCACGCCTGGCCGAACGGCGTGGCGTCGCGCTGCCGCTCTGCGGCCCAGTCGGTGGCGAAGCCGTTGTTGAGGATGCCGCCCGGGTAGAGCGTGCCGCGGCCGGTGTCGGCGATGACCGACAGCGGCGCCACGGCGACCAGCGACGGCGGCCGCAGCTGCGAGACGAAGAGCTGCGAGATGCCGGGATAGGACAGGCCGACGAGGCCGACCTGATGGTCCTTCACCCACGGCTGCGCGGCGATGACCTCGACGGCGTCGTAGCCGTCGGTCCACTGCAGCGGCTCGAAGAACTCGAAGGCGCCGCCCGAGCAGCCGGTGCCGCGGATGTTGATGCCGACGGCGGCGTAGCCGAGGATACTGGCGATCAGTGTGCTCGGCTGCGGCGAATCCGGGTTGGCGGGATCGTAGCCGGAGTACTCGATCACCGTTGGGTACGGCCCCTCCTCGGGCGGGCCGGGCAGCAGGACGTTGATCGCCAGCAGCGTGCCGTCGCGCGTCGTCAGATAGCCGTAGCCGGGATTGACGACCTGCGAGGCGTAGAACGACGCGTCCGGGGCGTCCGCCACTGCCGTCACGGCGACGGCGGCAGAGGCGCTGAGAGCGCCCGGGAAGCCGGCCGCGACGCGGTAGCCGGTGCCGACCGGCACCTCGCGGAAGAGGAGAGCGCCCTGGCTGTCGACGGTGCCGCTCTGCAGCACCAGCGAGTCGGGCCCGACCAGCTCCAGCACGTCGCCCTCATTGGCGCCGGTGATGTAGACCTGCCCGACGCTGCCGCCGCTGGCGAAGCTCGCCGCCGCGGCGCCGGTCAGATCGCGAAAGCTCGCCGGCGTCGCCGTCGCGGTCGGCGGCAGCGTCGCGGTGGCCGTCGCCGGCACGGCGGTGGCCGTCGCGGTCGGCGGCACGGCGGTCGCCGTCGCCGGCACTGACGTGGCCGTCGCCGGCACCGCGGTCGCGGTCGCGCTGGCGACGGCGGTCGGCGTCGGGCGCGGCTTGTTGTTGTCGTCGTCGCCGCAGGCGGCCAGCAACGGCAGCGCCACGAGCACGGAAAGCGCCGTCAGGCGGCGCAGAAAATGAACCGATGCAAGCATGTAGATCCCCCAGACAACGGATTCCGCTCCCCCCGGGAAACGGATCCCTCGACGCTACGAACGCGGTTTCTCTAAGTCAAACCTTTCGCCTTCCTGTGACGATTCAGTGATGAAGGTGGCACGCATGGCGCTGGTGGTGTTCGATTTCGACGGCACTCTCGCCGACACCTGGCGCGACATCGCCACGGCGCTGAACCGCACCCTGGCCGAGGCGGAGCTACCGTTGGCCGAGGGAACGCGCGTGCAGGCGTGGATCGGGCACGGCGTCCTGCCGTTGCTGCGCCGCGCCGCCCGCAGCGAGGATCCGGCCCGCATCGAGCCGCTGCAGGCGCGCTTCCGCGTCCATTATGCCGCCTGCTGCCTCGACACGACCGCCTTGTATCCGGGCGTCGCGGAGACCCTCGACGCGCTCGCCGCGCATCGGCTCGCCGTGCTCAGCAACAAGCCCGGACGGTTCCTCGCGCAGATCGTCGCCGGACTCGGCCTGGCGGCGCGCTTCCAGGCGGTGGTCGGGGGCGATGCCCTGGCGGTCGCCAAGCCCGATCCGGCGACTCTGGCGTACGTCGTCGCCGCCTGCGGCGGTGGCGAACCCGTGTGGATGGTCGGCGACAGCGCCGTCGACGTCGAGACCGGCCGCCGCTTCGGCGCCCGCACCGTCGGTTGCGCCTGGGGCCTGCGCGGCAGCGAGGAACTGCACAGCGCCGGCGCCGACGTGGTGATCGCCCACCCGGCCGAGCTGGCGCCGTTGATCGGCGTCGGCTGACGCGGATGAAGGACCCCCAACCGGGCGTTTGACGAGCAACCCAGCGGCGCCCGCCACGTCACGCCGGTTCTTCTTCTTCGGGCTCGCGCACCCAGACGATGACGCCGCCGTCGGCGCCGCTGGCGTCGGGCCGCCGCTCCCAGCGCCGCACGAAGGGCCGCCCGTCACCGTCGAGCCAGCTCGGGATGACCTCGCGCAGGACGCCGCGCCCGCCCGGGCTGCGCCGCCCCTTGCCGTAGACGATGCGCACCGACCCCAGCCCGCGCGCCTGTGCGTCCTGCAGAAACGCCGTCGTTTCCTTCACCGCCGCCCGCACGCCGAGGCCGTGCAGGTCGAGCGTCGGCATGATGCCCAGGGCAGCGCGCACCAGCCGGCGGATCTCGGTGAGGGGCATCGCCGACCAAGAACCATACATGGGCGCCGATGGCCATCTGGGCACCCCGCCGCATTTCTGGTAGGCCCGCGCGCATGCACTGGGCCGAAGAATACGCCGACCTCGTTCTCGCCGGCGGCGCCATCGACCGCGCCGCCGCGCAGCGCATCCTGGAGGCGGCCGATGACAGCGTGCCGGCGCTGTTGCGCGCCACCGCCCGCGTCCGCGAGGCGCACTGCGGCAAACGCGTCAAGCTGTGCCAGCTGCGCAACGCGCGCAGCGGCCTGTGCCCGGAGGATTGCCACTACTGCTCGCAGTCGGCGGTCTCGGAGGCCGACATCCCGCGCTACCGCCTCGACTCGGTCGACGAGTTGCTGGCCGGCTCGCGGCGCGCCGCCGACGCCGGCGCGCGCCGCTTCTGCATGGTCACCAGCGGCCGCGGTCCGAGCGCCAACGACATCGACCGCTTCTGCGCCGCCGCCCGCCGCATCAAGGCCGAGCAGCCGCAGATCGAGCTGTGCGTCTCGGCGGGTCTGATGGAGGAGGACCAGGCGCGCGCGCTCAAGGCCGCCGGCATCGACTTCGTCAACCACAATCTCAACACCAGCGCCCGCCATCACGCCGCCATCTGCACCACCCACACCTACGCGGACCGCGTCCGCACCGTCGAGAACGTCCGCCGCGCCGGCCTCTCGACCTGCTGCGGCGGTATCCTCGGCATGGGCGAGACCGACGAGGACATCGTCGACCTCGCCTTCGCCCTGCGCGATCTGCAGGTCGACTCGCTGCCGGTCAACTTCCTCATCCCCATCGAGGGCACGCCGTTCGCCGGCAAGCGCGAGCTGACGCCGACCGACTGCCTGCGCGCGCTGTGCCTCTTCCGCCTCACCAATCCGGCCGCCGAGATCCGCATGGCCGGCGGCGGCGAGGGCAACCTCGGTTGGTTCCGCCCGCTGGCGCTGCACGCCGCCAACTCGATCTTCGTCGACGGCTACCTGACCACGCCGGGCCAGGCGTTCCAGGAGGCGCAGCGCATGGTCGAGGAGATGGGCTTCGAGGTGGAGCGCGTCGCGCCACCGACTGCGGCGGGCTGACGCCCGGGAGCGCGCGCGCGGAGTGGCAACGGCGCCAGGGATTTCGCCAGTGCGCTCCTGATGTCTGGCAACAATGCAAGGTTCGCGCTGATCCGTCTGCCAGGCTTCCGCGTCGCGTCCAAAGCCGAAAGCCCTTGTGGCAGTTGGCCCTCCCGCGAGCGTGCGGCGCGAGAATTCGTTTGACAAACTCGCCTTGCGCAGGGAGTCTTGGATCTGTCGCACCCCGCCCGGAGTCATTGCGTTCCGGCCCAAATCGTCACCGTCATGAGGGAGCTCTGCATGGTTCGCCACCGCCTTGCGTTCGCCGCGCTGCTGTCCGGTCTGCTCACCGCCCACGCGGCCGTGGCCGGCGTCAATTTCGTCGGCACCGAGCTGACCAGCGTCTCACCCAAGCCGAGCTACATGGTCAGCGGCGACCTCAACAACGACGGGCGAGCCGACATCGTGGTCATCAGCCCCAACAGCAAGGAGATCAACACCTTCCTTGCCGCCAACACGCCGTCGAACTTCGCCCCAGCGCGCGTCGAGCGGGTCGGTGACACGCTGCGCGGCGTCGCCCTCGGCGACCTCAACCGCGACAACCGCCTCGACGTCGTGGTCGCCGACCAGGCCGCCAAGGGCGTCTGGGTGCTGCTCGGGCGCGGCGACGGCACCTATCTCGAACCCTATCTGGTGCTGGTGCCGCAGAGCCGCAATCCGGTCTCGGTGGCGGTCGCCAACTGGGACCAGCTGGGCGCGCCCGACCTGGCGGTGGCCGACCGCCGCGACAACAAGGTCTTCATTCTGCTCAACGACAACGGCACCCCGCCGCGCTTCCGCCGCGGCGGCGATTTCGTGCCCGGCGTGGGCCCGGAAGACATTCGCGCCGCGGACATGAACCGCGACGGCAAGCCCGACATCGTCACCCTCAACCTCGGCGGCCCGCGCGTGAAGGACATCGCCGTGGTGCTCTTCAAGGGCGTGCAGCAGAGCTTCCCCGAGTTCGACACGCCGCTGCAATACACCGCCGGCGAGAACCCCACTGATCTGATCGTCACCGACTTCACCAACGACGGCAGTCCCGACCTGGCGACCCTCAACCGGCCGTCCGGCGGCAGCAGCAGCGAACTCGATGTCTACGTGAGCCAGGAGAACGGCGCGCTGCTGCCGCCGGTGAGCATTTCGGTCCCCTGTCCGTTCTTCACCAACGGCCAGCCCTGCAAGGGGCTGACCATGACGGCCGGCGACTACGACACCAACGGGCAGATCGACATCGCCGTCACGCTCACCGACCCGCGTTCGCGCGGCTCGTCGAACAACCTCGCCGACGCCATGCAGATCTTCGGCGGCCGCGGCGACGGCGCCTTCGTGCCGGGGCCGGTGTTCACCATCGGCAAGGCGCCGCAGTCGATGACCACCGGCGACATCAGCGGCGACGGCAAGGTCGACATCGCCATCGCCACCCAGCGCAATCTCAGCCTGCAGGCGTACGTCAACGTCTCCTCGCCCGGCGCGATCCAAAATGGCGACGAGTGCCTGGTCGGCGACGAGTGCCTTTCGTCGCGCTGCACCAACGGCGTCTGCTGCGCGTCGCAATGCGAGCCGAACGAGGTCTGCAACGTGCCGGGTCGCGAGGGCGTCTGCATCCCGCAGTCGACCGGGCGCGAGGAGTGCGAGGACCCGACCGATTGCACGATCGAGGGCTCGTTCTGCGTCGACAACGTCTGCTGCGACGAGAGCTGCGAGACCGGCAGCTGCACCGAGCCGGGCTTCGAGGGCATCTGCCTGCCGCTGCTCGATAACGGTGAGCCCTGCACCGCGCCGACCCAGTGCGGCTCGCGCTTCTGCAGCCCGAACGGCCGCTGCTGCCGCGAGGCCTGCACCGACGGCTTCTGCGACGATACGGGCGTCTGCAGGACGCGCTCGGGCCTCGGCGACGCCTGCGACATCGACGAGGAGTGTGCGTCGGGCGTCTGCGACACCGTCGATTTGATCTGCTGTGACCGCACGTGCCGCAACGACGAGTTCTGCAACCCGGATGGGCGCTGCACAATCGAAGGCGCGACGGCGACACCCGTTACGTCCGGAACGCCGTCGAATGGGACCCCGACGCCGACGCCGACGCGTACGCTGCGCTCGACGCCGGCGCCAACCGGCGTGCTGTGCTCGATCGATAGCGAATGCAACACCGGCTTCTGCGTCAACGACGTCTGCTGTTCGGTGTCCGCCTGCTCGTCCAGCCAGCACTGCGCCGAGGGCAGCGGCATGTGCGTCTCCGGCGGCACGCCGACGCCGACGCGCACCCCGACGCGCATTCCGACGGTGTCCAACAACCCGTGCAGCCCGAACCCCTGCGCCTCGGGCCTCAAGTGCGTCAATAACAGCGGCAGCCCGGTCTGCGTCGCCACCAGCTCGAGTGGCGGCTGCCAGACCGGCAGCGGCGAACCCGCCAGCGGCAACCTGCTCATCGCCGCCATGCTGCCGCTGGCGCTGTGGGCGGCTCGGCGCCGGGCCCTGGCGCGCACGCCGGTACGGGCGCAACGGCGCTAGGGCGCAACGCTCACGCAGCACGAAGGGGCGGATCCTTCAGGATCCGCCCCTTCTTTTTGTCGGGTCGATCCCCTCACCCTGTCCCTCTCCCTGCGGGAGAGGGGACCTGATGATGCACCGCGCTGCTTGTACCGGTCCCCTCTCCGGCAGGGAGAGGGACAGGGTGAGGGGGTGGGAGATCGGCGCTACGCGACAGCATGTCGCGCAGCGCCGCTTGCCAATCGCCGAGTTGCGCCGACACCGGCACCTCCTCGCGCAGGCGGAAGACGTAGCCGTCCGCCTCGCCGCGGCTGCGCAGCCAGGCGGCCAGGATGATCGTCCCGTCGACGTCCTGCGGCGCCAGCTCGCGCGTGCCGGGCAGCATCAACTCGCCCTGCAGGCGCTGCGCGAACGCCGCCAGGTCGGCGTCGCAGACAGCCGCGGTACGCGCCACCAGGCGCCCGTGCGCGACCCCGTAGAGGAGCGCTCGGCCGCCGTCCGCCGCCGGCTGCATGACGGCGAAGTGCTGCCGCCCGATGATCCAGCTCATCGTCCGTTGCCGCCGCCGCATGCGCCGCACCAGCTCGAGATCTCGCTGCAGCCGCGCCGCCGCCTCGAAACGCTGCGCGGCGCTGTGCTCGTCGCGGCGCCGCTCGAGCTCGCGCTGCGCGGCGCCGCCTTCGCCGTCGAAGAAGCGCGCCGCCGCCGCCACCTGCTGCGCGTAGGCCGGGCGGTCGACGTGCGCCGCGCACGGCGCCGTGCAGGCGCCGATCTGCCCCTGCAGGCAGGGCGAGATCTCCGCCGAAGGCGCCAGGCGCCCGGTGCAGGTGCGCAGGTGGAACAAGCGCGCCAGCAGGGCCTGCGCCTCGACCGCCGAGGTACGGCTGCGGAACGGTCCGAAGTAGCGCCCGCTGCGCCCGCTGAGGCGGTTGACGACGGCCAGGCGCGGGAAGGGATCGCTGAGGGTGAGCTTGAGGAAGGCGATCTGCGGCAGATGCTTGCTCATGCGGTTGTAGGGCGGCTTGCTGGCGCGGATCTCCTCCGCCTCGCGCAGCGAGGCCTCGAGCTCCGAACCCGCCACCTCGACCTCGACGTCGTGGATGTGGCGGATCAGGTCGAGCACCTTGCCGCGGTGCGTCGCCGCGTTGGTGACATAGCTGCCGACGCGCTGGCGCAGGTCCTTCGCCTTGCCGATGTACAACAGGCGGCGCTCGGCGTCGTAGAAGCGATAGATGCCCGAGGCGCGCGGCAGGGCGGCGACGCGCGCGCGCGGCAGGGCGCAGACGAAGCGGCGCCCGTCGCTGGCGCTGTGCTGCAGGTCGAGCAGCTCGCCGACGCGCAGGACGCCGCGCCGCCGTGCCAGGTCGGCGAGCTGAAACAACACCTCGACGGTGATCTGCGCGTCGCCGATGGCGCGGTGCCGATCGGCCAGAACGATGCCGAAGTGGCCGCCGAGGGCGTCGAGCGACTTGCGGCGCAACTCCGGAAGCAGCCGGCGCGCCAGGCGCAGCGTGCACACATGCGGCTGGTCGAAGACGCGCCCGTCGATGGCCAGCCGCGCCGCGTTCAGGAAGCCGAGGTCGAAGGGCGCGTTGTGTGCCACCAGCACGGCGCCCTCGGCGAAGGCGACGAAGCGCGGCAGGACGACGTCGATGCGCGGCCGATCGGCGAGCATCGCGTCGGTGATGCCGGTCAGCCCGGTGATGAACGGCGGCAGGCGGCGACCGGGCTGGATGAGTTCGGCGAAGCGGTCGACGACGCGCCCACCGACGACCTTCAGCGCCCCGATCTCGATGATGCCGTGGCCGCGATCGGGCCCGCCGCCGGTGGTCTCGAGATCGACCACCACCCAGGTCGCCTCCTCCAGCGGCCGCGCCAGCGCCGTGTGCGCGGTGGCCATCCAGCGCTGGCGCTCGGCGGCGAAACTGAAGCGCGGGTCGACGCCGAGCAGCGCCTGCAGGAAGCGCGGCCCGAACTCGCGGTCCGCCCCCGGTCGCGTGAACACCAGGTCGAGCAGCTCCTGCGCCGTCGCCCCCGACGGCCGCTCGAGCAAGTAGGCATGGATCGACTCGCGCATCGGCGGGCAGCCCTTAGCACGGGCGAAGGGAGAGCGAAAATAGGCGAAAATCTCTCAACCGGCCGGGCCGGCGGCGGTCTGCTGGAGGTACTCCTCGATGAACGGGTCGAGATCGCCGTCGAGCACCGCGTCGGCGTTGCCGACCTCCTTGCCGGTGCGATGGTCCTTCACCATGCGGTAGGGGTGCAGGACGTAGGAGCGGATCTGGCTGCCGAAGGCGATGTCCTTCTTGGTCTTGTGCAGCAGGTCGAGCTGCGCCTGCTGCTTCTGCTTTTCGAGCTCGTGCAGCCGCGCCCGCAGGATCTTGAAGGCGGTGGCCTTGTTCTTGTGCTGCGAGCGCTCGTTCTGGCAGGCGACGACGATGCCGCTCGGCAGGTGCGTGAGGCGCACCGCGGAGTCGGTCTTGTTGACGTGCTGGCCGCCGGCGCCGCTCGAGCGGTAGGTGTCGATGCGCAGGTCCTTCTCGTCGATCTCGACCGCGACCACATCGTCCACTTCCGGGTAGACGAACATCGACGCGAACGACGTCTGGCGGCGTGCATTGGCGTCGAAGGGCGAGATGCGGACCAGGCGGTGCACGCCGATCTCGGCCTTCAGGTAGCCGAAGGCGTACGGGCCCTCGACGGTGAACGACGCACTCTTGATGCCGGCGCCCTCGCCGGGCTGGATGTCGACCAGCTCGGTCTTGTAGCCGTGCCGCTCGCACCAGCGCAGGTACTGGCGCAGCAGCATCTCGGCCCAGTCCTGCGCCTCGGTGCCGCCGGCGCCGGCCTGCAACTGGACGATGGCGTTGCCGAAATCATCCTCGCCGCCGAGCAGGCGCTGCAGGTCCATCTGATGCAGCGCAGCCTCGATGGCAACGACGGTGGTCTCGGCCTCGGGGACCGAGTCGGCGTCGCCCTCAGCCGCAATCTGCAGGTACAGCGCGGCCTCGTCTATGGCCGTCAACTGCTTGCGCAGGACGTCGAGCGGGGCGATCAGCTGGGCGCGTTCGCGTGTGAAGGCCTGCGCCTTGTCCGGCTGATTCCAGAACTCCGGGTCCGACGCGATGACGTCGAGCTCCTGGATGCGCGCCTCGCGGGCCGGCAGGTCAAAGATACCTCCCGAACGCCTCGAGGCGTTCCCGCAGCACGGCGCAGCGGTCTTTCAGATCGGTGAGCTCGATTGCCGATACCATCGACGGACCCTACTGTTTCGTCAGCTCGAGGTCGATGGTGATGTCCACCATGTCGCCGACCACCAGGCCGCCGGCATCGAGCGACTTGCTCCAGGCGATGCCGAAGTCCTGCCGATTGATGCGCGTCGTCGCGCTGCCGCCGAGCTTGGTGTTGCCGAACGGGTCCTGCACCGGCGTCGGCGAACCCTCGACGGTCAGCACCACCGGCTTGGTGACGCCGCGCAGGGTGAGATCGCCGCTGACCTTGTGCTGGCCGTCGGCGACCTTCTCGATCTTGCTCGAGGTGAAGGTGACGGTCGGGTGCTTGGCGGTGTCGAGGAAGTCTGGGTTGCGCAGGTGCGCGTCACGCTTGGCGTCGCGGGTGTTGATGGCGCTGGCGTCGACGCTGGCGGTGACCGTCGACTTGGTCGGGTCGGCCTCGTCGAGCACGACGGTGCCGGACACCGGCCCCATGTCGCCGCGCACGGTGGAGACCACCAGGTGCTTGACGGCGAAGTGGGCGGCGGAGTGCGACGGATCGATCTTCCACATCGAGGCGGCGGCGAGGCCGGGGCTGGCGAACAGGGCGAGGGCGAGGGCAAGTCGGGAATGGCGCATACGGTCCTCCTGGGATGGTCAGTCGAATTGCCGGAGCAGGGCGCGCTGCTTGCCGAACATGCGGCGCGCCTCGGCCGGCGAGCGTTCGTGGTCGTAGCCGAGCAGGTGCAAGATGCCATGCGCGAGCAGCGTGCGCACCTCGTCGGCGACGGAAATCTTCCGCTGCCGTGCCTGGCGGGCGGCGGTGTCGAGGGAGATGACGACGTCGCCGAGGACCTCGGGGTGAACGGCGGCGTCCTCGCCCTCGCGCAGGGCGAAGGCCAACACATCGGTGGGCTGGTCCCTGCCGCGATAGTGGCGATTGAGCGCCTGCATCTCGGCGTCGCCGATGAGGGCGACGCTGAGCTCGGCATCGACGGCGAGGCGAGCGAGCAGCCGGGTCGCGTCGCGGCGTACGTCGGCGGCGCGGATGCCGCGCAGGCGGCGGCGGGAGACGACGCAGACCGTCACCTTGGGCCTCGCATCCGTGCTGCGCCCAGCACTTTACGGCTCACGGTCCCGCGGCGCCTCGGCCCTGTCGTAGGCGGTGATGATGTCGCGCACCAGGCGGTGGCGCACGACGTCGCGCTCGTCGAAGCCGCAGAAGCGGATGCCGTCGATGCCCTGCAGGATGCTCACCGCGTGCTTAAGCCCGGACGGCTTGCCCGACGGCAGGTCGATCTGCGTCACGTCGCCGGTGATCACCGCCTTCGAGCCGTAGCCGAGGCGGGTGAGGAACATCTTCATCTGCTCGGGCGTCGTGTTCTGCGCCTCGTCGAGGATGACGAACGAGTCGTTCAGCGTCCGGCCGCGCATGAACGCCAGCGGCGCCACTTCGATGGCGCCCTTCTCGAGCATCTTCTGGGCGCGCTCGAAGTCGACCATGTCGTGCAGCGCGTCGTACAGTGGCCGCAGATAGGGGTTCACCTTCTCGGCCAGGTCGCCGGGCAGAAAGCCGAGCTTCTCGCCCGCCTCGACCGCCGGGCGGGTGAGGATCATGCGCTGGAAGCTGTCGCGCATCAGCGCCGCTACCGCCATGGCCATGGCCAGGTAGGTCTTGCCGGTGCCGGCGGGACCGACGCCGAAGACGATGTCGTGGTGGCGGATGGCGTCGATGTAGGCCTTCTGGGCGACGCTCTTCGGCGTCACGACGCGCTTGTGCGCGGTGATGTAGATCGAGTCGAGAAAGATGTCCTTGAGCTTCGCGTGGCGGTCGCGACTGAGAATGCGCACCGCGTAGTCGACGTCGCTGGCGTAGATCGGGTAGTCGCGCTCGATCAGCCCGTAGAGCTCCTTCAGCACGCGCGCCGCGAGTTCGCGCGAGACGGAGTCGCCGCCGATGATGAGCGTACGGTCACCGAGCCCGATGCGCACCCCGAGGATGCGCTCGACCGTCTTGAGGTGCTCGTCGTGCTGGCCGAGCAGCTCGTGGAAGCGGTGGTGGTCTTCGAACTGGATCTCGACGCTGCCCGCCGCGTCCGCCGGCCCGGCCACGCCGCTCACGCCGACACCAGCTCCACGGCCCGCGCCAGAGCGGCATCGATCTGCGACGGGTCGTTGCCCCCGGCCTGCGCCAGCTCGGGCCGCCCACCACCCTTGCCGCCGACCAGCGGCGCGATGGCACCAACCAGCTTGCCGGCGTGCACCTGCCCGGCGAGATCCTTGGTCACCGCCGCCAGCAGGCGCACCTGGCCATCGTGTTCGCCGGCGAGCACGACGACGCCGGAGCCGAGGCGCTCGCGCAGTTGATCAGCGAGCTCGAGCAGGCGCTTCGGATCGCCCTCGTCGACGCGGCAGGCGAGGATCTTGCGCCCGTTGACCGTCTGCACCTGCGCCAGCAGGTCGCCGCTCTGGCTGCCCGCCACCTGGCGCTGCAACTGCTGCAGCTGGCGCTCGAGCTGCTTCTGCTGCGCCAGCAGGCGCTCGACGCGCTCGGCGACCTCGTCCTCGTTGCCGCGCACCAGCTCGCCGACCGTGCGCAACGCCTGCTCGGCGCCGCGCACCCAGTCGAGGGCGCCGATGCCGGTGACGGCCTCGATGCGGCGGGTGCCGGCGGCGACGCCGCTCTCGCCGCGCAGCTTGAACAGGCCGATGTCGCCGGTGCGCTGCACGTGCGTGCCGCCGCACAGTTCGGTCGAGAACTCGCCCATGCGCACGACGCGCACGCGGTCGCCGTACTTGTCGCCGAAGAAGGCCAGGGCGCCGGCCGTGATGGCGTCGTCGTAAGCCATCTCCTCGTGCGTCACCGCGACGTTCTCGCGGATGTGCGCGTTCACCTCGTCCTCGATGCGCGCCAGCGTCGCCGCGTCGAGCGGCGTCGGCTGGCTGAAATCGAAGCGCAGCCGTTCGGGCGCCACCAGCGAGCCGGCCTGGCGCACCTGCGCGCCGAGGGCGCGGCGCAGCGCCGCGTGCAGGATGTGTGTCACCGAGTGATTCAGGCGCGTCGCCTCGCGCCGCGCCGCGTCGATGCGCAGGTGGGCGCGTTCGCCGACGCGCACGGCGCCGCGCACCACCGTACCGACGTGCACCGTCAGGTCGGCGCGCGGCCGCAGCGTGTCGACGATCTCGACCAGCGCGCCGTCGGCCGTCTCGATGACGCCGCGATCGCCGACCTGGCCACCGGACTCTCCGTAGAAGGGCGTCTCGTCGGCGACGAGCTGCACCGTCTCGCCGCCGCGCACCTCGCGGCGTTCCTCGCCGTCGACCGAGAGCGCGGCGATCGTCGACTCGAGCGCGGCGACGCGGTCGCCGGCGAAGCGCGACGAAGCGGTGCTGCCGACGATGACGCCCTCGCCGGCCGCCTTGCGCGCCTGCCGGCCGCGCGTCTTCTGCGCCTGCATCGCCGCCTGGAAGCCCGCCTGGTCGACGGTCATGTCGTGGTCGCGCAGGATGTCCTCGGTCATGTCGACCGGGAAGCCGAAGGTGTCGTAGAGCTTGAACGCCATGGCGCCGGGCAGGACGCGGCGTTTGGCGAGCTCGAGCGCGGCGCGCTCCTCGTGCAGCAGCGCCAGGCCGCGGTCGAGCGTCTCGGCGAAGCGCTCCTCCTCGCCGCGCACGACGTCCTCGATGTGGGCGCGCCGCTCGCGCAGCTCCGCATAGGCGTCGCCCATCACCGCCTGCACCGGCTCGGCCATGCGCCACAGGAACGGCGCCTCGAAGCCGAGCACGCGCGCGTGGCGGGCGGCGCGGCGCAGGATGCGGCGCAGCACGTAGCCGCGGCCGTCGTTCGCCGGCGTCACGCCGTCGGCGATCATGCAGGTCAGGGCCCGGCTGTGGTCGGCGATGACGCGCATGGCGAGGTCCTGCTCGTCGTTGTCGCCGTAGCGCAAGTCCGCCGCCTGCTCGGTGAAGGTGATGAGGCGACGGAAGAGGTCGGTGTCGTAGTTCGACGGCACGTTCTGCAGCACGGCGGTGACGCGCTCGAGGCCCATGCCGGTGTCGACATGCTTGGCCGTGAGCTCCACCAGCGAGCCGTCCGCCTGGCGCTCGTACTGGATGAACACCAGGTTCCACAGTTCGATGTAGCGCGAGCAGCCGACGTTGACGGCGCACTGGTGGCCGGCGACGTGCTGCTTGTCGCAGGCGGCGGCGCCGCGGTCGATGTGGATCTCCGAGCACGGGCCGCAGGGGCCGGTCTCGCCCATCTCCCAGAAGTTGTCTTTCTCGTCGAAGCGCAGGATCTGGCTGGGCGTGATGTCGGTGTCACGCGTCCACAGCGCCTCGGCCTCGTCGTCGGTGCGATAGACGGTCACCCAGAGCTTGTCCTTGGGCAGCTTCCAGACGTCGGTGAGCAGCTCCCAGGCCCAGGCGATGGCCTCCTGCTTGTAGTACTCGCCGAAGGACCAGTTGCCGAGCATCTCGAAGAGCGTGTGGTGGTAGGTGTCGCGTCCGACCTCCTCGAGGTCGTTGTGCTTGCCGCTCAGGCGCAGGCACTTCTGGGCGCTGGCGGCGCGCGGGTTGGCGCGCGTCTCCTGGCCGAGGAAGACGTTCTTGAACTGCACCATGCCGGCGTTGGTGAAGAGCAGCGTCGGGTCGTTGTTGGGGACGATCGGCGCGCTGCGCACGACCTCGTGGCCGCGGGCACGGAAGAAGTCGAGGAAGCTGCTGCGGACGTCGGCGCCGGTCATCATCCCGTAGGGTTAGAGGATGAATCCGGGGCGTTCAACACACGCTCCACCGTCCCCCCAGCACATCTCGATGCCTGGTCGCATGGCTCGCACCACGCGACCGGATCGGTACGGGAACGTGACTCGCTGACCACGGGCGCGTCATTCTCGGCCCGATCTCTTCGCGATCATGCAACTCCCATCCGTAGTCCGGCCACCCTTGCCCGAGAGAGGCCCACTGGCCGGTGACGAGCTGCACGGGCACCAGCTCCGCCCGGAAGCCGTCGCCCCACATTGTTGGCCGCCCGTTCACCCATCATGGGTGGACACGCTGGAGGGCCGGCGTGCCCCAAGGCGATGGATTCGATCGCGGAGCGTCTCCCCGCCCGGGGGGCAAGGTCGGCCGGCGCATGGGCGAGCGCGCCGCGCACCTGGTCGACGGCGTGCTCGGCGGCCTGCCGGTGCGCCAGTGGGTCCTGACGCTCCCCGTCCGGCTGCGCTATCGGCTGGCCTACGACCACCGCCTGCTGCGGCGCCATGACATCGACCTGGAGGGCAGTTCCGACAACGAGCACAGCGACCCGCTGGCCCTCGAGTCGCCAGTGCTGGCGCAGGTGCAGGGCGCGTCGGTGCTCGGGCGGGTCGCCACCGGGCCGCGCGCCGGTCTGCGGGTGCTGCGCGTGGGCAGTGACCCCACAGCGCCGCTGGTCACCACGGGCGGCCCACGCCACGCCCATATCGCGGGCTTCGACCTACACGCCAACGTCGCGGTACGCGCCGGGGAGAACGAACGGCTCGAACACCTCTGCCGCTACATCTTGCGTCCGTCCGTCGCTCAGGACGCGCTGGAGTTGACGCCGGACGGCAAAGTCTTGCTGCGCCTGCGCCGGCCGTGGCGCGACGGCACGCGGGCGATCCGCTTCGAACCGTCGGAGTTTCTCGAAAAACTCGCGGTCATGATTCCGCGCCCGCGCATCAACCTGCTCCTCTACCACGGCGCGTTTGCCCCGCGCGGGCGCTGCCACAGCGGCCCGGCTGTCGCGGCGCCCGCGCCGCGCCCGGCGCCGCCGCCGGCCACCGGTCCGCCCGGCGCGGCACCGCAAGCGGGAGCGACGCCGGCCAACGGCTCGATCACGCCGGGCGCCGCACCCGAAGCGAAACCGACGCCGGCCGCCTACGTGCGGCCGCGCTATGTTGCCTGGGCTGACCTGCTCCGCCGCGTCTTCGCGTGTGACGTGTTGGCGTGCCCCGACTGCGGCGGGCGGCTGCGCCTGCTGGCGACCATCGCCCCTCGATACGGCCTTTGGCCTACTCGGGGTGGTCGGCTGATCGCTGT
>JANNRA010000104.1:0-24780 GCA_031401035.1 bacterium | reverse complement strand
CCCCCGTGGGCGCCTGTTGCATGGAGCGACGGCGACCCAGTGCAACAGGCGCCCACGGAGGGGCGCCCTCCAGGGGGAGGTTCCTCGGTAGCGGCGCCCTCCAGGGGCGTGTCGTCAGCACAGGGCTGCGTTGCAATTCCCCGCCGCGGCCGGGCAGGGTTGGGAATCGTGCGTCGGCTCGCTTCGCTCCCCGCGGTCGCCCTCGCCGCGCTTATCGGCGCCGCCTCCGCGCACGCCCACGGCGTGCCGGCGCCGCTCCCGCTGTGGGGCGACTTCGGTGCCGACGCCGCCCGCTGCCAGCGCGCCATCGGCCGCGCCACGACGCAGTGCGCGCTCGGCGTCTTTGCGGCGCGGCGCGCCTGCATCGAGCCGCAGCTCGACGCCGCCCCCTGCGACAACAACGCCACCGCACTGGCGGTACGCAGGGCGCGCGAGCACGCCCTGCAGCGCGTCGAACGCGCCTGCACCGACGTCGACGCGATGCACCTGCAGTTCGTCGGCCTGATGGAAGCACTGTCCGACGTCACCAGCATCTGCCGTCAGCTCGAACGCGAGCTGATCACGGCCACCTACGGCCCCGCCCTGCTCGGCTCCTACGGCTTCTATGCCGTGCGCCCCGCCAATGCGGCAACGCGCGCCTGCCTGGTCGGCGCCGCCGACCGCACCGCAGAACTGCTGCGCGCCGCCAGCCGCGAGACGCGCGACGGCCTCGATCGCATTGCCGCGCTGCCCATGGCGACGGAGAGCAAGGACACCCTCGTCGCCCGCGGCCGCGATCGCACCGCGCGCGCCACGGCCAACGTCGGCGCCCGCACCGCCGCCGCCTGCGCCCCCGACGCCTTCGCCACCCTCTTCGGACACGACGTCGCCGGCTTCACCGCCGACGTCGCGGCACGCGCCGAGTGCCTCGCCGGCGGCGTCTACGTCCAGGGCGCCCTACTCTGCCCGGCCGCCGCCTGCGGCAACGGCATGGAGGAAACCGGCGAGGAGTGCGACGACGGCAACGCCGATGAGCGCGATGCCTGCCGCGCCGACTGCACCCTGACCGAGTGCGACCCGTCGCCCGATGGCTGTCTGCCGCCGCCGGGCGCCACACGCAGGTGACCGCATGCCGCGCCGCCCCGCCGCCCCCATCACCTCGCTCCTCGACCGCCTCGAGGCCGCCCACCCCGACGCCACCCTGGCGCTCGACTTCCGCTCACCGTTGCAGCTGCTCGTCGCCCTCATCCTCGCCGCCCAGTGCACCGACGCCAAGGTGAACGAGGTCACCCCCGCCCTCTTCCGCCGCTACCGCGGCGCCGCCGACTTCGCCGCCGCCGACCCCGAGGAACTCGAAGGTCTGGTCAAGCAGACCGGCTTCTTCCGCCAGAAAGCCCGCGCCGTGCGCGCCTGCTGCCAGGCTCTCGTCGACCGCTGTGGCGGCCAGGTCCCCGCCGACTTCGACGCCCTCCTCAGCCTCCCGGGCGTCGGCCGCAAGACCGCCAACATCCTGCTCGGCAACGCCTTCGGTATTGCAGCCATCGGCGTCGACACACACGTCGGCCGCCTCTCCCAACGCCTCGGTCTGAGCCGCCACAGCGACCCAGACAAGATCGAAGCCGATCTCACCGCCCTCATCCCCGCAGCGCGCCAGATACGCTTCTGCCACCTCCTGCAGTACCACGGGCGGCGAATCTGTCTGGCTCGCAAACCGGCCTGCCCCACGTGCACTTTGATCGATCTGTGCCCGTATCCGGACAAGACTGAAGCAAAGACGCCGCCTGCGAAGCCCAAGGGCTCGCGCTGGGTTGGCTGATCCTTCCTTTCCCCGCCGCGTCCGTGGCGCTGTCTCAATGCAGCGTCCAGTCGGATTTTTTGCTTGGCAAGCAGGAAATCTGGCTGTATCTAGGGGGCGCGTGGAGATCTGGTGGTCTGACACTTGGCAACCTTGGCAGGGCCTCGAGCCGACGCATGATGACCGCGCAACGGACGATGAACCGGGTCGAGATACACGATGCCCCGAAGCGGGAAGTCGTCGAGCACCTGAGTGAGCTCGGCCATGCGGTGCGGCCGGCGCCGCCGCAGGCCCGCTTCGACTTCCTGATCGACGACGGCCTCCGACTGGCGCTGCGGGTGGCCTATCCGAGTTCGTCGCGGCGCCGGGTGCACGTCGGCGGGCGCCACTACAACTACGTGTACCGGGCCTGGAACTTCAACTTTCATCACCGCGGCAAGGTCGGCGAGCGCTACAGCGACTACTTCGCCTGCGTGCCGTTGGTGCCGGACATGCCGCTCGACCTGCTGCAGGCATTCGTCATCCCCTGGGAAGCGATCAGCGGCAAGACGTTCTACCTGCCCGATTCACGGCGCACCTACGCGGGCAAGTTCGCCACGTTCCGCAACGCCTGGAACCAGATCAGGCGCGGCGAGGCGAACGAGCCGGCGACGGCGTAGGGCCGGGGACGAGTTGCCTCGCGGCAGCCCGCCCCCTATACGCTGCCGCCATGCCTCGCCGCCTGATCGCGCCCGTTTGCCTGGCCGCCCTACTCGCCGTCACTGGCGGCGGCTGTGTCTTCATCACTGGTGATTTCAACCCGTTCGGGCGGCGCCAGCAGCCGCTCGAAGAGCGGGTGGTCGGCGGCAGCGGCGACGCCAAGGTCCTGCTGCTCGATCTCGCCGGCGTCATCAGCGCCGAGGAGCGCCAGGGCGCCTTCGGCCTGCGCACCGCCGAGAGCACGGTGGCGCGTCTCGACGCCGAGCTCGAGGCGGCGGGCGAGGACGACGACGTCCGCGCCGTCGTCGTGCGCATCAACAGCCCCGGCGGCACGGTGACGGCCAGCGACATCATCTACGAGCGTCTGATGCGCTTCAAAGTCGAGCGGCGCGTGCCGGTGCTGGTGCAGATGGTGGATGTGGCCGCCTCGGGCGGCTATTACGCGGCGCTCGCCGCCGACGAGATCATCGCCAGTCCGACCACCGTCACCGGCAGCATCGGCGTCATCTTCACCAACGTCAGCGTCGCCGGCCTGATGGAGAAGCTCGGCGTGCGCGACCAGACGGTGGCGTCGGGGGCGATGAAGGACATCGGCTCGCCGCTGCGCGCCATGACGCCGGCCGAGCGCGCCGTCCTGCAGGCGCTGATCGGCGACATGCAGAAGCGCTTCGTCGGCCTGGTGCGCGAGCGCCGCAGCGGGCTCAGTGCCGAGATGAACGCGCAGATGGTCGATGGGCGCGTCTTCAGCGCCGACCAGGCGCTGGCCGGCGGGCTGGTCGACGGCATCGGCTACCTGGACGGGACCATCGCCCGGGCCCGCCAGCGCGCCGGGCTGCGCGAGGCGACGGTGATCCGCTACCGCCGGCCCGACGAGGTCGGCGACGGCCTCTACTCGCGTCTCGGCATGCCGCCGGCCGCCGTCACCGAGGTCAACATCCTGAGCGTCGCCGCGCCGCTGCTGCCGCCGGGTCCGCAGTTCCTCTATCTCTGGGCGCCGTGACCGGCACGCCGGCGCGCACCAAGTCAGGGCCCGTATGGCTGACGCGTGCCTGGGTGCTGCTCGGCGTCAGCAGCGCGCTCTACTTCCTCGCCGACAACGAAGCCGACAACGACCTCTGGGTGCACCTCGCCAGCGGCCGGCGCATCCTCGCCGACGGCGCCGTGCCGCGCCTCGACGACCTGTCCTACACCGCCGCCGGTCTGCCCTGGATCGACCACGAGTGGCTGACGCAGCTCGCCTTCGCCTGGCTGTTCGACCTCGCGGGCTCGCCGGCGCTGTGGCTGGTCAAGCTCGCCGTCGCGCTGTGCACCGCCTGGCTGGTGTGGTTGCCGGTACGGCGTCACGCCGCCTCGCCCTGGGTGCGCGGCGCGGTGATGGTGCTGGTGCTGGCCACCATGGCGCGCGGCTACGCGGTGCGGCCGCAGATGGTGACCTACCTCGGCGTCGCGGCCCTGCTCGCCTGGCTCGACCGCGCCGCCGCCGCGCCGCGCTGGAGCGCCTGGGCGATCCTCGCGGTGGGGTTCACGCTGTGGGTCAACGCGCACGGCGCCGTCATCGCCGGACTCGGCGTGCTCGCCGCCTACGCGGTGCTGCCCGACGCCGCCGGCCTGCGGCGCCGCACCCGCCTGGCGCTGCCGCTGCTGGCCCTCGCCGCCATCTGCGTCAACCCGTACGGCCCGGCCCTGCTCGCCTACATCGCCGCCGAGCTGCGCGGCCCGCATCCGCTCACCGAGTGGCAGGCGGTGCGCCTCGCCGACCCTGCCCTGCGGCCGTTCGTCGTGCTGCTCCTCGCCGTCGTCGCGACGCTGCCCTTTGCGCGCCTGCTGCGCCGCCGCTGGTGGTGGGCGGCGATTGTCGCCGGGCTGGCGGTGATGGCGCTGCGCTCGCAGCGCCACACGCCGCTGTTCGCCATCGTCGCCGCCGCACCGCTCGCCGACCAGGCCGAGGCGGCGCTCGCCTGGCTGAAGGCGCGGACACGCCTGCGGCTGTCGGCGGCGGCGACGCTGCTGGTGGCGGCCGCACTCGCCGCGTTGGCGGTGCTGCAGCTCACCAGCCTCGGCGCCCGCTTGGCGCGCGATGGCGGCCGCCTCGTCTATCTTGCCGAGGAGTACCCGGTCGGCGCGGTGCGTTACCTGCGCGCCGCCGACCGGCGCGGCAACCTGGCGCTACCGCTCGATTGGGGCGGCTACGTCCTGTGGCACACGACCCCGGCGCTGCGCGTCTCGCTCGACGGACGTTTCGCGACCGTCTACCCGCCGCCGGTGGTCGAGGACGGCTTCGCCTTCTTCCGCGGCGACGCCGATGCCGATGCGCCGCGCCTGCTCGACGCCTACGACACGACGCTGGTGCTGGTGCCGCGCGGCATCCCGACCGCGGTGGACGGTCGCCCGGGCTGGCGCCTGCTGTACACCGACCAGGTCGCGGCGCTGTGGGGCCGCGACGGTGCGACGGCGGCGGCAGCATCGGAAGCGCCACTTGGCTGGCTGCCATTTCCGTGAAGTGTGGAGTGCGGCGCGTGAGCGCGGCTGGCTCGGCGCGCCGCGTGAGCGGCGCTGACGCGCCGTAACAAGCCAGCGGCGCTCACGCGCCGCACCCCACACTACCTCCGGCGGTCGAACACCTGCGCGTCGAGCGAGAAGCGGCCGGGGCCGATGAGGAGGAAGAGCAGGGCCAGCATCCAGTAGAGCAACGCCAGCTCGTACGAAGGGCCGCCCTGGCCGACGAAGGGGTCGCCGCGACCGGCGTGGAACATGACCGCGACGGTCATCGTCGCCAGCATGCCGAGCGAGGCCAGCGGGGTGAGAAAGCCGACCAGCCAGCCGAGCCCGCCGCCGAAGAACTCCGACACCGCGGCGAGCGCCTGCAGGATGCCCGGCACCGGCGCCTCCGCAGGCATCCAGCTGAACGGCGCCTGGATCTTCGGCCAGCCGTGCAGCAGCATCGCCGCCCCGGCGACCAGGCGCAGCAGCAACAGGCCGACGGCGCCGCGGCCCTCGACCACCGGCGGAACCAGCCAACTCAGGATCGCGTTCATCGTCACCCCTCCCTGGCCGGCGTCGTAGCAGGCTCAGCGCGCCGCGGCGATGGCGGCCCAGTGGTCGGCGCGGATGCGGCCGACCAAGGTAAAGCTGCCGCCGCCGACGGCCGGGCGGGCGATGGCGGCCTCGCCCTCGTCGAGCTCGAAGCCGGCGAGCTGCTCGATCGTGTCGCCGTGCCCGACCAACGCCACGTTGGTGCCGGGGATGGGCGGGGTCGAGAGCAACCGCCGCACCGCCGCCAGGTGCGCCGCCGCGTCGCCGTCGCGCAGCGGCAACAGATCGTCGTCGAGCAGGACGTAGTCGAAGGCGAGCCGCGCGGTGTCGGCGCAGCGGCAGTACGGGCTGGCGCGCACCTCGCCGATTGGGATGCGCAGGCGGGCGAGGCCGGCGCCGATGGCGCGCGCCTGCGCCTGCCCGGCGGCGGAGAGGACGCGCTGGGTGGCGCAGTCCTCGATGCGCACCTTCGACGCGTCGTCACGGCCGTGATCGGTGGCCGCGTGACGGAAGAACAGCACCAAGCCGCCCTGCCGCAACGCCGCCGCGACCTGTGCCGCGTTGGCCGCCGGCGGCCCCGCCGGCCGCTGCGGCACGGCGTCGTCGCGCGCCCCGCACGCCGACAGCAACACCAGCCCCACCATCAGCCCCAACACCCGCATGCGCATAGGGGGGGCCTCTAGCACAGCGCCGGCGGGGAGTCGCCGCGCACGCAGGACGCGGGCCTCCGCGCGATCAGTCCAACCCGTACAGCGCCGCGCAGTTCCCACCCGTGATCAGCGCGCGTTCGTCGGCCGGCACGCCCTCGAAGTGTTCCGCCAGGGCCTGGCGCGACTTCGGCCAGGTGCTGTCGGAGTGCGGATAGTCGGTCGACCACATGACGTTCTGCAGGCCGGCGCGGTGGCGCTGGGCAATGCCGGCGAGGTCCTGAATGAACGTCGCGTGCCCCTGCCGGTACCAGTAGAAACTCGGCTTCTCGGTGATCACCGACTTGGTCCAGAAGCGGTGCTTGTTGAACGTCTGGTCCATACGCTCGAGGAAGTACGGGATCCAGCCGATGCCGCACTCGACCAGCACGAACTGCAGCTTCGGATGGCGCGACAGGATACCCGTGAAGGTGAGCGTCGACACCACCTCGCAGATCGAGATCGGGGCGATGGCGATGAATGTCTCCTTGATGCCCGGCGTCGGGTTGGCGAACGTCGCTTGCACGTTGGCGTTGCGCGGCCCGACGATGTGGAAGCTGAGCGGCAGACCGGTCTCCTCGATGAGCGACCAGAACCGCTCGTAAGCGGGATCCCACAGCGGCTTGCCGCCGCGCTCGTCGGGAAACGGGTCGCAGTGAAACCCCTTGAGGCCGAGCTTGGCGATGCGCGTCAGCTCGGCGCAGGCCTCGTCGATGTCCACCAGCGGCACGTGCGCGAGGCCGATGAGGCGCGCCGGCGCGGCCTTGGACAACTCGACCATCCAGTCGTTGTAGCGCTGCACCACGTAGGTGCGCAGGGCCGGATCGGTGGCGTACTGGGTGACCGGACCGCCGAAGTACAACACCTCGGCATCGACGCCGTCGGTGGTCATGTCCTCCAGGCGCGCCGTCGGGTCGTAGGCCCCCGGACGCATGTCTTTGTAGGTCAGGCCGTGCGGCTTGTAGTCCTCGGGCTTGCGCCCGGCCGAGGAGTCGAGGCCGATGGCGCCGCTGATCTGCGAGTCGACGATCCAGAAATCGCCCATGTCGCTCGACTCGACCCTCGGGGCGCGGTCCTTGAACTGCGCTGGGCAGTCACGCACCCACAAATCCTTGGGCGGATTGACGTGCGAATCCGCCGACACGATGCGATCGCTCATGGGGTACCTCCTCCTGCCCGCCCCATCCCCGATCGCACCGGCCTCAGTCAAGACGTCGGCGCGGATGCGGACCCGCGTACCGGAATTGACGCCTCACTTCCCCTGCCGGCGGCGCCGCCGGCCTCAGGCGCGAAAGCGCGAGCGCAGGGCGTCCTTGCGGACCTTGCCGGTGGCGTTGCGCGGCAGCGCGTCGAGCAGCTCGAGCTGCTCGGGGATCTTCTGGCGCATGACGCCGCGCGCCGTCATGAAGGCGCGCACCGCCTCGAGGGTGGGTGCCGCGGCGCCGGGCCGCACGACCATGCAGGCGCAGACGCGCTCGCCGCAGCCCGGGTCGGGCACGCCGACGACCGCCACCTCGGCGATGTCGGGATGGGCCGCGAGTTCGTCCTCGATGCCCTTGGCGGAGAGGTTCTCGCCCTTGCGGATGATGATGTCCTTGCGCCGACCGGTAATGCGCAGGAAGCCCGCCGCGTCGGCGATGGCGAGGTCGCCGGTGCGCAACCAGCCGTCGGTGGTGAAGGCGCCGTTGAGCATTGGATCGAGATAACCGACGCAGAGCTGCGCGCCGTAGGCCTCGATCTCGCCTTCGCTGCCGACCGCCACCGGCGCGCCGTGCTCGTCGACCAGACGCGCGCTGGCACCCGGCACGGGACGGCCGTCCGTGCCCTGCAGCTTCTCCTGCGGGTCGTCGGGGCGGCCGCAGGTGAACATCGGACACTCGGTCATGCCGTAGGAGCGGTAGGCGAAGCAGGCGAACTTCTCCTGCAACTCGCGCATCATCTGCGGCGACACATCGGCGGCGCCGGAGCCGGAGCTGCGCAGCGTCTGCAGCTTCTCGGTGAGAAAGTTGGGCGCCGCGAACATGCCCTGCAGGATGGCCGGCGGGCCGCCGGCGCTGGTGACGGCGTGGCGCTCGATCAGATCGACTGCCAGCGCCGGGTCGAAGGTCTCCATCCACACCGTGCTGGCGCCGCTGCGCAGCGGCAGGTGGACGAACATCACCAGGCCGCCGATGTGGGTGAGCGGAAACTGCAGCAGGCTGCGGTCGTCCGGCCGCGGCGGGAAGAGCTGGGCGTGAAAGCGCAGCACGGCTCCGAGCGTCGACGGTGTGTGCAGGACGCCCTTCGGATCGGCGCTGGTGCCGGAGGTGTAGAACACCGCCGAGACGTCGTGCGGGCCGAGCGGCGACGGACCGAGCGGCGCTGGCGGATCGTCTTCGTACGCCTCCAGCGCCCGCTGCCCGGCGGCCGCTTCGGCGCGCACGGTGAGGACATGCTCGAGCTCGGGCGCGCTCGCCTGTACCGCCGCGGCGAGCTCGCGGTGATCGCTGCCGCGCACCAGCCCCGGCACCACCAGCGCCCGCGAGCCCGCCTGGCGACACACGAAGCCGACTTCGCGCTCGCGATAGATGGTGATGATCGGATTCGACACCGCCCCGATGCGGTCGATCGCCACCGCCAGCGCGGCGCCCTCGAACCAGTTCGGCAGCTGCCAGGAGACGACGTCGCCGACACCGAGACCGAGCCGGCGCAGCGCCACCGCCATGCGGTCGGCGCGGCGGGCGAGGTCGCCGTACGTGAACTGGCGGCCGCCGGCGCGCAGCCCTTCGATGAGGAAGACGCGACCGGCATCGCCCGGCAGGCGCGCAGCGAGCAGTGCCGACAGGGTCGGCTGGGGCCACTCGCCGCTCGCCTCGTGGCGGGCGCGGCGGGCGTCGGGCGGACGCGTCGGCTGCAGCACGCCGCTGCCGCTAGCACCGCGCCGGCCGGATGTGGAGCGCGCCGCTGGTCGGCGCCGGACACGGCATACGATGTGGACGACGGCACGCGCGCCATGCTAGCGCCACAGCCACGGTCGCGATCCACCACCAACGTGGCCGCGGCCCAGAACCGGGGAGGTGACCATGCGACGATCGATCAGTTGGGGATTGGCGGTGCTGCTCAGCAGCGGGGCGCTGGTCTGGCCGCACCTGACGCTAGCGGGTGGAGCGGGGCCGAACGACTGCTGCTACTGCGCCTGCGCCGGACGGCCGCCGGTCTGTGCCCAGGGCACCGGTGCCGATTGCGGCGCGGTCGAGGATGAGTGCTTGGCCCAAGCGATGAACGCCACGTGCGACAGCGGCCTCGCCGTCAACAGCTCATGTGCGGAGGTGCCGCAGTGCAGCGCCGCCGCCGCCGCGTTCGGCGCGCCGACCATCGGCCCGACCGGGCTCGCCGCCGCGGCGCTGGCGCTCGGCGCGATCGGTGCCTGGCGGGCGCGGCGGCGCTGATTGGCGTCGCGCTACGCGGCGCTGTTCGCCAGCGCCGCGGCGCTGGCGCTGCTGCTGACGCCGCGCGTGCGCGCCCTGGCACGGCGCGTCGGCGCCGTTGACCGCGGCGCCGCGGCGGTGCCGCGCCTCGGCGGCGTGGCGCTGTTCGCCGCCACCGCCGGCGCCCTGTGCCTCGCCGAGGTGGTCGGCCTCGACGTCGCCGCAGCGCTGACCGCCGCCGGTTGGCAGCTCGGCTGGCTCGCCGCCGGCGCAACGGTGATCCTGGCGCTGGGAATCGTCGACGACCTGCGCGGTCTCACGCCGGCAACGAAACTCGTCGGCCAGACCCTGGCGGCGGTCGTCGCCGTGTACGGCGGCTACGGAATCGCGGCGCTGACCAACCCGTTCACCGGCGGCGTCGTCTGGCTCGGGGCCGCCGGGCCGCTGCTCGCCGTCGCCTGGATCGTCGCGGTCACCAACGCCTTCAACCTCATCGACGGGCTCGACGGCCTGGCGGCCGGCACCGGACTGATCGCCGCCGTGACGCTGTTCCTGGTGGCGTTGGCCGAGCAGCGACCGGACGCGGCGCTGATGGCGAGCGCCCTCGCCGGCGCCCTGGTCGGCTTTCTCCGCTTCAACTTCGCGCCGGCGTCGATCCACCTCGGCGACGCCGGCAGCCTGCTGCTCGGCTACCTGCTGTCGCTGCTGTCGATCCAGGCGCTGCAGAAGGGCCCCACCGCCGTCGTCGTGCTGGTGCCCGTCCTCGCCCTCGGCCTGCCGATTCTCGAGACCACGGTGACCATCGTGCGCCGCGCCGTGGTCGCCGGACTGGCCTCGGTGGTGCGCGCCGATCGCCAGCACATCCATCACCGCCTGCTCGCCCTCGGCATGACCGAACGCCGCGCCGTGGTCCTCCTCTACGGCGTCTGCGTCGCCTTCGGCGCTCTGGCCTTCCTGGCCATGAGCGCGCGCGGTCCGGGCAACGTCGCGCTGGTCGCCGGCGTCGTGCTCGTCGCCTGGCTGGCGTTGCGCCGCCTCGGCTACCGCCGACCCTGATGCGCGGCGCCCGTGTCCGCGACGCCCTGCTGCTGCTCGCGGCGGCGGCGCTGGTCGCCTGGATCCGCCTGCTGCCGCTCGGTCTGCCGAGCGTGCCGGCGCAGGCCGAGGCGCGCGTGCGCGGCCAGATCGCGACGCGCCAGGGGCTGCGCGATACGGCGGCGCTCGACGGCTGGATCGCCGCCCATCGCCAGAGCTTCGCCGACGACGTCGCAACGGAGACGGCGCGGGTCACCGCGGCGCTGCAGTATGAAGACGCCGCCGGGCGGCGCTGGCCGCTGCTCGGCGACTTCGACAGCTACACCTGGTTGCGCGGCGCCCGCAACATCCTGCGGCACGGTTCGGAGTGCGATGCGCGCGACGCCGGCGTGTGCCGCGACGCGCTGACCTTGGCGCCGGTTGGCCTGCGCATGCTGTACGCCGGCTCGCCGCACACCCTCGCCATCGTCGCCGTGCACCGCGTCGCAACGGCGATCGATGCCGACTTTCCCCTCGCCGCCAGCGCCTATCTGGTGCCAGTGCTGCTCGGCGTCCTCGGCGTCCTGCCGGCGTTTGCCATCGGCCGCCGCCTGGCCGGGCCGTGGGGCGGCGCCGGCGCCGCGTTGGTCTGCAGCCTGCATCCGCTGCTGCTCGGGCGCAGCCTGGGCGCCGACAACGATGCGTGGAATGTCGTCCTGCCGCTCTACATGACCTGGGCCGCGCTCACCGGCCTGCTGGCGCGCGGGCGTCCGGCGCAGCTCGCCGGCGGCCTCGCCGCCGGCGCCGTCGCCGGCCTGCACGCCGCCGTCTGGCGCGGCTGGACGTTCGGCTTCGCCGCCCTTCTCGCCGGGCTCGCCGCGGCATCGGCGCTGCACGCCGTGCGCTGGTTGGCGCGGCACGGCGACTGGCGCGCCTGGCGCGCGCCCGAGGCGCAGGCGGCGGCGCTGGTCGGGATCGCCTGTGTCGCCGCCGCGGCGGTCGTCACGGCCGCCGTCGGCGCCGATCCGCACGCCCTCGGCTGGCTGCGCGGCCTCGTCGGGCCTGCGGCCGCGTCGACAGTTGCGCCAGACGAGTGGCCGTCGGCACTCGCCCTGGTCAGCGAGCTGGCAGTGCCGACGCTCGGCGCGATCGCGGCGCAGTCCTACGGCGCCATGCTCTTCCTCGCCGGCTGGCTGGGCATGTTGCTGGCTCTGCTGCCGCGCCACGACTGGCGCGTCGGCCACTTCGCGGTGCTCATCGGCGCGACGCTGCTCTACCGCTACCTGCTCGGCGCCGCCGGCCTCGACCGCGCCGTGCTGGTCGGCCTGCTGGGGCTGCCGCTGCTGGCGGCGGTGGTGGTGCAGGTGCGCGAGGGCGATGCGGACGACGCCACCGACGCCGGCGCCGGCCTGCTGGTCGCGGTGTGGCTACTGGCGGCGCTGCTGCTGGCGTACGAAGCGACGCGCTTCATCCTGGTCCTGGCGGCGCCCTTCGGCCTCGCCTGCGGCGTGGCTATCGGCCGCGTCGCCGACTGGGTGGAGGGCGAGGCGCGCGACTGGCTCGGCGCCGGGCGCCTGCCGGCGATCCTCGGCGGCCTCGCCGCGCTGCTGCTGCTGGCGCTGCCGGTGCGCATCGGCCACGCGCGCGCCGTCCACTACCTGCCGCTGCTCGACCGCGGCTGGGTCGACGCCCTCGAGCCCCTGCGCGCGACGAGCCCGGCCGACACCATCGTCACCGCATGGTGGGACTACGGCTATTGGATCAAGTACCTGGCCGAGCGGCGGGTCAGCGCCGACGGCGGCACGCTGCGCACGCCGGCGCCGCATTGGATCGCCCGCGTACAACTCGCCCCGTCCGAATTGGAGGCCATCGGTCTGCTGCGCATGCTCGACTGCGGCTCCGACGCGCGCCCCTACCCCGAGGGCGACTTCGGCGCCGTCGCCCGCCTGCGGCGGCACGGCCTCGATGCGCGCGGCGCCTACGACGCGATCGCAGCGCTGAGCGTGCAGGACCGCGCCGGCGCCGACGCCCTGCTCGCCAGCCGCGGCCTCGACGCCGCGGCGCGCGCCGAGGTGCTGGCGGCGACGCACTGCGCACCGCCGCCGGCCGTGCTGGCGCTGAGCAGCGAGCAGGTGGGATTCGGCGGTTGGTGGCGTTCCGCCGCCTGGCGACCAGAGACGGCTGCCGACGCCGCGCCGGATGGGCTGACGACGCGCGATTGGGTCGCCTGCGCGGCAAGCGACGGCGGGCACCGCTGCGCCGTCGGCGGCGCCGACGGGCGCGGCGGCCGCATCGAGGCGGTGACCTGGCGCGGCGCCGACGCCCGTGCCGCCCGTCTCACCGTCGCGCGCGACGGCGTCGTCAGCGAGGTCGCCCCCTCGCTGCTGCTGCTCGCCACGCCGGGCGGCGTCGAGACCGTCACCAGCGCCGGCGACGGCCCGGCCGTACTGCTCGACCCTGACGCGGGGCGGGCACTGGTCGGCACGCCGGCCGCCATCGCCTCGCTGTACGTGCGCCTGATGTACCTCGACGGCCGCGGCCTGACCCACTTCCGCAGGCGCGCTGAACGGCAGGGCGCCTGGGGTCAACGAGTGACGTTGTGGGACGTCGTCTGGCCGGCGAACTGAAGCAGATTCAGAGCCAGGCGGCCGGGGGGCCGCCCTCACGCATCGCTGCGGCGGGTGAGAGACGATTCGCCGGCACGGGTCGCCCGCTCTCGCAGCAGCTCCTCGCACACTTCCACCAGCGCCGCCGCCGCCTCCGGCCGCGCCAGCCGGCGTGCGCCCACCGACCAGGCACGCCACAGCCCGTCGTCGCGCGCCAGCGGCGCCAGCAACGCCGCCAGCCGCGCCGCGTCCCAGGCGGTCTCGCGCACCCAGACGGCGCCGCTGGCGGCGGCGTAGGCGTGCGCGTTGTCGGCCTGGTGGTCGTCGGACGCCCTGGCCAGCGGCACCAATAGGGCCGGCAGCCCGGCCGCGGCGAGCTCGGCCAGCGTCGCGGCGCCGGCACAGGCGATCGCGGCATCTGCCCACAGGTACGCCGCCGCCATGTCCTCGACGTGTGCGTCGACGCGCGCCGTCACGCCGCACGCTGCGTAGCCCGCGGCGACCGCATCGGTCGCGTGACGCCCGCACTGGTGCCAGACCTCGACCGCAACCCCGGCGGCGCGCAATGCCGCCGCCAGCGCCGGCATGTGACGGTTGAGGAAGGCCGATCCCTGCGAGCCGCCGCACACCAGCAGGCGCAGCCGGCCGGGCGGCGGTGGTTGGCGCTGCGCGGTGGCGAGGGCCGCCATCACCTGCCGTACCGGCATGCCGGTGTGGCGCAGGCGCGCCGCATCGGGGAACGACGCGGCCGCCGCCGGCCAGGCGATGCAGACGCGATCGACGACGCGGCCGAGTAGGCGATTGGCGAGGCCCGGTCGCGCGTTCGCCTCGTGCACGACGGTGGCCAGGCCGCGGCTGCGGGCGCCGAGCATCGCACCCGCCGAGGCGTAGCCGCCGAAGCCGATCACCACCTCGATCCGCGCCGAGGCCAACGCCCGCCGCGCCTGCCGCACGCCGCCCGCCAGCTGTGCCAGCGCCAGCAGCCGCCGCGCCGTGCCGACGCCGTGCAGCGGCGCCGCCGACAACGTCGCGAAGGCGAAGCCGTGCGCCGCCACCAGGCGCGCCTCGAACCCCGTCGCGCTGCCGAGGAAGAGCACCTCGGTGCCCGGGCAGCGCGCCCGGTACGCCTGCGCCACCGCCAACGCCGGGGTCACATGGCCGGCGGTACCGCCGGCAGCGAGAGCGAGGCGGCGAGGGGACGGGACCTGAGTCATCAGAGGGTCGTGCGGCCAAGCGCGTGCGACAAGGACCGTGCGGTCCGGTTGACGGCCGCCGATGGCGGAGCGTATCCACCTCGGCGGGAGCCGTGCAAATCTCCAGCCGCGCCACACGCGTCGCCGTCATCGTGCTCGGCGATCTCGGCCGCAGCCCACGCATGCAGTACCACGCGCTGGCCCTCGCCGACGCCGGTGCCGCGGTGGTCCTCATCGGCCTCGCCGGCAGCGAGCCCTGCGCGGCGGTGCGCGCGCACGCGGCCATCCGCGTGCACGCCATCGGCGCCCCCTCGGCACCAGGGTCCGGCGCCGGCGTCGCCTACCTGATCGCGGCGACGCGCCGCGCCGTCGCCCAGGCCGGCGCGCTGGCGGCGGCGCTCGACACGGCCGCGCCGGACGTCATCCTGGCGCAGACGCCGCCCGCCCTGCCGACCCTCGCCGTCGCCCAGCGCGCGGCACGGCGGCAGGGCGCCCGCCTGGTGCTCGACTGGCACAACCTCGGCCATACCCTCCTCGCCCTGCGCCTCGGCGCCGGTCATCCAGCGGTACGTCTGGCCGCGATACTCGAGCAGCGCGGCGGCCGTCGCGCCGCCGCGCACCTCTGCGTCTCGCGCGCCATGCGCGCCGCCCTGGCGGCGGACTGGGGCATCGACGCCGTCGTCCTGCCCGATCGCCCGGCCCGCCGCTTCACACCGCTCGCGGCGGCGGCGCGCGACGCGGCCGCCGCCGCGCTGGCGCGCCAACACGGATGGGACGGCGCCGGCGCCCGCCCGTCCGTGCTCATCGCGCCAAGCGGCTGGAGCGCCGACGACGACTTCGACCTCCTGCAGACGGCACTGCCGGACTGCGACGCGCGCCTCGCCGCGCGCGGCGGCGCCGCACGCCTGCTGCTGCTGCTCACCGGCGCCGGGCCGCGGCGCGACGCGGTGGCGGCGCGTCTGGCGGCGCTGCCGCTCACCCGCATCGCCGTGCGCACCACCTGGCTGGCCGCCGACACCTACCCGGACGCCCTCGCCGCCGCCGACCTCGGCCTCTGCCTGCATCGCTCTGCGTCCGGGCTCGACCTGCCGATGAAGATCGCCGACATGTTCGGCGCCGGCCTGCCGGTGTGCGCGCTCGATGACGGCGGCTGCCTGCGAGAAATGGTGCGGCCGGACGTGACGGCCCGCCTGTTCGTCGACGCCGCCGGCCTCGCCGCGACCCTCGACGAGCTCCTCGGTGAGCCCGCCGGCGCCGCCCTCGCCCGGCTGCGCGCCGGCGCGCTCGATGAAGCGGACGGGCCCCGCTGGGAGGATGCCTGGCGCGCCAGCGCCGCGCCGCTGCTGCTGGCGGAGGCGACGCGGTGAGCGGCGCCGGTGCCCGCCCGCTGCGCATCGCCATCCTCCACCCCGAGCTCGGCATCGGCGGCGGTGAGCGGCTGATCATCGACGCCGCGCTGGCGCTGCGCGCGCGCGGCCACGACGTCACCGTGCACGTCGCCCGGCACGACCCGGCGCACAGCTTCGCGGCGACACGCGACGGCCGCGTCGCCGTGCGCGTGCACGGCGCCCGCCTGCCGCTGCACCTGACCGGCCGCCTGCGCCTGCCGCTGGCGCTGGCGCGCCTGCTCGCCGCCGGACGCGGCGCGCGGCGCGACGGCCGCATCGATGTCGTCCTCTGCGACGTCGCGGCGCAGGCGGTGCCGCGGCTGCGCCGCCTGACGCCGGCGCCGATCGTGTTCTACGGCCATTACCCGGACGCGCTGCTGACGCCGCCGCGACGCGGCTGGTATCGCTGGTATCGGCGGCCGCTCGACCGCTGGGAGCGGGCGGGCCTCGAGGCCGCCGACCGCCTGCTGGTCAACAGCGCCTTCACCGCCGCCGCCTTCCGGCGCGTCTTCCCCGCCCTACGCCGCAAACCGGAGGTGTTGCACCCGGGCATCGACCTGGCGGACTTCGCCACCGCTGCGGCGCCACCGAGCGCCTCGCACACCATCCTGGTCGTCAGCCGCTTCGTGCCGGAGAAGAACCTGCCGCTGGCGCTCGACGCCTTTGTCGCCCTGCGCGGTCAGGTGCCGGACTCGATCTTCCGGCGCCTGCGCCTGGTCTTCGCCGGCGGCTTCGACGCCCGCCTCGACGCCTGCCGCACGGCGGTCGATGCGCTGGCGGGGGGGGCCGCGGCGCGCGGCCTTGCCGACCAGGTCGAGCTGCGTCGCTCGCCCGACGACCCCACCCTGCGCACCCTCTACGCCGGCGCGCGCTGTGTCGTGTTCACGCCGCCGCAAGAACACTTCGGCTACGTGCCGATCGAGGCCATGGCCGCCGGCCGGCCGGTCCTCGCCGCCGACGCCGGCGGCCCGACCGAGACCGTCGTCGACGGCGCCACCGGGTTCCTGCGCCCACCGACTGCCGCGGCCTTCGCCGCCGCCCTGCAGACGCTGGTCACCGATCCCGACCGCGCCGACCGCCTCGGCGCCGCCGGACGTGCGCGGGTGGCGGCGCACTTCTCGCTCGACGCCTTCGCCGACCGCCTCGACGCGGTGGTGCGGGAGGTGCGGCGCGCGTGATCGACCGACGGGGACCCCGGATCGGCCGGCGACAGGCGCGGCGGTGGCGGCGCCCGCCTGCGAGACGTATGAGACACGGCGCGGCGCACGCCACGCGCGCCGGGGAATGATGCTCGACACCGTACGCCAGTGCCTCGCCATGCTGCCGCCGACACAACGGCGCTGGTGGATTCTGGTGCCGGTGTTGGCGGTGCTCACCGGCCTCGCCGAGGCCGGCGCGGCGGCGGCGGTATTCGGTCTCATCAGCGTCATCGGCGACCCGAGCGCGCCGACGCGCGTGCCGGCACTGGCCTGGGTCGTCGCGCATCTGCCGCGCCAGGGCACCGACGCGGTGGTCGTGCAGTTGACGATCCTCGTCGCCGCCTATTACGTCGGCAAGAATCTCTTGCTCGCAGGCGCGCAGCACCTGCGCCACCGCATCGTCGGCGAGTCGGGCGCCGAGCTCGCCTGCACCATGCTGTACGGGTACCTGCTGGCGCCCTATCCATTCCACTTCCGCCGCGACTCGGCGGAGCTCATCCGCAACACCACCCAGTGCGTCAACGCCGTCTTCGTCGCCCTCAGCGCCGCCACCGCGATCGGCTCCGAGGCATTCATCGGCGCCGGCATCGTCGCCGTCCTGCTCGCCGCCGCCCCCGGCGTCACCTGCGCCGCCGGCGCCGTGCTGGTGGTGGTGGTGATCGCGCTCCTGCGCGCCACCCGGCGTCTGGCGCGGCGCACCGGTGCCGACGAGCATACCCTCGGCCACGACATGCTGAAGACGCTGCAACACGCCCTCGGCGCCATCAAGGAGATCAAGGCGCTCGGGCGCGAGGACTTCTTCTATCGCGCCTACTCGGCGCAGCAGCGCGCCCGGCTCGAGGTCGGCCACCTCAACGTCACCCTGGAAGCGCTGCCGCCGCTGATCATCGAGACCGTGTTCGTCTGCGGCGCGCTGCTCATCGCCGTCCTGCTGACGCTGAGCGGCCGCGGCGGCACCGCCGGCCTGCCGCTACTGGGACTCTTCGCCTACGCCGGCTTCCGGATCGTGCCGATGGCAAACCGCATCACCTGGCGGCTGACGGAGATCCGCTCTCGCGCCGTCCCGGTGCGAGCCCTGTACGACGACTACCAGCTGGTCACCGGCGCCGGCTGGGCGGAGCCGGAGAGCCCAGCGCCACTCGATTTCCGCGCCACCATCGCCCTCGTCGACATCGCCTACACCTACCCCGGCGCCGCCGCGCCGGCGCTGCGCGACCTCACCCTGACCATCCGCCGCGGCGAGTCGCTCGGCATCGTCGGCCCCACCGGCGCCGGCAAGAGCACGCTGGTCGATATCATCGTCGGGCTGCTGCCGCCGACGACGGGGCAGGTGACCGTCGACGGCGTCGACCTCGCCGGCCACGGGCGCGACTGGCGGCGGCACGTCGGCTACGTGCCGCAGGCGATCGTGCTGCTCGACGACACGCTGTGCCGCAACGTCGCGCTCGGCATCGCCGAACGCGACATCGACGAGGCGCGCGTGCGCGCGGCGCTGCGCACCGCGCAGCTCGAAGCGGTCGTCGCCAGTCTTCCCGACGGGCTCGAGACCCGCGTCGGCGAGCGCGGCCTGCGCCTCGCCGGCGGCGAGCGCCAACGCCTCGGCATCGCGCGGGCGCTGTATCACGACCCCGACGTCCTGGTCCTCGACGAGGCCACCGCGGCGCTCGACACCGCTACCGAGGCAGCCGTCGCCGAGGCGCTCGGCGCGCTGCGCGGCGCCAAGACAGTCCTGCTCATCGCCCACCGCCTCTCCACCGTGCGCGCCTGCGACCGTATCGCCATGCTCGTCGACGGGCGACTCGCCGACTGCGGCACCTACGACGAGCTGCTGGTGCGCAGCGAGCTGTTCCGACGCCTGGCGGGTTAGCCTTGATCTGACAAAAGACCTCAACGCAGAGGCGCGGAAAACGCAGAGTTGGCGCGGAAGCCGGCAACCAACGAGTCGAGCTGGGCGCGGCGCGAACCCAGCGTAGTGTCGAAGGCGCGCGCGCGCTTGACGAACAGGTGCGCGTCGCACTCCCAGGTGAAGCCCATGCCGCCGTGGTTCTGCACATTGTCGGCGGCGTTCTGGAGGTAGGCGTTGGCGCACAGGACCTTGGCCACGGCGCACTGGAAATCGACATCGTCGGCCGCGTCGCGCACCGACACCGCCGCATAGGTGGAGGCGCTGCGCGCCACCTCGGCGCGCACGGCCATGTCGGCGCAGCGGTGCTTCACCGCCTGGAACGAGCCGATCGGCTTGCCGAACTGCTGCCGCACCTTGCCGTACTCGACCGACTGCTCGACGGTGCGGGCGATGCCGCCCACCGCTTCGGCGCAGGCGAGGACAGTCGCGGCGCGGCGCAGCGCCGCCGCCGCGATCGGCAGCGACGTCACCGGCGCATCGACGAAGGTGACGACGCCGACCGGGTTGGTGGCGTCGAGGCTCGCCGTCGCGTCGACGCGCACGGCGCCATCGGCGGGCACGAACCAGACGCCGGCGTCGTCGATCACCAGGAACGCCTCGGCCAGTCCGGCGCCGAGCACCGCCGTGCGCGTGCCCGACAGCCGTTCGCCGCGCGCCGTCAGGGCGCCGCCCCAGGGGTCGACGCACAGCGCGACGCGCAGCTCGCCGGCGACCAGCCGCGGCAGCGACGCGTGCCCCGCCGCCGCCAGGGCGTGCGCGGCCAGCACGGTGCCGAGCCACGGCCCCGGTGCCAGCGTACGGCCGAGTTCCTCGAACAGCACCATCTCCTCGGTGAGGGCGTACCCCGCCCCGCCCTGCGACTCCGGCAGTCCGAGCGCGAAAAACCCCAGCCCCGCCGCCTCGCGCCACAACGCGTCGTACGCATCGGCGTTGGCGCCGCAGAGAGCGCGCACGCGCGACATCGGCAGCTCGGCCTCGAGAAAGGCGCGCACCGAATCGCGGATCGCGTCCTGGTCCTGGGTAGGCATCAGATCCATAGAAATCTCCAGAAAAGAACTCACACGGAGCAACGGAGCAACGGAGAGGGGCCGATCGAGGGCATATGCGCTCCGTGACTCCGTTTCTCCGTGTGAAGAGTCTTGCCGGTCAGCGCGGCAGGCCGAGGATGCGATCGCCGATGATGTTGCGCTGAATGTCCTTCGAGCCGGCGGCGATGGTCGAGGCGAAGCCGATCAGGTAGTCGCTCACCCAGCCGGCCGGGCCGGCGTCGCGGCGGCTGGCGCGCGACGGGCTGCCCTCGGCGTCCCAGGTGAGGATGTCGGGACCGAGGATCTCCATCGCCAGGGCGAGCACCCGCTGCTGCAGCTCGGAGAAGAAGAGACGGATGAGGGAGGCCTCGACGCTCGGCATGCCGGTGCGCGCCGTGCGGCTGACGCTGCGGTAGGTCATCGAGCGCAGCGCTTCGACCTCGGCGCGCAGGAGCGCCAGACGGCGGGCGATCTCGTCGTCGGCAAGCGCCATGCTGCCGTCGGCGAACGGCGTCTCGCGGGCCACCGCGACCAGCTGGTCGACCAGCCGCGTCAGGCGCACCTGCTCGGCGAGGAAAGCGGTGCCGCGCTCGAAGCTGAGCGTCGCCATGGCCACCTGCCAGCCCTCATTGATCTTGCCGACGATGTTGCGGCGCGGGATGCGCACCTCGTCATAGAACACCTCGGCGAAGTCGCTGCCGCCGGCGATGGTCTTGATCGGCCTGATGGTGATGCCGGGAGCGTCCATCGGGCAGATCACCCAGGTGATGCCCTTGTGCTTCGGTGCCTCTGGATCGGTGCGGACGAGCAGCTCCTGGAACTCGGCGACGTGCGCGAAGCTGGTCCAGATCTTCTGGCCGGTGACGACGAGATCGTCGCCGTCGATCACCGCGCGGGTCGACAGGGCGGCGAGGTCGGAGCCGGCGCCGGGCTCCGAGAAGCCCTGGCACCAGAGGACGTCGCCGCGCAGGATGCGCGGCAGGTGGTAGGCCTTCTGTTCCTCGCTGCCGCAGGCGATCAGCGTCGGGCCGCCGTGGTTGAGGCCGACGAACAGCGTCGTCGGATCGTGCGCGCCGGAACGGGCGAACTCCTCGTACCAGATGAGCTGCTCCATCAGTGTCGCGCCGCGGCCGCCGTACGCCTGCGGCCACGAGATGCCGGCGTAGCCGGCGTCGAAGAGGCGGCGCTGCCAGGCCATGTCGAAGGTGCGGCGGGCGGTCAGGTCGTGTTCCGGCGGCCGGCCGGCCGGCGCGTTGGCGGCGAGCCAGGCGCGCGCCTCGGCACGGAAGCGCTCCTCCTCGGGTGTGAAGCGGATGTCCATCCGCTGCTGTTAACGCGATGCCAGCGGGTGGAACAAGAGCACCGGCGGGATCACGCCGAGAGGAAGGCGCCGCCGTCGATCATCAGGGTCTGACCGGTGAGGTAGCGGCAGGCGTCGGAGCAGAGGAACAGGACGACCGGCGCGATGTCGTCCTCGGGGTCGCCGAGGCGCTCGATGCAGGGCTCGAAGACCAGCGCCCGCCCCTGCTCGGCGGCGCGCTCGAGGCCCGCCGTGCCGCGCGCCGACGCGGCGCCGGGACAGAAGCAGTTGACGACGATGCCGTACTGCCCCCACTCGCGCGCCGCCGTGCGGGTAATGGCGCGGATGGCCTCCTTCGACATCGCGTAGGCGCCGTAGCCGCGCAGCCCGACGAGGCCGGCCGCCGACCCGACGTTGACGATGCGGCCCCAGCCCTGCGCGCGCATGTGCGGGAAGACCGCCTGCATGGCCCACACCGTCCCCATCGGCCCGGAGGTGTGGAACACGTCGGCATCCGCCTGGGTGATCGCCTCGACCGCTGCCTGGGCGCGAAAGGTCTGGGCGTTGTTCACCAGCGCGTCGACGCGTCCGAAGCGGGCCATGGTGGCGTCGACCATGGCGTTGATCGAGGCCTGGCGCTGCACGTTGCAGAGGCTGCCGAGGACCTCGACGCCGAGGGCCTCGAGCTCGCCGACGGTGCGCTGCAGCCGGTGCTCCTTCCACTCCGCGACGACGATCCTGGCGCCGTGGCGACCGAGGTGCCGCGCGATGCCGCGCCCGATGCCCTGGCCGGCGCCGGTGACGATGACGACTCGACCCTTGACGCCGTGTTCGGTCACGCGCCGGGTATAGCGACTTCGCCGCGGCCGGTGAAGGCACACGCCGGGCCGCCTCGGGAACGCCCCCAGGGGATCGGACCGCCCCTGCACCCGTCAGCAATACCATCACCCGCTGTTCGGCGTGAATTCCTCGTCGGATCAAGGCTAAGGTTGCGCCGCGATGCTGGAGCGATTTCGACTCGACGGACGCGTGGCGCTGGTCACCGGCGCCAGCCGCAACATCGGCGCCGGCATCAGCCGCATGCTGGCCGAGGCGGGAGCCGAACTGATCCTGAACGCGCGCACCGCGGCGCCGCTCGCGGCCCTGGCCGACGAGCTGCGGGCGCGCCACGGCGCGCGGGTGACGACGCTGGCTGCCGACCTGTCGCAGGCCGAGGGCCGCGCCCGGCTCGTCGCCGCCGCGGTGGACCGCGTCGACGTGCTGGTCAACAACGCCACCGGCGGCGGCCGGCCGGAACACTCCCTGGCGACGACGCCCGCGCAGTGGCGCGAGGCCATCGACGTCAACGTCACGGCGCCGTTCGAGCTGTGCGGCGCCGTCGTGCCCGGCATGCGCGCGCGCGGCCGCGGCACGATCGTCAACGTGCTCAGCACGGCGGCGTTCGCCGTCGTCCCGCCGATGCTCGCCTACGCGGCGGCCAAGTCGGCGCTGTGGACGATGACCAGATACCTGGCGCGCGAATGCGCGCCGGCGGTGCGCGTCAACGCCGTCTGCCCCGGCACGGTGCAGGAGGGCGGCGGCTTCAAGGTCCCGAGCTGGGAGACGCTGGTGCCGCAGACGGCGCTCGGGCGCGTCGGCGCGCCCGAGGAGGTAGCTGCGGCCGTCCTGTACCTCGCCTCGGACGCATCGAGCTACACCACCGGCCAGGTGCTGTTCGTCGACGGCGGGCGGGTGATGCTGCCGTGAGTCGCGCCGTCGACCGCGCCGGGATAGCGCGTCGCGACCAGCCCGCGCGATTCTCAGGTGCGTTCTCGGTCGTGCCGACGGGTATCGCCGTGTCCGCGACCGCCGCGATCGCCGTCGCCACACAGTGTTGGCTGCCCGTTAACCCATCAGTGTTGGGCGCGCGGCAGGGCCGGCGTGCCCAACGGCGATGGATTCGTTCGCAGAGGAGCTCCCGGCGCGGGAGGCGAGGCCAGCCGGCTGTGCTGGCACCCACGCGGGACAGCTCGGCCGCGGGCGCCGGACCTACGTGCGCCGCCAGCCCGAGCAGAGCGTCCTGCACCGCATCGTCCGCGAGCACCTAGAAACCTTTCTGGCCGAGGCGCGCCAGCGCGGCGGCGGCGAGGGCCTGCCGCGTTTCGTCGAACGGGAGCTGCGCGAGTTCCTCACCTGCGGCGTCATGGCCCGCGGCTTCGCGCGCTTTCGGTGCGACGGGTGCACGCGAGAGATTCTCGTCGCATTTTCGTGCAAGGGCCGCGGATTCTGTCCGTCGTGCTGCAGCCGGCGCATGGGCGAGCGCGCCGCGCACCTGGTCGACGGCGTGCTCGGCGGCCTGCCGGTGCGCCAGTGGGTCCTGATGCTCCCCGTCCGGCTGCGCTATCGGCTGGCCTACGACCACCGCCTCTGCCGCGCCGTGCTGGGGGTGTTCGTGCGCGCGCTGCTCGGGTTCACGCAGCGCCGGGCGCGGGCGCTGGGGCTGTGCGGGGCCGTGCCGGGGCGGTGACGGCGATTCAGCGCTGCGGGTCGGCGCTCAACGTCAACCCGCATTTCCACACGCTGCTTGCCGAGGGGGTATTCGCCGAGCAGCCCGACGGATCGCAGCGCTTCGTGTCGCTGCGCGAGCCGCCGAGCGATGTCGGGGTGGCGCGCCTGCTGGCGCGGGTGCGCGGGCGGATCCTCCGTCTGCTGCGGCGCCGCGACATCGACCTGGAGGGCGGTCTCGACGACGGGCGCAGCGACCCGCTGGCCCTCGAATCGCCGCTGCTGGCGCAGGTGCAGGGCGCGTCGGTGCTCGGGCGGGTCGCTACCTGGCCGCGTGCCGGGCAGCGGGTGCTGCGCGTCGGCAGTGATCCCACGGCGCCGCTGGTCACCACCGGCGGGCCGCGCCACGCCCACATCGCGGGCTTCGACCTGGCGGGCTTCGACCTGCACGCCAACGTCGCGGTGCGCGCCGGGGAGAACGAACGGCTCGAACACCTCTGCCGTTACATCTTGCGTCCGCCCGTCGCGCAGGACGCGGTGGAGCTGACGCCGGACGGCAAGGTGCTGCTGCGCCTGCGCCGGCCGTGGCGCGACGGCACGCGGGCGCTCTGCTTCGAACCGTCGGGGTTCCTGGAGAAGCTCGCGGTCATGATTCCGCGCCCGCGCATCAACCTGCTCCTCTACCACGGCACCTTCGCCCCGCGCGGGCGCTGCCACAGCGGCCCGGCTGTCGCCGCGCCCGTGCCGCGCCCGGCGCCGCCGCCGGCCACCGCTCCGCCCGGCGCGGCGTCGGCACCGGCAGCGACGCCGGCGAACGGCTCGATCACGCCAGGCGCCGCACCCGACGCGAAACCGACGCCGGCCGCCTCCGTGCGGCCGCGCTATGTCGCCTGGGCTGACCTGCTCCGCCGCGTCTTCGCGTGTGACGTGTTGGCGTGCCCCGACTGCGGCGGGCGGCTGCGCCTGCTGGCGACCATCGCCCCTCGATACGGCCTTTGGCCTACTCGGGGTGGTCGGCTGATCGCTGTCCGAACGTCCCGAGTAGACCGCGCAGCGGTCGTAT
>JANNRA010000103.1:0-67518 GCA_031401035.1 bacterium | reverse complement strand
GGCCTTCCTGCCGTAGAATCGCGGTGCGCCTGGTGGGCGCCGCTCCGTCGGCGCCTGCCGCACTGGGACACGGTCATTCATTGCAACAGGCGCCTACGGAGCGGCGCCCTCCGGTGTGTTTGCATGCCGTCACGGTTCCCCGGGGAGCGCATGAGCGTCCCCCTCGCCGACTACTACTTCGGCGACCCGCGCCTGGTGCTCATCCCGATCGAGCAGCTGACGCCCGATGGCATGTCCGCCGCCTTCGCCGCGGCAGTCGCCGGCGCGCGCGGCTGGAATGCCGAGCGCGTCGCGCTCTTCGACGCCGCCTTCGCCCGCTACTGGAGCCGCACCGCGGACCTCGCCCGTCGCACGCGCACCTGGTCACCGCCGCGCCTACGCCACGTCGCGGTGCTCGAACGGCCGCTCGACGTCCATCCGTACGCGCCGCTGCTCAACACCACCGCCTGGACGCTCTACGCCGACGACCTCGCCCCGGACGGCTCCGACGCCGAGTTCGTCGCCTACCTGCTCGCGCACGGCGACCGCATGGCGCGCCTCGGCGAGGTCACCGCCGCGGCCCTGCACAACGCCGCCTGGTGGTGCGCGCGCAGCGACGACGAGTGCGCCGCCTTCGCCGCGGCCGCGGCACGCTCGCAGCGGCCCGACGGCGACGCCTTCCGCCTGCTCGCCGCGGCGCTGCCCTGGCTGCGCCGCCTCGGTCATGCCAGCCTGCAGCCGCTGCACGCGCCGCATCGCGTCATCCCCGACACCGAGTTGCAGGTTCCCAGGGAGCTCGAGGGCGAACCGCCGCGCCTGGTGCACGGCTGGACCGCCGTGGCACGTGGCGCCGCGGCGGCGTGGGCATTGGCCTGGCACGGCGGCGATCCGGTCGCCGTCAGCGCGCTGCTCGACTGGCTCGCCGTCGACACCCCGCCGCTGCTGATCACGGCGCGCGGCGATCGCATCGTCTGGGATCCCGACATACCGACCCGTCTCGGCCCCCTGCGCAGCGAACTCAAGCGCGCCGGCGCGGCGGCGCTGCGCGACATGGACGCCGACCTGCGCGTCGTCGCCGACCACACGCGCCGCTTCCTCGCCGCCCTCGCCGACCCCGCCGGTCTGGCGCCGGTGAGCGACGCCGAGCAGGGCGGCTATGTGTACATGCACCGCACGCGCGGCCTGCTCGCCTACAACCTCGACGAGCCGCACGTCGGCCGCCGCGACGGCCCGGCGATCCCCTTCGCGCGCGCCATGCTCGGGGCGCGCGCCGCGCACGAATGGGCCCACCGCGCCGTCGACGCCGGCTGGGTGCCGGCCGGCGACGGCGACGCGGCGCGCCTCACCGCGCTCGCCGCACTGCTCGACGCGGCGATCGCCGCCGCACCGCAGCGCGTACGCGCCGCCACCGCCGCCGACCTCGCCGCGCTCGCCGCCAACGGCAGCGCCGGCGCCGCGTTGGCGCGCGTGCTGCTGTCGCGCATGCCCGACTTCCAGTCCAATCTCCTGGCCCAGCGCTTCGTCAGCGCGGCCGAGCGCGAGACCTACGTGCGCCAGAACGTGCGCACGCTGCGTCCCGAGTATCCCCCCGCCAAACGCTGGCGCATGCTCGTCCGCTACCTCTACGAGCTGCAGTACCTGCGCTTCAGCGCCGTCACCGAGCCGCGCACCTACCTGCTGCGCAGCACCTGGGCCGACGCCGATCTCATCGACAGCGGCTTCGTCGACGACGCCGGCTTCGACGCCCTCGCCGCCGCCGTCGCCGCTCTCTGCGACGGCTACGCGGTGGACGAACGCCACTTCGCGAGCCAGTCGTGATCTGACGAGAACCCTTCACACGGAGGCACGGAGAAACGGAGAGTTCAGGGGTCAGCCCGTGTCTGCCGACCGATCTCGTAACTTCAGCGTCAGCAAGGTTGGGATCGAGGGAGTCGACGGATCTCGAGCCCAAGTTCTCCGTGCCTCCGTGTCTCCGTGTGAAGGCCTTTCGGTCAAATCAAGGCTAGTCCCGCCCCGCGCACCGCGTTGCCCGCCATCCGCCGCCGTGTACGATGCGCGGCATGCCCGCCGACATCGCGCTCGCGAAGCGCATCGCCGATGTCGGGCGCGACGAGTGGGAGGCGCTCAACGGCGCCGACGGCTCGCCGTTCCTCGAATGGGACTGGCTCGACGGGCTCGAACAGACCGACTGCGTCGCGGCGAATACCGGCTGGGCCCCGCACCACCTCACGGTGCGCCAGGACGGTCGGCTGGTCGCGGCGGCGCCGATGTACCTCAAGGGCCACAGCCAGGGAGAGTTCGTCTTCGACCACGGCTGGGCCGAGGCGGCCGAGCGCGCCGGCATCGCCTACTACCCGAAGCTGCTCGTCGCCGTGCCCTTCACTCCCGCCGCCGGACGCCGCATCCTCACCCACCCCGACGCCGACCGCGCCGCGCTGCTCGCCGTCGTCGCCGGCGCGCTGCGCGACCTGTGCACCGGCAACACGCTCTCCTCGGTACACGTCAACTTCTGCGCCGACGACGAGATCGCGCCCCTACGCGCGGCCGGGTTCCTCTACCGGCAGGGCGTGCAGTACCACTGGCGCAACCCCGGCCTCGCCGACTTCGACGGCTACCTCGCCGGCCTGCGCAGCAAGCGCCGCACGCAGGCGCGACGCGAGCTGCGCGCCGTGCGCGAGGCGGGCGTGACCATCGAGGCGCTCGAGGGCGCCGCCATCCCGGACGCGCTGTTCGAGCCTATGCACGCCATCTACCGCTCGACGGTGGACAAGTTCACCTGGGGCCGCCCCTACCTGACGGGCGCCTTTTTCCAGATGCTGCGCGAGCGCTGGAAGGATAACCTGTGCTTCGTCGCGGCGCGGCGCGGCGACCAGTTGATCGCCGGCGCCATCAACGTGCAGAAAGCCGGCGTCCTGTACGGCCGCTACTGGGGCTGCTTCGAGGAGGTGCCCTACCTGCACTTTGCCGCCTGCTACTACGCCGGCATCGAGCACTGCATCGCCCGCGGTCTGACGCGCTTCGAGCCTGGCGCCGGCGGCGAGTACAAGCACTGGCGCGGCTTCGACGCCGCCGTCACGCACAGCCTGCACTTCGTCGCCCACCCCGGCTTCGCGCGCGCGGTGGACGACTTCCTCAGTCGCGAGCGCGCCTACGTCGCCGACGTGGTCGACGCGTTGCACGACCGCAGCGCGGTGAAGAAGCCCGGCTGATTACTTCTCCAGCTCTTCGCGAATCGTGTACATCTTCTGGCGCGCCTCGACGATGTACACGTCGAGGTTGCGGCGATGATTGGCGAAGATGCCGTCGGTGCTGCTGTCGAAGACGATCACCGGCTTCATCGCCGCGGCGCGACCGAGGGCGTCGATCACCTCGTCGAACATGCGCACCACGGTCGGCCGGTTGGTGAACTCGCCAGCGTACTCGCGCCGCACCGCCCTGGCCAGGTGGTGGATGGCGTGGGTCATGCCCTGGGCGTGGTAGAAGTAGTCGTCGCTGCGCCACGGCTTGATGCTGCTGCCGTCCTGCTCCTGATCCTTGAAGAGGCTTCCGTGCGCGTCGCCGAGCAGATCGGACCAGGTCTGCAGCAGGCGGATGACCTCGATGTTGCGTTGGTTGAGCGGCTTCGAGGTCGGCGGCGTCGTCGCCAACCCGGCGACATAGGCATCGAGCATCGTCGCCGCTTCTTTGTAGCGGCCCTCGGCGGACGGGAACCAGAACTTGGTCTCGTCGTTGCGCAGCAGGCGGTCGGCGGCGACCAGGTTGGGGTCGTACTCGGTCGCCGAGATCTTCGTCAGGTGATCCTTGAAGACGCGGACGCTCTCGCGCAGGGCCTGGATGATGCCGAGCTGGCGGCTGGCGTTGTTGTCGGCGGCCACCTGCGGCCCCCACAGGAAGAAGTCGTTCGGACGCCAGCCGGTGACCCCGTCGAGCTCATGGCGGATCAGCGCCGCGGAGGTGGCGGCGTAGGCCTCGCCGCCGACCAGCGCCGTGTCGGGCGGATAGGCGGCGTCGACGTCGAAGGCGAGCTCGTCATGCCGCTTCAACCCGAAATGCAGCACCAATCCGCCGCCGACGAAGATCAGCAGCAGGCCGACGAGCATGTAGAGGACGGTGTTGCCGCGCTGATTGGCGAGTGGGGAACGCATGGTTGGATGCGTAGCACACATCCCCGGTCGGGCAATGTTGCGCGGCCACCGGTCGCCCTCTAGTGTCGGCAGCGCCACGTCAGGAGGATTCCATGCGCCGCATCGCCGCAATGCTCGCCGCCACCGCCCTGCTGCTGCCGCTCTCGGCAGGCGCCGATCTGCCAACCGACGTCGCGCAGGGCCTCGAGTCGGCGAAGTACGTCTACATCTCCTCCACCCGCAAGGACGGCTCGCTCAGCGCCCCGGCCGAGATCTGGTACGTCTGGCTCGACAGGGCGGTGTACGTCGGCACGCGGCCGACCTCTTGGCGGGTGAAGCGCATCGAGGCTGGCCGGCCCGACGCGAAGATCGCCGTCGGCAGCGTCGATGGCCCCTGGTTCCTGGCCAAGGGCGCGTTGGTCAGAGACGCCGGGCTCGAAGAGAAGATGATGCAGGCCTACGCCAAGCGGTACCCGGACGGCTGGCCGAAGTACGAAGCCGCGTTCCGCGCCGGCTTCAAGGACGGCAGCCGCGTGCTGGTGCGGTACACGCCGAAGTAGTGGAGGGCGCGGTTACTGCCGCGTCCTCCATCAGGATTGCCGGTCGAGCACGCCCCGGTCTTTGGTGTAGTGATAGGTGATCTGCGTGTCATCGTAGCGGTGCACGCGGCCGAGCGGACAGGCGTCGCGGGCGGCGAGCCAGGCGCGCCAATCGTCGGGCGGCGCGGCGCGCGCGCGCGCGGACGCCGGCGCGCACGCCTGGGTGCAGGCATCGCAGGGCAGCGCCACCACCGGGGGGTCGCCCGGCGGCCCCTCGGTGTCGAGGACGACGACGGCGCGCAGGGCGATCCAGGGGCCATAGACCGGATGGACGTTGAGGCCCATGGGCGCCAGCGGCGCCAGGCCGCTCAGGTGGGCGAGGCGCTGCACGGCGAGGCGCGGCGGCGGTTCGTGCACCCAGCGCACGACGGCGCGCACGCCGAGGCGATCCAGGTGCGGCTCCAGGCGCGACTCGGTGTAGCGGTCGAGCGGGTCGGCGGCGGCGCGCAACGCCGCGTCCGCATGCCACGCCGCGAGAAACGGCGGCCACAGGGCGCGGCTGTTGCCGATCAGGACACCGAGGGCGCGGTGGCGGCCGAAATCGGCCAGGCGCTGCGGTGGGGCGACGGTGTCGTTGTACCAGCACGCCGCGAAGGGCTGCGTGAGGTCGAATCCATCTGCCGCCGCCGCCTCGAACATCGCTGCGATCGCCCTACCACTCACCGCGCCGCTCAGGTATCCCGGAGAGCATGGACACGCCCGTGCGCCTGCCCGGCGCGCCGCCGGAGTGGCTGGTCTGGAATGAGCCCAGCCGCTGCCCCTACCTGCGCGAGCAGACGGCGCGTCTGCCCTTGCGGCTGCCGATGCGACGGCTCAAGGCGGCGGAGTTCAGCGAGCGGCTGGTGGCCGGGGATCGCCGCCAGGGCCTGCTGCTCTACCGGCCGAGTTGCCCGCATTGCGTCGCCTGCGAGGCGATCCGCCTGGACGTGCAGGACTTCGTGCCGTCGCGCACGCAGCAACGCATCGCGCGGCGCGGCGACGAGACGCTGCAGACCCTCATCGGCCGCCCGGCGGTGACGGCGGAGAAGGTGGCGCTGTACAACCGGCACAAGCTCGAGCGCGGCCTGCTCGGCGGCGAGGGGATGATCGATGCCGAGAGCTACGAGCAGTTCCTCGTCGAGAGCTGCACCGATACCGTCGAGCTGCGCTACGTGCTGAACGGCCTGCTGGTCGGCGTCGCCGTCACCGACCGCGCCGCCGACGCGTTGTCGGCGGTGTACTGCTACTACGACCCGGCCTTCTCCCGCCTCAGCCTCGGCACCTACTCGATTCTCAAGCAGCTCGCCCTGTGTCAGGAATGGGGCCTGCGCTATCTGTATCTCGGCCTGTACGTCGCCGGCAGCCGCGCCATGGTTTACAAGGCGCGCTTCCTGCCGCACGAGCGGCTGGTCGGCGGCGCCTGGCGCCGGTTCACCGAGGCCCTGCGAGGAGATTCGCCATGACCGAAAATCGCCCGGAGCAGCTGCCCTTTCATCTGCGCGGCAATTACGCGCCGGTCGCCGACGAAGTCACCGTCGTCGACCTCCCCATCGAGGGCGCCCTGCCGCCCGAGTTGTGCGGCGTGTACATGCGCAACGGACCGAACCCGCGCTCCGGCGTGTCCGGCCACTGGTTCACCGGTGACGGCATGTTGCACGGCGTGCGTCTCGAGCGCGGCGCCGCGCAGTGGTACCGCAACCGCTATGTGCGCGGCCGCACGTTCACCGAGGGGGTCGAGTTCGTCGACGCCAACGGCACCATCGACCACAGCGCCGGCGTCAACAACACCAACGTCGTCGAGCACGCCGGCCGCATCCTCGCCCTGGTCGAGAGCTCCTTCCCGGTCGAGGTGACGCGCACGCTCGAGACCGTCGGCGTGTGCGATTTCGGCGGCCGCCTGACCACCAGCTTCACCGCCCACCCGAAGCCCTGCCCGCGCACCGGCGAGCTGCACTTCTTCGGCTATCGGTTCGTCATGCCGTTCCTCACCTACCATGTGTTGGACGCGGCCGGGGCGCTGGTGACGAGCGAGGTCATCGACGTGCGGGGACCGACGATGATGCACGACTTCGCCATCACCGATCGGCACGTCATCTTCATGGACCTGCCGATCGTCTTCGACTTCGAGCTCGCGACGCAGGGCCGCTTTCCGTACGCGTGGAGCGACGGCTACGGCGCCCGCCTCGGCGTCATGCCGCGCGGCGGCGGCAGCGCCGACGTGCGCTGGTTCGAGATCGACCCCTGCTACGTGTTTCACCCCATGAACGCCTACGAGGAGGGCGCGACGATCGTCCTCGACGCGGCGCGCTACCCGACCCTGTGGCGCGGCGGTCCGGAGGGCATCTCCAACGCCTACCTGACGCGCTGGACCATCGACCTCGCCGCCGGCCGCGTCACCGAGCGCCAGCTCGACGACCGCCCGGTGGAGTTCCCGCGCGCCGACGAGCGCCGGACCGGTCGGCGCAACCGCTACGGCTACGCCGCCGCCAACGTCTTCGAGGGCGACGACGACGGCACCAAGGCGTGCGCGCTGGTGAAGTACGACCTGCAGACCGGCGGCGTCAGCGCGCACGAGTTCGGTCTCGGCCGCACGCCGAGCGAGGGCGTCTTCGTCCCCGCCGCGGCCCAGTCCGGCGAGGACGAGGGCTGGGTGCTGCAGTTCGTCTACGATGCGGCGCGCGCCGCGACCGATTTCGTCGTCCTCGACGCCACGGACGTGCGCAAGCCGCCGGTCGCCACCGTCCACCTGCCCCGCCGCGTCCCCTTCGGCTTCCACGGCAATTGGATGCCGGATTGACGGATATCGCCGGCGCGCAGTGCGCTCCTCAGCGGAACTTCGGCAACTCGGGGTGGCGGCCGCGGAACGCCGCGTAGACCTGCGCGTCCGTATAGTCGCGCAGCCCGCAGATGCGATCGCCGCGGAAATGGATGACGACGCAGGTGCGCTGGTCCATGACGTCGTCGGGCGCGCCGCGCAGCCAACTGCGCTCGCGAATTTCGACGATGACGCGATCGTCGGCGTCGAACCAGTCGCGCCAGACCTCCTCGGAGCCCCACTTGGCCGCGCCGAGGCCAAACTCGCGGTCGGTGAAGGCGCGCAGCACCGCGTCGCGGCCGCGCCATTCGCCGCCGAGCGGCGGCGCGCCGGCCACCCAGTAGACGACGTCGTCGGTGAGGAGGCGGCCGACCTCGTCCACGCGGCCGGCGAAGAGCGCCGCTTCGTAGGCCTTGGCGAGGCGCATGCGTTCCGTCATCTGAACCCTCCACCGCTGTGATGCGGCCGGACGGCGGCGGTGTCGCGGGTCATTCCGGCACCGGGTCGCCGATGCGCTGCGCCTTGCGGCCGCCGCGCGTCATGCGCCGCGCCGTGGGGGGTTCGGCGGCACGCCGCGCGTCCATCATCAGCCAGGTGTCGAGGGCCCGTTCGACGAGCTCGGCCGCGGCGCTGCGCAGGGCCTCGCTGGCCTTCACCTGGCGGACGTTGCGCTGCATGTCCTCGGCGTCCCAGCCGCGCGAATGGGCGATGAACGGAAACGGCGGCATGGCGAAACCGAGCTCGCCCCAGAAGGTCAGCAGCTGTCCCGCCACCGCCTGGATGTTGTCCTGGCCGCCGGTGATGACGAAGGCCGCGACCTTGTTGTTGATCAGGACGCGGTCGGCGATGGTCACCTGGTTCTGAATACAGTTCAGGCGCTCCGCCATCTTGTAGTACAGCGACGAGGCGTTGCCCCAGCGGATCGGCGTGCCGACCAGCAGCACGTCGGCCCAGTGCACGAGGCCCTCGTAGACCGGCGTCAGCTGATCCGTGGGATCGCGCTCGGTGATGGCGCAGGGCCAGGTACAGGCGCGCGCGGCCTTGGAATAGTTGCCCTCGCAGTGGCGGAACTCGAGCTCGCGCAGGCGGATGCAGCGCGTCTCGGCGCCGCGCGTCGCGGCGATGTGCGCCAGGGCGTGTTCCAGCAACACGTCGGACGTCGAGAAGCGCGGGTTGGCCGCATCCATGCCGGTGGTCGACAGGCCGAGCACGCGTGGCGGCGCACCCGGCGGCTTGGCGTGTTCGGCGAGCAGATGCGACGGCTTGTGCTTGATCAGCTTGCGCGGCGAGGCTGCCGGGGTGGCGACGTAGACGCCGTCGGCACGCTCCTCGACCGTATACACCGGCACCTGCTCCTCGTCGTAGCCTGCCGGGCCCTGGCCGGTGAGGACGCTGTACTCCCAACCGTGCCACGGGCAGACGACGTACTCGTCGCGCAGGCGCCCCTCGGCGAGCGGACCGCCCTTGTGGTTGCAGGCCGCGCCGATGGCGCGAAAGGCGCCCTGATAGTGGAACAGCGCCAGGCTGGCTCCCTCGAGACGTAGCGTGCAGGGCACGCGCGCCAGCAATTCCTCGCGCGCACCGATGCGGTGCCAGTTCGTCGCCATATCGGTCCCTCCCCCGGCGCGTCTAGCAGACTCAGGCGCGCAGCGCGCCCTCGTGCTGCAGCAGCCAGCGCTTGCGCTCGAGGCCACCGGCATAGCCGGTGAGGGCGCCGCCGGCGCCGATGGCGCGGTGGCAGGGGATCACCAGCCACAGCGGGTTGGCGCCGTTGGCGGCGCCGACGGCGCGCACCGCGGTGGGGTGGTCGATGGCACGCGCCAGCGCGCCGTAGGTGGTCGTCGCGCCGGGCGAGATGCGCCGCAACGCCGTCCAGACGGCGCGCTGAAAGGCGGTACCGCCGGGGTCGACGGGGATGGCATCGAAGGCCGCCAGATCGCCGGCGAAGTAGGCGTCGAGAGCGCCCTGCAGGGGGGCGGAGTCGCCGGCGCGGGTGGTGAACGCACCGCAGCGCCGCCGCAGGCCGCGCTCGATGCGCGCCCAGTGCTCGCTGAAGCCGAAGGCGCAGAGCGCTCCGTCCCGCAACGCCGCGGTGACCTCACCGAGCGGCGAGGTGAGGGTGCAGATCTCAGTCTCCATCGTTACCTCCAAAGTTGCCATGCTGGGACCGCGGGCGAGACGCCCACGGTCCCAGCATGGGGAGTTCACTGCAGGCCCTGCCACAACAACAGCGCCGCGTAGGCGCGCCAGGGGCGCCATGCTTCGGCGGCGGCGGCGAGCCGTGCCGCGCTCACCGGCCCGGCGCCGTTGCCGAGCGCGACGCGCAGACCGAGATCGCCGTGCGGAAAGGCATCCGGCTCGCCGAGACCGCGCATGGCGATGTACTGCGCCGTCCATTCGCCGATGCCGGGCAGGGCGCGCAGGCGCGCCACCGCGTCGTCGAGGCCGCGCGCCGCGTCGAGCCTGAGCGCGCCGCCAGCCACGGCCCGGGCCAGCCCCTGCAGCGCCGCGACGCGCGCCCTCGGCATGCCGATGCCGGTGAGATCGGCCTCCGCCAGCGCCACGGGCGTCGGGAAGGCGTGCGTCAGCCCGCCGCCGAGCGCCGCCGGGGCGCCGCAGCGCGCCACCAGCCGGCCCATCAGCGTCGTCGCGCCGCGCACCGTCACCTGCTGCCCGACAACGGCGCGGACGGCGATCTCGAACGGATCCCAGGCGCCGGGCACGCGCAGGCCCGCGTGCCGGCGCACGAGCGGTCGCAGACGCGCGTCGCCGCGCAACTGGGCGGCGATCTGCAGCGGATCGGCGCCGAGATCGAAGACGCGACGGGCCCGCTCGGCGGCGGCGACGAGGGTCGCGGCGCTGCATGGCGGCAGGCGCAGCAGCAGCGCCGGCCGGTCGGCCAGGGCGGCGACCTCGATCGCCGCGACGCGGTCGCCGAGGTGCACGCTGCGACGGTAGGTGCCGTCCGCCACCACCTCGACCCCCGGCGTCGCACGTGCCGCCAGGAACGCCAGCAGCGCCGGCCAGTCGAGCGGTGGGCGGTAGGGAAGGCGCAGCGTCAGTCCGGTGACCGACTCCGTGCCGCGCGCGCGGCGCAGATCGCGCGGGGCCGCCCCGAACGCATCCTTTACGGCGTGATTGAACTGCCGGATGCTGCGGTACCCCGCCGCCGCCGCGATCTCGACCATCGCCAGATCGGTCTGGTCGATGAGCGCCCGCGCCGACTGCAGGCGCTGCGCCCCGGCCACGGCCGCGGGCGAGGCGCCGAGGTGCTGATCGAACAGGCGCCGCAACTGGCGCGCGCCGACGCCGAGACGGGCCGCCAGCGGTTCGACGCTGCCGTCGTCGTCGAGCTCGCCGGCGCGGATGAGGCGCAGGGCGCGCGACACCAGCGCCGAGCTGCCGAGCCAGGCGGGCGTCCCGGGCGAGGTCTCCGGGCGGCAGCGCTTGCAGGCGCGGAAGCCGGCCTGCGCCGCCGCCGCCGCGCAGGCATAGAACTCGATGTTCTCGCGCTTCGGCGTGCGCGCCGGACAGACCGGGCGGCAGAAGATCCCGGTCGTGCGCACGGCGACGAAGAAGCGTCCGTCGAAGCGCGGGTCGCGCGCCAGCAGGGCGCGGTAGCAGGTGGTGGGGTCGAGCGACACGCGACGGATGTAGCATGCCGCGCGGCGCCGGACTGGCAATCAACGGACGTGGCCATGGGACGGCGGCGCGGGCCGGGCGCCTCGTGAACAACGGCGCTGTCCCCCCGGCCGCCATTCCCTGGCGGCCGCGCAACCAGTAGAGTGCGCCGCGACTGAGCGGAAGGAGTGGCATGGCAGCGCAACAGGACCTCGACCAACTGTGCATTAACACCATTCGGACGCTGGCGATGGACGCCGTCCAGCAGGCCAACTCCGGTCACCCGGGTACGCCGATGGCGATGGCGCCGGTCGCGTACACGCTGTGGCAGCAGTTCCTGCGCTTCGATCCGGCCGACCCGATCTGGCCCAACCGCGACCGCTTCGTGCTGTCGAACGGGCACGCGTCGATGTTGCTCTACGGCCTGCTGCACCTGACCGGCGTCCAGGCGGTCGATGCCGCGTACGCGGTACTCGACCAGCCGGCGGTGACGCTCGACGACATCAAACGCTTCCGCCAACTCGGCTCGAAGTGCGCCGGCCACCCGGAGTACCGCTGGACGTCCGGGGTCGAGACCACCACCGGGCCGCTCGGCCAGGGCCTCGGCAACAGCGTCGGCATGGCCATCGCCGGCCAGTGGATGGCCCAGTACTTCAACCGCCCCGGCTTCACGCTGTTCGACTTCGACGTGTATGCCCTGTGCGGTGACGGCTGCCTGATGGAGGGCATCAGCCACGAGGCGGCGTCGCTCGCCGGCCACCTGCGCCTCGCCAACCTGTGCTGGATCTTCGACAGCAACCGCATCACCATCGAGGGCAGTACCGCCCTGGCCTGCAGCGACGACGTCGCGGCGCGCTTCATGGGCTACGGCTGGAACGTGACGCGGGTCGGCGACGCCAACGACACCGGCCTGATGGCGCGCGCCCTCGAGCACTTCCGCCACACCGACGACCGGCCGACGCTGATCGTCGTCGACAGCCACATCGCCTTCGGCGCGCCGACCAGGCAGGACACCAAGGAGGCGCATGGCGAACCGCTCGGCGCCGAGGAGATCCGCGGCGCCAAGCGGCGCTACGGCTGGCCCGAGGATGCGCAGTTCCTCGTCCCGGACGGCGTGCGCGAGCACTTCAGCGCCGGCATCGGCGCCCGCGGCGCCCAGTTCCGCGCCGCCTGGGAGACGCAGTTCGCCGCCTATGCGAAGCAGTTTCCGCAGCTCGCCGAGCAGCTCGAGCAGATGCAACGGCGCCAGCTGCCGAGCGGCTGGGACACCGACATTCCGACCTTCCCCGCCGACGCCAAGGGCCTCGCCAGCCGCGAGTCCAACGCCAAGGTGCTCAACGCCGTGGCCCAGCGCGTGCCGTGGCTGATCGGCGGCGCCGCCGATCTGGCGCCGTCGACGAAAACGCATCTCACCTTCGCTGGCGCCGGCACGTTCGAGGCCGGCCACTACGACGGCCGCAACTTCCACTTCGGCATCCGCGAGCACGGCATGGCGGCGGCGCTCAACGGCATGGCGCTCAGCAAGGTGCGCCCCTTCGGCGCCGGGTTCTTCATCTTCACGGACTACTGCCGCCCGTCGATTCGGCTCGCCGCCTTCATGGAGCTGCCGGTGGTGTTCATCTTCACGCACGACTCGATCGGCGTCGGCGAGGACGGCCCGACGCATCAACCGATCGAGCAGCTCGCCTCGCTGCGCGCCATCCCCGGCCTGGTGACGCTGCGGCCCTGCGACGCCAACGAGGTCGCCGAGGCGTGGCGGGTCATCATGCCGATGACGCACGAGCCGGTGATGCTGGTGCTGTCGCGGCAGAACCTGCCGACCCTGGACCGCACCAAGGTTGCTCCGGCGAGCGGCCTCGCGCAGGGCGCCTATGTCCTCCTCGACGCCCCCGGCGGCGCGCCCGAGGTGCTGCTGCTCGCCACCGGCAGCGAGGTCAGCCTGTGCCTCGCCGCCCAGGAGACGCTGGCCAAGGACGGCATCCGCGCGCGCGTCGTCAGCATGCCGTCGTGGGAGCTGTTCGAACGCCAACCGCAGGCCTACCGCGACCGCGTCCTGCCGCCGACGATCACCGCCCGCGTCGCCGTCGAACAGGCCTCGCCACTCGGCTGGGCCCAGTACACCGGCCTCACCGGCGCCGTCATCGGCATGCGCACCTTCGGCGCCTCGGCGCCGGCCAAGGACGTGCAGAAGAAGTTCGGCTTCGAGCCCGCCGCGGTCGTCGCCGCCGCCAAGGCGCAGTTGAAGGGATAGGATGGCTGCGACAACGTTGACGCAACGGCCGGAGTGGCAGGCCCTGGTGGCGCATCATGCGACGCTGCGCGAGGTGCATCTGCGCGAGCTGTTCGGGCGCGATGCGCGACGCGGCGAGCGCTTCGCGGCGGAGGGGGCGGGGCTGTACCTCGACTACTCGAAGCACCGCGTGACGGACGAGACGCTGACCCTGCTCGTCGCGCTGGCCGAGGCCTGCGGCCTGGCGGAGCGCCGCGCGGCGATGTTTCGCGGCGACAAGATCAACCGTACCGAAGGGCGGGCGGTGCTGCATGTCGCGCTGCGGGCGGCGCGCGGCGCGTCGATCGTCGTCGACGGGACCGACGTGGTTCCCGAGGTGCACGCCGTCCTCGACCGCATGGCGGCGTTCAGCGAGCGCGTCCGCTCCGGCGTCTGGACCGGCCACACCGGCAAGCGCATCCGCACCGTCGTCAACGTCGGCATCGGCGGTTCCGACCTCGGCCCGGTGATGGCCTACGAGGCCCTGCGCCACTACAGCCAGCGCGACCTCGCCTGCCGCTTCGTCTCCAATGTCGACGGCACCGATTTCGCCGAGGCGACGCGCGACCTCGACCCGGCCGAGACGCTGTGGATCATCTCCTCGAAGACCTTCACCACCCTGGAGACCATGACCAACGCGCACAGCGCCCGCGACTGGACGCTGGCGGCGCTGCGCGACGAGGCGGCGATCGCCCGGCACTTCGTCGCCGTCTCGACCAACGCCGCGGCGGTGGCAGCGTTCGGCATCGACACGGCCAACATGTTCGGCTTCTGGGACTGGGTCGGCGGGCGCTACTCGATGGACTCGGCCATCGGCCTGTCGACCATGCTGGCGGTCGGCGCGGACGGCTTCGGCCAGCTGCTGGCCGGCTTCCGCGCCATGGACGAGCACTTCCAGTCGGCGCCGCTGCCGCGCAACCTGCCGGTGCTGATGGGCCTGCTATCGGTCTGGTACGCGGACTTCTTCGCCGCCCAGACCATCGCCGTGCTGCCCTACGACCAGTACCTGAAGCGCTTTCCGGCCTACCTGCAGCAGCTGACGATGGAGAGCAACGGCAAGTCGACGACGCGCGACGGCGCGCCGGTCGTCGGCTACGAGACCGGCCCGATCTTCTGGGGCGAGCCGGGCACCAACGGGCAGCACTCGTTCTACCAACTCATCCACCAGGGCACGAAGCTCATCCCGTGCGACTTCCTCGCCTTCGGCCACAGCCTCAACCCGCTCGGCGCGCACCACGACTACCTGACCGCCAACGTGCTGGCGCAGGCCGAGGCCCTCGCCTTCGGCAAGACGGCCGCCGAAGTCCGGGCCGACGGCGCCGCCGACGCGCTGGTGCCGCACAAGACCTTCGCCGGCAACCGCCCGTCGAGCCTGCTGATGGCGGAGCGCCTGACGCCGTTCACCCTCGGCGCGCTGGTGGCGCTCTACGAGCACAGCGTCTTCACGCAGGGCGTCATCTGGGACATCAACTCCTTCGATCAGTGGGGCGTCGAGCTCGGCAAGGTGCTGGCGCAACGCATCATCCCCGAGCTGCAGGGCGCCGCCGCGCCGGCGCTGGCGCACGACAGCTCCACCAACGCGTTGATCAGACGCTATCGCGCCTTCCAGGGGCGCGCGTGAGCGGCGCGGCGAACGGCGCGGCGCCGCCGCGCCCGGCGCCAGGCCCGCCGCCACGCCCGGCGCGATGACCGGCATCGCCCACATCCCCTGGCCGGGTGGCGCCATCGACGAGGCGGACCTGCGCGCGGCGCTGCATGCGGACGGCTACGACGTGTGGAAGTGGAGCGACCCCGCCGACGCCGAGTACCAGCCGCATCATCACGATCTCGACGAGTGCATCTGGCTGCTCGCCGGCGCGATGGCTTTCGGCGCGCGCGGCCACACCGTCCACCTCGGCCCCGGCGATCGCCTGCTGCTACCGAAGGGGACCGTGCACACCGCCCGCCCCGGCAGCGGCGGCGCAACCTATCTGGTCGGCGAGCGGCGGCGCTGAGTCCACCCGTGCGCCTGGCTGTCTGGGGCTCCGAGCTCTCGCCGTACACCCTCAAGCTGCGCGCCCTGCTCGCCGCCGCGGCGCTGCCGCATCGCCTGCTGCCCGAGCAGGGCGGCCGCTGGGAGAATCTGCACGCCCTCTACCTGATCGAACGCGGCAAGCGGCGCCGCTCGATCGAGCGCTGGCCGGCGGCCGACCCGCTCGACGAGTACCCGCTCGTCCCGTTCCTGCTCGTCGACGAGCGGCGCGTGCTCTACGACTCCAGCGCGCTGGCGCTCTGGCTCGATCGCGTCCACCCACCGGCGGCCGGTCCCCTGGTCCCCGAGGATCCGGCCCTGGCTTTCGTCGTGCGGCTCCTCGACGAGGCCTTCGACGAGCTCGGCCTGTACCTCGTCCACCATGCGCGCTGGGTCACCTCGGCCGCCACCAACGACGCCGGCGCGCGCCTCGGGCGCGAGTTCGCGGCGCTGCTGCCGCCCGGTGGGCAGGCCCTGATGGCGCGCCGCTTCGCCCGCCGCCAGGTGCGCCGCCTGCCCTACCTGTTCAGCGTCGCCCCGGCCGATCTCGCCCTGCCCAACCTGCCGCCCGAGCTGACGCCGCCCGCCCGTGCCGGCTTTCCGCCCACGCACGCGCTGCTCGACGACCTGCGCGCGACACTGCTCGCGACGGTCGAGCCGCTGCTGGCGGCGCAGCCGTTCCTGGTCGGCGAGCGCTGCACGCTGGCCGACGCCAGCCTCTACGGCCAGCTGGGCATGAACCTGAAGGACCCGACGGCGGCGGAGGACATGCGCCGCGTCGCCCCGATGACCTTTCGCTGGCTATGCCGCGTGCGCGACGACGGCCACGCCGCCAGCCGTGGCGCGCTGGTGCTCTCGGACCGTCTGCGGCCGCTGCTCGAACTCGTCGACCGCGCCTTCGTGCCGCTGATGGCGCAGAATGAGGCGGCCTACGAACGCCTGCGCGCCGCCGGCGAGGCGCGCTTCAACGAATGGGCCTTCGACCACGGCCGCGCCCTCTACGACGGCACGCTGCTCGGCACGCCGTTTCGCGCCGTCGCCAAGACCTTCCAGGTGCGCGTCTGGCGCGACCTGCGCGCCGCCTGGACCGCCCTCGACGCCGACGCCCGCGGCCGCGTCCGCCGCGTCCTGCCGACCGAGCTCCGCTGAGCCTCAGCGCAGCGGCCGCGTCAGCGCAGCGGCCGAACGATGATCTCGTCGCCGCGGCAGCGGTCGCGCACATCGGCGCCGCAGGCGCGCGGGCGCAGGGCGCGGTCGAGGCAGACGCGCACCTCCTGCAGATAGCGGCCCGTGCACAGTACCGCGACACCGGCCGCCGTCAGCGACGGGTTGGCGCGCAGGAAGTCGCGCTCGACCGCGCGCGGCGCCGCGTACACCTCACGCACCGGAGCGCGGAAGCGCTCCGGAATCGTCACCGCCGTGAACGCACGGCGGGCGGTGTCGAAGTAGACGGGCGCCGCCAGCCCACTGCAGGTGCCGTGCGTGGCCCATTCGTGCCGTACCAATGCCGGACTCGGCATGACGTCGAGCATGCCCTCGACCAGCGCCGGCGACAGCCGACCGGCACCGCCGCAGGCGCGCGGAAAGCCGCGTTCGTATTGCGGCCACAGACCGTGCAGCACGAAGGCGTAGCGGCGCGGACCGGCGCACTGCAGGCCATCGCGTTCGCCGGCCGGCCCGGCGCAGTGTTGCGGCGACCAGGAGAGGCTGAGGACGTAGTAATCGAACCGCCCCGCCGTGCCGCGCGCCTGGTCGCGGGCCATGGCGGGAACGGCGAGCAGGGCCAGCAGGAGAGCAGTCCAGCGCACGCCCCTGTCTGATCGCTCCGCGGCGCCGACGCAATGCGCGGTGGCGCGTCGGGGACGCCGGTGCGCGACCGTCTTGACGCTCACGGCAATCAGTGACACGGCGACCGCAGGAGGGATCGTCATGCGATTCAAGCAATGGTTCGGGCTGGCCGCCATGGGCGTGGCGCTGGCAGTGGCGGCGCCGGTGGGCGCGCAGCAGTGCGATGACTTCGATGCCTGCACGCGCAACGACATGTGCACCGCCGAGGGGTGCATGGGCACGCCGGCATCCGGGGGCGGGTGCGACGACTTCAACGAGTGCACGGTCAACGACCGCTGCGACGAGGAGGGCTTCTGCACCGGCGACCCGGCCGCGAACGACACGCCCTGCGGCGGCGGCTGCGGCACCTGCCAGTCGATCACGCCGTTCCCGATCCCGGGCGTCCCGCCGCAGTGCAGCGGCGACCCGGCCGACGACGGTATGGCCTGCGACACCTCCGAGCTCGGGCCCTGTCTGCAGGGCGCCTGCAGAATCTTCCCCACCTTCCCCGGCGGACCCGCATTCGCGCTCTGCCTGCCCGAGCCGCTCGAGTGTCCGGAGACCAGCGGCTGCCGCGGCGCCTGCAACCCGCAGACCGGGCGCTGCGACAACAGCGCCTCGCGCTGCTTCCCCGACTGCGAGCGCTGCAATCAGCAGACAAACCGGTGCGAGCCGGCCAACCAGGGCCAGGCCTGCGAGGGCTTCGATCCATGCATGCCGGAGAGCCGCTGCGGTCAGATCGCGATCGGCGATGAACTACGCGGCTTCTGCGAGCCGGGCGCGGCGAGCGGCGACACGCCGACGCCGACCGCCACCTCCGGTGCCGCGACGCCGACGCTGCCGCCCACCGCGCCGCCGACGGCGACGCGCACCATCGGTCCGCCGCCGACGCTCGGCCGCTGCAGCGGCGATTGCAACGGCAACGGCGAGATCGCCATCAACGAGCTGATCACCGGCGTCAGCATCGCGCTCGGCAGCGCCAACGTCGGCGTGTGTGCGTCGTTCGATACCAACGCCAGCGGCGCCGTCGAAATCAACGAGCTGATCGCCGGCGTCAACGCGGCCCTGAACGGCTGCGTCGGCTGAGGCGGGCGCGGCGGATCGGCGCGGCCGCGCCGGTCCGCCGCCTCACGCCGCCTGCGGCTGCCGGCCGTCGCAGCGGCCGTCGGCGGCGAGCAGGCGGTCGCGCAACGCCGTCGGCTCGATGTCGAAGTGGCGGCAGATGCGGACGAAGCTGAGCGGCCAGTGCTCCGCCTCATTCGCCACCCAGGCGTGCGCCGCGGCGCGCAGCGCCTCGGCCTCGACGCCGCGGGCGCGCAGGCGCAGGTCGGCGCAGGCCAGCGCCAGGACCTCGACCATCAGACGCTCCTCTGGCTGCAGGGCGCGCCCGGCGGCGAGCAGATCATCGGCGGGGCTTGGTTCGTCGCGGTACTGGGTATCCATAAACATCGATACTGTACCTGCGCGACCGTGACGGCAGGGTTAGCCCGGCGTGAAGAGTCGGTGACGCAGCGTGTCATGAGAGACGGTGCGCGGCCCCCGTCCCCGCCTCATTCCAGCGCGCCGTAGGCCTGCTGGACCCCCGCCTGTCCGCGCACCGCGGCCAGGGCGGCGCGCAGGGCCGTCAGGAACTCGGGGATGACCGCTTCGTGCACCGCGTTGACCGTGCAGTGCAGGCTGGGCGGCGGCGCCTGCTGATCGAGCACCCAACCCGCGGTGGCGAGGGCCGCGCCGACCGCGAAGGTATCGACGTCGCCACAGGTGAAGGCGACCAGCGTCGCCTCCGGTTCGCCGAGGACGCGCACGCCCGGCGTCGCGCGCAGACCGGCGAGGAGCAGCTCGGTGGCGGCGCGGGCGCGGCGCGTCAGCTCGCGATAGCCGGGCTCGCCGAGGTGGCGCAGCACCGCCCAGGCGGCGGCGATCGGCCCGCCGCTCTTGGTGCCGAGCACGCCGGAGCTGGCGTAGAAGCCGCCGAGCCAGTTCTCGGTCGTGAACGTCTGGTGCTTCCGCAGGGCCTTGTTGCGGTGCAGGATCACCGACGCGCCCTTGGCCGCGTAACCGTACTTGTGGAGGTCGACGGACATCGACGTCACGCCGGCGACGCGGAAATCGAACGGGGGAACCGGATAGCCGAGGCGCTCGAGCATCGGCAGGGTGACGCCGCCCATGCAGGCGTCGACATGGCAGTTGATGTCGCGATCCGCAGCCAGGGCGGCGACCGCGCCGATCGGATCGATCACCCCCTGCGGATAGGCCGGCGCCGAGGCCACCAGCAGCACGGTGTTCGGCGTCAGCGCGGCGGCCATCGCCGCCGCATCGGCCCGGAAATCCGGCCCCACCGGCACCCGCACCGCGCGCACGTCGAAGTACGCGGCGCCCTTCTCGAAGGCCGCGTGCGCGGTCGTCGGCAGCACCATTTCCGGAGCGCGAATGCCGCGCTCGCGGCCGCGCGTGCGCGCCGCCTTGACCGCCATGAGGATGCTCTCGGTGCCGCCCGAGGTCATGAAGCCGGCCGCCTCGGGACCGCCGTGCAGCAGGTCGGCGATCATCTCCACGACCTCGGCCTGCAGCGTGCGCAGGCTCGGGAAGGCGTTGACGTTCAACGCGTTGGTCGACTGGAAGCGCGCCAACGCCTCGGTCGCGAGGGCCAGTACCTCGGGCCCGGCGAAGTAGGCCAGGCTGAAGGCGCGACCGGACTTCCAGTCGACGTCGCGCTGCTGCAACGCGTCGAGGCGAGCCAGGACCTCGTCGGCGGCGATGCCGTGGGCGGGAAAGGGCATGGCGTCGGCGATAGCACGGGCACGGTTCCAGGGGCAGCGGATGTGGTATGGTGCGTGGCATGTTCTGGCGCGCGGACAAGCTGCGGTTGCCGACGGCTGACGAGGCCCTGCCTGGCCGCGCCGAGGCCGTGCCGGTGCCGGAGCGGCACGCCGTCAGCGGCAACCGCATCGTGCCGCCGTTCCCCGACGGTCACGCGCTGGCGCTCTTCGGCATGGGTTGCTTCTGGGGCGCCGAGCGCATCTTCTGGCAACAGCCCGGCGTCTACAGCACCGCGGTCGGCTACGCCGCCGGCCTCACCCCGAACCCGACCTATCGCGAGGTGTGCAGCGGCCAGACCGGCCACAACGAGGTCGTACGCGTCGTCTTCGACCCTGCCGCGGTGCCCTATACGACACTGCTGCGGCTGTTCTGGGAGCGCCACGACCCGACCCAGGGCATGCGCCAGGGCAACGACGCCGGCACGCAGTACCGCTCCGGCATCTACACCTACGGCGACGCCCAGCATGCCGCCGCAGTCGCCGCGCGCGCGGCGTTCCAGGAGCGCCTGAGCGCCGCCGGCTTCGGACCGATCACCAGCGAGATCCTGCCGGCGCCGACGTTCTACTACGCCGAGGAGTACCACCAGCAGTACCTGGCGAAGAATCCCGGCGGCTACTGTGGCCTCGGCGGTACCGGCGTCAGCTGCCCGACGGGTGCGCTGCCGTAACCTCTTCCGCTAGGCCTGCGCCGGCGCGGTGCCCGGCAGCCTCCGCGGCGTCGCGCCCGGCATGGCGCGGCGCGCCGAATCACGGCGCCGCGTCTGCGCGACCAGCGCCGCCACGCAGCCGAGTAGCGCGACGAGCAGCATCACGGCGAGGCCGGCGGCATCGCCCAGCGGCAGGACGATCGACGGCGGCAGCCCGGCCGGCAGCGGCAGGGGGACGAAGGGCATCGCGAAAAGGGTTTCCATGCCGACAGCGTAGCGGGCGGCGCATGACCGGGCGGTGATGGCGCCGTGAAGCATCCATGACGCCGTGCGTCATGGAGGGCGCCGATCAGGCGGCGCGCAGGCCGCGGGCGAAGGCGCCCATCTCGGCCATCGACTCGAGGACGTGCACGCGCGGCAGCTGTGCCAACGCGGCCGCGTCGACGCCGCGGCCGCCGACGATGAGCGCGGCGCCGGCGGCGCCGAGGCTGCCGGCAACGGTGGCGCATTCGCGCCGCAGCGTCTCCGCGGCGATCGGCGTGCTGACGGCGAGCCAGACGATGCGCGGCTGGTAGCGCACCACCGCGGCGCGCAGCGTACGCGCCGGGACGTCGGGACCGAGGTTGACGTCGCGATAGCCGGCGTCGGCCAGCACCGCGGCGACCATCAGCGACGGCAGCAGATACGGATCGCCCGACGGCGTACCCCCGACGGCGGCCGGCGCCGCCACCGGCACCGGGGCGAGCAGTCCGCGCGCCATGTTGAGCGTCTGGACGATGATGTCGACGGCGCGGTGCTCGACCATGATGCCGGCATCGTTGTGCTGCCAGAGCTCGCCGATGCGGTTCAGCGCCGAGCGGATCGGACCGTCGCACAGCGCCGCCAGCGGCTCGCCGGCGAAGAAGGCCGAAAGGATCAGGCTGCGCGCCAGGATGCGATCGTCGGCGACCAGCGCCTCGTGCAGGGCCTCGGCGAGGTCCGTACCCCGGTCGCCGCGCCGCTCGAGTTGCAGCCCGGCCAGCCCGAGCAACTCCGGCCGCAGCACCGGCGTGCCGTTCTTGCGGATGAAGCGCACCGCTTCGGTGAGCGCGATGCGCCGGTGCCCGCCGACGGTGCGCGACGCCTCCAGCAGTCCGCCATCGACCCAGCGCTTGAGCGACGACTCGGACACGCCGATCGCCGCGGCCAGATCACGCGGGCTCAAGAACTCTTCCACAACACTATTTGAACGTTTTGGTCGCCTTGTGCAACCGGTTAGCTTTCGAATTGCGCCTGATTTCACTGGCCTATTGACAGTGTCACACGTGGACAATATGAACGATTTGACCGATTCTTTCTTGTTCATCCCCAGCCGACCCACAGGAGACTGCATGGCCCCTCCCATTGCTGCTCGTCGTATCGCCGCCCTGCCGATGCCGCCCGCCCCGCGCGAGGTTGCGCCCGTCGATCTGCCGCGCATCGAGCGTGCGGTGCGCGAGATCCTCATCGCCGTCGGCGAGGATCCCGACCGCGACGGTCTGGTCGAGACGCCGGCCCGCGTCGCGCGCGCCTACCGGGAGATCTTCGCCGGCCTGCGCGAGACACCGGACCAGCACCTCGGTCGCGTTTTCGAGCACCGCAGCAGCGGCGATGACCTGGTCATGGTCCGCGACATCGAGTTCCACAGCCTCTGTGAGCACCACCTGTTGCCCTTCCACGGCACCGCGCAGGTGGCCTACCTGCCGGACAAGGGACGGGTCGTCGGCCTGAGCAAGATCGCCCGCACGGTGGACGTCTTCGCGCGTCGCCCGCAGCTGCAGGAGCGCCTCACCGCCGACATTGCCGACGCCATCGCCTCGCACCTCGGCGCCCGCGGCGTGGCGGTGATCGTGCGCGCCGAGCACATGTGCATGAAGATGCGTGGCGTCGGCAAGCACCGGCCGGACATGCTGACGACCGCCTTTCGCGGCCTGCTGGAACGCAATGCCAGCCTGCGGGCCGAGGCGCTCAGCCTGTTGCGCTCCGGGTCGTGAGCGCGGCGCGCGGTCGATCAGGCGCGGCTCGGCGGCGCCGAACCTGGTTGACCGGCGCGCGCGCGCCGGCGCCGCCCAGAAGGCGCCGCCCCGGTTGCCGGACCCCCGGCGGCTGGCCTAGGAATGGAACGGTGACCGCCACCACCGACACCAGCAAGGCCGCCGCGGCGCTGATCCGCGAGGTGCTCGCGCCGGACGAGCGGAAGGCGCTGCTGCGCCTCGACGCGCGCGCCTCGGCGTGGATGGTGGCGTCGAACTGGCTGCTGATCTTCGCCGCCATGGCGCTGGTCGCCTGGCGACCGAACCCCCTCACCATCGTCTTCGCCCTGTTCGTCATCGGCGCCCGCCAGCTCGGCATGGCGATCGTCATGCACGAGGCGGCGCACCGTACCTTGTTCGCCGAGCGGCGCGTCAATGACTGGGTCGGCAACTGGCTCGCCGCCTATCCGGTGTGGGCCGAGGTGGCGCCGTATCGCGCCTATCATCTCGTGCACCACACCCGCACCGGTACCGACGAGGATCCCGACATCGGTCTCGCGGCGCCCTTCCCGATCACGCCCGCCAGCATGCGCCGTAAGGTATGGCGTGATCTCTCTGGCCAGACCGGCTGGAAACAGGCGCGCGCCGTGTTCCGCCGTGACGTCGGCTGGTCGGGCCGTCCGAACCAGCGCTCGCTGGGCATGAACGAGGGCGTCCAGCCCGACGTCGGCTGGCACAAGTTGGCGCCGGTGGCGCTCACCAACGGCGTGCTGCTCGGCGTGCTGACCCTGGTCGGCGCGCCGGCGCTGTACCTGCTCTGGGTGGTGGCGTGGCTGACCACCTACCGCCTGGTGACGCGCATCCGCTCGATCGCCGAGCACGGCATGGTTCCCGATCGCTTCGACCCCTTGCGCAACACGCGCACGACGCTCGCCGGCTGGTGGGAGCGGCTGCTGGTGGCGCCGAACCGGGTGAACTTCCACCTCGAACACCATCTCCTGATGACGGTGCCGCACCACAACCTGCCCGCTCTGCACCAGATCCTGCGCGCGCGCGGCGCCCTCGACGCCGGCTGTCTGGCCCCGAACTACGCCGCTGTGCTGCGCCTGGCCGCGTCGCGGGCCTGAATGCGCCGCGGCGTCGTCCACCACGCCGACAACCTCGCCGTCCTGCGCGCCCTTCCGGCGGCGTCGGTCGATCTCGTCTACATCGACCCGCCGTTCAACACCGGCAGCACCCGCCGCCACACGCAGTTGCGCACGCAGCGCGCCGTCGACGGCGACCGCACCGGCTTCCAGGGTCAGCGCTACGCCAGCGTCGTCGTCGGCACGCATCGCTTCGCCGACGCCTTCGACGATTATCTGGCTTTCCTCGAGCCGCGCCTGTGCGAAGTACACCGCGTGCTCGCCGCGCACGGCTCGCTGTACTGCCACCTCGACGCGCGCGAGGTGCACTACGTCAAGGTGCTGCTCGACGCGATCTTCGGCCGCGCCGCCTTCCTGAACGAGATCGTCTGGGCCTACGACTACGGCGGCCGGCCGCGCGACCGCTGGCCGGCCAAGCACGACACCATCCTGCTGTACGCCCGCGCACCGGGCCGGCACCTCTTCGATCGCGACGCCATCGCGCGCATCCCGTACATGGCGCCGGGTCTGGTCGGGGCGCAAAAGGCGGCGCGCGGCAAGCTGCCCACCGACACCTGGTGGCACACCATCGTGCCGACGCGCGGCGCCGAGAAGACCGGCTACCCAACGCAGAAGCCGCTCGGCATCGTGCGCCGCGCCATCCAGGCCTCGGCGCCGCCGGGCGGCCTGGTGCTCGACTGCTTCGCCGGCAGCGGCACCACCGGCGCCGCCGCACTGGAGCTCGGCCGGCGCTTCCTGCTGGTGGACGACAACCCCGAGGCGATCGCGGTGATGCAGCGCCGCTTCGCGGGCGTCGACGGGATCGAGTGGGAGTAGCGATCCCCTGACCCTGCGCCCCACGCCGCTCGTTGTGCCCGCGTGGCTAACTCCTCTAACCTACCTTGGTGCCCATGCCGGTTTGGCCGACTCCAGACGAAACGCGCATCGCCACCCTCGGGACGGCCGACCTACCGTCGCCGCGCCTGCACCGCGCCGAGCCCTTCGTCGATGACGCCGAGCGCGTGCTGCTCTCGACCCGCCTCGCGGACCTGACGCCGGGCGCGACGCCGCCGAGTTTCGAGCGCGCCGGGCCGCGCCGAAAGATCTTCCACGACCCGGCGACCCTGGGCTGCGGCATCGTCACCTGCGGCGGACTCTGTCCCGGGCTGAACAACGTCGTGCGGTCGATCGTGCTGCGCCTCTGGCACGGCTACGGCGTTCATCGCATCCTCGGTTTCCGCTATGGCTACGCCGGGTTGGCGACGCGGCACGGGCACGCGCCGTTGACGCTGACGCCCGATGTGGTCGAAGCGTTGCACAAGCAGGGCGGCACGCGCCTCGGCACCTCGCGCGGACCACAGGACCTCGGCGAGATGCTCGAGCACATGGTCGAACTCGACCTCGGCCTGCTCTTTGTCCTCGGCGGCGACGGCGGCCTGCGCGGCGCCGCGGCACTGGCGGCGGAGATCGCCCGGCGGCGGCTGCCCATCGGCGTCATCGGCATCCCGAAGACGATCGACAACGACCTCGCCTGGACCGCGCGTAGCTTCGGCTTCGGCACCGCCGTCGAGGCCGCCTGCAGCGTGCTCGCGGCGGCGCACGTCGAGGCGCGCGCGGCGTGGAACGGCGTCGGCCTGGTGAAGTTGATGGGCCGCCACGCCGGCTTCATCGCCGCGCACGCGACCCTGGCCAGCGCCGATGTGAACATGTGCCTGGTGCCCGAGGTGCCGTTCGCGCTCGACGGCCCGGGCGGGTTGATGGCCGCGCTCGAACGCCGCCTCGCCGCCAAGCACCACGTGGTGATCGCCGTTGCCGAGGGGGCCGGCCAGGAACTCTTCGCCGCGACGGACGGTAGCCGCGACGCATCGGGAAACCTCAAACTGCAGGACATCGGCACGCTGCTGCGCGAGCGCATTGCCGCGTACTTCGCGACGCGCGGCGTCGACGTGACGTTGCGCTACATCGATCCGAGCTACGCCATCCGCAGTCTGCCGGCCAACGCCCTCGACGCCGAGTACTGCCTGGTGCTGGGCCAGCACGCGGTGCATGCCGGCATGTCGGGGCGGACCAACATGCTGGTCGGCTCCTGGAACGGGCAACTCGTGCACGTACCGATTCCGCTCGCGGTGCACGGACGGCGCACCCTCGACCCGCACGGCGAGGAATGGCAGCGCGTGCTCGAGTCGACGGGGCAGGCGTGACTGGCGCATCCACCGCGGCGCGGCGGAACCGCGCCCTCCACGTGGCACCGGCTCAGCGCCCGTAGGTCTCCGCCAGTTCGGCCAGGCGCTCCTGCTCGGCCGTGCCGAGCTGCCCGTCGCGCAGACGCCAGGCCCAGTTGCCCTCGGCGCGACCGGGTTGGTTCATGCGCGCGCCGCTGTCGAGGGCGAGCAGATCCTGCACGGGGACGATCGCGGTGTCGGCGACCGACGCGAAGGCAAGGCGCACCAGGCGCTCGACGACGGCGCCGTCGCGGCCCATGCCGAGGTAGCGACGCACGGCGCGGCGCAGCGGCGAGGCAGCGGCGCCGTACCACCCGGCGGTGGTGTCGTTGTCGTGGGTGCCGGTGTAGACGACACAGTTGGCTTCGTACGCGTGCGGCAGGAAGCGGTTGCTCGCGTCGCCGTCGAAGGCGAACTGCAGCACCTTCATGCCCGGCAGCGCGAAGCGCTCGCGCAACGCGTCGACCTCCGGCGTCACCACGCCGAGGTCCTCGGCGACGATCGCCGGCTCGCCGAGGGCGGCGCGGATGGCGTCGAGCACCGCCGCGCCCGGCCCCGGCCGCCAGGCGCCGTGCACCGCCGTCGTCGCGCCGGCCGGCACCGCCCAGTAGCGGGTGAAGCCGATGAAATGATCGATGCGGGCGACGTCGTAGCGCCGGAAGGCGGCGCGCAGGCGGGCGATCCACCAGGCGAAGCCCTGCGCCGCGTGCACCTCCCAGTCGTACAGGGGGTTGCCCCACAGCTGGCCGGTGGCGCTGAAGTAGTCCGGCGGAACGCCGGCGACCGCGTGCGGCGCGCCGGCGGCGTCGAGTTGATAGAGTTCGCGGTGCGCCCAGACGTCGGCGCTGTCGGCGGCGACGAAGATCGGCAGGTCGCCGACGATGCGGATGCCGAGCGGCGCGGCGCGCGCGCGCAGCGCCGCCCACAGGCGGAAGAAGAGGAACTGCAGCGCCGCGTGCGCCTCGGCCTCGCGCGCCAGCTGCGCCCGCCAGCGCGCCAGCGCGGCCGGTGCACGCAGGGCGAGATCGGGCTCCCACGCCGACCAGGCGGCGCCGCCGTGCGCGTCCTTGAGCGCCATGAACAAGGCGTAGTCATCCAGCCAGTCCGCCTCGGCGGCGCGGAACCGCGCCCATTCATCTGCCAGCCCGGGCGCCGCGCCGGCGCACAGGCGCGCGGCGGCGGCGCGCAGCAGCGGCGTGCGCGCGGCGAGGACGGCGCCGTAATCGACGCGCGCCGGGTCGCCGGTCGCCGCGGTCAGCTCCGCTGCCGTGAGCAAGCCGTCGTCGCGCAGCGCCTCGAGGCTGAGCAGGAGCGGATTGCCGGCGAAGGTCGAGGGGCTCTGGTAGGGCGAGTCGCCGAAGCTGGTCGGCCCGAGCGGCAGGACCTGCCAGCAGCGCTGGCGGGCCGCGGCGAGAAAATCGACGAAGCGCGCCGCCGCCGGGCCGAGGTCGCCGATGCCGTAGGGACCGGGCAGCGACGTCGGGTGCAGGAGCACACCGCTGGCGCGCGGGAGCCGCACCGCCTCAGGCCTGCGGGCGCTGTGGCGTGAAGCGGCACGGCATACGCTTGATGCCGTGGATGAAGGCGGACAGCAGCATGTCGGGCGGGCCGCTGATCTCCAGATCGGGCAGGCGGCGAAAGATCTCCTCGAAGATCACCGCGATCTCGCGCCGGGCGAGATTGGCGCCGAGGCAGAAGTGCGGCCCGCCGGCGCCGAAGGCGGCGTGCTCGTTGGGCTCGCGGGCGATGTCGAAGCGGTAGGGATCGTCGAACTTGGCGGCGTCGCGGTTGGCCGAGTTGTACCACATGACGACCTTCTGGCCGGCGGCGATCGCCTGGCCGCCGAGCACCGTGTCGCGCGTCGCGGTGCGCCGGAAGTGGATCACCGGCGTCGCCCAGCGGACGATCTCCTCCACCGCGCTGACCTTGTAGCGCTCGAAGTCGCCCTGCCAGAGGCGGCGTTGATCGGGCCAGTCGGTGAGCGCCCGCATGCCGTGGCTGATGGCGTTGCGCGTCGTCTCGTTGCCGGCGGCGACGAGCAGGATGAAGAACGAGCCGAACTCCTGCTCGCTGAGGCGCTGGCCGTCGACCTCGGCGTGCATCAGCGTCGAGGTGATGTCGTCGCGCGGCGCAGCCAGGCGCTCGCCGCCGAGCGCCTGGGCGTACGCGAAGAGCTCCATGCCGGCGCTCATGAGCTCCGGAATGGTCGTCGCGAACTCGGGATCGCCGACGCCGAGGATGGTATTGGTGAGTTCGTAGATGCGGCGATAGTCGGACGGCGGCACGCCGATCATGTCGCAGATGATCTCCAGCGGCAGGGCGGCGGCGATCTCGGCGACGAAGTCGCATTCACCGCGCGGCGCGACGCGGTCGACGATCTCGCGCGCCCGCTGCCGGACCATGTCCTCGACGCGGCCGATCATGCGCGGCGTGAAGCCCTTGTTGACGAGCAGACGCAGTTTGGTGTGGCGCGGCGCGTCCATGTTGATCATCGACCCGAAGAACTCGAGCAGCTCGATCGGCAGGTCGCTGATGTTGGTGCCCTGGCCGGAGACGAACAGGTCCGGGTTGCGGCTCACCGTGAAGACGTCCTCGAAGCGCGTCACCGCCCAGAAACCCGGCCCCTGCGGCACGCCCGGAACCTCGAACTCCTCGTGCCACGAGACCGGCCGCTCGGCGCGCAGCAGCGCGAACGCCCCCTCGCGCTCGCCCGCGGGCATCGCCCAGAACAGCTGATGGGCGAGCTTGATGTCGTCGACGGCGAGCGAGGTCGTCTGAGCCGGAATCATGCCGCAGTTATAGCCGCTGCCGGCGGCGAGTCCATCGCTGGTCGCGCCGCCGTCGCGCAAGGATACCTGTTTGGACCGCTCCGCGGGAGCGCCGATCGGGGAGGTTCCGCACCAGGGCGTGCTGGGGTGCCATCGGTTTCCACCTTACAGGACGTGTCGCATGACGATCGAGACCACCCGCGACGTCGAACGCTTGCGGCGCCCTGCGCTACACCGCCAGCGGTGACGCGCTATTCAAGGGCCAGTGCCACTGCCGCGAATGCCAGTCCGTTTCCGTCGGCCACCCGCCTGCCGGGTGCGGTGCTCATCAAGGTCGGCACGTTCGAGGACCTGCGCGTCGTCCAGGAGAGCTGCCGTGATGCCGTCAGGCGATCACCCGCACGAGGCCCGAGTCGTCGATCCGCCCGTCGCTGGTGAGCAGGGGCGCGCCATAGCGCAGAGCCGTCGCCACGATCAGCATGTCCGCCGGATCGCGGAGGCCGATGAGGCGCGCCGCCGCGGCGATGATGGGCACGGTGAGGGGCGCGATCTCGAGGCCCGGGATCGACATGGCCTGGTCCAGCCAGGCCTCCAGTTGTACCGGCAGGCGCAGACGCCCACCCTGGACCAGCAGCGCCACTTCCCACCCCGAGATCACCGACAACAGCAGCGCGTCGCCGCCGCGCTGGCGGGCGCGGTCGATGGCCGTTCGCTGCGTTCGGGAGAGCTTCTCCGGCTTGCTGACCCACCACACCCAGGCATGGGTATCGAGCACCAGCGCGCTCACCTCCGCTGGGCCTCCCACACCACGCCGGTGTCGAAGTCCTCGACGCGGTCCCCCCCGATCACCGTCCCGCGCAACCGCGCCAGCGCATCGTCGGCGGGGGCGTCGTCGAGTGGGACGATGCGCGCGATGGGCTTGCCCCGCTTCGTCACCAGCAGCTCGCGCCGCCCGCGCGCCACTTCATCCACGAGTCGTAGGCAGTGCGCCTTGAGCTCCGAGATCGCGACCGTTTTCGTCATAGGTCACCGGTGACAGTACCATAGTCACCTGTCAATGGTCCTTTGGCGCACGGTGCGCATCCACGGGGCGGCGACGCGGATCGCCTATCCAAGCTGCCGGTTCGAAACAATCCCGGATCATCGAGCGGCCCTCCTCCCCCGCGTCGATCCTGTCCATGCGATCCTGGCGCCGGGCGGGGCGGCCGTTCGGGTGAGCGCCGTCGGTCGATTCTGCCAACCGGACGCGGGTAACCGGCATCGATTGGCGCGCGGCAGGCGCCGAATCGCTGGCTGCGACGGGTCCGGCACGGCGGGCTGCGTGGCACGGCATTCGCTGCACAACTGACCGCATGCCTCGCATCTCATCCGTCATCCGCGTTGTCACCTGCGCGCTGCTCGCCGTCGTCGGGCTGGGGATCGATCCTGGCGCGGCGGGCGCGGTCGGCGAAGCGGTCAACGGCTTCCCCAACTGGGCGGAGCGGGTGATCCATCAGTGGGTCAATCGCACGCGCGTCGATCCCCAACTCGAGATGGACCTCTGCGGCGACGGCCGCTGCTTGGAGCGCGCCTGTTACTCGGTCAAACCGCCGCTGTCGTGGAACGAGGCGCTCAACCGGGCGGCGCGCTTCCACTCCGACGCGATGGTTCGCCAGTCCTTCTTCGCCCACACCTCCGCGTGCACGCTGGTCGCGAACATCGGCAGCCTCTATCCGGCCTCCTGCAACGGCAGCGCCGCCTGCGCCTGCGTCGGCGGCACACGCGCCTGCTCGCCGACCTGCACCTCCTTCTCGCCGCGCGTGCAACTGTTCGGCGGGGCGCCCAGCGGCGAGATCATCGCCTCGCCGAGCGACCCCAACAGCGCCTTCTATCTCTGGCTCTACGAGCAGGGCGACACCGCGCAGTGCATGTTCACCTCGCGCAACGGCCACCGCTGGCTGATCCTCCAATCGACGGGTGCGTTCGGCGCCGGCGTCGCCGGCTACTCGACCGGCGAGTTCGGAAGCGGCAGCGCGGCGGCGCCGATTCCCTCCGGCGCGCACTACCCGCAGCAGGCCGCCGCGGTGGAGGCGTGGGCGAACTGGTATGCCGCCGCCGGCCCGACCTCGGCCAGCGTCAACGTCGAGGGCACCTGTACGCCGATGATGCTGCGACGCGGCGCGCAGACCAACGGCGCCTGGTCGGCGACCGTGAGCGGCGTCGGCGCCGGCTGCCACCGCTACTACTTCAGCTTCCGCGACGCGGCGGGGACGACGGTGACCTACCCGACCACCGGCTCGCTCGCCATCGGCAGCGGCGCGGCCTGCCCGGACTGGGACGCCGCCCGTCCCGCCGCTTGCCCGGGCGGGATCGCAAGTCCCAGTCCGTCACCGGTTGCGACGGCGTCGAGCACGGCGACGGCCAGCCGCACCTCGACCGCCACGGCGAGTGCGACGCCGACCAGGACCGGGCCGCCGACCAGCACCGGCACGGCGACCATGCCCCCCAGCCCGATGCCGACCGCGACGCCGACGCCGACGCTGCTATCCGCGGGCGCGGATATCGGCGGCTCCGTGCGCTACTACGGTGGCCAGGTCGCCGTCGCCGGGGCTGTCGTCCGCGCCGGCGCGGCGCCCAGCGCCTCCACCGATGCGTCGGGCCGCTACGTGCTCGGCAACGTGCCGGCGACCGCTGTCGTCGTCACCGCCGAGCGGAGCGGCGGCACCGGCGGCGCGATCAGCCCGCTCGACGCCGCCTGGGTGCTGCAGGCAGTCGTCGGCCAGCGCGCACTGTCGGCCGAGCAGCTGCTGGCCTGCGACGTCACCGGCAATGGCAGCGCCAGCGCCCTCGACGCGACGTTCATCCTGCAACACACCGTCGGCCTCCTCGACCGCCTGCCGGTGGCGGAGATCTGCGACAGCGACTGGGTCTTCCTTCCCGAACCCGCAGCGGTGCCGGGCCAGACGCTGGTCCAGCCGCGACCCGGCAGCCAATCCTGCACGCCAGGCGGCATCGCCTACGAAACCGTCGCCAGCCCGCTCGCCGCGCAGGACTTCGCCGCCCTGGTGTTCGGCGACTGCACCGGCAACTGGCGTCCGCCCGGCGCTGCCAGCGCGCGACGCGGCAGCGGCGCCGCGCGCGTCACGGCCGCCGCGCTGCACGCCGTGCGCGGTGGGCGCGTCGCCCTGTCGATCGCGCCCGACAGCCGGCAACCGATCCAGGCGATGCAGGTGCGCGTCAACTACGACGCGAGCGTGCTGCGCGTTGTCCACACCCGCCTCGTCGGTCCGGCCCGCGACGCCATGCTGGCCACCAACGCCGACCCGCCCGGCACCCTGCAGATCGCCATCGCCAGCGCCGCGCCCTTCGCCGCCGCCGGCCGCCCGATTGCCGTCGTCGTCTTCGACATCGTGTCCGCCGCGCCCATCCCAACCCCCGTCGTCTCGACTCGTATCGAGTGACGAGGACGAGATCTCACTCCACGTGACTTTTCGCCGCCTGCGCAGATGATCCCTGACGGTTCCTGGAGGGCAGCAGCGATGTGGTTCGAGAGAGTGCCCGTCGCCCTTGTTTCGAGCCGCGAGACCTCCGTTCCTCCGCTTCTCCGTGTGCAGTGATTGTCGGATCAGGGCCGATGCGGTCCATCGACATGCATCGAGATCATGTCGAATCCGCAGCTCGAATCGGCTATCCGCGGGGCAACGCAGCAGGCCGCATGGGCGAACAGATCGACATACTGGTGATCGGGGCCGGCGCGGCTGGATTGATGTGTGCGATCGAGGCGGGTCGGCGGGGCCGGCGCGTGCTGGTGATCGACCATGCCGACAAGCCGGCGGAGAAGATCCGGATCTCCGGGGGCGGGCGGTGCAACTTCACCAACCTGGACGCGAGCCCGAAGCAGTTCCTGTCGGAGAACCCGCATTTCTGTATCTCGGCGCTGCAGCGGTTCACGGCCCGGGATTTCATCGCGCGGGTCGATGCCAAGGGGATCGCCTGGCATGAGAAGACGCTGGGCCAGCTGTTCTGCGATGGGTCGGCGCAGCAGATCATCGACATGCTGCTGGATGATCTGAAGGCCGCGGCTGGCGAGCTGCAGCTTGGAGTCGAGCCCGGAGCGGTTGAGCGCCAGGGCGAGGGGTTCGTGGTCGAGACTTCGGTCGGCGCGATGGCATGTGCGTCGCTGGTGATTGCGACGGGAAGCAAGTCAATTCCGAAGATGGGATCGACTGGCTATGCCTACGAGGTCGCGGAGGCGTTCGGACTGAAGATTGTCGACCCGCGCCCTGCCCTCGTGCCGTTCACGTTTGTCTCGCCGCAGCTGGAGCCGATGGCGGAGCTGGCGGGTCTTTCGGTGCAGGCTCGCGTGTCGTGCGGAAAGACTGGGTTCGACGACGGCCTGCTGTTCACGCATCGCGGGTTGTCGGGGCCGAGCATCTTGCAGATTTCGTCGTACTGGCGTGCGGGCGATGAAGTGGTGATCGATCTCGCGCGCGGGCGCGATGTTTTCGAGGAATTGAAGCGCGAGCGGAAGGAGCGACCGCGGCTGCAGCTCGACAATGCGCTGGCGATGATCGTGCCGAAGCGGCTCGCGGACCAGATTGCGGCGCGGAGTTTCGCGACGATGCGGCTGGCGGATCTTGCGGATGCGAAGTTGCGGGAGGTCGCTGCAGCTATGAATGCGTGGCGGGTGAAGCCTGATGGAACCGAAGGTTGGCGCACGGCCGAGGTGACGATTGGCGGGGTCGATACGGACGGGCTGTCTTCGCGGACGATGCAGGCGAAGGCTGTTGCGGGGCTGTATTTTGTCGGCGAGTGTGTGGATGTGACCGGGTGGCTCGGCGGGTACAATTTCCAGTGGGCGTGGAGCTCTGGCTGGGCGGCTGGGCAGGTGGCGTGAAGGCGATCACAAGGAGGAGTGATGGACACCAGCCTGATTGCGCGCAACCTCGAGTGCGTCGAGAAACACTTCCACAGCGAGGCCACCAATGAGGTGGAGGCGGCGCTCGACCTCTATACCGACGACATCGTCTGGGAGGCGCCGGCGCTGAACGGGCTCGATCGCTCGTTCTCGGGGAAGGAGGCGGTGGCGAAGAACTACCGCGAGCTGTTCGCCGCGATGCGCAACGTGCGTTTCGAGTTCCTGCAGCGCTTCGCGACCGAGGACCGCGTCGTCGACGACAGCAAAGTGACCTTCGAGATCGCCCGCGCCGGCTACTGGCCCTGGCCGCTCGACACGAAGGTCGAGATGCGGCTCGTGCACATCTTCGAGATACGCGACGGCAAGATCTCGCGCGAGTTGGTGTTCGACATGGGCCGCCCCGTCGGCGCCGGCTGAGGGAGCAGACGCGACCGGGCCTCGGGGACACTCTGCCATGGTAATGCAGCCCCTCCTGCTCGAACGGCAGTGCGGGAAGTGTGGAACGGATCGCCCACCGGAGAATCGACAACCCCTGGGAACCGGCAGGTGCCGTCAATAGTGATACCGGCACTGCGCGACTTGCAGTTGACGCGCAGCCCCCTTGCCGACGACGCGGTACACGAGCCGGTGCTCGCCGGTGATGCGCCGTGACCACCACCCCGCCAGCGCCCCCCTGAGCGGCTCTGGCTTGCCGATTCCTGCAACGGGGCGGTGTGTGATGTCGGCAAGCAAGCGGTCGATGCGCGCCGCTGTGTTCGGCTCTCGTGGCGCGGACCACCGGTAGTCCTGGGCCGCTCCGGCGGTCCAGCATTCGGTCATTTGCGCGGGCTGGGGAGGAATCGCCCAGCCTCCGCGTCGCCCAGCGCCTTGTCCAACCGCCGCGCGTTGCGTGGACTGCGCACGAGGTGGAGGGTCTCGGCCATCGCTTCGTACTCTTCGAGAGAGAGCATGACGACAGCCGGCGCCTTCTGTCGTGTCACGACGATCGGGCGCCGATCGTCGACGACGAGGTCCATGAGCTTCGCCAGCCGCTGACGCGCTTCACTGTAACCGACAATCTCCATGGAATCTTTCATTGTACAAATACTTGTACGGTGGCAGCCGTTCATCGTCAACCGATGCAAGCGCCAGCGCAGAGGCGGCTCAGTGTGACCGCATCGCACCTCTCGACGAGAGATCGCGCTGCCGTCGTCCAGGTCCCCTCGCGGACGCCCCGAACCAGGACAGGAACGCACAGGCGGCGCCCGCCGGTCGCCAAGAACCCCTGCGGTGTCTTTCAACCCCGACGCCGCAGGGCGGCGCCTTGGCCCCGACCAGTGCCTGCATCGCCTGGCCGATGCCATCGACGGCGACAGCCTTGTCCATCGTCACGGGCGATACGGCTCGTCGGCCTCGACACACCCGAGGTCGAGCGCGGCGCCGATTTCCGGCAGGGTTGAACGCGAGCGCCCTTGCGGCGACGCGCTCCCCCGATAGGCTCTGGCCATGAAGAGTCGCGACGAGCCGCTGCTTGGCGTGCCCGACGAGCCGACGTCGACGACGCGCTCCGAAGCGCTCGTCACGAGCATTCGCCGTCTGGTCGCCGGCGAGGCCTATGCAGTCCTCTGCACCCAGGGCGAGCGTCAACCATACGGCTCGATCGTCGCGTACGCTTTCGGTGACGACCTGTCATCCGGGACGTTTGCGACGCCCATCACGACTCGTAAGTTCCGGCTGTTGGTCGAGTGTCCGCAGGTTGCGCTCGTGGTCGACAACCGTGCCCGCTTTCCGGACGACATGATGCGCGTCGAGTCGGTCACCGTGACCGGGCGAGCCGCGCACCTGGCGCCCGGTCCGGAACGCGAGTTCTGGGCGGCCCGGTTGATCGCGCGCCATCCCTATCTCGAATCCTTCGTGGCGGCGGCGACGACCGCGCTCTTCTGCTTCGAGGCCGTGCGCTTCCTGCACGTCGTCCGTTTCCAGGAGGTCCGTCAGTGGATACCGCCGCGCGCTGGGTGATCCCACTGGCGGATGCGACTGACGAAGCCGAGCGCTTCGTCGGGAGCAAGGCGGCGCGCCTCGGAGCGCTGCTCCGAGCTGGTCTGCGCGTGCCTGCCGGCGTGTGTGTGACGACGGCGGCGTACGACCGCTTCGTCGACGGTGCGGGGCTGCGCGGCAAGATTCAGATGGAACTCGGCCGCAAGCCGTTCGAGGCGATGCGCTGGGAAGAGATCTGGGACGCGGCGCTGCGCCTGCGCGGCGCGTTCCTCGCGACGCCGCTGCCGGCGGAGGTCGCCACCGCGATTCGGACCGCGCTCGCCGGCCTCGGTGACGGTGAGCCGTTGGCGGTACGATCGTCGGCGGTCGGCGAGGATAGTGCCGGTCGATCGTTCGCGGGGCTGCACGAGTCCGTCGTTGGGGTCCGGGGTGTCGATGCGGTCCTCGACGCGGTCCGGGTGGTCTGGGCCTCGCTCTGGTCGGACGCCGCACTGCTCTACCGCCACGAGCTCGCGCTCGATCCGATGAGCAGCCGCATGGCGGTCGTCGTCCAGGTCGTCCTCGAGACCGACCGGGCGGGGGTCGCGTTCGGACGAGATCCGCGGACGCCCGCGGCCGATCAAGCCGTGGTCGAAGCGGTACCGGGCCCCTGCAGTGACCTCGTCGACGGCACGGTCGATCCCGACCGGTGGGTCCTCGCGCGCGCCACCGGTCGGGTGCTGGAGTGGCGGCCGGGTGAGCGCCAGGAGACCACAGGCGCGCCTACCCCGCTGCTCACACGCCGCGAGCTCGACGCCGTCCTCGCGGCGCTCCATGGCATCGAATCGCTGGTCGGCTGGGCCCCCGATCTCGAGTGGGGCTTGCGAAGCGACCAGCTCACGCTCCTGCAGGCCCGCCCCATCACGGCAGCGGCAGATGCGTCCGACCCACGGGCGCAGTACCTCACGCTCCGCCCTGGGTTGCAGCGGCTTCGCCGGCTGGCCGCGCGTGTCGCCGGCGAGCTCATCCCGGCGCTCGAAGCGGAGGGGCACGGCTTGGCGGCGGAGAATCTCGATCGCCTCGACGACGAGGACCTGGCGCACGCACTCGAGGCACGCGCCGCCACTGTGATCCGCTGGAAGGAAATCTACCGCGACGATTTCATTCCGTTTGCGCACGGCGTGCGGCAACTCGGCCGATTCTACAACGATGCCGTGCGTCCCGCGGATCCCTACGAGTTCGTCGGACTGCTGCAGGGCGAGCACATGATCGCGTCGCGGCGCAACGCCGCCGTCGCCGCGCTCGCGGCCGACGTCCGACGCCAGCCGGCGTTGCATCCCGTCCTGAGGCGCATCGCCGGAGGACTGGCGTCAACGCATGCATCGGGGTGGTCGGCGAGCAGGGACGAGATCGAGCACGTCGACGGCGGGAAGGAATTCGTCTGCTCCTTCGAGCGCGTCATCCGTGACTTCATGGACGTGACCTACGGCAGCGAACGGCTCGCGGCCCATCCCGGCTGGTTGCTCGGCATCGTGCTCGAGCTCGCTTCCGTGCCCGCCCCCGCGGACCACGCGCAGGTCGGTAACTGCGCAGGGTTCGCCGCAGCGACACCGGCACCAGGCGCGCACGATCTCGAGTGCCGATTGCTCGATGCCGTCGGCCCGCTGCGCCACGACGAGGCACGCGAGATCCTCGCCCTTGGACGTCTCAGCTGGCGCCTGCGCGACGATGACAACCTCCTCGTCGGCCGGCTCGAGAGCCAGCTTCTGCGGGCACTGGCGATCGCCGCCGCACGCATGTGCGTCACCGGCCGCCTGCGCGCCGACGCCAGCGTGACGCCGGCAGCCGTCCCGGTTCTCGCCGCCGCGCTGCGCTCCGCCGAAGCGATCGCCGACCTTCCCACCTCCGATCGGCCGGCGCATCCAGCGTCGCGCCGGGCCGCCGAGGAGGGGTCTCGTCAACTCACCGGTCAGCCTGCCGGTCCCGGCCTGGCGTCAGGACTGGCCCGGACAATCCGCGGTCCCGCCGACCTGGCGCTCTTCCGCGCCGGCGAGATCTTGGTGTGCGATGCCATCCAGCCGGCGATGACGCACCTCGTGCCGCTCGCCGCCGCCGTCGTCGAGCGCCGCGGCGGCATGCTCATCCACGGCGCGATCATTGCCCGTGAGCTCGGCATTCCCTGCGTCAACGGCGTCGCCGACGCCATCGAGAGCGTCGCCAACGGCGAGCTCCTCATCGTCGACGGATATCTCGGCATCGTCACCGTCGGCACGCCCGACTTCGATCTCGAGCGCCGTGGCAGCGTCTGACACGGACGCAGATGAACGCCCGGAGCCAAGCAACGAGTGAACCGCCATCCCTGCTCGGAAGGAAGGAACGACTGATGAACTTCGAACTGCCCCCCCTGCCGTACGCCATGGACGCTCTGGCGCCCCTGATCAGTGCCGAGACGCTGGAGTTGCACTACGGCAAGCACCACCACTCGTACCTGACGAACCTCAAGCATCTGATCGGTGACAAGCCCGAAGCGGGTCAATCGCTCGAGGAGATCATTCTTCGATCCGAGGGTCTGGTGTTCAACAACAGCGCCCAGGCCTGGAATCACATGTTCTACTGGCGGTCGATGAAGAAGGGCGGCGGCGGCGAGCCGCGCGGGCCGCTAGCCGACGCGATCAGGCGGGATTTCGGCGGCTCCGCGCAGTTCAAGGCAGCGTTCACCAAGGCGGCGGTCGGACAGTTCGGCTCGGGATGGGCATGGCTCGTGAAGAACGAGGACGGCACGCTCCAGGTCACCGCGACGTCGAACGCCGATCTACCGCTGAAGCACGGCCAGACCTCCCTCATCACCTGCGACGTGTGGGAGCACGCGTACTACCTCGACTACCGCAACCTCCGCCCCAAGTACGTCGAGACGTTCCTCACCGCTCTCGTCAACTGGGATTTTGCGGCTGAAAACTTCGAGTGACGCGCGCCGAACGACGACCAGGTCAGGTGGCAAGTCCGAGCGCGTAGACGAGCACATAGAGATTCATGAGCATCAGAACGAGCGCGGGAACAGCTTCCGCCAATGGATCTCGAACTCGGTAGCGCGTGGCCAGCCCCAGGACCATGAGCAGGGTCAACCCACCCGAAGCGGCGACGACGAGTATCGGTACGAAGTAGCCGAGCATGAGCCCGACTGAACCGAGCACCTCGAGGCTCCCGGTGAGCTTCCGAAACCGACTGAGTCCGAAGCGTTCGAACTCCGTCTCCATCGCATTGGAGACAAGGACGCTCATCCCGTAGTAGAGGAACAGCAAGATCGATACAGCCTTGAATGCTTGGTGGAGCGCGTCCATGAGATCGTACCCCCGATCAACTATCACTTATCGCCTTAGTTCAACTCGGCGGTGGAGGCACTGATGGAAGTTTTCTCGATTTCGACCATTCTCCAAGTCGTCGTTGGGCTCGGACTCCTCAACGTTTGGCTCGTGCGGGCGCGGTCGTCGACCGGGTTTCGTGGAGGTTCGGCGCAGTCACTGAAGGAGGAGTTCTCCGCGTACGGTCTCCCCGATTGGTTCTTCTACGCGATCGGCGTCCTGAAAATCGGCTCGGCGGTGTTGCTGATCCTCGGCATCTGGGTGCCGGCGGTCGTTTTGCCGGCGGCCGGGACCGTTGCCGCGTTGATGGTCGGCGCGCTGTCGATGCATGCGAAGGTCAAGGATCCGTGGATCAAGTCTCTGCCGGCGCTCCTGATGCTGCTGATGACCGTGGCGATTGTTCTGCTGCGGTGAACACCGGATCCACGGAGCGAATGCGGCCGGTCACCAGCCCGTGGTTCCGGGTCCGCCCATCAGCGGTCCGACGATGCCGGACGTCAACCACCCAGCATAGGACCCGCCGGCTGGTGGCGTGACCCGCTCTCCGCCGACGAAGTACGTATCCATCGGCGCGGCAGGGCAGGCGAATCTGAACGGTGGCGACGTTGAGGACTGCACCTTCGAGCCGAGGTAACAAGACGTCGTTGCCGAGCAAGCTCTGCGGCGCATGCGGCCGGATCATGACGTGGCGCAAGCGCTGGGTGAGGAGTTGGGCGGACGTGCGCTACTGCTCCGATGCCTGTCGAAGGAGGAAAGGCAACGATGCCCGGCGCCAAGGCGGCTGAATCGGAGGTGCGGCATCTCATCGTCGTCCTCGGCGACCAGCTCACCCGCGGCGCCGCGGCGTTCGACGGCTTCGACGCTGCGCGGGATCTCGTCTGGATGGCCGAGGTGGCCGAGGAATCGACGCATGTCTGGTCGAGCAAGCAACGCATCGCCATGTTCCTCGCGGCAATGCGTCACTTCGCGGAGGGGTTGCGCGAGGAGGGAATGCCGCTGCGCTTCCGTCGACTCGACGATCCGGCGAACCGTGGGACGCTGCGGGCGGAGCTCGCCGCGACGCTCGCCGACCTGCATCCGCGGGCGATTATCGCGACCGAGCCCGGAGACCTGCGCTCCCTGACCATGCTGCGGGAGGTGGCGGCCGCTGCCGGAATAGCGCTCGAGGTACGCGAGGATCGGCATTTCCTGTGCAGCGTCGACGGATTCCGGGCGCACGCGCAAGACCGCAAGCAGCTCCGGCTGGAGTACTTCTACCGCCAGCAGCGCCGACGCCACGGTGTCTTGATGGATGGCGCCACGCCGTGCGGTGGAGCGTGGAACTACGATGCGGACAATCGGGAGTCGTTCGGTCGCGCGGGCCCTGGGCGCGTTCCCCCGACACCGCGCTTCGCTCCCGACGCGATCACCCGTGCGGTGCTCGATCTGGTGAACGAGCGCTTTGCGGGGCACCCGGGGTCGCTGGCGAGCTTCGGCTGGCCGGTCACGCGCGGCCAGGCGCTTCAGGCGCTGCACGGTTTCGTCGCCGAACGGCTCGCAGATTTCGGGCGCTGGCAGGACGCGATGTGGACCGGTGAGCCGTGGCTCTACCACTCGCTCCTGTCGGCCGCGCTGAACGTGAAGCTGCTCGACCCGCGCGAGGTGATCGCGGCCGCCGAAGCGGCGTATCGGAGTGGCCGCGCTCCGCTCTCCGCCGTGGAGGGCTTCGTCCGCCAGATCCTCGGCTGGCGGGAGTACGTCCGCGGCATCTACTGGACGCAGATGCCCGGCTACGCCGAGCTGAACGCGCTCGGTGCGGACGCACCGCTGCCCGCCTGGTACTGGACGGGCGCGACCGACATGCGGTGCCAGCGCGAGGCGATCGGCCAGACCCTCGACCACGGCTATGCGCACCACATCCAAAGGCTGATGGTGACGGGACTGTATGCGCTGCTGCTCGGCGTCGAGCCGAAGCAGGTCCACGAGTGGTACCTCGCGGTCTACGTCGACGCCGTCGAATGGGTCGAGCTGCCGAACACGCTCGGCATGAGTCAGTATGCCGATGGCGGGCTGATGGCCAGCAAGCCCTACGCGGCGACTGGAAAATACCTCGACCGGATGAGCGACTATTGCCGCGGCTGCCGCTACGACCCGGCGGCGCGCATTGGCGACGATGCCTGCCCGTTCACCACGCTGTATTGGGATTTCCTGGCGCGCCACGAGCAACGGCTGGCGAAGAACCCGCGGATGGCGCTGCAGGTACGGAACGCGGGCCGGCTTGCAACCGCGGAGCGGGCCAAGATCGCAGAACGCGCGGCGCGCATCCGCGCCGGCACGGTCGGAGCGGCGTGACGAACAGACCGCCGTCAACGGCGGAGCCGTTCGCGCCGACACGCGCCGCGGCGTTGGATCGGCTCGCCGCCGTAAACCTCGACCAGTACGCGCGCGCTCGCAATTTTCTCGACGGACCGGTGACGCGCCTTTCGCCGTACGTCACCCACGGATTCCTGACTCTGCCGGAGGTCCTGCGCGCCCTACACGCGCGGCGACCGCTCGGTGTGCGCGACAAGTTCGTCTACGAACTCGCCTGGCGCGAGTATTTCCGCCATGTCTGGCACCATGAAGGCGACGGCATCTTCGCGTCTCTGCACGCCGGCCCCCTGCCCGATCATGCCTACGCTCGCGACGTCCCCGCCGATGTTTGCGAAGCGCGCACCGGGGTACCGGTCGTCGACACCGCGGTGTGTCAGCTCTACGACACGGGCTGGCTCCACAACCATGCGCGGATGTGGGTCGCATCGTATCTGGTGCACCTGCGCCGCGTGCACTGGCGGGTGGGGGCGGATTGGATGTACGGTCAGTTGCTCGACGGCGACCTCTCCAGCAACCATCTGAGCTGGCAGTGGGTCGCCGGAACTGCCAGCGCCAAACCGTATCTGTTCAACGCAGCCAACGTCGCCAAGTACGCACCGTCCGCGTGGCACAGTTTCGGCACGGCGGTCGATGCCTCCTACGAAGCGCTCGACGTCGTCGCCCGCGGCGGTGCCGTGCCTGTGCACCCGCCGCGCACCCAGGGTCGTATACCCCGTCCACTGGTCTTGGGCGCGCCGCCTGCCGACCTGGGCTTCACGGAGCCCGATACCGCGCTCGTGCGCGGCCGGGTCGTCCGACTTGTGCATCCGTGGTCGCTCGGCGATCCGCCGTCGGGGCTGCCGGCCGACGCGCTGACGATCGCGGTGGTGGCGGCGGACGATCACCGGCGCTGGCCGTGGAGCGGACGACGTTGGCGTTTCGTCGGGGCCCGCATGGCGGCGATCACACCGCATCGGTGGTGCGCGGACGCTGCCGAGCTGCGCGCGGCGCTGGACGGCGCGGCGTCGGTCCATGGCGTCGCGGACCCACATCTGTCGACGGCGTTCCGCGACCTCACGCTCGCGACCGCGTCGGCCTTGTTCCGGAATCCGGAGCGGCGCTGCGATTCTTTCTCGCAGTTCTGGGTCCGGGTGACGAAGGGTGTGCCCTCGATCGACGCGCTGCTGCGCGACGCCCGGTGAGCCGATCCTGGCTCGAGCGCCGCGAAGGGTGCTGGCAGCTTCGTCCGAGCAGGCGGCGAAGCGCCGGCTCCAGCTCCGGGGAGAAGGGAGCAGCCGGCCGCGACGCGGCGTCCCGGCGCGACCGGTGTGCTGGCGAGCAACAATTCGTCAGCCTGTTCGCCGACGAGCAACCGGACGGCGGCTGCGGGAAACGGCTCGTTTTCAGTCACCGGCGGCGTCAGGGGCGCGCACACGTCGCCCCGGCGCCAGCGCGCCGCCGCGCAACCTGCCACCCCGCCGGCGGCAGCCGATCGAGCTTAAATGATCGATCCTTCGCGTTGGATGGCGATCCAGGCCGTGATCTTCCGACCGACTTTGATGGGCAACACTCGCCAATACATGATGAACGGAGTGCCGTCCTTCTTGTAATTGATTGCCTTGCCTTCGAATCGACCACCGGACTTCAGCGCGCTCGAAAGGCGCTCGATCACTTTCTTGTCCGTGCCTGGCCCCTGGAGAATCCGCGGCGTCTGCCCGAGAACCGCGACAGGGTCGTAGCCAGTCAACTTCTTGAACGCCTTGTTGGCGTAAATGATCTTCCCCGCTGGGGATGCATCGGTCATCAAAATGGAATCGAAACTGTTTTCCGCCAAAACCTGCAGGAGTGCCAGGCTTGCATCCCTACCAGCGAGAATGTTTTCGAACGAGGTCGCCATGGGTCATCCCTCAATCAAGCTTAATGGGGTTGAGCCCCCGCGCGCCCGGGGGTGGAAAGGCTTCTCCGCAGTATGCCGGGAGACTCACTGCGGATACCCGAGGCTGAGGGCGTTTGCGAGTCGGGTGCGGCGGAGCAGCGGCCGACGCCTCAGTGCGGCGCCTTGGCGCCGACCAGCGCCTGCATCGCCTGGCCGATGCCGTCGACGCTGAGGTGGAACATGGGAAAGATGCGCTGGATGATGCGGCCGGTGTGCGAGCCGTCCCAGTACGGCTTGTCGTCGGGGTTGATCCAGACGCTGCGCTCGAAGTGCTCGGCGAGGCGGCGCAGCCAGACGATGCCCTCGGTGGTGGCGCCCTGGCGCGGGTCGATGTTGCCGAACGGCTCGAACAGCTCGGCCGGATGCATCGCCGCGTCGCCGACGACGACGCACTTCCAGCGGCTGTCGAGCTTGCGCAGAACATCGCCGGTGGGGATGGCGTCGGCGCGCGACAGGCGGGCGCGCGTGTAGACGTGGTCGTAGACGCAGTTGTGGAAGTAGTACGGCTGGAACTCGCGCAGCCCGTGGTCCTCGTGCAGGGCGGTGAGCAGGCGGCTGACCGGCTCGAAGTAGGGATCCATGGTGCCGCCGACGTCGAGCAGCAGCAGCACGCGCACGTTGTTGCGGCGCGGGGCGCGGAAGACGAACTCGATCTCGCCAGCGTTGCGGCAGGTCTCGTCGATGGTCTCGTCGAGGTCGAGCTCGGTCTGCTGGCCCTGGCGCGTCAACTGCCGCAGCCGCCGCAGCGCGGTCTTCACCGAGCGTACGTCGAGCGCCGCGTCGGTGCGGTACTCCTTGAACCGCCGCTCCTCGGCGACCTTCATCGCCGAGCGGCTCTTGCTCTGGCCGCCGACGCGGATGCCGGTCGGATGCTGGCCGTTGTGGCCAAACGGCGACTTGCCGCCGGTGCCGACCCATTTGCCGCCACCGTCGTGGCGCTCGTCCTGCTCCTGCAGCCGCTCGAGGAAGCGCCGCATGAGCTCGTCGTTGGTCAGGTGCTCGAGCGCCGCCCACTCCTCCGGCGACAGCTCGGGGAAGTTCTTCGGATCGCGCAGCCACTCCTCGACCTGCGACAGCACGTCGTCGCCGAACTGCCCCTCGATGCCCTTGAAGACGCGCGCGAACACCCGGTCATACGCGTCGAAATAGGTCTCGCTCTTGATCAGGCAGGCGCGCCCGAGGTGATAGAAGCGCAGCAGGTTGCAGCCGTGCAGCCCCTGTTCGAGCGCGCGCAGGAACCCCTGCCACTCCTGCACCGCGACGGGGACGCCCTCGTCGCGCAAGCCGTAAAAGAGATCCAGGAACATCGGATTACGTCAGCGCGAAGACGCAAAGACGCGAAGCCGATGTCGTCGACCGCCACCCGCTTCGCGCCTTCGCGCCTTCGCGTTGAATTCCTTCACTGATTGTACCGCGGGCCGAGGTCGGCCCACTTGGTCGGGTAACGGCCGCTCTTCTGGTCGAAGCGGTTGAGCGCCTCGAGGTCCTGCTCGGTCTTGAGCAGCGCGCCGATGAAGGGAATGTGCGCCTCGAGCTGGTCCATCGAGATGCCGGAGCGCAGCAGGGCGCTGATCCAGTCGATGAGCTCGGAGGTCGAGGGCTTCTTGCGCAGATCGGTCTGCTCGCGCAGCCAGTAGAACTTGACCAGCACTTGGTCGAGCAGGGTCGCGTCGAGGTGCGGGTGGTGCACGGCGATGATCTTGCGCATCAGCGTCGGGTCGGGGAAGTCGATGTAATAGAAGATGCAGCGGCGCAGGAAGGCGTCGGGCAGCTCCTTCTCGTTGTTCGAGGTGATGAGCACCACCGGGCGGTGATTGGCGGCGATCTCGTCGCCGGTCTCGGTGATGGTGAAGCGCATCTCGTCGAGCTCGCGCAGCAGGTCGTTGGGGAACTCGAGGTCGGCCTTGTCCACCTCGTCGATCAGCAGCACGTGGCGTTGATCGGCGGCGAAGACGCGGCCGAGCGGCCCGTGCTTGATGTAGCGGCGGATGTCGGAGACGTCGCCGCCGCCGAAGCGGCTGTCGTTGAGGCGCTGCACGGTGTCGTACACGTAGAGGCCGTCAGCCGCCTTGGAGGTCGACTTGATGTGCCACGACAGCATCGGCATGGCGAGCCCGTCGGAGACGTGGCGCGCCAGCACGGTCTTGCCGGTGCCCGGCTCGCCCTTGAGCAACAGCGGTCGCTCGAGCGCGATGGCGCAGTTGACGGCGTCGACGAGCGGCCCCGAGGCGATGTAGCCCTCGGTGCCCTGGAAACGGAGGAACCCGGTGTCAGTGGCCATTGGCTTGGCCTATCCCTGGCTGAACCGGTCTTCAAGCGGAGGGGGCAAGCGGAGGGGGCAAGCGGAAGGGGCAAGCGGAAGGGGAACGTTGGGGCGGAACTTGCCGAGACGGTCGGCAGCCGGTACTCGCAGCGGCTGCTGCGGCGGCGCGAGGCCGAGGCGCGCCTGCTCGGTCGCCACGACCGTGCGATTCTCGAAGCCGGCCTGCGCGAAGCCGAGGCCATGTACCGCGTCATGGGCGCGCCGTGATCGCCGCCGAGCGGCTGGCCCAGGAGCTGGGGGATCGGGTCCAAGGATGAACCCCGAGGAGAACACTGCGGCGACGGTCGCCGCTCGGCGTTGACGCCCACAATTTGATGCCATAGCATCAGGTGTATGCGCACCACACTGGACATCGACGACGACGTGCTGCGCGCCGTCAAGGAGCTGGCGCGCCGCGAGAAGAAGACAGCCGGCGCGGTCATCTCCGAGCTGACGCGGAAGGCGTTGACTGCACCGGCACAGGGCCTGCGGGAGCCCAAAGCCGTTCACGGGTTTCGGCCGTTTCCCCGACGCGGCGGGATCGTCACGAACACGCAGATCGACAAGCTGCGCGAGGAAGACGCGTTCTGATGCGCGCGCTCCTCGACATCAACGTCCTCATCGCCCTGCTCGATCAGGATCATTCGATGCATGCGCAAGCGGGTCGCTGGTTCGCAGCCAGGGCCGGCGGCGGCTGGGCCTCCTGCCCGATCACACAGAACGGGTGCGTGCGCATCATGTCCCACGCCAACTATCCCAATCCCTTGAAGGTGGGAGCGATCATGGAACGGCTCGGCGACGCGATCGCGACGGCGCAACACCAGTTCTGGACGGACGACGTCAGTCTGCTCGACCCCCGCATCGCCGACCCCACCCGCATTCACGGGCCTCGACAGGTGACCGACCTCTATCTGCTCGCCCTCGCCGTGCGTCGGGGAGGATGCTTCGTGTCGTTCGACTCCTCGATCCCCCGCAGCGCGATCAAGCATGCCGAGAAAAAGCACCTGGTCACCCTTTGAGCCGCCACCGGCTGACGATGCCGGACACGCGGGCGCGATGAACTGGGCGAAGGCGGGGCCGGGGCGATGGCGATGAACTGTCCGGGCTGTGGCGCTCCCCGTACCAGGAGCATCGCCATCCAATCGATCGCCGCGGCCCTACACGCCCAAACACCTCGCCGACAAGATTCTCACATCGCGCAGCGCGCTCGAGGGCGAGCGCAAGCAGGTGACCGTGCTCTTCGCCGACGTGAAGGGCTGGCTGGAGCTGGCCGAGCAGCTCGATCCGGAGGAATGGCACAAGCTCCTCGACGGCTTCTTCCAGATCCTCAACGAAGGCGTGCACGGTTGCGAGGGGACGGTTCAGTACACCGGCGACGGCATCATGGCCCACTTCGGTGCGAACGTTTGCTGCCAGCGGTCCTCCACGTAGAGGGAGGGGTCGCTGACGTCGATGGATGCGATCTCGCGGTTGGGAAAGGTTGTGGACACGGGGGACCTCCGGCGGCGGGGATCATAGGCTCCCATCGCGAAGCGAGGAAACGACCTGGACGCCGGCCGCGAGAGTCCGAAAGGGCTCCTTGAGCGCACGTCCCACCTGCCCCCATTCGTCGGGAACGTGCCACCCATCGATGCGCCCCGCCCACCAGAAGCACGCACCGGCATTCCACGCTTGCCCGTTATAACAAATGTGGGTACGGTCGAGCCATGCTTCATGAACTCAAGCTCCGCAAGATCGGGAACTCGGTCGGCGTGGTTCTACCCAAGGAAGTTCTCTCCTATCTCAAGGTGGAGGAGGGCGACACGGTGTGCGTATCCGAGGCTGCCGACGGCAGCCTGCGGGTCAGCCCCGCGAGCGCTGAGTTCACCCGGCAGATGAAAGTGGCGGAGGACGTCATCCGTCGTTACCGGAACACCCTGAGGGAACTTGCCAAGTGAAGGAGCCGGAGTGGCTCCTTCGCGAGGTAGTGCTCGCCGTGCATGACCGTCTGCTCGCCGAGTTCGGCGGCTCGGCAGGAGTGCGCGACACAGGCCTGCTCGAATCCGCACTGGCCAGGCCGGTGAATCTCCACGCCTACCAGTCCCCCACTCTTTGCGAGTTGGCCGCGAGCTACGCGTTCGGCATCGTCAAGAACCACCCGTTCATCGACGGTAACAAGCGGTCGGGGTTCGCGGCCGCGGTCATGTTGCTCGAGCTGAACGGAAGGCGCTTCACCGCAAGCGATGCCGACGCCACCATCCGCACGCTCGCGCTGGCCGCGGGGGAGCTGACCGAGGCGCAGTTCGCGAGCTGGCTCGAAGGGAACTCCCGGGTCGCATGATTGTCCAAGGATGGTCGCGCGCGCGCTTGCAACCTGTCGCCTCCCTCGGAACAACGCTCCATCCTTCGCGATCTGGCGCCGGCCTCGCAACCGCCGCGCCGGGCAGACCGGCAAGTAGGGGTTGACGAGAGGGGTTGGGGCCCCGGCGGTGACCAAGTTAACGGAATGGAACTTAAACGAAACCGCTGCGCGGTAGGGCCGGGATCCGGGGCGACGGCGCCTTGGCGCGCGGCTCTCCAGTAGATCGGCTCCTCCATGATTCTGGGGATGGTCCAAACCGTGACTGTCCAACCCAGCAGCCGCTCACCGCGCCATCGGCCGTTCGGGGGCGGGACCGAGGGGGCGTCCGAGACCGCGCGTTATGAGAAATCGCCAGCTCATCCGGGCTATCCGCTACCCGGTCGCGGGCGTCGCGTCAGCTGAACGAACACGGACACCGCGGCGCCACCGCTCATTCACAGTCGGCAGACACCTCGGCCACGAGGGCTCCCAGCGGCGAGTCGAAGACGCTGAACCCGCCGCGCAGGCGCAGTCCCTGCGTCGATCCGGCGCGCAGATCCTCACAGCTCACCGCCTGGCCGCTGTTCAGGGCGGGACCGGTGCGCGGAATGTCGGCACCGGGTTCGCCATTGGCGTCGGTCATGGAGATCGCGATCGAACCCGTGGTGGCGGGAACGCACGTGCGGCCGATGCTCAGGAAGACGTCGCCATCCCCGCACGGCCCGGCCGCCTCCAGGTCCAGTGCGATGCCGAGGTTGCACTGCAGCTCGCCGCTCGGGCCGGCGGCCCCGGCCGCCAGGTTTGCGCACTGGCACTGGCAGACGCCGGTCGCAGTCACCGGGTCCTGACCGTTGCAGGCTCCGCCCGGGCATTGCGAATCGCGACGACAGGATTGACCGTCGTTGTCGCCCGCCGTGCAGAACCCGGTGCAGCTCGACGAGAGGACCTCTCGCTCCGTCTCGGCACAGACGCCGCCGCAGGCCGACGCGCACGCCTGATTGCCGTCGCACCGGCCGATGTCGCCGTCGGCGAACAGTTCGACGCCGAGGCTCTCGCCGCCATCGCATGCAATCCGTCCGGCGGGGCATCCCGGCTCGCTGCGGACACAGACGAACCCGATGCCAGGAATGGCCTTCGGATCCAAATCGCTGCTGCACTCGCAGGGCGCCGTGCCCGCCGCCGGCGCCCCGCAGATGATGTCGATCGTCCCCGTCACCCTGACTGGGATCGGCACCGGCAGGCTGGCGGAGTTGAGCTCGATGACACTCTCCGCTGCGAGCCCGCAGCGGTGTTCGCCGATCGGCGGATCGGGTACGCCGGTTGGTGTCGGCGAGGCTGCCGGGGCGCTGCCCAGGCTGGCTTCGACCGCCAGGACCAACTCGTTGATCGCCACCCCTCCGTCGCCATTCGCATCCACTGCCTGGCATCTGCTGACGTCGAATACCCCGAGAGCGATCTGGACGCCCACGATCAGCTCATTGATCGCCACTGCGCCGTCGTCGTTGCAATCGCCCACGCAGCGGGGTGCGCAGACGCCCTGCACTGTGACCGCGTATGTGCCGATCAGGCATGCCGCGAGGACGGCCGGAACGCAGGCGCGCGAAGCTTTCATCGGTTCCTCCTTGAACGTGACGGGGCCGCCGGCCAAAGGACGGCACCGGAGCGCGGTCGCTCAGAGCACATACTCGACCTGGAAGAAGACGTTGTCGCGGTCGCGAAAGAGACTGATGCCGCTGCCACCCTTGAGCGTGTTGGCGGTGATGAAGTTGTAGCCGAACGAGAAGCGAAACGGATCGCGGCTGAGGGTAACCTGGGGCAGGGCGGCGAACGAGCCGCTCCAGTCGTAGACCAGGACCACGGCCGGGGTGACCTTCCCGCTCAGGTACGACGTCGCGACCAGCAGCGTCTGCACGTACTGGTCGACGGGATTGTGGGCTAGCGGCAGGGCCAGGTTCCGCTTGTCGACCTCCACCAACACCGGCACCACCTCGCCGTTGGTGACGCTGGGGAGGTAGGGAACCGGGCGGCGCGGGATGGCGCCACGCAGGTGCTTGTAGAAGAACTGGGTGCTGAAGAGGATCGACTGCGCGGGATTGAGCCAGCGGATGAACTGATTGTGATCGATCCCGAGGACGAAGTTCCACGAGTCGCCGACGCGGCGTCCCCCCGTGCAGATGCCGTCGGCCGCAGCCGCTTCGCACTGCTTGTTTCCGAGCACGGTAAAGGGGTCGATCTGCGCCTGCGAGTAGCGCGGTTCGTCGTGGAAGTACGCGAGCTCGGTGCGCACGACGGGCTCGCCACTCAACCCGAGCGTGCGCACGAAACGCGAGGGGAGCACGAAGGTTGAGCTCGCCCCGCTGACCTGCACCAGTGGGGCGGTGAGCAGCAGCTTGGCGAGCCCGGCATCGTCGTAGCTGCCCGGAAACGGGGTGAAGAGGTCCTTGTGGACGAAGGTCTGGACGCCGGGCAGATCGAAACGGGTGTAGTAGTGCGCCAGACCGACCGTGACACTGCCGAGCGCCGGCACCTGCAGATTGGCCTTCACCTGTACTCCGCCGCGGGCCGTGCTCAACGTCGCCGGGGGGTGGTTGAGGACCGGGAACAGGGTGGTGTTGGGATAGGAGTTCGTCGGCGGCGCCCACGGCGAGCCGGAGGGAATGCCCGGGAAGTACGCGACGTGGGTATCGACGGCGCCGTAGCCCTCGACGAACAGGTCCGAGAAGGGGCCGAGCGATCCGATCGAGTAGTTGGCGCGGAGCATGTTCAGCGGCACGCGCCGCTCGTCGAGCGGAATCAGAAAGCCGCCGAAGCTGCTGTCCGTCGGGTTGACGTTGTCAAGCAGGCGGAAGACGTCGGTTTCCCCCCAGACGAGAATCTGCCGGCCGACGCGCACGAAGAGATCGCCGACGCTCGCCTCGACGAACGCCTGGAAGAGCTGCTGGCGGTCGACCGCGATGTCGCGCAGCTTGCGCCGGTAGGCGCCCACTACCTTTGGCGGCAGCGGCGCGCCGGTCAGGATGTTCTTGGCGGCAAAGAAGTCGTCGGCGGTCCGGAACTCCGACGGTCCGAAGTCGTAGACGCCCTCGTACTCGCCCCGGTACTCGAGGGTGTACTTCAGGTTCGAGAGCCGAAAGGGCAGATCGTTGATCAACGCCAGCGGCCCGAAGCCCTCGCGGACGAGACGCTCCAGATTGTGGTCGAAACCCACCTCGATGAATCCGCGGAGCTGACGCACGTGTCCGGCCGCGGAGGGCGGGAACGACCCCTTCAGGACCGCGGCGTTGTCGGTGAAGTCGAACTGCTGCGTGCCCACGCGCGCCAGCGCGTAGGTCCGCAGGCCGAGGCGGATCTCGTCGTGCTCGTCGAGCGACACGGCATGAACCGGGGAGCCTTGCGCCAGGCAAAGGAATGCCGTCAGCAGCGTGAGGCCGGCGCGCCCGATCCATGACATTCCTGTTCCCTGCAGGTGACCCGACATCAGACCGGATCGCGGCTAGTCGGAGAGATGAGACAGGGTCGAGAGGCTGAAGCGCTTCTCGCCGAAGTCGGTCTCGATGAACTGCGACGAGTAGCGGCCGGCGATGGCGGCGCGATTGGTCTTGTCGTTCACGCCGATGACCATGTTCGGCGTCACCGCGCTGGCGCTGCCGTCCGGGCTCTTCGACCAGTGGTACGCGCACATGGCGTTGTAAAAGTATTCGCCGGCGCGGTTGTGGACCAGCTTCCAGTAGATTCGGTACAGGTCCTTGTCCATGTACATGATGACCTTGCCGAAGTTGTAGTACGGGTCTTCGGATCGGCCCTCGATGATCCATACCGGGCGCGGCACCATGGTGAGGTTCTCGACGATCTGCCACGGCGCGCCGGGGGCGCCGGGCGTTTCGTACGCCGCCCTGAAATACGGGAGGTCCACCTCCCAACGCGTCGGGCTCACCTGGCGCTGCAGCAGCGGCTCGGGGCTGAGCACCGGCGCGAGGATGTGTCCTTCGCCGACCAGCTTCCACTGGTAGTACTCCACCTTGCCGCCGTAGCAGTTGGCGTCGTCGGCGAAGATGTCGAGTCCGGCAATGGGGTCGGATCGCGTCGCGGCGTTGACCCGCCGGACGCGGCGCATGGCCGGCACGTAGAACCACACCTCGTCCTGCGACGTCCAGTCGTTGATCGAGCGGCTGAGCCCCGCCACACCATCGGCGTCGCGGGGTTCCAGCAGGTTGTTCAAGACGACCGTGCGCAGATTCTGGGGGTTGGGGATGCGGCCCGCCGAACGGCCGAGATAGACGTTGTACTCCGCCCACAGCTTGAGGCGGCGGAACTCGCCGCCGCTGTCGATACCGCTGATGGTGAAGGTCGCCCCCTGCCCGTTGCCCATCTGATTCGCCGCGGTGAAGTTCCAGGCCATCTTGCACCCCGCCTGCGGGTCGTCGCGCTCGATGGTTGGAAACGGGTAGCCGAAGTAGAATTCCGGGATCTCGCCGGTCGCCACGTCCTTCAATCCGCAGGTCTCCGGATCGACGTCGTACTTGCCGGCGTTCGCCGCGCTCGCGTCCCAGAATCCCTGCGAGTAGTTCCGCCGAAAGCGCTCCGGGTCGACCGGCGCGACGCGATACGTGTAGTCGCCCTTCTTGACCCGCTCCAAGACGGCGTCGGGCAGCAGATCCTGTCCGAGTTGCCAGTTGTTGCTGTCGAGGGTCCAGGGCTTACCGGGCTCGTCGGCGCGCACCGAGCCAATGAGGACGACAACGGCGAAGGCACAGGACCCGAGCAGGCCGAGCGGCCGCACGCCCTTCCATCGGCCCGCCCCGGCGCCGCCTGGCAGCGTCCGAAGCTTCATCGAAGCGCAGCCGCCGCTGATGTCATCGCATCCGCGACGGACTCGATCGCCTGGCGCTGCCGGTCCAACGGGTCTACCTGTCGACATGCGGAGACTCCTCCCAAGCAATCTCTACGAAAAACATTCACACGGAGGCACGGACAGACACGGAGAGTGAACGGCAATCCGATTTTGCTGACCCTTCCGGCACCTCATTTGCCATGCGGGTGGGGAATTGGCGCGCGGCCGCCGCAAAGCCGTCTCTCTCCGTGTCTCCGTGCCTCCGTGTGGAATTTCTCTTGTCGAATCAAGGCTAACTAACTAACTCCTCGCTGGTTGACAGGTGAAAGGTAGTCGAGGGCGGTCAAGACTAGTCCTCGACGATCTTCGAGTCGCCGCGCCCCCAGTAGCGGTCCTTGAGCAGCCGCTTGTAGAGCTTGCCGGTGGGGAGGCGCGGGAGGTCGCTGTCGAAGTCGATGGAGCGCGGGCACTTGTATGCCGCCAGACGCCCGCGAGTGTAGGCGATCAGCTCCTCAGCCAGCGCTGCATCGGCGCTTACGCCCGCAGCGGGCTGCACGATCGCCTTCACCTCCTCTCCGAACTCGGAGTTGGGCACGCCGATCACGGCCACGTCTTCCACCTTGGGATGCATGATCAACTCGTTCTCGACCTCCTGGGGATAGATGTTGACTCCCCCCGAGATGATCATGAACGACGCCCGGTCAGTGAGGTAGAGGAAGCCCTCCTCGTCGAGGTGGCCCACATCTCCCAGGGCCGTCCAGCTAGGATGCTTCGGGTGCTGAGCGCTGCGCGTCTTCTCCGGGTCCTTGTGGTACTGGAAGGGTGCCTCGTCGCGCTCGAAGTACACGATACCCGCCTCTCCGGTCGGCAGCTCGGTGCCGTCCTCATGGCAGATGCGGATCGTCCCGATCACCGCGCGCCCGACGGTCCCGGGATGCGCCAGCCATTCCTCCGGCCCGACGTAGGTCAATCCATTCAGCTCGGTTCCGCCGTAGTACTCGTGCAGGATCGGGCCCCACCACTCGAACATCTCTTCCTTCACCTTGCGCGGGCAGGGAGCGGCGGCGTGGATCGCAACCTGATGATGGGAGAGATCGTAGCCGGCGCGCTCCTCCTCCGGGAGCTTCAGCATGCGAGTGAACATGGTGGGCACCCACTGGCTGTGGGTGATCGAGTACTTCTCCAAGGCCTGCAGCGCTTCCAATGCGTCGAAGCGTTCCATGATGACCACCGTGCCGCCGAGCGACTGCATGGCGGTGCAGAAGCCGATGGGCGCCGAGTGATAGAGTGGCGCGGGCGAGAGGTACACCGAGTCCGCGTCCACGCGGAACAGACCCCGCAGCACGGCGTTCATCGCCAGGCCGCGCGATACCGAGCAGCTTGGGAGAGGTCGGGCAATCCCCTTGGGCCGCCCGGTCGTCCCCGAGCTGTAGAGCATCAAGTCGCCGAGCGGCTCCTCGTCGAGGCGCTCCGCCGGGTGCGCGTCCACGGCGGCCTCGTAGCTCTCGAAGCGATCCGACGCGCCCGCGGGCAGGCCGTCGACCACCAGAAAGCGCCGGCAGTCCGGCGCCTGGTTGGGGATCGCCGCCGCCACGCCGTGCAGCGCGAGAGAGGACACTAGCACCTGCGCGCCGCAGTCATCGACGATGTAGCTGGCTTCCGGCGCGGTCAGATAGCGGTTGACGGTGGTGAGGTAGAGCCCGGATCGGAACGCCGCCCAGGCGACTTCGAAATAGCGAAGATGGTTCTCGAGGAACACCGCGATGTGGTCGCCGCGGCGGAGGCCTTCGGACCACAGGAGCTGCGCCAACCGGTTCGAGCGTGCATCGAGCTCGGCGTAGGTGAGCACCTCGCCGGTGCGAGCCGAGATGGCGGCGGCCTTATTCGGGCAGGTTTGGGCGTGGTGTCCGGGGTGCATGGTCAACCTCCTGCAAACATGGCGTTGCGGGGAATCGGTGATCTATGATACTAGTTTCGCATTTGCAAGGCTCTAGTTTTGCTGCCTCGAGCCGGAGCACTCTGGACGGCAGGGGATCGCCGGAAGGACAGCAGAGGAATGGACGTGAACACGGACTCCAAAGAGGTCACCGATGAGTTCAGGGGGCGGCAGCCAGCGCCGCTGCGAAGGGAGCGCATGATGGAGCGATACGACGGTCTTCTTTTCGACTGCGACAATCACTACTACGAGGCGGAAGACGCTTTCATGCGGCACGTGCCACGGCGCATGCAGAAGCGGTGCGTGCAGTGGGTCGAGATGGACGGCAAGCGGCGCCACCTGGTGGCCGGCAAGCTCAATCACGCCGTCGGCAATCCGACTTTCAATCCGATCTCGAAGCCCGGCGTGCTGCGCGAGTACTACCGCGGCAACCCGGAGAATAAGACCTTCTACGACCTGATTCGTTCCAAGCTCGAGCCGATGCCGCCGGAGTACATGGATCGCGACGCGCGCGTTGCGAGGGTCGAGGCGCAAGGGCTCGAAGGGGTCTGGCTCTTTCCGACCGCGGGCGTCCTATACGAGCAGCCGATGTCACACGACCTTCAAGCCCTGTGTGTGCTCACGGAGGGATTCAACCGTTGGCTCGAAGAGGACTGGGGTCTCAGTTACAAGGGCAAATTGTTCAGTGCGCCGTATCTGACGCTAGCCGACATCGACTGGGCCTGCCGCGAGCTCGAATGGGCGCTCGAGCGCGATGCCCGTGTGATCGTAATGCGACCCTCGCCGATCCTCACGCGTGACGGCTGGCGCCCGCACACGGACGAGCGCTTCGATCCCTTCTGGGCGCGTGTCAACGAGGCGGGCATCACCGTCGTGGCTCACGTTGGCAGCACCGCCTATACCGCCAACGGCTACGGCGGGAACTCCGCCATCGACGCGTTGGGCGGCGGGATCAAGCCGAGCGTGGCCGGCTTGATCCCGGAGCGCGCCATCAACGATTTCCTCCTGACCTTCGCCTACGACAAGATGTTCGAGCGCTTTCCCAACCTGCGCATCGCCTCCGTCGAGAACGGCTCGGGCTTCCTCCGCGACCTCTTCATCAAGCTCGAACAGTCCAAGGATCGGATGCGGCGGTACTACAAAGAGGACCCTTCAAACCTCTTCCGTCGCAACGTGTGGATCAACCCCTTCTGGGAGGACAAGATCCCGGACGTCATCGAGCTCATGGGAGCGGACCAAGTCATCTACGGCTCCGACTGGCCGCACATGGAAGGTATGGAGCATCCGCGAGACATCCTGGAAGAGCTCGCGGGGATCTCGCCGGCGGACCAGGAGAAGCTCCTCTACCGCAACACCGCCGCTCTCAACGAACGGCGTCCCGTCTAGCTTTCCAAGGTCTTGTTTCGCGCTTTCGTCGACATCAACGCTCTGGAGTGCATCGGAGAAGAGCAAGTGACCGACATCAACGGACTCGATTTGATCTCACCGCGCGCGTACGCCGAGCGCGGTCTCCCTCACGATCAGTGGCGCGAGCTGCGACGCCTGGACCGGCTGCAACGTTACGAGCCCGAAGGATTCGATGCCTTCTATCCCGTCGTCCGCCACGATCAGATCTCCGAGATCTCGTCGCAGCCCGACCGCTTTCTCAATCGCTTCGGCATCCTTGTGGAGAGCCCGGAGCAGAAGCAGATCCTCGAAGCGGAGGAGGGACTCGGCCAGCTGCGCGCCATCCTGGTAATGGATCCGCCGGAACACCGCGACTATCGCAAGGTCGCCGCCCCTTGGTTCACGCCGCGCGCCATCGAGCGCATCGCCCCGATCGCCGAGAAGTCCGCCCGCGCCCTGGTGGATGGCCTTGTCGAGCGTGCCAGCAGCGGTGAGGGCGAGTGTGAGTTCGTGAACCAAGTAGCGGCCCTGCACCCGCTTCGCGTCCTCTGCACCGTTCTCGGACTGCAGCGAGAGCACGAACCCAAGCTCCTCCAGCTCACCAACGAGCTCTTCGCCTCGGACGATCCTGACCTCCAGCGCAAGGGCGAGGATCGGAGCCAGGCGGTGCGAGCGATGGCCATGGAGTTCTTCCAACTCTTCAATTCGATCATCGACGATCGCCGCGCCAATCCGACGGACGACCTGGCAAGCGTACTCGCCAACGGCAAGGTGAACGGCGAACCTATGGGGATGATCGACACGCTTGGCTACTTCCTGATCACCTTCACCGCCGGACACGATACCACGAAGAACGCCCTGGCGAGCGGCATCCGTGCTCTCGCCGAGCATCCCGCCGAATTCGACAAGCTCAAACGCAATCCCCATCTGGTACAGACCGCCGTGGAGGAGATTCTGCGCTGGACCTCACCCGTCAACTACATGAAGCGTGTCGTGGCGGAGGATCTGGAGTTTCGAGGACAGCAGCTCCGTGCGGGGGACAATCTTGTCCTCTTCTACGCCTCGGCGAATCGCGACGAGTCGGTCTTCGAGGATCCGTATACCTTCCGCATCGACCGCGAGCCGAACCCGCACCTCGCCTTCGGAGTCGGCGAGCACTTCTGCCTCGGGGCGCACCTCGCCCGCCAGTCGCAGCGCGCGTTGCTGCGCGAGTTGGTCAGCAGAATCGAGTCACTCGAGGTTGCTGGCGAACCCGAGCGGATCCAATCCAGCTTCGTGGTGGGACTGAAGAAGCTGCCCCTTCGCTACCGTGTGAACCGAGCCGCATAGGCGCATATGAAGCTCGGCCTGATGCTCGGCTACTCCGGGGCGCAGATGAAACTGCCCGTGGAGCAGGTACAGCTTGCAGAAGCGCTTGGTTTCGATGCGGTGTGGACGGCCGAGGCCTACGGCTCCGACGCGACCTCCCCCCTCGCGTACTTGGCCGCTGTCACCAAGCGGATCCGCCTCGGAACGTCGATCATGCAGCTGGCCGGGCGGACGCCTGCCATGGCGGCCATGCAAGCTGCGACCATCGACGCGCTGGCTGGCGGTGACCGCTTCATCGCCGGGCTCGGCGTGAGCGGGCCACAGATCGTCGAAGGCTGGTACGGCCAGCCCTGGGGGAAGCCCTACTGGCGCATCCGCGACTATGTCTCGATCATGCGCAAGATTTTCGCGCGCGAGGAGCCGGCCGCCCATGACGGCCGGGAAATCTCGCTCCCCTATCGCGGCGACGGCGCGCTGGGGATCGGCAAGCCCTTGAAGTCCATCCTCCACATGAACCCGAAAATCCCCATCTGGCTCGGCACCGGCAACGAGCGCACTGTCCGGCTCACCGCCGAGATCGCCGACGGCTGGTTCCCGCTGGCCTTCGTGCCGGGCATGATGGAACTCTACCGACCGTGGCTGGAAGAAGGCTTCCGCCGAGCCGGCGGCAAGAGCCTGGCCGACTTCGAGATCCAGCCGTTGCTACCGCTCATCATCACCGACGACGTGCGGTCTGCGCTCTCTCGGATGAAGCCGGGCATCGCTCTGTATGCAGGCGGCATGGGCCATCGTAACAAGAACTTTCACAACGACATGATGGTGCGCCGTGGCTACCCCGAGGCGGCCGCGAAGATCCAGGAGCTCTACCTGGCCGGTCGCAAGCGCGAGGCGATCGAGGCGGTGCCGGACGACTTCTGCGACGAGGGAGCTTTGGTCGGGCCGCCCGAGCGGATCCGCGAACGCTACAAGGCCTGGGAGGAATCGGGCGCGACCGGCCTCATCCTATCGTGCCATCACCAAGAAGGGCTGGAGTTGATGGCCGAGCTCACCGGAAGCCGCGACCGCACCACGTAGAGCTCTCTGGACCGATAATGAGCAATCCCGCAGCGAACCCCGAGCCGTTGCTCCGGCAAGAGACCGAAGCCGGGGTAAGGATTCTGACCCTCAACCGACCAGCGAAGAAGAACGCTCTCTCCGGCGACCTCGTACATGCAATCGTCGACGGCTTCGCCGCAGCCGCGGCCGACGACGACGTCCGCGTGATAGGACTCACTGGCGCTGGCGACGCCTTCTGTGCCGGTGCGGATCTGGCGCCGCCCAGCCGTTCATCCGGCACATCTCCGAATCGTCGCATCACGGATGACGACATCGTTCGACTCGTGATCGGCATTCGTGTCGACTGTGACAAGCCCGTGATTGCCGGCATCGGCGGGATCGCCATCGGCGCCGGCCTGGCCCTCGCCATGTGTGCCGACATACGAATCGCCAGCTCGATAGCGCGCTTTCATCCGGGTTACGCGCGGGCGGGGAGCTCACCTGACTGCGGGCTTTCGTGGACCTTGCCGCAGGCCATCGGACACGAGGGCGCGATGCGATTTCTGCTCGACCCCAAGATGACGGATGCGCAAGCGGCGCTCAGCCTCGGCCTAGTTGGCGAGGTTGCACCCGCGGGGGAGTTCGAAGACACCTTCCGCGGCTATTGCCGTCGAATCGCCGAGGTCGCTCCGATGGCGGCGCGACAGACCAAGCGTCTCGTCACCCGGGCGGGCCTCCTCGCGGATCTCGAAGCCCACCTGCGCGACGAGATAGAGTTGGCCAGGCGCGCTCTCTCGAGCGAGGATGGTCGCGAGGCGGTCAAGGCAATCTTCGAAAAACGCAACCCCAAGTTCAGCCGGCGCTCGTAACGGCAGCCCCGGGCAGCACAGGAGGACGGCGTGAGCGTAGACGGCGAAACGAACTACGAACAGATTCGATACGAGGTCGAAAACGGACGGGCGCGCATCACCCTGGCGCGGCCCGACAAGCACAACGCGATGACATCGCGCCTCCTCGAGGAGCTGGAGCACGCGCTCTGGGAGGCGGATGACGACTCCGCCGTGCACAGTGTGATCCTGCGGGGGGAAGGGACCTCGTTTTGCTCCGGCTACGACCTCATGGCACTCGGCAGCAAGAGGCGGCCGGATCATCGAACCGGCCGCAGCCACGACGACGACATCTGGCTGATCGAACAGAACAACCGCCGCATCCGCGCGCTCTGGGAGATGCACAAGCCGTCCATCGCGCAAGTACACGGAAACTGTCTGGCGGGGGGCACCGACCTCGCCATGGCCTGCGACATCGTGATCGCGGCCGAGGATGCGCGCATCGGCTTCCCCGCGGCGCGCACGATGGGGGCCCTCCCCAATAATCTCTGGGTGTACCACTGCGGGCCACAATGGGCGAAGCGACTGCAGCTCACCGGTGATTCCGTAACCGGCGCGGACGCGGCGAAGATCGGCCTGGTGATGAAAGCCGTGCCCGCCGACGTCCTCGAGGACGAAGTCGAAGGCCTGGCAGACCGCTTCAGCCTGATCGATTCCGACCTGCTCGCCGCCAACAAGCGCATCACCAACCTCGCCCTCGAGTTGATGGGCGCGCAGGTCCTGCAGAGACTGGCCGGCGAGAACGACGCGCGCGCCCACCGGGCGCCGGCCGTCCGCGACTACGGGCGTAGCATCAGAGAGCACGGCCTCAAGGAAACCCTGCGCCGCAGGGATGAGCCCTTTGGAGAAGGCTACGCGCGGGTGGAAGCGCCAGAGGGTCGGATCCGCAGCGCAAGGCTTTCCGGCGAGCGGTGATCGAGGCATTCAGGTCACCGCGGACGACGACAGTCGGCGGAGTAGAGGGGAAAGCGTGCGACTCGGCGTACTCGCGACAATCGGCAAGGATTGGAAGGAGGGGCTCGAGCGGGTCCGCATCGCCGAGGACCTTGGCTACGAGCACGTCGCGACGGGGGAGGCCTGGGGCCCGTCGGTGCTTCCGTTCCTCACGCTGATCGCGGCGAAAACGAGCCGAATCACGATCGGGACGTCGATCGTGAACTGCTTCTCGCGCTCGCCGGCCGTGCTCGCGCAGGAGTTCGCGATGCTCGACCAGATCTCGGAGGGGCGTGCCGTGCTCGGCCTCGGCTCGTCGGGGGCCAACGTGATCGAGCATCTGCACGGCGTTCCGTTCGCGGCGCCGCTCCGCCGCATCCGCGAGACCGTCGAGATCTTCGACCTCCTCATCGCCGGCGAGAAGCTCGACTACGACGGCGAGATCTTTCAGCTCCACCGCGGATTCCAGCTCGAGTACGCGCGGCCGCGTACGAAGATCCCGGTTTGGATTGCAGCGATCTCACCGAGCTCGATCAACCAGACCGGCGTAATCGCCGACGGTGTGATCCCGATCCACTGGCCGAAGCAGAAGTTCGCGTCGCTCCGCGCCGACCTGCAGGCGGCTGCCGAAGTCGCCGGTAAGCCGAACAAGCCCTTCACAATCGCTCCCTTCACGACCGTGAACGTCCTTGACGGCAAGAACGACGATACCAAGTGGCAGGAGGCGCGGCAGATCCTGTGGTTCTACATCAACAAGATGGGCGTTTTCTATTGGCAGATGCTGGAGCGCAACGGCTACGAGGCCGAGGTGGCCGCTTCCCGCAAGGCCTTCGCTGAACGCGACAGCAAGGGCGCCTTCGACGCGATCTCCGAACGCATGATCCGAGACCTTCAGTGCATCGGTCGGATCGATGAGGTGCGGGAGCAGCTTCGGGAACGAGCGGCACTGGGCGCCGACCTCCAGATGATCTATATGCCGCGCGGCGACATCCCGAGCACCGCAGAACAGCTCGAGGAGCTGATCGCGTAAAAACGTGCACGTGCGAATCGAGCGAATCTCGTTACTTCCTTACACTGCTCCGACTGCTTCCGGCTGGAGCGAACCTTTCCCGGGTGGGACCCTCACCCACTGGAAACCGCCGTCTTTGCACGGCACACTCTGTGATTGAGGCTAGCTGATCAATGGATCCCGCGGCAGGCCGAGCAGCCGTTCGCCGATCTGATTGCGGATGATCTCTGAGGTACCTCCGCCGATCGTGGCTGCCATCGTCGCCATCAGCCACATCCCGACTCGGCCCTCGTCGCCTTCCCGCACCGCCGCCGCCGGCCCGACTATGCGCGCCGCGATCGCACCCTTGCGTTGTACGACTTCGGCGCCGATGAGCTTCTTGATGTTCCCCTCGGCGCCCGGCTCGGTGCCTTCGACGGCACGGATCACGCCTCGGAGATTCATCAAGGTGATCGACTCGGACTCGGCAAGCGCCGCACCCGCCTCGCGGATCACGCCCAGGTCGTCCGCCGCGAGCTTATTGATCAGCTCCAGGAGATTCGGTCCGCCGATCATTCCCCCGTCTGCGCCGCCGCCGAGCGAAATACGCTCGTTCCCAAGCGTGTTGCGGGCGACGGTCCAACCCTGATCGACGGGACCGACGACATCGTCGTCCGCCACGAAGACGTCGTCGAAGAAGACCTCATTGAAGTGCGCGTGCCCGGTGATCTGGCGCAAGGGTCGCACCTCGACGCCGTCGGCGTGCAAGTCGATCACCATCATGCTGATACCCGCGTGCTTCGGCGCTTCGGGGTTGGTTCGCACGGTCGCGAACCCGTGCGTCGAGCGCTGCGCGTTGCTGGTCCACACCTTCTGCCCCGACACCCGCCAGCCTCCGTCAACCTTGACGCCGCGCGTCTGCACCGCGGCGGCGTCGGAACCCGCGCCCGGCTCGCTGAAGAGCTGGCACAGGTCGATCTCTCCCTCGAGACTGGGTCGGACATAGCGCTCCACCTGCGCGGGTGTTCCGTGCTGGGCGATGGTAAGCGTGTTCCAGCCGCTGACGCTCAGGTCCGGCCTCCGCACACCCTTGAACTCCTCGTCGATGACGAGCTGTTCGATCACACCGGCGCCGCGGCCCCACGGCTTCGGCCAGTGGGGTACGAGGTAGCCGCTGTCGGCCAGCGCCCTCCGCCTCGCCGCCTTGGGGAGGCTTTCATACTTCTGGACGAAGCGGCGGGCCTCTTCGCGGAAGGTCTCTCCTTCGGGCGGCAGCGCGATCGTCGCCTTGGTGCGCACGCCGCGGGCCATGAGCCTCACCACATCTTCGCGCGCTCGGTCGACCGGGCCCATCAACGACTCGAGCGCAATCGCGCGGCGCAGGTAGAGGTGGGCGTTGTGCTCCCACGTATAGCCGATGCCGCCGTGCACCTGGATGTTCAACTTTGCGCAAATAGCGAAAGCGGGCAGCGCGAGACTGCTGGCGACGGCTGCCGCGAGATCGGCCTCGTCGCCGCTCAGATCTTCCCGCGCAGCGCCCCAGGCGCCCGCCGTGGCCTGCTCGGTTGCGACCAGCATGTTGGCACAGTGATGTTTGACCGGGCCGAAAGTACCGATGGGCCGGCCGAACTGCACGCGCTCCTTCGCGTAGGTGGCCGCCATCTCAGTGCACGCCCGCGCTCCACCCGCGGCCTCGGCCGCGGAGAGCGCCCGGGCGAGGCGTTGGAGGCTACGTCGAGCTCCGACCAAAAGGTTCGCCTCCGAGACCTCGACACCGTCGCAGCGAACGACCGCGACCCTGCGACTTGGATCCAGGTTCTTCTGCGGCTCGACCAAGAGGCCCGGCTGGTCCGACGTGAGCAGAGCGACGTCGCCCCCGACCCTAACCGCGAGAACCTGAGCGACCTCGGCGCCGAGGACCCATCCGGCTGACCCGTGCAGTCGGCCACCGCTGGCGTACAGATCTCCACCGAGGCCGACCGCGCCGACGAGCGACCCGTCGGCGAGGCCGGGCAGAAGGGCAGCGCGTGCCGCGTCGCTGCCGGCCTCGGCGATCAGCGCCGAGGCCAGCGTGGTCGGCAGGAAGGGGCCGGGCGTCATGGCGAAGCCGAGTGCCTCGATGACGACCGAGAGCTCGGGCATGCCGAAGCCCTGGCCTCCGTGGGCTTCGGCGATGTGGAGCCCCATCCATCCGAGATCGGCCATCTCTTTCCAGAAACTGGGCAAGCAGTCGCTCGGTGCGTCGAGCCTCGTACGCGATTCACCGCGCGCGCCCTTCGATTCGAGAAAGGCGCGGGCGACGCGGGTGAGCTCCCGATGCTCTTCCGTCAGGCAAATCGACATGGCCCCTCCGACTTGATGCATTCGCGTGCGGCGAAATACTATGATACTAGTTGTCCGACCGCCAGCGGAACTTGTGGCGGGGGACGTACGATCCGAATGAGCCGAAGACAAACTCCCGAACGCGTCGCGGTCCGCATCGCCCGCAAGCTCGTGAGCGAGATCCGGCGCCAGCGCCTCCGACCCGGGACGCCGCTCGCCGCCGAGCACCGGATGGTCGAGGAGCTCGGCGTGGCGCGCGCCACCGTGCGCGAGGCGCTGCGATTCCTCGAGCTCCAGGGGGCGCTCCGCATCAAGGCCGGGCCCGGCGGAGGCCCGGTGGTCAGCGCACCGGGCGCGGATCATCTCGCGAGCGTGCTCTCCCTACACCTTCAGTTCGCCGACGCGTCGTTCCGGTCGGTTGTGGAGGCGCGTCGCTCGATCTACCCCGTCTTGGCGGCCGAGGCCGCGCAGAACGCGAGCCGCGAGGCCATTGCGACCCTGCACGAGAGCATCGCCCGGATGCAAGTCGCGGCTCGCGACGCGGAGCTCTTCCGAGAGGAGGCCCGGCGCTTCATGAACCTGATCGCCGCCGCATCGGGCAACCGGGTTCTCGCGATCCTTGTGGAGGCGCTGCACCGCATGTCCGGGGAGTCAGGCAGCGCGTGGGAGGAGAAGCAGTGCCGATCGGCGGTGCGCAGCTACGAGCGGACGGTTCGAGCGATCGAGGACGGCCATTCGGACGAGGCGCGATCGATCATGGAGAAGTCGTTGGCGGCGGCACTGGGGCACTGGGAGCGAAAGGCCCCCGACGAGCTGCACCAGTCGGTCGCCTGGATCGCTTCCGATCGCTGGCTGGACATGACTGCACCGACCCGAACGAAGCCGACGCGACTGAACACCAGGGAGCAAACGCGACGCCGCAAGCGGGTGTCCCCTGCTGTGAAAGCGGGGAGCAAGGCATGACGGATCAGTGCGACAAGGACACCGAGCCCTCCTTGCTCTTCGACAGGCAGGGCGGCGTGGCAACGCTCACCCTAAACCGACCCGCGGCGCGCAATGCGCTGACCACCGGCCTCTTCCTCGAGATGGAGCGGATGCTCCTCGAGGTCGAGGCGGACGACGCCGTGCGGGCGGTGGTCTTGACGGGAGCCGGTCGTGGCTTCTCGGCGGGTGGCGACTTTAAGCCCGTCTCTGAGGAAGAGCGTCGTCGCACCGAGGCTTCCTCTTTCCCCGGCGACCCTGGAGGCGACATCCTCGATCGGGGAAACCGCTGCATCCGTCGCCTGCGGCAGCTTCCGAAGCCCGTCGTCGGCAGCATCAACGGTGACGCCGTTGGCATCGGCTGCAGCCTCGCGCTGGCCACGGATCTGCGCATCGCCTCGCAGGCGGCGCGCTTCGGCGTGGTCTTCTCCCGCATTGGCCTGGGGCCGGAAGGGGGCGCCTCGTCGCTACTGCGAGAGCTGGTGGGCCACGCAAAGGCGCTGGAGCTTCTCTTCCTGGGCGACCTCATCGATGCCACCGAGGCGCTGCGGCTCGGCCTCGTGAATCGGGTGGTCCCGGCAGATGAGCTGGCCGACGCCACCAGCGAGCTCGCAGAGCGGCTCGCCCACGGGCCGACGCTGGCCTACGGCTTCGCGAAGGACGCGGTGTACGAGGGGGCGAACCTGCCCTTCAACAGCCTTCTCGACCTCGAGGCGCGCAACCAAAGGATCGCCGGCCGCTCCCACGACGTGCGCGAGGGGATCCGCGCGATCCGCGGGGGCCGCAAGCCCGAATTCCGCGGCCGCTAGCGCCACCCGAAAGTCGTGCGCACCCCCGCGTGCCGCCGTCGGATAGTTGCGCTCCGCGCGACGAGCCCGCGATGGTCCAGTGTTGAGCTCTGACAGTTCTCGGGGCGACAGTAGGCGGCAATCCCGTCCCAGTGCCGTTCGATCAGCTCTGCGAGCTCTTCGCACGGCGACGATCAGGGAGCTTCCTCGGCGAGCCGTCGACGATGTCCTCAAGCGGTGGGCCTGACGCGGTAGCGCATGGACAGCTTCTTCAGTCCCACGACGAAGGCCGAGTGGATCTGCTCGGGCTCGCCCGCAAGCTCGGCCCATTCCATGCGCCGTGCAAGTTCCAGCCACAGGGCCCGCTGCGATCGGCGCGCCAGGTTGGCGCCCAGGCAGAAGTGCTCGCCGACCCCGAAGCCCAGATGGGGGTTCGGGCTGCGGTCAATGCGGAACGCGAAGGGCTCGTCGAAGACCTCCTCGTCGCGGTTCGCGGAGGCGTAGAACATGACCAGGCGGTCGCCGGCCTCCATGCGCTGCCCGCGCAGCTCGTAGTCTTCGGTCACCGTGCGCCGTTATGAGAAATCGCCAGCTCATCCGGGCTATCCGCGGTCCCCGTTGCGCGAACCACCGGTGGGCTGCCCAGTGCCGACTGGTGTGCGTTTCGCTGACCGTCCGATTGGCGTCACGCGCATTGCGCACACCACCGCCGCCGCCACGGGGGGCGGTGTCCGGGTGTGCGCCGCGCTGGCCGGTTGCGTTCGATGAGATTTGTGCTGCCCCGCAATGGCTCTGAGTCCGGCCGAACATTCCTCTCCCGTAACAGCGAACAGCCCAACAGCGTAGCAGCCTGCGCTGCGCGGTTGATGCGCACGACAACTTCTTGGGCAAAGCCCATCGAGCGGCAGGGCGCCGGCGGACGCCGGCGCCTTGCCGCGGCCGGTGTCAGTCTGCGGGCAGCAGCGCGGCGAGCGGATAGCCCGCATTGCTTCCGTTGGGTCAGCCGACCTGCTCGAGGTCGTCGGGATAAACGACCTCGACCTCGTCGATGGCCTTCACGAAGTCCTTTCGGTTGTTGGTGACGAACCGATCTGCACCCGCCTGGACGGCCGTCGCCAGGTGCACCGCATCTGCGGCGCGCAGCCTGTGCTTCGCTCCGAGAACTGCGGCGAGGTCGGCGGTGCTTCCATCAACGGGCCGTAAATCGAGACGCGCGAGCAGCCATGACAACGCAGCGATCTCTTCCTCCGCCTCGTCGCGCAGCGGCTTACTCAGCAGCTCGGGGATCAGAAGAACGGATCCGATGCCGACGGGGGGCGTACCCTCCTTGACGGGAGATGGCGGGAAGAGCGCGGCCACTCTGCTCCCGAGTGGATGGACGCGAAATGCGGCGTAGATGAGGACGTCGGCGTCGAATGCGTCCATCAGCCTCGCGCCCGACCGGCTCGAAGGTCGGCAACGAGTTTATTGGCGCGTTTTCGGGAAACGCCCTTGGGGATAGGCCGTGCCACGCGGAGTGCTGCCCGGAGGCGTTCACGGAGCTCGGCCGCCGAGGCGAGTGCAACTCCACCCCTGCGCACGCGAAGTGCATCGGGCCGAACGACGACCGCGACCGGCCGGCCGTGGCGGGTGAGGGTGATCTCCTCGCCATTCGTGACCCGGTCCACGAGGTCGGGTAGAGCTGCTCGAGCCTCGCTGATGGTCAGTGTGACTGTCATGCGTGTTTTGTACTCTAGTGTACATCAGGCTACAAGAGGTGCTCGTGCGGACTATCGCCCGTCTTGCCACGCCAACGAGAGGCTCACGCGCGTCACGAACATGCCGTCGCCGTCCTCGAAGCCGTCGCCTGGGCCGAGTTGTTGCGCCGGACCTTCGGCCTCGACGTGCTGGCGTGCCCGGACTGCGGCGGGCGCCTACGCTTGGTGGCGACCATCGCCGAGCCGCGCGTGATCGCCCGCATCCTTGCCCACCTCGGGCTCCCGCTGCAGCCGCCGTGCCCCGGGCCGCCGCGCCAACCGAGCTGGCTGCCCGACGACGCGAGCTGACCACCGGCCCACCCGCCGGCTCCCCACGCGCGGCCTCCAGCGGTCGCACCGCCGCCCGCGTGCGCCCTTCGCCCGCCCGAGGGTCCCAGCCGCGGCACGCGCAGCCGCGGGCCGGGGCCTGATTCACCCTTGCCAACGCCTGGCCCCCCACGCTCACCGCGCCAGCGGCTGTTCGGGGGCGG
>JANNRA010000102.1:0-5104 GCA_031401035.1 bacterium | reverse complement strand
CCCCCCCGCGGCGTGGGGGGCGGCCGGGGGGGCCCCCCCCCCCGCGGTCCCGGCCACTGCCCTCACGCCCTTTGCGCTGCACCGGTCGTGCGGCCCAGTCCGATCTGCGCCACCATGCGCGAGCTCGACCTCGGCTATCGGCTGGTGGTCGCCGCCGCCTGAGGTGCGAGGCGCGCTGGGAGTTGCTAGGAACTCGGGAATGCCGATCTCGCTCGTCACGCTGCCGCGCCGCCTGCCGCTCCTCGCTCTCGCCGCCGTCCTGCTGCAGGCGCCGCAGCCGCGCGCGACCGACGCACAGGACATCTGTCCCGGCGATTGCGACGGCGACGGCGTCGTGACCGTCGCCGAGCTGGTGACGCTGGTCAACATCGCCCTCGGCAACGCCAGCATCGACACCTGTCCCAGTGCCGATGTGAACGGCGACGCCACCGTCAGTATCGCCGAGCTGATCGCTGCGGTGCCGTCGGCGCTGAGCGGCTGTCCGACGGCGCCGCCGCTCTGTGCGGCGTTCACGGTCGCGCCGCGCAACGGCGCACGCGTGCTCGCCGGGCCGGGTCTGGTGGTGCAGCCGGGCGGCGCCTTCGTCGTCGCCTCGGGCAGCACGGAGGTGACCGCTGGCTCGCAGCCGCGGGCGAGCGGCGAGATCTTTCTGCATCGCTACGCGGCCAGCGGCGCCTTCCTCGGCCAGGACCGCCTCGCCGTGCGGCAGCGGGTGATCCTGGCGCCGGCCCTGGCCCGGCTGCCGAACAGCGGTGGCGTGGCGACCTGGGGGGAGGCCAATCCGCGCGACTTCGAGTCGCCGATCACGCGCCTGGCGGTGCGCCGCTTCGGCTCCAACGGCGGCCCGCTCGGCAACGTCGCGCTCGCCGCCAGTGTCACCGCCGGGCACGCGCTGAGCGGACCCAGCGTCGCCACCGACGCCGGCGGCAGCGCGCTGCTGGCGTGGACCGACGTGCAGCAGGTCTCCTCGGGCGGCATCGTCATCCGCACCATGCTGCGCCAGCAGCGGCCGAGCGGCCTGCTGCCGGCGCAGCCGCTCTCCTGCTTCGGCGATCCGTCGGCGGTCGCCCCCGGCACGCAACTCGGCGCCGTCTGCATCGCCTTCGAACTGGCGCCGGCGCAGATCGCGCTGCGCGCCTTCGCCCTCGAGCAGGGCATCCCGATGGCGCAGTTCGACGTCGACGCGGCAACGCCGCCGTTCAGCAGCATCGCCGCGGCGGCCTCGAGCGACCGTCTCGTCGCCGTCTGGCGCCAGCCGCTCGCTACGGGCTCGGACCGCAGCCGCGTCCTGGCGCAGGTGGTCGATCTCAGCGGCGCGCCGCTCACCACGGTGATCGAGGTCGGCACGGCGCTCGAGACGACGGTGCCGCCCGCCGTCGCCGTGCTGCCCGACGGCAGTTTCGCCGTCGCCTTCGGCGAGAGCCCGTTGCTGCTGCGCCGCTTCGCCGCCGACGGCACCGGGCAGGGCGAGGCCCTGGTGATCGCCGAGACGCGGGTCGAGGCGCTGGCCCTGGCCGGCGACGACGCCGGCAATCTCGTCGTCGCCTGGCGCTGGCTCGACGTGCTGGCCCGCCAGGTCCGCGCGCCGGGCGGCACCTGCTCGTAGCTATGCCGCGGCTGCCGCACGCGGGAGCGGCTGGAGGGCGCCGCCCCGTCGGCGCCTGTTGCAGGGAAGGCGCGCGGCGCCATCCAGCCGGCGCCGACGGGGCGGAGCCCTCCAATCGCTGTTCAGGCGCCCAGGTTGTAAAAGCGGCGGGCATTGTCGCCGCCGATCTTGTGGCGCGAGGCCTCGCTGATGTCGCCGCGGCCGCGCAGGTGTTTGGTGCTCTCCGGCCAGTCGCCGTCCCAGTGCGGGTAGTCGCTGGCGAACATGATGAAGTCGTCGCCAAGCACGTCGATGACGCCGGGCAGGATCGGCTCCTCGGGTTCGCAACTGACGTAGATGTTGCCCGCCTTCAGGTACTCGAGCGGGTCGCGCTGCCAGCCGTTGGGGATCCAGTCGCCGCGCTTCTCGTAGTGCTCGTGCAGGCGGTCGAGAAAGAACGGCACCCAGCCGACGCCGGCCTCGAGGAAGGCGACGCGCAGGCGCGGGTGGCGGTCGAAGACGCCGCCTGAGACCAGCGCGGTCATCGCCGTCATCTGGTCGAAGGGGAAACTGACGCAGTGCACCTGGATGTAGTTGGTGAAGCGGTCGACGCCGATCTTCGGCAGGTGGATGCCCGGCGCGCCGTGGACGCCGAGCGGCATGTCGAGCTCGACGGCGGCGGCGTACAGCGGATCGAGGTCGGCGTGGTCGAGGTTGCGCGTCTTCAGCGCCGGCGGAATCATCGTCGCCACCAGGCCGAGGCGCTTGGCCTCGCGCATGATGTCGATCGCCACCGCCCCGTGTTCGATCGGCGTCACGCCGACGCCGCGCAGGCGACCGCCCGAGTCGCGGCAGTAGTCGGCGATCCATTCATTGTAGAGGCGCGCGAAGCCGGCGGCGAAGTCCGGATCCTCGAGGCTCGGCGCGCACAGGCCGAAGCTCGGATAGAGCACCATGGTGTCGATGTGGTCGCGGTCGGCGTCGCGCAGCATGCCGGCGGCGCTCGACCAGTCGATACCGTCGGCGACGCTCAGCCCGTGCTGCGGCGGACAGCCGGCGCCGGGGCCGCTGTCCTCGGGATGATTGCGCCCCTCGACGGTCAGCCCCGGCTTGCCGTCGCTGCGCGCCGCGACGAACTGCGGCCAGCGCCGCATCGCCTCCAACGGCAGCGTCGAGCCCTCGGCGACATGTCCGTCGGCGTCGACGATCGTCACGCCGTCACCTGCGCGCCGGTCGCCGCCGGCTTCGGCAGGTCGTAGAGGCGGCTGAAGTTGTCCCACAGGATCTTCTTCTGCGACGCCGCCGACAGGGGCAGCTTCATGAAGGCCTCGACGGCGTGCGGGTACTTCGAGTCGGCGTGCGGGTAGTCGGTCGAATAGACGAGGTTGTCGTCGCCGAAGGTGCTGACGTAGTGCGGCACCGTCGCCTCGTCGGCCTCGACCGCCAGGAAGCAGTTGCGCAGGAAGTACTCCGACGGCTTCATGCGCAGGTCGGGCGCCTCGAAGCCGCCGAGCCATTCGTAGTGCTCGTCGAGGCGATAGAGCAGCCACGGCGCCCACGAGCAGTTGCCCTCGAGCAGGCCGCTGCGCAGCCTGGGGAAGCGCTCGAAGACGCCCCCGGCGGTGAAGCTGACCAGCGCCGTCATGATGCCGAGTGGCTGGCTGAAGGTGTGCCACATCATCAGCTTGTCGAGCACCTCGAGCGAGAAATCCGGCTTGAGGAAGTTCTGGCCGCCACCGTGGAAACAGATCGGCACGTTGAGTTTCTCGCACTCGGCCCACAGGCGGTCGTACGAGGCGTGATGCCAGGGCGTGCGGTTGACCATGCCGGGCGAGAGGAAGAGGGCCTTGAAGCCGAGGTCGTTGACACAGCGGCGCGCCTCGTCGACGGCGTGGTCGATGGCGTGCGGCGCCAGCATGCCGCAGCCGAACATGCGCTGCGGGTACTCCTTGCAGAAGTCGAACATCCAATCGTTGTACGCGCGCGCGATGGCGGCGGCGAAGTCGGGCTCGAGGCCGTCCGGACCCATCTGCTGCGGCGTGTCGAGGCCGAGGACGAACAGGCCGCGGGTGGGGAAGAGCACGGCGACGTCGATGCCCTCGGCGTCCATCGCCTGGTGCTGCGAGGTCGGATCCCAGTTGCGCGCCTCGGCGTGCGCGTAGGCGGTGTCATGCGCCGACTTCCAGGCGCCGCCCGATTTCGGGTCGACCGGCCGCACCGCGCCCATGCGCAGGATGACGTGCGACTTCACCTTGACGCGCATGTCACGGCGCATCTCGGTGAGGCCGACCGGCGCGGCGTGGCGATAGGCGGGATCGATGTAGCGTTGCCAGAGGTCGGCAGGCTCGAAGATGTGCATGTCGCAGTCGGCGACGAGCATTCCATTCTTCATGGCTCCCTCTACGCGGCGCGCTGGCGCAACGCGCCGGGCGCTTCGAGCCAGCGATTGAGCGCGGCAGTGCGCGCGTTGCGGGACATCAACACGTGTTCGATGGCGCGGCGTATGCGGCGCTGCTGGCCGGCGGTCTGCACGACCTGGCGGAGGAGGAAATCGGCGGCCTGACCGTGATCCTCCTCGGCATAGGCGTGGACGCGAAAGTTCTCGATCTCGAAGCCGTAGTGGTCGCGCATGCCCTCGAACATCATCTTCGCGTAGTTGGTCGAGGCGGCGAAGCGTTCGCCGGCCCAGCCGAATGCGGCGAGGCCCTCCTCGTAGGAGCGGCGCATGTAATAGAGCGTAGTGAACACCGAGCCGACGGTCTCGGGCATCGGCCGGTAGGTCAGCAGCTCGTCGTCGCTGATGCCCATGGCGCGCGCCCAGTCGACCTTCATGTCGACATGGTTGCGGTCGCCGGTGTAGCCGGTCTCGTCGGCGAGGTTCTGCAGCCAGTGCTGGAAGTGTTCGCTGGTCTTGAGGTCCAGTGCGTCGCAATCCGGCGCGTTGGCGACGAGCGAGCCGAACTCCGAGGTGTACCACTTGCCCAGGTAGTAGTACTCCTTGCAGAGGCGGCGCAGCAGCTCGAGCGACAGCGTGCCGTCGGCGACGCGCTCCCAGACGCGGTTCTTCTCCGTCGCGATCTCCGCCTGCAGCGCTTCCAGCGACTGCATGTAGGCGTCGATCGGCAGCGCCGCGGCGCTCTCGCCGCCGCCGCCGCGCACGTCCTTGAACACGCGCTTGGTCATGATGCGACTCCCTCCAGAGCCCGACCGGCTAGCAGCGGACTGGAGTCCGTTCAAACGAAAAGTGGGCCATGGAGAATGGCGTCGGTCCCGGATATGACCGCCGCATGCTCGAGCGGCAGGTCGCCATCGTCACCGGCGCCGGGCGCGGCCTCGGCCGCGCCTACGCGCTGCGTCTGGCGGCGTACGGGGCGCGCGTGGTGGTCAACGACGCCGGTGTCGCCGCCGACGGGGGGGCGACCGCCGAGCAGCCTGCCGCGGCGGTGGCGGCGGAGATCGGCGCCGCCGGCGGTGCGGCGGTGGCGCACGGCGGCGATGTCGGCGAGATGGCCACCGGTG
>JANNRA010000101.1:0-14544 GCA_031401035.1 bacterium | reverse complement strand
GTCGGCGCCTGTTGGAGCGGGTCGCGGACCGTCATTCAACAGGCGCCGACGGAGCGGCGCCCTCCAGGGGCTTTAGCACCAACCCCATCGGTAGCGTCTCGTCGAGAATCCGCGCCCGCTCCTGTGCCTCGAGCGGCACCGCTTCGCTGACCAGGCGCGCCGCGCGCGCACCCTGCGGCAGCTCGCGCAGGCGCTCGGCCAGGCGGCGCCGCAAGCCGTCATCGAGGTCGCGTTCGCGGTCGTCGACGCAGCGCGCCAACTGCACGCATGCGAAGGCGACGGCACCCGGTCGCGGCCAGGTGGCGCCGAGCAGCGCCTCCACCCAGCCCTCGACGCTCGCGCGCGGCGCGACGCTGTTGAGCGGGCCGGCGAACGGCGCCCGCGCACCGAGCCGGCCGAGCGCCCAGATCTCGGCCTCGCTGGCCTTGCCCTTGAGCACGGCCGGCAACAACACCGCGCCGAGCTCAACCTTCGTCTCGGCTGCCAGGCGCTCGCAACTGGCGAGTAGCTGCCAGTACTCGCGCACTTCCTGCGGACCCACCGCCGCGCGCTTGTCTCTGGCGCGGGCTTTCAGGCGCGGCAGCAGCGCCGGCGCCGTCTGCTTGAACAGCTCCTGCTGTTGCGCCCGGCTGAGGCCGCCGACGATGCGCTTCCACAGGCCCCACCACTCGACCCGGCCCTGCACGGCACGCGGAAAGCGCAGCCCCTGCGAGTAGAGCTTCCAGAGCTGTTGGACGCGCCATTCATCGAGCTCGTGGCCGAAGCCCGGCCGCAGCAGAAAGCCGCACAGGTTGAGCCAGCGCGCTTCGTGCGCCGCCGTGACGCCGCGGCCGCCGGCGCCGGCGAGCAGCGCGTCCCACAGCGGCCGGATGGTCGCCAGCGGCCAGGCGTCCTTGCCGACATCGAGAGCCGTCTCGAGCCCCTTGACCAGTGTCACTGGGTCGCCGCCGCCGGGAAAGACCACGGCGAGCGCGGTGAGTGCCGCCGCGACGCGCTCGCCGGCGATGGCCAGCTCGCCACCGGACGCCGCCGGCGCCGTCTCGGCCTCGCTCGGGCGCGCGTCGCGCAGGCCGAACTGCAGGCGCCAACGGTGCTCGGTGGTGAGCGAGCGACACCACACCTCGAGCGTACCGACCTCGGTCAGCGCGGCGACGACGTGCACGGGCAGCTCGGCGGCGGCGAGTTTCTTGCCGAAGCGCAGCACGGTGCGGATCGGCGGCAGCTCGCTGAGCGACTCGCGCTCGGCGCGGACGACGGCGCCGGCGCGGTCGCCGAGACGGGTGCTGGAGGAGAAGAGGGGGAAGCTCACCGGGCGGTTTGCAAGAACGGTGAAGGCCGGGCTGGAGATCTCGACTTCCTCGCCGGCGTGCAGGCCGCGCGGCACCAGGCAGACGGCGTCGACGCTGCCAGCCGGCAGGTCGGCGGGCGCCGTCAGTCCGAGGTAGAAGGCGCGCGGGCTACCGCCGCCGATGCGTACGCCGAGCCCGCGGCGCACCAGTCCGTAGTAGGTGGCGCCGCGCGACACCGCGAGATCGAGACTGTCGCTCTCGAGCAGGGCCGGCGGCGCGCCGCCGTACCAGCTTGCCAGCAGCGCGCCGAGGCGTTCGCGCACCAGCGCCGGGCTCAGCGCGCCGCCGTTGAACAGCACCGCGTCGGGCGCCCCGAGTGCGGCGTCGCCGTCGGCATCGTCACGGTGCTGGGCGAGGAAGGCGGCCAGGTGGCGCGACACCTCGGCCTCTGCCGCGAAGGGCAGTCCCCACTCCTGCAGGCCGGCGCGCGGCGTGCGACGCGGCCGGGCATCGGCGGCGACGAGCGGAAAGAAGCCGTCGAGCACCAGCCGTTCGACCTCGGCGCGCGTCAGGTCGGCCTGCCGCGCGCCGCCGATGACGGTACGCCCGCGGCCGCCGAGACGGATCGGCGCCGCGTCCGGCGGCGCCGATCCGAGCAGCGTCTCCTTGGCGGCGCGGCAGAGGTTGGTGAGGGCATGCCAGCGTTGGCTGTCGAGCGCCTCGCCGAGGCGCGGTTCGAGCTGGCGGGCGAGGGCGACGTCGATGTTGTCGCCGCCGAGCAGGATATGGTCGCCGACTGCCAGGCGATCGAGCGCCAGGCGTTCGCCGTCGCGGCGGATGCGGATCAGGCTGAAGTCGGTGGTGCCGCCGCCGACGTCGATCACCAGCGCCAGACGGTGCGGGCGCAGGCGCGCCTCCCAGTCGTCGGGATGGGCGCCGATCCAGGCGTAGAAGGCCGCCTGCGGCTCCTCCAGTAACGTCACGCGGGTGAGGCCGGTCCGCCGCGCCGCGGTGACGGTCAGCTCGCGCGCCACTTCGTCGAACGAGGCCGGCACCGTCAGGACGACATCCTGGGCCGCCAGGGGCGCGTCGGGGAAGCGCTGTGCCCACGCCTCGCATAGGTGAGCGAGGTAGCGCGCCGAGGCCTCGACCGGCGAGAGCTTGCGGACGTCCGCCGCGGCCGCCCACGGCAGGATGTCGGCCTCGCGGTCGACACCGCCGTGGCACAGCCAGGATTTCGCCGACGACACCAGCCGCCCCGGCACGCGCGCGCCCTGGGCGCGCGCGAACTCGCCGACGGCGAACTCGCGCTGTGCCGCCCATGGCAGCGCCAGCGCTCCCGGCGCCACATCGTGCTCGCCGCCGAGGTAGAGGAACGAGGGCAGCGTCGGGCGCTCGGCCAGCGTCGCCTCGGCGACCAGCTGGACGAGCGGTAGCGACTCGATCGCGGTGCCCGCCACGGTGTCGGCGTAGGCCACCGCCGAGTTGGTGGTGCCGAGATCGATGCCGACTACGAAGCGCGCTGCCATGGTCTCACGTTTCTTTCACACGGAGGCACGGAGACACGGAGAAATCGGATCACTCGCCGTGCCTCCGTGTTGAGGAATCAGATACTTCCTAATCGGCTCCCCGGACGTTGAACTCGAGTTTCCAGCGCCGCCCGTCGTCGCGGCCGACGCACCACAATTCGAGGACGCCGAGGTCGGTCACCAGCCCTTCGAGGTGCACCGGGACCATGGCGCCGTCGTGGCCGGGCCAGTCGACCGTCGCGTGCAACGGCGGCAGCTCGGCGAGATCCTCCTCGCTCCACGCGTCGAGCAGCAGGCCAGGGTGGTCTTCGCGCCGCGTCGTCGAGCTGAGGAAGCGGAACTCGGTTTCCTCGCCGACCACCAACCCGAATTCCTGCGTCGGCAGCTCGACGGCACTGCCCTCCTCCAGACCGTGCGGGACGACGCACAGCGCCTTGATCGGTGCCCGCATGCCGGGCACCGCCGGAGCGGCGCTCTCGATGCCGACGTAAAAGGTCCGCGCCGTGCCGCCGCGGATGCGTACGCCGCGGCCGCGGCGCGCCAGCCCGTAACAGGCGGCACCGCGGGCGACGGCGTGCTCCGGGTCGGCGCCGTCCAGCACGCGCACCTCGGTGCCGGGGTACCAGTCGCGCAGGACCTCGACCAGGCGCGCCCGCAGTGCCGCGGCGCGCATGACGCCGCCGTTGAAGAGCACCGCGGTTGGCTGTGCCGCTTCGCTGTTGCGACTCAGGAAGTGCGCCAGGTGGCGGGTGACCGCGGCGTCGGCCGCGTAGGGCAGGCCGAGCTCCTGCAGGCCGGCGCGTCGCGGGCGCTGCGGGCGATCGCTGAGCGCGCAGCGCGGGAAGAAGCCGTCGACCAGCGCGCGCTCGGCGTCGTCGCGGCCGACCTCGGCGCGCACGGCGCCGCCGACCACCTTGCGGCCGCGGCCGAGGATGGCGACCGGCAGGCTCGGTACGGCGGCGGCGCCGAGTAGGCGCTCCTTCGCATCGCGGCAGCCGGCGACCAGTCCGCGCAGCTGCCAGGCGTCGAGCGTCGTGCCGGCGGTGGCCAGGCGCTCGCGCACCACGTGCGCCAGCGCCAGGTCCATGTTGTCGCCGCCGAGCAGGATATGGTCGCCGACGGCGACGCGTGCGAGCGCCAGGCTGCCGCCGTCGTCGCGCGCCGCGATGAGACTGAAGTCGGAGGTGCCACCGCCGACATCGCAGACCAACAGGACGTCGCCGGCGGCGAGACGCTGCCGCCAGGCGGCGCCGGCAGTGTCGATCCACGCGTAGCAGGCCGCCTGCGGCTCCTCGAGAAGCGTCACCGGCGGCAGGCCGGCCTCGGCGGCGGCGCGCACGGTGAGTTCGCGCGCCGCCGGATCGAAGGACGCCGGCACGGTCAGCAGGACGTCCTGATCGACCAGGGGGGCGTCGGGAAATGCCGCCGCCCACGCCGCCGCGAGTTGCGCCAGATACGCCGCCGAGGCGGCCACGGGCGAGCGCTTGGCCACGTCATCGGCGGCACCCCAGGGCAGGATCGCCGCGCCGCGGTCGGCGGTGGCGAAGGACAACCAGGATTTGGCCGAGGCGATGACGTGGTCCGGGACTTCGGCGGCGCGCTGACGGGCGAACACGCCGACCACCGGTTCCGCTGGCGTCTCCCCCGCCAGCGGCAGGTACAGGAACGACGGCAGCAGCGCGCGCGCCTCGACCGTGCCGGGTGCGGTGGTCTGGGGAATCGGCAGGACGGCGATCGGCGCCGAGCCGTCGACCGGCGCGTACGCGACCGCCGAGTTGGTGGTGCCGAGGTCGATGCCGACTACGAAGCGCGCTGCCATGGCTTCTTCTCACACGGAGACACGGAGACACGGAGGGAGTCGTTGTCCTCCGTGTCTCCGTTCCTCCGTGTGAAGAACTCTTACGCGATCTCCACCTCGGCGGGTGCCAGGACGGCCGGGTCGATGCCGGCGGTGCGGGGCAGCGACACCTGCGTCACCCGCCAGCCGCCGTGCTGCAGTATGCCCCGGAAGGGCGGCTGGCCGTGTACGTTGCCGGTCAGGCGCAGACTTGCGGCGTCGAAGCCGGCGGGCACTTCGACGGTGGCGCCGTCCTCCTCGGCGAAGATGCGGTCGATCTGCATGCGCTCGCGCAGCGCCTTGCGGCAGCCGGCATGGATGTCGCGTACGGCCGCGCCGACCTGGGCGTCGCCGTACGGCATGATGTCCTCTTCGAGGAAGTCGACCAGCCGTCCCTCCTGCTGCAGCAGTGCCAGCAGGCGCAGCGCCCCCTCGGTCGTGGCGTCGCCGGGGCGCGACGGCGGCGACGTCGCCGGCGCGCCACCGCCGCGCTGCAGCCCGACCAGCAGGGCCAGCACCGCGCCCACCAGCAGCGGTGCGCCGCTGAAGAACCAGACGAACTGCGGTCGTTGCCGCACCGCTTCACCGAGCGCGTGCACCAGGTGCTGCGCGAAGCCGCCCTCCGGCGGCGGCGCGATACCGGTCAATTCCTGCACCACCAGGGCGTGGCACAATATGTTGCCGACGGCGAGTAGGACCACAGAGAGCAGGATGACGACGATCAGCAGCGTGCGTCCGCTGGAGCTGGACATGCGACAGTTCCTCCCCGACGAGATGACAAGTCGCCACCTATAGCCAATAGCGGCGGGCGCGGCTACGCCGGGCGCCGCCACTGGAGCGGCGCCGCGCGCTGTGCCACACCGCTGGCATGCGCCGCATCGGCATCGACCTGGGCGGCACCAAGATCGAGGGCTGCGTGCTCGACGACGCCGACGGGCGCGTACTGCGCCGCGAGCGCGTTCCCACCGACCAGGGGCGCGGCTACGACCACATCGTCGAGACCATCGCGCGGCTGGTGGACGCGCTGGCCGGCGACGCGACGGGTGGGGCCGCGGTCGGCATCGGCACGCCTGGCGCCGTCTCGGCGCGCACCGGCCTGATGAAGAACTCGAACACCACCTGCCTGAACGGCCGTCATCTGCCCGCCGACCTGGCGCGCCGGCTCGGCCGCCCGGTGCTGGTCGAGAACGACGCCAATTGCTTCGCCCTGGCCGAAGCCTGTCACGGCGCCGGTCGCGGCTGCCGCATGGTATTCGGCGTCATCCTCGGCAGCGGCTGCGGCGGCGGCCTGGTGATCGACGGCCGCCTGTGGTCCGGCCCGCAGCACATCGCCGGCGAGTGGGGCCATCACGTCATCGATCCTGCCGGCCCCCCCTGTTACTGCGGCCAACGCGGCTGCGTCGAGGCGTTCATCGCTGGCCCGGCGGTCGAGCGCCATCATCGCCAGCTGGGCGGCGCCGCCCTGAGCATGGCGGGCATCGTCGCCGCCGCGCGCGCCGGCGACGCGACGGCACGCACGGCGGTCGACGCCTTTATCGCCCACTTCGGCCGCGCCCTCGCCAACCTGATCACCATCCTCGACCCCGACGTCGTCGTGCTCGGCGGCGGCTTGTCGAACATCGACGAACTCTACACCGCCGGCCGGGCAGCCGTCGCGCGCGTGCTCTTCAACGATGAGCTGTGCACGCCGATCCGCCGTCACCAGCTCGGCGACTCGGCCGGCGTCATCGGCGCCGCGATGCTGGTGCCGGCGGCGTGAGCGTGGGGCGGGGGCAGCGGGTGTCCGCCGCCCCCGCCCCGCCTCAGGGCACGATCTGCTTGGTCGACGGCAGGCAGACGAGGTCGGACTTCATCACGTCGAGGGTCTCCTCAACCTCGATCCCCGGCTCGACCGCATTGCGGATCTTGACCGTCGTGCCGGCGAATTTCGGTTGCGGCACCGGCAGGCCCTTGTTGTCGTCCTTGATCTTGTAACAGACCAGGTGGTCCTTGGCGTTCTTCAGCGGCAGCGGCGTCTTGGTCGGCGCAGGGCCGGCCGTCGGCGTCGCTCCGCCGGGCGTCGACGTGGGCAGCGGCGACGGCACGGCCGAACGCATGCTCGGATTGCAGAGCAGGAAAGGCTTCAGCACGGCGGTCTGCTTGCGCTCGAACTGGTCCTCGATGATCACCACGCGCGTCGGCAGCTTGTCCTTGGGCTTGACGCGGTAGCACTTGTAGGGGTCGATCACCGACGGGATCACTTCGGTCGGCGTCTGCGTCGGCGTGGCGGTAATCGTGAACGTCGCCGTCGGCGTCGCCACCGGCGTCAGCGTCATCGTGATCGTCGGTGTCAGCGTGAAGGTCGGCGTCGGCGTGTTGGTCAGACACGTGTTGTCGCCGCCGACAGCGGAATTGCACGACGAGTCAAGGCGCAGCAGGCAGCCGATGTTGCAGGTCGACGGACCGACGGGCTGACCGCAGGACTGTGTACCGGCGCACTCGCAGCACTGAATCGGTGTCGGCGTGACGGTCGGGGTGCTCGTGATGGTCGGCGTGTTGGTAACCGTCGCCGTCAGGGTCTCGGTCGGCGAGGCGGTCGGAGTTTGCGTCGGCGGCTGCGTCGGCGACGGCGTCGGCGTGTCGGTCGGCGTGCCGATCGGTCCCGAAGTCGGCGTCGCCGTCGAGCGCTCCGGCGCCGCCGAACAGCCACCGCTGCAGTCATCGGTGAGGCTGAGCGTGAAGGCCGAGCAGCCGGCGGTCAAACAGATCGAGTTGCAGACGACGCCGTTGTCGACGGCATCGACGCAGAACCCAGCCCCGCAGCCGGTGCTGCACGAACAGCAGGCCGCCTGCGCCTCGTCCGGCGATAAAACCGGCGCCAGTTGCAGCACCCCGAGCACCACACCGAACCGCGCCACCGTCCCCCAGAAGCGCTTCGTCATATGTCTTTTCCTTCCCGCCGGAGCGCCAGATGTTCCGGCTGTCCTCCTGCCGCCACGGCTAGCCGGTCGGCAACAAAAAAGTCAATGAAAAACCGGCATGTATGCGCTGCATCGAGACACGCCCCGGGCCAATCCGATCGCTGATCATTCGAACCATCGATTCGTTCCGTTCATTCCACGAATGACAGAATTTCATTCGGTCGTAGGCTTGAATCCACTTCCTGATTCGACTATCCGCAGGGCATAACCTTATGAAACTCGACGAAAATCAGGTCGATCTCGACGAGATCGACGTGCAGATCCTGGCGCTGCTGCAGGAGCACTGCAAGACGCCGCTGGCGAAGATCGGCGCGCGGGTCGGGTTGTCCGCCCCGGCGGTGATCGAGCGCATCAAAAAACTCGAGGAGGGCGGGGTGATCGTCGGCTACACGGCGTTGCTCGACGCCCGCTCCCTGGGCTGCGACATCGCCGCCTTCATCGGCGTGCTGACGGCGCAGCCGAGCGGCATCCGCGATGTCGAGACGCAGATCGAGAGCCGGCCGGAAGTGCTCGAATGCCATCACGTCACCGGCGGCTACACGCTGCTGTTGAAGGTGAAGACGGCCGACACCTCGACGCTGGAGGCGCTGATCAGCGATCTGCGGGCGATTGACGGGGTGGCCCGGACGGAGACGATGGTGGTGTTGTCGACCCACATCGAGCGGCAGTTGATGGTGCGGCCCGAGTCGCCGCCGAGCAAGCGCCGGCCACGTCGGTCGGTGACCAGGATGCTGCACGCCAGATCGGCGAATTGAGTGGGACGACCGAGAGGAACGACCATGCTGAAGCGCGCGTTGCGACGCCAGGGATTGTATGACCCCGCCTTCGAGCACGACGCCTGCGGCGTCGGATTCGTCGCCAACATCGACGGGACGAAATCGCACGCCATCATCGAGCGCGGCCTGACGGTCCTGGAGAACCTCACGCACCGCGGCGCCTGCGGCTGCGATCCGGAGACGGGCGACGGCGCCGGCATCCTCATCCAGATCCCGGACGTGTTTCTGCGCAAGGTGTGTGCGCCGATCGACATCGCGCTGCCGCCGCCCGGCGAGTACGGCATCGGCCTGATGTTCCTGCCGCCCGATGTGCAGGAGCGCAACTTCTGCGAGCAGGCTTTCGCCAAGATCGTTCGGCAGGAGGGGCAGAAGTTGCTCGGCTGGCGCACGGTGCCGATCGACGAGAGCAAGTGCGGCAGCCTGGCGCGGCAGAATCTGCCCGAGATCCGCCAGGTGTTCGTCGGCCGCGGCGCCCAGACGCCCGACCAAGCCGCCCTGGAGCGCAAGCTCTACATCATCCGCAAGCGCGTCGAGCGGCAGATGCGCGAATCGAACCTGAGCGACCGCGAGTACTTCTACGTCGCCAGCCTGTCGTCGCGCACGCTGGTCTACAAGGGCCTCTTGCTGCCCGAGCAGATCCCGGCGTTCTACCGCGATCTGGTCGATCCAGACCTGACCAGTGCGCTGGCGCTGGTGCACCAGCGCTTCTCGACCAACACGCTGCCGTCGTGGGACCGCGCCCACCCCTACCGCTTCATCGCCCACAACGGCGAGATCAACACGCTGCGCGGCAACGTCGGCTGGATGCACGCGCGCCAGGGACAGTTCGCCTCGGCGCTGTTCGGCGACGACGTCGCCAAGCTCTTGCCGGTGATCGAGCCGAACGGCTCCGACTCGGCGATGTTCGACAACGCCCTCGAGCTGCTCACCCACACCGGCCGCTCGCTGCCGCACGCGGTGATGATGATGATCCCCGAGGCGTGGCAGAACCACGAGAGCATGAGCGACGCGAAGAAGGCGTTCTACGAGTACCACTCGTCCCTGATGGAGCCGTGGGACGGCCCGGCGTCGATCGGCTTCACCGACGGCACGGTGATCGGCGCGGTGCTCGACCGCAACGGCCTGCGCCCGTCGCGCTACGTCGTCACCAAGGACGGCTTCGTCGTCATGGCTTCCGAGGTCGGTGTGCTGGATATCGCTCCGGACAACGTCCTCTACAAGAACCGCCTGCAGCCGGGGCGCATGTTCCTGGTCGACACGGCGCAGGGCCGCATCATCGACGACGACGAGCTGAAGGAGGGCATGGCGGCGCGCCACCCCTACCGCGCCTGGCTCGACCAGCATCTGGTGCGTCAGGCGGACCTGCCGGCGGCGGCCGCGGTGCCGTCGCTGGAGCCCGACGATGCGCTGCTCAGCCGCCAGCAGTGCTTCGGCTATACGCTCGAGGACCTGCGCATCCTCATGGCGCCGATGGCGATCAACGGCCAGGAGGCGGTCGGGTCGATGGGCACCGACACGCCGCTGGCGGTGCTCTCGAACAAGCCGCAGCCGCTGTTTAATTACTTCAAGCAGCTCTTCGCGCAGGTGACGAACCCGCCGATCGACCCCATCCGCGAGGATCTGGTCATGTCGGCCGTCACCACCATCGGCCCGGAGCGCAACCTCTTCGAGGAGGCGCCCGAGCATTGTCGGCAACTGCGCCTGGAGTCGCCGATCCTCACCAACGCCGAGATGGCGCAGGTCAAGGGGCTCGATGCGGACGGGCTGCACGCCGTGACGCTGCCGATCCTGTACCCGGTGCGCGATGGCGGCGCCGGCCTGCGCAAGGCACTCGACGCAGTGTGCGCCAGCGCCTCCAGGGCGCTTGCCGCCGGCAAGACGATCCTCGTCCTGTCCGACCGCGGCATCGACGCGACGCAGGCGCCGATCCCCAGCCTGCTGGCGGTGGCCGCCGTGCACCACCATCTGATCCGCGAAGGGACGCGCACCCGCTGCGGCCTGGGGCTCGAATCGGGTGAGCCGCGCGAGGTGATGCACTTCGCGCTGCTGAGCGGCTACGGCTGCGCGGCGGTCAACCCGTACGTCGCCTTCGAGACGCTGGTGGAGATGATTCGCAGCAACGTGCTCAAGGGCGTGACGGTGGACGAGGCGCTCGCGCACTTCGTCAAGGCAGTCACCAAGGGTCTGCTCAAGGTGGCCTCGAAGATGGGCATCTCGACCGTGCAGAGCTACCGCGGGGCGCAGATCTTCGAGGCCGTCGGCCTCAATCGCGAGCTCGTCGACCGCTACTTCACCTGGACGCCGTCGCGCATCGAGGGCATCGGCCTCGACGTCATCGCCGAGGAGTGCGCGGCGCGGCACCACCATGCCTTCGAAATGTCGCCGTCACTCGACGGCGACCTCGACGTCGGCGGCCAGTATCAGTGGCGCCGGAGCGGCGAGTTTCACATGTACAATCCGGAGTCGATCGCGACGCTGCAGCATGCCGTGCGCAAGGGCAGCTATCCGCTGTTCAAGCAGTACACGCGCGTCGTCGACGACCACAGCGGCCAGATCGCGACGCTGCGCGGCTTACTGCGCTTCAAGCCGTCGCAGGCGATTCCCCTCGACGAGGTCGAGCCGGCCAGCGCCATCGTCAGGCGCTTCAAGACCGGTGCCATGTCGCTCGGGTCGATCAGCCGCGAGGCGCACGAGAACCTCGCCATCGCCATGAACCGCATCGGCGGCAAGTCGAACACCGGCGAGGGCGGCGAGGATCCGGTGCGCTTCACGCCCGACGCCAACGGCGACCTGCGCCGCAGCGCCATCAAGCAGGTGGCGTCGGGCCGCTTCGGCGTCACCAGCTACTACCTGGTCAACGCCGACGAGCTGCAGATCAAGATGGCGCAGGGCGCCAAGCCGGGCGAGGGCGGCCAGCTGCCGGGCCACAAGATCGACGAGTACATCGCCAAGATCCGCTACTCGACGCCGGGCGTCGGCCTCATCTCGCCGCCGCCGCACCACGACATCTACTCGATCGAGGATCTGTCGCAGCTCATCCACGACCTGAAGAACGCCAATAACCGCGCCCGCATCAGCGTCAAGCTGGTGGCCGAGGTGGGCGTCGGGACGGTGGCCGCCGGTGTCTCGAAGGCGAAAGCCGACGTGGTGCTGATCAGCGGCTACGACGGCGGCACCGGCGCCTCGCCGCTCACCTCCATCAAGCACGCCGGCATCCCGTGGGAGCTCGGCCTGGCCGAGACCCAGCAGGTGCTGGTGATGAACGACCTGCGCGGCCGCATCCGCGTCGAGACCGACGGACAGTTGAAGACCGGTCGCGACGTGGTCATCGCCACGCTGCTCGGCGCCGAGGAGTACGGCTTCGCCAGCGCCGCGCTGGTGGCGTCGGGCTGCATCATGATGCGCGTCTGCCATCTCAACACCTGTCCGGTCGGTATCGCGACGCAGGACCCGGTGCTGCGCAAGAAGTTCGAGGGCAAGCCCGAGCACGTCGTCAACTTCATGCTCTTCCTCGCCGAGGAGGTGCGCGAGTACATGGCGCAGCTCGGCTTCCGCACCATCGAGGAGATGGTCGGGCGGGTCGATCGCCTCGACGCGCGCGACGCGGTGGAGCACTGGAAGGCGCGCGGCATCGACCTGACGCAGATCCTGCACAAGCCGGAGGTGCCGGCCTCGGTCGCCACGCACGCGGTGACGACGCAGGACCACGGGCTCGAGCGGGCGCTCGACAACCAGCTCCTGGCGCTGGCGCAGCCGGCGCTCGAGCACGGCACGGCGGTGGAGATCTCGCTGCCGATCCGCAACGTCAACCGCACCGTCACCACCATGCTCTCGGCCGAGGTGTCACGCCGCTGGGGCGAGGCCGGGCTGCCGCCCGAGACCATCCGCCTCAACTTCACCGGCTCGGCAGGGCAGAGCTTCGGCGCCTTCATGGCCAACGGCCTGTCGGTGCACGTCGAGGGCGACGCCAACGACTATTTCGGCAAGGGCATGTCCGGTGGCCGCATCGTCGTCGTGCCACCGGCGTCCGCGACCTTCGTACCGGAAGCGAACAGCATCGTCGGCAACGTCTCGCTGTACGGCGCCACCGGCGGCGAGGTCTTCCTACACGGCATGGCGGGGGAGCGCTTCGGCGTGCGCAACAGCGGCGCCACCGCGGTGGTCGAGGGCGTCGGCGACCACGGCTGCGAGTACATGACGCGCGGCGTCGTGGTGGTGCTCGGTAAGACCGGACGCAACTTCGCCGCCGGCATGAGCGGCGGCGTCGCCTACGTGCTCGACGCGGACGGTGATTTCGCCGTCCGCTGCAATACCGGCATGGTCGACCTCGATCCGCTCGAGCCGCGCGATGCCGAGCAGTTGCGGGTTCTCATCGAGCGCCACCAGCAGCTGACGCAGAGTGCCGTGGCGGCGCGCCTCCTGTCGACCTGGCCGGCCGAGGTTGCACGCTTCGTCAAAGTCATGCCGACCGAGTACCGCAGCCTCCTCGCCAAGGCCCACCTCGACTCCGAGGCGGGCAAGCTGGCGAGCATCTGACAGGACGCAGATTCACACGCAGGCACGCAGACCCGGAGGTGCGGACCGCCCTCCGTGTCTCGGTCTCTCCGTGTGAGAAGAAGAGCGAGCAGCCCTGATGGGAAAGAGTACTGGATTCTTGGAGACCGAGCGGACGCTGCCGGCGCGGCGGCCGGTGGCGGAGCGGCTGAAGGACTGGCGCGAGCTGGAGGGGAAGTTCGACGAGCCGGCCTTGCAGGCGCAAGGGGCGCGCTGCATGGATTGCGGCATTCCCTTCTGCCACAAGGGTTGCCCGCTGGGGAACATCATTCCGGACTGGAACGATCTGATTTACCGGGGGCGCTGGCGGGCGGCGATCGACCGCTTGCACGCGACCAACAATTTCCCCGAGTTCACCGGCCGCATCTGCCCGGCCCCGTGTGAGGAAGCCTGCGTCCTCAACATCAATGACAACCCGGTCACCATCAAGCAGATCGAGAAGCAGACCATCGACCACGCCCTGAAGGCGGGCTGGGTGGTGCCGCAGCCGCCACCCGCGCGCACCGGCAAATCGGTCGCCGTGGTCGGCTCGGGGCCGGCCGGTCTCGCCTGCGCGCAGCAGTTGGCGCGCGCCGGGCACCTGGTGACGGTGTTCGAACGCGCCGACCGCATCGGCGGCCTGCTGCGCTACGGGATTCCCGACTTCAAGATGGAAAAGCACCTCATCGACTTCCGCATGCGGCAGATGGAGGCCGAGGGCGTGACGTTCAGTCCCGGTGTCGACGTCGGCCGCGACGTCAGCGCGGCGCAACTGGCGGCGGACTTCGACGCCGTCGTCCTCGCCGCCGGCGCGACGCGGCCACGCGACCTGGCGATCCCCGGACGCGACCTCGACGGCATTCTCTTCGCGATGGACTTTCTGCCGCAGCAGAACAAGGTCGTCGCCGGTGACCGCGTCGAAGGGCAGGTCATGGCCACCGGCAAGCACGTCGTCATCCTCGGCGGCGGCGACACCGGCTCGGACTGCCTCGGCACCTCGAACCGCCACGGGGCGCTGTCGGTGCACCAGTTCGAGCTGCTGCCCGAGCCGCCGGAGAAGCGCACGCTCGACATGCCGTGGCCGAACTGGCCGATGATCCTGCGCACCTCGAGTTCGCACGAAGAGGGCGTCATTCGCGACTGGAGCATCAACACCAAGCGCTTCCTCGGCGCCGGCGGCAAGGTGCAGGAACTCGAGGCGATCCGTCTGGAGTGGGTGCCGGGTGACAACGGTCGGCCGCAGATGCGCGAAGTGGCGGGCAGTGAATTCCGCATCAAGGCCGACCTGGTGCTCCTGGCCCTGGGTTTCCTCGGCCCCGAGGCGCAGGGACCGATCGCCGACCTGGGGCTGAAGACCGACGAGCGCAGCAACGTCGTCGCCGACGCCGCCTACATGACCAGCACGCCGGGCGTCTTCGCCTGCGGCGATGCGCGCCGCGGCCAGTCGCTGGTCGTCTGGGCGATCTGGGAGGGCCGCGAGTGCGCCCGCGGTGTCGACCAGTTCCTCATGGGCCACACGGATCTGCCCGCCAGCCCGCTGGCGTGATGATGTGGAGTGCGGCACGTGAGTGCCGCTGGGCCGTCGCGGCGCGTCAGCGCCGCTCACGCGGCGCAGCGGCC
>JANNRA010000100.1:0-2810 GCA_031401035.1 bacterium | reverse complement strand
CGGCGACGAGGGTCTCGGTGGTGAAGGCGAACTCGTAGGTGATGTCGTCGACCGGCAGGGCGCCGTCGGTGTCGATGTTCACCTGGTAGCGGGCGGCGTCGGAGAAGCGAAAGTAGTTGGGGCCGCCGGAGGGCTCCTCGGCGGGGAACCAGTTGCCGATCAGCACCACCTTGCTGGGGTCCTCGGGGCTGACGAAGGCGTAGGCGTCGGTGTCGTCCACCGCCGGATCCTCGCTGATCGCCGGCGCCTCGCGGTGACTGGAGGCGGGTACCACCGCCGGGGCGGCGAGCAGTCCGGCGAGCAGCGCGGCGGTGGCGGCGCCGCCGGGGCGCCTGCGTGAGTGTCGAAGCATCGCGGTCTCCTTTTTCTGTTGTCGCCGGGGCGGCGAAGAGCTGCGGGCCCGCCCCGCACTCCCGCGCAGGACTACGCGCGGCCGCCGCGATCGGATGTGGACAACCGTTCGAGATCCGATTCGACGCGCCCGGCGTAGAGTCGATGTGCATCCGTACGCGTCCCGAAGGGTCGTTGCGCACCTCGCGGCGCCGATGTTTACTGCGCCTGTGGTTGCCTTGGCTCCGGATTGCACGGCGGCGGCGCGTCTCGAGTCGAGCCGCACCGCGCTGGTGCGGCGCCTGGCGGCGGGCGACCAGGCGGCCATGGCCGAGTTCTACGACCAGACCAATCAGATGGTGTACGGGCTGGCCCTGCGCGTGCTCGCCGACGCGCACGCCGCCGAGGACGTCATGGTCGAGGTCTACGCGCAGGCCTGGCGCCAGGCGGGCGAGTTCGACGCGTTGCGCGGCAGCCCGTCGGCCTGGCTGCTCACCATGACGCGCAGTCGCGCCATCGACGCGCGGCGGGTGCGCGGCCGCGATCGCGCCACCGAACCGCTCGAGACGGCGCTCAACGTCGGCGCCGCCGGTCCCGGCCCCGAGGCGCTGACGGTCGCCGCCGAGCGCCATCGCTTCGTGCACGGCGCGCTGGCGCACCTGAGCGTCGAGCTGCGCCAGCTGATCGACCTGGCGTACTTCGGCGGCTTGAGCCACAGTGAGATCGCCGCGCAGCTGGGCCAGCCGCTCGGCACCGTGAAGACGCGGATCCGCTCCGCCTTGATGCAACTGCGCGACCGGCTGGCGCCGCTCAACGCGCCACTCCCAACGATGAAGGACAGGCGATCGTGAGCAACGAGGCGAGCATCGAGGAGATTCGCGAGTTGGCGGCGCTCTATGCCCTCGGCGCCCTGCCGGCCGATGCGGCAGCGGTCGTCGAGGCGCGCCTGACGGCGGGCGACCCGCGCTATGTGCACGAAGTGGCGGCCTGCCGGGCGGTGGCCGACGATCTCGCCTGGGCGGCGCGCCCGGCGGCGCCGCCGCCGGCGGCGCGCGACCGCGTGCTGGCGCGCATCGCCGCGCTCGAGGCACCGGTGATCGAGCAGGAGGGGCTGCGCTTCGTCCGTGGCGGGCAGTCCGGTTGGCAGGTGGGGCCGATCGCCGGCTTCGAGACCCGCACCCTGCGCCTCGACGAGGCCGGCGGTCGCCTCACGCTCATGGCGCGTCTGGCGCCCGGCGCGGTCTATCCGGCGCACCGCCACCGTGGGGTTGAAGAGATCTACCTGCTCGAGGGCGAGTTGACGATCAACGGCATTGTCATGCGCGCCGGCGACTACTGCAGCGCCGACGCCGATTCCCTGCACGACGGCATCCGCAGCCCGAGCGGCTGTGTCTTCGTCGTCACCGCCAGCACCGCCGACGAATTCCTCGCCTGAGCGAGCGCGGCGCAATCCGGCCGGCGACGGACTCCGTATCCGTGGTGTCACAAGTGACAGACCGCGACGTGCACGACGCCGAGACCCTGATGGCCGCCCTGCGCGCCCGCGACGAGCGGGCCCTGGCGCGTCTCTACGACCGCTACGGCAATGCCGTGTATGGACTGGCGCTGCGCGTCACCGGCGACGCCGGCGCCGCCGAGGAGATCAGCCTCGACACCTTCTGGCAGCTGTGGCAGCAGGCCGAGCGATACGATGGCACACAGGGATCCGTACAGAGTTGGCTGTTCACGATGGCGCGCAGCCGCGCCATCGACCGCGTCCGCGCTCGCGCCGCGCGCAAGCGCACCATCGTCGAGGACCCGACCGAGGAGACGGCGGTGCGCCGGCCCGAGGAGGCGGCCGAACTCATCGAGCGCCGCGCGCTGGTGCGCGCGGCGATGACCGGACTCTCCGCCGACCAGCGCGCCGCCCTGGCGTTGGCCTACTATGAAGGGCTGTCGCACGCCCAGATCGCCGAGCGCCTGCAGGAGCCGCTCGGGACGGTGAAGACGCGCATCCGCCAGGCGATGATCGCCCTGCGCCGCACGCTCGGGCCGCTGCTGACGCTCTCATGAAAAGCCGCGAAGAGATCCGGGACGACCTCCCGCTGTATGCGCTCGGCGCCCTCGACGCCGACGAGCGCGCCGCCGTCGACGCGGCGCTGGCGGCCGGCGACGCCGAGCTGGCGGGCGAGTTGCGCGAGTGGACCGAGCTCGTCGGCCTCATGGCCCTCGCGGCGCCGGCGGCGGCGCCGCCCGACATCCGCGCCGCCCTGCTGGCGCGCGTGCACGGCGGCGCGGCGCCGATCGCGGGCGCGCCGCGCGTCGCCCGCCGTCGCCTCGGTTGGGCGGTGCCGTTCGCCGCCGCGGGGGTGGGGGGGGTGGCCCACGCCGGCGCACCCGGGATCGGCGTCCGTGGCGCGCGGGCCCCCCCCCGCGGGACGGTGGCGGGGGGGGGGCGGGGGCGCGGCGCCGGCCCGGGAGCGGTGGGCGCCCGGCGGGGG
>JANNRA010000099.1:0-15094 GCA_031401035.1 bacterium | reverse complement strand
GTCGGGCCGCGCTCGGTGCGCGCCTATGCCGTCGCCGTCGACGACCGCCCGGTCGCCGCGCCGCCACGCTGAGCACCGCGCTGCGCTGCGGGCGAGACGCCCGCGGTCCCAGCCGGGGGACTCCATGCAGCGCCCGGCGTCGGGTTCGCCAGCCGGGACCGCGGGCGTCTCGCCCGCAGCGCAGCGCGGTGCTCAGCGTGGCGGCGCGGCGACCGGGCGGTCGTCGACGGCGACGGCATAGGCGCGCACCGAGCGCGGCCCGACATCGTCGACGCGGGCGGTGAAGTCCACCACCGCCAGGGCGCGCCCGTCGCTGGGCAGCGGCAAGGCGCTGGCGATGGCGATGGCGAGGCGCCCCGGCTGCACCAGGCGCGCCTGCACCATGGCCGTGGCGCCGAGATGGACGCTGCGTGGGCTGCCGGGGACCAGGCGGTCGGGATCGAAGCGCAGCTCGACCTCGAGCGCGTGCACGGATCCCGGCGCGCGCACGCCGACCGGGAGCCGCCAGCGGCCGCCGCGGATGCGCCGCGGGGCGCCGAGTGCGAGCCCCGTGCCGGCCGGCGCCGGCTCGCCCTCGGCGATGCGCGGCCCACCGGGCAGCCAGTTGCCGGTGCAGTCGCCGACCAGGGCGGCGCGGAAGTCCTGCCCGCCGGCGTTGCCGACCAGCGGCGCGTAGGTGAGGGCGCCGCGGCGGCAGTCCTCGACGGCCAGACGCGGCGCCACCGCCGCGCGGTTGGCGGCGCCGACGCCGACTGGAAAGAACACGAAATCGGATGCGCACGCGGCGGCGGCGGGAAGCTGGTCGATGGCACCGACGGTACGCTGCAGGATGCGCGCCGCGTCGAGCGGACTGACGCTGCCGTTGCCGGTGACGTCGCAGGCGATCTGGCGTTCGGCATCGAGCAGACGCAGGCCGGCGCTGGCCTGCAGGACCCAGGCGGCGTCGAGCGCGCTGACCGCAGCGACGCCGACATCGCCGTCCTTACGCGGCTCGACGCTCCAATCGCCGGCGGCGAGGTCGGCGACGGCCCAGGCGCCGTCGCCGCCGCTGAGCAGATCGATCAGCCCGGCGCCGCGCAGGAGAATGCGGACGCCGGGCTCGGCGATACCGCTGGCGTAATAGGTGATGCGGCCGCTCAGCGCGCGTGCCCCGGGGAGGGCGACGGTCGCCGTGGGAAGCGCGGCGGTGGCGCTGGGCGGCGCGGCGGTGGCGGTCGGCGTCGCCGGCAGCGGCGTCGCGGTCGGCGTCGCCGGCGCCGGGTAGAGGGCGCGCAGGCCGGCGATGTCGTCGGCGGCGAGCGCGGCACAGCGGCCGTCGAAGTTGGCGCTGGCCGCCATGGTCGCGGTGCTGTCGGTGGAGTGGCCGAGCCCCAGCGCGTGACCGATCTCGTGCGTCGCCACCTCCGCCAGGTTGCAGGCGTTCCAGCCCGGGCAGCCGGCCCAGCCGTCGGCGAAGGTGACCTTGCCGACGCGGATGCGGCGAAAGCTGGCGCCGCCGACGACGCGCGACTCGTCGGTGAAGCAGAAGCCGCCGATGCCGAGGACGCCGCGGCAGCCGAGCGGATCCTCGATCTCGTCGAACGGGTCCTCGAAGACGATGCGCGTGTCGCCGCCGCAGCCGGCGAACGACTGCGCGGCGCCGAGCGGCGTCGCGGCGAGTTGCACCGTCGTGCCCTCGACGTCGCTCCACACCGCCAGCGCCTCGGCGACGGCCGCCACCGAGGCCGCCGCACCGAGGCCGGCGGCGCCGGCGGGATCGATGCGGAAGGTCACCGCCTCGCCGGCGTCGGGTTCGAACCAGCGCGAGGGCGTGCCGAGGTAGGTGAACGGCGCCGCCGCCGTCCGACCCGCAGCGCTCGGCGTCGGCCGCGCCACGGCGGGCCTGGAAGCGGCGGGCCGCAGCGCCACCGGCTTCGCCGCACACCCGGCCAGCACGTCGACCAAGCGCTCGGGCGCGGTGGCAGCAGTGTCGAGCACGGCGCCGCTGGCCGGATCCAGCACCACCACCGCGTCGCCGAACTCGCGCCGCGCCAGCAGCGCACCGCTCGCGTCGGCGTCGAGCACGTAACGGCCCATCGCCATCGCGGTGGTGCGCCAGGCCCCGTCGCGACCGCGGCGCACGAAGGCCAGGACGCGCTCGCCGGCGCGATAGCGCGGCGTCCCGAAGATGCGCTCGCTGCGACCGGCGAGGTCGCCGCCCAGCTCGTGTAGCCGCAGCGGACCGGACGGCAGGGCGCCGAACACCACCTGCTCGGGCGCCAACTCGACGTGCGTGACAACGCCGCCGCCCTGCGTCGCGACGGCGGACACCGCGGTCACCGTGGCGATGACCGCGGCGTCGGAACGCGCCGCCAGGTCGCCGGCGTCCATGCGCACGAAGGTCGTCGCCGCGGCCGGCGCCGCCAGCAGCGCCACCAGCCCGACGACCAGTCCGCGCACGTACCTCTGCCCTGCCATATGGCGCGCGCGAGGCAGCGAATTGCATGCCATGCAGCCGGCGCGCGGCGTCCTGACGACGGGCGCAGGGCACCGTCAAGATCACGCGCGCTGGCACGGGCCCCGGCATCGCGGTGACAGCGCCGGCTGCCGCGCAGCGGTCGGGCGCCCAGCCTTAGGCCGGGACGCTGATCATCGCCGTGCAGCCCTGCCCATCGCGCGACTCGAGCCGCAGCGCGCCGCCCATGGCGCGCACCGCCACCGCCACCGCGTCGAGACCGATGCCGCGCCCGGCCAGGGCGTCGACCTCGGCGCGGGTTGAGAAGCCCGGTCGCAGCACCAGCTCCTCCGCCGCTCCGGACAGGCCGGCGCGCGCCGCGGCGGCGGCGATGGCGACGCGGTCGAGGCCGGCGCCGTCGTCGGAGACCGCCAGGCGCAGGGCGCCGGGCTCACGCGCGGCGGCCACCAGGATGCGACCGACGCGCGGCTTACCGGCCGCGGCGCGCGTCGCCGGCGCCTCGATGCCGTGCGCGACGGCGTTGCGCACCAGGTGCAGCAGCGCACCGCGCAGGGCGGTGCCGTGTGCGCCGGAGAGCACCGCGGCGCCGCCGCCGATCTCGAGCGCCACCAACTTCCCTTCGCCCGCCGCCGCGACCGCGCAGGCACGCGCCAGCAGCGGCCACAGGGCGCGCAGGATGACCGCGTCCTCGCCGGCCGGCGGCGCCACGCCGGCCGCCTCGCCGACCTCGTCGCGGACGCGCTCGACGACGTGGCGCAGGCCGGCCAGCTCGCCGGCCGCCTCGCCGCCCTCGCCGGCGCCGCGCACCGCGTCGAGCAGCGACTCGGCGTCGTGCAGCACGCGCGCCGCGTGACTGAACCCGGCCGCCGCGGCACCGACCTTCATGGTGTGGAACTCGCGGAACAGCGCTTCCAGCATCGCCGCGTCGGCCGGCGCCCGGTCCTGACGGTCGAGCAACGACTCGACGCGCGCCAGGCTGCCCTCGGCTTCGTACGCGAAGACCACGCGCAGCTCGATTTCGAGCTCTTGGCTGGAGATGCTCATCGACGTGCCTGGTCAGGACGCAAGACTCCTGCCAGCGCGGACGACTTCACGGCGCCTGCATCGCCGCGGCCGCCGCGCCGCGGCGAGCGTCACACAACGGCGGCTGCGGCGACCGCGACGCCGCCCGCTGCGCATCGGATCAGGCGGCGCGGTGCCGGTCCGCGCGCGCCGCCCCCTCCACCCGCGCCAGGGCCAGGAACAACGGCGCCGCACAGGCGTAGATCGCCGCCGAGACCATCCAGGCGGTGCCGATGTCGGTGGCCCGCGCCAGCCAGCCCAGGCTCAACAGGCCCAGGCTGCCGCCGAGGGTGAACGACATCGAGCGCACCGACAGGATCGTCGCCCGTTGCGCCGCCGTCGCGTGCTCGCTCATCCACGCCTGCAAAACCGGTTCGCTGAAGCCGAAGCCGACCTCCTGCAACAGGAAGCCGACGCAGGCGACCGGGAACCCCGCCGCGGCGCCGGCGACGCCGAGCGTCACGGCGCGCCACAGCAGCGTCAGGGCGAGGGCGCGCGGCCGGCCGAGGCGCCCCACCAGGCGCGGGATCAGGGCGCTGCCGGCGATCGAGGTGAGGTTGAGGAACAGCCACACCCAGCCCATCAGCCACGGCCCCTGGCCGGAGAGTTCGATCAGCCGCGGTTGCCACATCTGGAACGCCGGCAGGGTGGCGAAAGCGGTGAGGGCAGCGAGACCGCACAGCCAGCGCATCGCCGGCGCGGCGCGCACCAGTGCGACGCCCTCGCGCACCGTGGCGGCGATCGAATAGTGGCTGCCGTCGGCGGCGCGTCGGCGCACATGCGTCTCGCGCATCAGCAGCGCGGCGGCGGCGGCGCAGACGAGAAACCCGCCGCTGCCGAGCAGCCACGGCAGGGCCAGATCGCGCGTCGCCACATACGCCGCCAGCAGCCCGCCGACCATCGCCATCGTCTGACCGAGCATCTGGCCGCGCGCGAAGAGCCGGTCGACCGGCCGCTCGTCGCCGTCGGCGCGCACGCCGTCCACCGCCCAGGCGTCGAAGGCGCCGGTGGCGAGCGTCGTGCCGATCGCATCGATCACCTCGGCGACCAGGAAATCGCTGAAGCTGTCGGAGACGTAGTAGAGTCCGAAGGCGACCGCGCGCACCAGGCAGCTGAGCACGAACGACGCCTTGCGGCCGAACACGTCGGCGATCGCCCCGGTCGGGATCTCGAAGACGCAGGTGGTGATCAGATACACCGCCAGCACGACGTTCAGCTGCAGCAGGTCGAGCCCGCGCGCCAGCAGGAACAGCGCGTAGGTCGGCCCGAGCACCGCCCAGGCGATGCGGTAGAGCGCGGTGAGGAGGTAGTAGGTGCGTTCGGTGCGGGTCATGCGCGGCAGCGGCGGGACGCCGAGTCGCGGAGGTGTAACGCGGCGGCACTGATGCGTCCATGCGGCCGTTCCCACGTCCGTGCGCGGCGCTTCGCAGCGAGCCGCCCGGCGCGCTAGTCTGCCGCCTGCGCGAGTCGCACGCGCCTTCCACTCCGCCGCCCCGCTGCCGCATGAACACCCTGGACCTCACCCCGACGCTCTCCATCCCGCTCGCCGAAGTGACGCTGAGCTACGTGCGCGCCGGCGGACCGGGCGGGCAGAACGTCAACAAAGTCGCCTCCAAGGCGGTGCTGCGCTTCGATCTGCGCGGCACGCCGTCGCTGCCGGCGGCGGCGCGGGCGCGGGCGCTGGCACGGCTGGCATCGCGGCTGACGCTCGACGGCGTGCTGGTGCTGTCGTGCAGCGAGCACCGCGACCAGTCGCGCAACCGCGCCGCGGTGCTGGAGCGCCTGCGGCTGCTGCTGGCCGAGGCGGTGACGCCGCCGCGGCCGCGCCGGCCGACGCGGCCGACCAAGGCCTCGCGCGAGCGGCGCCTCGGCGCCAAGAAGCAACGCGCGCGGGTCAAGCGGGATCGCACGGCGACCGACTGACGGCGCCGGCGCGACCGCTCAGGCAGTCTCCTCGACGACGGCGGCCCTTTCGCCGAGCACCAGGGCGATGCCCTGCGCCACCTGTTGGGCGGTGCACGGCTTGGTGATGTAGTAGTCGGCGCCGTGCTGGTAGCCGTCCATGACGTCGTCGTCGTCGCTGCGCGCGGTGACCAGGATGACCGGCACCGCGGCGGTCGCCGGCTGGGCGCGCAGCTCCTGCAGGACCTCGAGACCGCTCATGTCGGGCATCATCACGTCGAGCATGATGAGGTCCGGCGCCTGCGCGCGCGCCGCCGCCAGGGCCGCGGCACCACTCTCGGCAACGCGGACGCTGTGCCCCTGCGCGGCGACCATGGCGCGCATCAGCAGTCGGCAGTCCTCGACATCGTCTACCACCAGCACGTCACGCGGCGTCATCATTGCTCTCCCTGTGCGGCTCCACGGACCCCTGGCTAAGCAAGCGCCGTGCCCGGCGTCGGGCGCACCAGCCGCAAGAGACCGCGACGAGGCAGCGACGCGGCGGGGACCGTCGATACGTCAATTTCTGCACCCGCGCCGCGTCGAGCCGCAGGCCAGGCCGCTTGCGAAGGGCGCCGGCGCCGGCTTATGCGGCCCCTTCGAGCCCTCCATGCCGCCGCCGCGCCAGCCAACCCGCCGCCCCGTGCCCCCGCCTCCGCCGCCGCCGGCGGCGCCGCCGAGCTGGTCGCCGGCGCTGCTCTGCGCCGCCCTCGCCGCCGCGGTGCTGGCGCTCTACGCGCAGACAGCGCGCTTTGGGTTCGTCCATCTCGACGACCTGCACTTCCTGATCGAGAACCGGCCGGTGGCGGCGGGGCTGACCTGGGACGGCTTCGTCTGGTCGCTGACGGCGCGGGCGCCGAACTGGCATCCGGTGACGTGGTGGACGCATATGCTCGACCGCGCCGCCTTCGGCGATTGGGCCGGCGGCCATCATCTGGTCAGCGCTGTCGGCCACGCGCTCAACGCCGTGCTCTGCTTCCTCGCCCTGCGCCGGCTCACCGGCGCGCTGTGGCCGAGCGCCCTGGCGGCGGCGCTGTGGGCCCTGCATCCGCTGCGTGTCGAATCGGTCGCCTGGCTGTCGGAGCGCAAGGACGTGATGAGCGGCCTGTTCTTCATGCTCACCCTCCTCGCCTACGCCGCCTACGCGCGGCGGCCCTCGCTCGGCCGCTACCTGCTCGTCGCCGCCGCGCTGGGGCTCGGCCTGGCGTCGAAGACCATGCTGGTGACCCTGCCGCTGATCCTGCTGCTGCTCGACGTCTGGCCGCTCGGCCGCCTCGGCTGGGCGGGCGGCGCGGCGGCGCCGGCGCGCGCCGCACCCGCCTCGCTGCCGCGTCTGTGCCTCGAGAAGCTGCCACTGCTGCTGCTCGCCGGCCTGGCGGCGCTGCTGACGCTGCAGGTGCAGGAGACGGTGTCGGGGCTGCGTACGCTCGACGAGGTGTCGCTGCCGTGGCGGCTGGTGAACGCGCCGCTGGCGACCCTCGCCTACCTGCGCAAGAGCCTCTGGCCGGTCGACCTCGCCGCACTCTATCCGCATCCGGCGCTGCTCGCCGGCGCGCGCCTGGAGGACTGGACCCTGCCCTCGCTCGGCGCCGTCTTCGTCCTTGCCACGCTCACCGCCGCCAGCCTCGCCGCGGCGCGCCGCTTCCCGTACGCCGCCGTCGGCTGGTTCTGGTACCTGATCGCGCTGGCGCCGGTGATCGGCCTGCTGCAGGTCGGCCAGACGGCGATGGCCGACCGCTACACCTACCTCTCGACGCCGGGTCTGTACCTGGCGCTTGCCTGCGGCCTGCGCGATCTGGTCGCCTGGCGCCCGCGGCTGCGCACGCCGGTGCTCGCCGCCTGCGCGCTGGCGCTCGTCGCCAGCGCCGCGCTGAGCTGGCGGCAGATCGGCACCTGGCGCGACAGCGAGAGCCTGCTCGCGCACGCGCTGGCGGTGACCGAGGACAACGTCCTCGCCGAGGCCAGCTACGGCGCCGTGCTGAAAGAGGACGGCCGCTTCGCCGCCGCCGAGCCGCACCTGCGCCGCGCCATCGCCCTCAGCCCAGAGCAACCGTTCCCGCACATGCACCTGGGCGTCGTGCTGCAAGACAGCGGTCGCCTCGCGGAGGCCGAGCAGCACCATCGTGAGGCGCTGCGCCTGTCGCCGAACTATCCGCAGGCGCTCGCCAACCTCGGCGTCGTCCTGCTGCGCCAGCAGCGCCTCGACGAGGCGATCGCCGCCATCCAGGCAGCGTTGGCACAAAAGCCCGACTACGCGCTGGCGGAGAGCAACCTCGGTGCCGCCTATCTCCACAAGGGTCGCTTCGCCGAGGCGCGCCAGCATCTCGAACGCGCCATCGGTCTCGATCCCGGCCAGGTGCCGGCGCACAACAACCTCGGCGTCGCGTTGTACCGGCTCGGCGACGCCGCCGCGGCGCGGGCGCAGTTCGCCCGCGCCCTGCAGCTCGACCCGGCCAACGCCATGGCCGCCGACAACCTGGAGAAGCTGGGCGGCGCGGCGGCGCCCTGAGCGGCGGTGGCGAACGGCGGCGAGGTGTGTTCTGCGCTCCGGTATGACCCGTGACTTCACCTGGATCGTCGTCGCCTACCTCATCGCCGCGCTCGTCGCCGTTGCCGTCGGCATCACCGTCGGTTGGCAGCATCCGTTGGCGGTGGCCTTCATCGCCGACGTCGCCGCCACCGTGGCGGTGTTCGGCTTCAGCGTCGCCTTCAACAACTCCAGCGTTTACGATGCCTATTGGAGCGTCGCGCCGCCGCTGATCGCGGTCTGGTTGTGGAGCGCGGCGGTGCCCGACGTCAGCGGCCTGCGCCAGGTACTGGTGCTGGCGCTGGTCGGCTGGTGGGCGGTGCGGCTGACCTACAACTGGGGGCGCGGCTGGCGCGGGCTCGGGCACGAGGACTGGCGCTACGTCGACCTGCGCGCCTCGAGCGGCGGCGCCTATTGGCTGGTCAGCTTCGTCGGCGTGCACATGATGCCGACGCTGCAGGTCTTCCTCGGTTGCCTGCCGCTGTGGCCGGCGCTGGCGGTCGGCACCCGCCCGTTCGGCGCCCTCGACCTGCTGGCGACGCTGGTCACCGGCGGCGCCATTGCCATCGAACAGCGCGCCGACAAGGAGCTGGTCGCCTACCGCCGCTCCAACGCCCCGCGCGAGGCGATCCTCGCCAGCGGGCTGTGGGCGTGGTCGCGCCACCCCAACTACTTCGGCGAGATGGGTTTCTGGTGGGGCCTGTGGCTGTTCGCCCTCGCCGCCGACCCGGCGTACTGGTGGACCGGCGTCGGGGCGCTGTCGATCACCGTCATGTTCCGCTTCGCCAGCCTGCCGCTGATCGAGACCCGCATGCTGCAGCGCCGGCCGGCCTTCGCCGCGCACCAGCAGCGGGTGTCGATGGTAGTGCCCTGGCCGCCGCGGCAAGGCTGACGGCGCGCCGGCATTAGCCCGGCACGCCGGGACGAAGTTGGTGGCCATACGGCGTAGGGTGTGCTTGATCGGACCGATGACGACATCGATCCGCGCACTCGTCCCTGTCTCGCTCCTCGTGGCGCCGGCTGGCGCCGCCACCGATCCAGCCGCGAGCTGTATTGCGGCGCGCGTCGGCGCCGCCGGCAAGGCGGTCAAGAGCGTGCTTGGCTGTTATGCCAAGGCGGCCAAGAAAGGCGTCCCGGTGGACGCGGCCTGCGTCCCCAAGGCGCGCGACAAAGCCGCGGCGGCGCTCGTCAAGGCGACGGCGAAGGGCGGCTGCCCGGTATCGCTCTCCGACGACGCGGCCAACGCCCAGTACATCGCCGATCGCGGCGCGGTGCTCGGCGCATCGCTGCTGCCCGACTCGGGCGCCTCCGGCTGTCAGAGCGGCAAGCTCAAGGCGGCCGGCAAGCGCGCCCAGGCGCTGTGCAAGGCGCAGGGCAAGCACGCCAAGAAGCCCGATGCCGCCAAGGCCGCCGCGACGGTGCAGAAGGCACGCGACAAGTTCGACGCCGGCATCCTCAGCGCCGAGGGCAAGGGCGCGTGCAACGCGCTCGGCGACGTCGCGGTGGTGGCCGGCAACGTCGACTCGCTGCTCGACGGCCTCGGCGGGCGTCTGAAGCTGGTGACGCGCGAGACGGTCAGCGCCGTCAGCCCGGTGCAGCCGCCCAACACCCCCGGCAGCCCGAGCGTGCCGTTGACCACCAACCCCAAGCTCATCGCGCAGGTCGCCGGCACCGCGGCGTTCAGCCTGAACCACGTCACCTACACGCGCTGGCGCCTCGGCGGCCCGGCGCAGACGCCCGACGCGATCGTCGTGCTGGTGCCCGGCTTCGGCGGCGGCGCCGGCAACTTCGAAGCGCTGGCGGAGAACCTGATTCCGCGCGCCCTCGAGGACCACGGCCAGGTGCTCGAGGTGTGGGGCTACGACCGCCGCACCGAGCAGCTCGAGGACCGCGCCGGGGCGCTGCTCGCCGGCGCGCTCGACGATCCGCTCGTCGCCCTCGACTGGTTCTACGGCACCGAGCTCGGCCTGCCGCTGCATGCGGCCCTCGCCAGCGGGCCGAACCGGCGCGCGGTGTTCTACAACCCGACCACCGACGTGCCGTTCATCGCCAACTGGACGGGGCTGGTGTTCTCGCGCGACATCGACGTCGTCGTGCAGGCGGCGCGCGCCGCGGCGCGCAACCAGAACGTCTTTCTCGGCGGCCACTCGGCCGGCACCGGCTTCGCGGCGCGCTATGCCGCCACCGATTTCAACCTCAGCGGCGTCGGCGCGCCGGATCCGGGCTACGCGCGCCTGCGCGGCCTGATGTTGTTCGAGGGCACCGGCGGCTCGACGGCGACGGCGCCGTTGACCAACGACAGCCTCGACCGCATCGAGGCCAAGTTCGACGGCGGCCTCTTCGGCGCCGTCCGCGACGGCGCGGCGCGCTGCGCCGACGGCCTGACGCCGTGCACCGTCGCCAGCGAGGCCGTCGACTGCGCCGCGCTGACGCCGCCGGTGTGTACGCCGACGACCGCGGCGCACGGCGTCATTCTCGGCATCTCGCCGAAGATCCTCGCCGCCGCCGAGCCGTCCGGCGTGCAGGGCCTGAGCGACCCCGACAGCGGCCAGGTGATCGTGCAGGTCGACCAGGGCGGCGCGGGCAACAACGCGGTCGACGTCGTGCCTGAGTTGGCGCTCCTCACCGCCCTCCCGAACGGCACCGTCGAGGGCCTGTTCGGGTCCTTCCTCGACGACGAGGCACTGACCACCGCCCTGTCGCTGGCCCTCGCCACCTCGGCCGGCGCCCCCGGCCCGACCGTCGGCGGGCTGGTCACCTGGGCCAGCCGCGACGAGCAGGGCCTGTGGCCCGCCTGCCCGGGCGCCGGCTGCGTCCTGCCCTTCAACGGCGCCGCCCCGACGGCGCTGCCCGGCGCGCAATGGGGCCAGGAGGTGGAGGCGGTACGCATCGATCGCCTGCGCGGCGGCTTCGCCGGCATCGAGGGCGCCAATGCCTCGAACTGGTACTATCCGATCTCCGGCCTCTCGACGACCTCTGCCGCCGGCGTCTGCAGCACTGGCACCTGCAGCAAGGGCAACATCGCCGCCGTCTGCACCAGCGACGCGCAGTGCACGCAGCGCATCTCGCTCGACTCCTCGGCGCTGTCGATCGGGCGCGGGCGGCGCGACATCGAGAACCTGACCCAGGCGGGCAACGTGAACATCCCGGTCCTCGGCGTCGGCGGCTCGAACGGCCTGGTGCCGGTCGCCGGGCGCTTCACGGCGATGGCGCAGAGCCTCGGCCCCTGCACGGCGCCGTCGTGCAGCGGCGGCACGGCCCGCGTCGTCGACGCGGCGCTGCCGAACCCCGCTTTCCCGACCTGCGGCGGCGTCGCCGGCGGCTTCGAGGTCGTCATCGCCGAGGGCTACTCGCACGTCGACGCCGTCGCGGCCGAGGACGACGCGCACAACCCGATCGTCGCCGCGGTGGCGGCCTTCATCGCCCGTACCGCCCCGTGAGCACCCGCCCCGCCAGCGCCGCCGCGATCTGCATCGCGCTGGCGCTGGCCGTCGGCGCGCTCTACGCGCAGACGGCCAGCTTCGCCTTCATCTCGATGGACGACCTGAACTTCCTCGTCCAGCGTCCGATCGTCGCCGGCGGCCTGTCGTGGCCGGGCGTCTCGTGGGCCTTCACCACCGTGCAGCCGAACTGGCACCCACTGACCTGGCTGTCGCACATGGCCGACTTCTCGCTGTTCGGCATGGACGCCGGCCGCCACCACCTGGTCAGCGCCGGTCTGCACGCGCTCAACGCGGCGCTCTGCTTCCTCGCCCTGCGCGCCCTCACCGGTGCCCTCTGGCCGAGCGCCCTGGTCGCCGCCCTCTTCGCGCTGCACCCGCTGCGAGTCGAGTCGGTGGCCTGGATGGCCGAGCGCAAGGACGTCCTCTCCGGCACCTTCTGGATGCTCACGCTGCTCGCATACGCCGGCTACGCGCGCCGCCCGAGCGGCGGCCGCTACGCCCTGGTTGCCGCCGCGTTCACCGCCGGCCTGCTGTCGAAGACCATGCTGGTCTCGCTGCCGTTGGTGCTGCTGCTGCTCGACGCCTGGCCGCTGCGCCGCTGGCGCGGCATCGGCGGACACGCGACGGCGAAGGTGTTGCTGGTCGAGAAGCTGCCGCTGCTCGGCATCACTTCCCTGGCGGCGCTGCTGACCGTTTACACGCAGCAGTCGGTCCAGGGCGTCAAGTCGCTCACCGCGGTGCCGCTCGACATCCGCCTCCTGAACGCGCCGATCGCCGCCGCCACCTACCTCCGGCAGACGCTGTGGCCGAGCGGCCTCGCCGCCATGTACCCGCACCCGGCTTTGATCGGCACCACCGCCGCGGCGCTGCTGCCGGCGGCGCTCGGCGCGACGCTGCTGCTCGCCGCCATCGCCGCCGTGGCGTGGCGGCAACGGCACGCGCGCCCCTACCTGCTGGTCGGCTGGCTGTGGTACCTGATCGCCCTGCTGCCGGTCGTCGGCCTGCTGCAGGTCGGCATGCAAGCGCACGCCGATCGCTACACCTACCTGCCGATGCTCGGCGTCTACGTGATGGCCGCCTGGAGCCTGCGCGATCTCGTCGCCGCGCGGCCGTCGCTGCGCCTGCCGGCGACCGCCGCGGCGCTGCTCGCCCTGGCCGGGTTCGCCGCCGTCACCTGGCGCCAGATCGCCACCTGGCGCGACAGTCAGACCGTCTACGAGCGCATGCTGGCGGTGACCGTCGACAATTACTACGCGCACCAGGTGCTCGGCGCCCTGCTGCTGGCGCGCGGCGAGCGCGACGCGGCGCGCCAGCACCTCGACGCGGCGCTCGCCATCCGGCCGCAGGAATCCTTCGCACACACGCAGGTCGGCGTCCTGCGCGAAGCGGAGGGAGACCGCGACGGCGCCGCCGCCGCCTACGAGACCGCGCTCGGCTTCAACGAGGTTGCCTACCTGCCGCGCGCCCGCCTGGCATCGCTGCGCTTCAAGCAGGCCCGCTACGCCGACGCGGTGCCGCACATGCAGCGCGTCCTCGAAATGACGCCCGACGATGTCGAGACGCGCCTCAACCTCGGCACCGCGCTGCTGCAGCTCGGCCGCGACGAGGACGCGGCGGTGCAGCTGACGCGCGTCACCGAGCTGGCGCCCGCCTCCGCTCCGGCGCACAACAACCTCGGCGTCGCGCTCGCCAAACTCAACCGCTGGCAGGAGGCCGCGGCCGAGTTCGAGCGCGTCCTGGCGATCGACCCGACCCACCACGGCGCCGCCCGCAGCCTGCAGATGGTGCGCGCACAGATCCCCCAGCAGTGACGTCGCCCGGAATGCAGGCAATCCAACCGACGGCAGGGTGCCGCCCTGTACGCGCCAGCGACCGACGGTATTTTCGCCGCGGGTACTTAGCCCCCCTGTGGCGATCGGCTAGGGAGGAGACATGCCCGAGTTTCAGTTCCAGGAGATGTTTCCGCACGGTGAGGACGCGACGCCCTACCGCCGCCTTGACGGCGACTGGGTCGCCACCGACCAGTTCCGCGGCGAGCGCGTCGTCACCGTCGCCGCCGCGGCGCTGACGCGCCTGGCTGCCGAGGCGGTGCGCGACGTCTCGCACCTCTTCCGTCCCGGCCACCTGCGCCAGCTGCGCACCATACTCGACGACAGCGAGGCCTCACCCAACGACCGCTTCGTCGCCCTGAGCATGCTGAAGAACGCCAATGTCTCGGCCGGCATGATCCTGCCGGCATGCCAGGACACCGGCACCGCCATCGTCATCGGCAAGAAGGGACAGCGTTTCTGGGTGCGCGACGGCGACGACGAGACGGCGCTGGCGCGCGGCATCTACGACACCTACGTCGGCACCAATCTGCGCTACTCGCAGTTGGCGCCGCTGAGCATGTACGACGAGGTCAACACCGGCACCAACCTGCCGGCGCAGATCGAGCTGTACGCGACGCCCGGCGATCGCTACGAGTTCCTGTTCATCACCAAGGGCGGCGGCTCGGCGAACAAGACGTTCCTGTTCCAGGAATCCAAGGCGCTGCTCAATCCCGTCTCCCTGCTGGCCTTCGTCGCCGAGAAGATCCTCCTGCTCGGCACCTCCGCCTGCCCGCCCTACCATCTGGCCATCGTCATCGGCGGCCCATCGGCCGAGTTCACGCTGAAGACGGTCAAGCTGGCCAGCTGCCGTGCCCTCGACGATCTGCCGACGCACGGCAGCGCCCTCGGCCACGCCTTCCGCGACGTCGAGCTCGAGGTCGAGGCGCTGCGCCTGACGCGCGAGACCGGCATCGGCGCGCAGTTCGGCGGCAAGTACTTCTGCCACGACGTACGCGTCATCCGCCTGCCGCGGCACGGCGCCAGCTGCCCGGTCGGCATCGGCGTCTCCTGCTCCGCCGACCGTCAGGCGAAGGCGAAGATCACCGCCGACGGTGTCTTCCTCGAGCAGCTGGAGACCAACCCGGCGCAATACCTGCCGGACGTCAACGAAATGAAGCTCGACGGTGTCGTCGTGCCGATCAATCTCGACCGCCCGATGGCCGAGATCCGCGCCGAGCTGTCGCGTTATCCGATCAAGACCCGCCTGGCGCTGTCGGGCTCCCTGATCGTCGCGCGCGATATCGCGCACGCCAAGCTGAAGGAGCGCCTCGACCGCGGCGAAGGCCTGCCGCAGTACGTCAAGGACCACCCGATCTACTACGCCGGCCCGGCCAAGACCCCGCTCGGCTACGCCTCGGGGTCGTTCGGACCGACCACGGCGGGCCGCATGGATGCCTACGTCGATCTCTTCATGCGCCACGGCGGCAGCCTGATCACCCTCGCCAAGGGCAACCGCTCGCCCGCCGTCGCCAAGGCGTGCAAGGAGCACGGCGGCTTCTACCTCGGCTCGATCGGCGGCCCGGCGGCGATCCTGGCGCAGGAGAACATCACCCAGGTCGATGTCCTCGAGTACCCAGAGCTCGGTATGGAAGCGATCTGGAAGATCCGCGTGCGCGACTTTCCCGCCTTCATCGTCGTCGACGACAAGGGCAACGACTTCTTCGGCCGACTGTGATGTGGAGTGCGGCGCGTCAGCGCCGCGCACCCGGCGCCCCCGCGCCGCCGGGCGGCCCCGCCCCCCACCCCAACACAGCCCCCCCCCCCGACCCCGGGGGGGGTGGAACTTTAGCGCCCC
>JANNRA010000098.1:0-4282 GCA_031401035.1 bacterium | reverse complement strand
GACGGAGCGGCGCCCTCCAGTTACGGCTCCGACAGCGCCGCGTTGATCGCCAGGATCAGCTCGTCGATCGTCACCATGCCGTCGCCGTTGACGTCGAAGGCCGGGCAGGCGCTGATCGGCTGGATGCCGAGGGCGATGTTGACGCCGGTGATCAGGTCCTCGATCGACACCACGCCGTTGCCGGCGCAGTCACCGGGGATCGTCGTCGGTGTCGCCGTCGCGCTCGCCGTAAGGGTGACCGTCGCGGTGAAGGTCGCCGGCGGCGACGGGCTGGTCGGCGTGCTGGTCTGCGTTGGACTCGCCGTCACGGTTGCCGCGGCGGTGCCCGTCGGCGTCGCGGTCGCCGTATAGGTCGCCGTCGCCGAGGCAGTCCCAGCCGGCGTCGCGGTGTCGGTCGGTGTCGACAGCGGCGTGTCCGTCGCCGTCGCGGTGCCGGCGGGGGTACCGGTGTCAGTCGGCGTCGACAGCACGGTGTCGGTCGCCGTGGCAGTCGCGGTCGGCGTGTCGGCCGCCACCGGCGTCGCCGTCGCCGTGGCGGTGGAGGTGTCGAGCGGCGTCGCCGTCGCGCTGGGGGTGGCGGTGTCGGGCGGCGTTGCGGTAGGCGTCGCGGTGGCGGTATCGGTCGGCGTCGGGCTGGGCGTCTCGGTGACCGTCGGCGTCTCGCTGGGCGGCGGCGTGTCGGTCGGCGTCGGCGTCAGCGACGGCGTCTCGGTGGCGGTGACGCTGGGTGTCGCGGTGGGCAGATCCGCCGCGCCATCGCAACCGCCGGCGCAGGTGTCGGCGCTCTCGAAGACAATGTCGCCGCAACCGGCGGCGTCGCAGAAGGCGGCGCAGTCCGGTGCGTTCGCCAGACCATCGACACAGAAACCGCTGCCGGCGCAGGCGTCGCAGACGCAGCACATGGCGTCAGCGGAGCGCGGCGCCCAGGCGGCCACCACGAGAACCACGACCATCGCCGCCATCCGACCTACCGTCCACATCACGCTGCTCTCCCTGGCGCGCTCCCTGCCACATCGCCCATCGCCTGTCGACTTCCGCGGACCGGCGCGCGGCTCGCATCCCGGCAGGCGCCCTGCTATCCGCCGCGACGAGGGGGATGGATGATTCCGACGCTGGTGACGCGCTGCCGCGTGCCGAAGGACCTCGATGCGGTCACGGCAATCAACGACCGGGCCGAAGTCGACCCCGCGTCGCTCGACGTGCCCCCGGACGGGGTCGCGCAGATCTGGCGCGCCGCGCAGCGCCTCTACGGGAGCGGCATCCACCCCGCCATGCAGCTCTGCGTGCGGCGCCACGGCGAGGTGCTGATCGACCGGGCCATCGGCCACGCCGCCGGCAACGGACCCGACGACCCGCCGCATGGGCGCAAGGTGGCGGCGACGCCGGCCACTCTCTTCAATCTCTTCTCCGCCTCCAAGGCGGTCACCGCCATGGTCATCCACCTGCTCGACCAACGGCGCCTGCTGCACCTCAACGACCCGGTGGCGGAGTACATTCCGGAGTTCGGCAGCGGCGGCAAGAAGCACATCACCATTCAGCACGTGCTCACGCACCGCGCCGGCCTGCCGAATCTGCCGCGCCAGGGCATGCGGCTGGAGACGCTCGAGAAAGACGGCGAGGTGCTGCGCCTGCTCTGCGACAGCAAACTCACCTGGCGGCCGGGCCAGCGCCTCGCCTATCACGCCATCACCGGCGGCTTCCTGCTCGCCGAGATCGTCCGGCGCGTCACCGGCAAGCCGATTCGCACCGTCCTGCGCGAACAGGTGCTCGCCCCGCTGGGGTTCCGCGGCATGAACTACGGCGTCGCGCCGCGCGATGTCGGCAAGGTGGCCCTCAACTACTTCACCGGACCGCCGCTGCTGCCGCCGATCTCGACGCTGCTCGAGCGCGCCCTCGGCGTCTCCATGGACCGCGCCGTGGCGCTCAGCAACGATCCGCGCTTTCTCACCGCCGTCATCCCGGCCGGCAACGTCATCGCCACCGCCAACGAGGCGAGCCGCTTCTACCAACTGCTGCTCGCCGGCGGCACGCTCGACGGCGTGCAGATCTTCGAGCCGCGCACCATCCGCCGCGCCGTGCAGGAAACCTCGTATCTCGAGTTCGACCTGACCCTGGTGCTGCCGTTGCGCTACGGCATGGGCTTCATGCTCGGCGGGCGCACCTTCAGTCTCTACGGCCCCGACACCCAGACCGCCTTCGGCCACCTCGGCTTCACCAACGTCATCACCTGGGCGGACCCGGCCCGTCAGGTGGCGGGCGCGTTGATGACCAGCGGCAAGCCCTTGCTGCACCCGGAGCTGTACTACCTGCACGACCTGATGTGGACCATCGGCACGGTGTGCGGCCGGACCAAACCGCGCCGCGCCGGCGCCGCCGTGCGGCGGCGCGCCCGCCAGTCGCGCTCGGCATGACGACGCGCAGCTTCTGGGGATGGGGCAACGAGGGCGCCGGCCCGACGCCCGAGCATCAGCAGCGCCTCGGACAACTCGTCGCGGCGCGCTTCGCCATCACCCCGCCGACCGCGGCCGTGCCGCCGCGACTCGCCGACCTCGCCCTGCCGCCGCCGCGCCTCGTCGCGCCGGCCACGCTGGCGGCGCTGTGCCGCGGCGACGCGGCGACGCGGGCCGGGCACACCTACGGCAAGTCGTTCCGCGACATCGTCCGCGGCCTGGGCGGCGATTTTGCCAACCCGCCCGACCTGGTCGCCTTCCCGGGCGACGAGGGCGACGTCGCGGCACTGCTCGACTGGTGCGCCTCGGCCGGCATTGCCGCTATTCCCTACGGCGGCGGCTCGAGCGTCGTCGGCGGCGTCGAGGGCCCGGCCCGCGAGGCCTGGCCGGGCTGGGTGTCGATCGACCTGACGCGCCTCGACCGCGTCCTCGATCTCGACCGCACCTCGCGTGCGGCGCGCGTGCAGGCCGGCGTGCTCGGCCCCGCCCTCGAGGACCAACTGCGACCGCACGGGCTGACGCTGCGCCACTATCCGCAGTCGTTCGAGTTCTCGTCGCTGGGCGGCTGGATCGCCACCCGCTCGGGCGGGCACTACGCGACCCTGTACACGCACATCGACGATTTCGTCGAGGCGCTGCGCGTCGTCACGCCGCGCGGCGTCGTGGCATCGCGGCGCCTGCCCGGCTCCGGCGCCGGCCCCAGCCCCGACCGCCTCTTCATCGGCTCCGAGGGTATCCTCGGCATCATCACCGAAGCCTGGGTGCGGTTGCAGGACCGGCCGACGTTTCGCGCCGCCGCATCGGTCGCCTTTCCCGATCTGCTCACGGCGGCCGTCGCGGTGCGCGTCATCGCTCAGGCCGGTCTGTACCCGGCCAACTGTCGCGTCCTCGACGCCGCCGAGGCGATGCTCAACGGCGCCGGCAGCGGCGACGCGGCGGTGCTGTTGCTGGCCTTCGAATCGGCCGACCATGCTCTCGACGCGTGGATGGCGCGCGCCCTCGACATCGCCCGCGCGCACGGCGGCGTCGTGCCCGCCGGTGCCGGCGCGACGCGCCACGAATCGGCCGGAGCCGGGGCGCGCGATGGCGCCGCCGGCGCCTGGCGCTCGGCGTTTCTCGGCGCGCCCTACCTGCGCGACGCCCTGGTCGGACTGGGCATGATCAGCGAGACCTTCGAAACCGCCGTCACCTGGGACCGTTTCGAAGCCTTCCACGCCGCCGTCACCGCCGCCACTGAGGACGCCGTGCGGCGCGTCTGCGGCGCCGGCACGGTCACCTGCCGCTTCACGCACGCCTATCCCGACGGCCCGGCGCCCTACTACACCGTCATGGCGCCGGCGCGCCCGGGCAGCCAGCTGCAGCAGTGGGCGGAAATCAAGAGCGCCGCGGCGGAGGCGATCATCACCGGTGGCGGCACCATCACCCACCACCACGCCGTCGGCCGCGACCACCGGCCCTGGTACGACCGCCAGCGCCCCGACCTGTTCGCCGAGGCCCTGCGCGCCGCCAAGCAGGCGCTCGATCCGCGCGGCGTCCTCAACCCAGGCGTGCTGATCGACTAGAGGCCCCTACCGGATGATTCGGTAGGCATCCCCTCACCCTGACCCTCTCCCTGCGGGAGAGGGGACCTTGCCCAGTAGCGCGTTGCTTGCCGGGTCCCCTCTCCCGCAGGGAGAGGGTCAGGGTGAGGGGATCCTGATCGGTCGCTCTTGTCCCCGTTGTACCGGCGCTATCAACTCCTCTGGTCCAGGCCTCTCGAGGCCGGAGGAGGGCGCGTCCCGACGCCGGGATTCCCGCGGGGGGGGGGGGGGGGGGCGGGGGCCCCCCCCCCC
>JANNRA010000097.1:0-25877 GCA_031401035.1 bacterium | reverse complement strand
CTCAGTGGACAGGTCAAAACCGGCCAGTCGTCGACACCTGAAAACCGGCCAGTTGGGGCGGCAAGGCTGAGTAGGATTTACTGAGGCGGGGCCTCCCGACGCAAGCCGGCATGGGTTTTCAGCCGCCAGCTCTTCGGCCCGCAGGTGACGACGTGGCCGTGTTCGAGCAGGCGGTCGAGCATGGCAGTGACGGCGGGCGTGTCGCCGAGGAGTTTGCCCCAGTCCTCGACCGGGCGGTTGGAGGTGAGGATGGTGGAGGCGCGGCCGTGGCGGCGCATGATGAGCTCGAGGAGGTCCTCGGCGGCGGTGAGGGGCAGCTTGCGCATGGCGAGGTCGTCGATGATCAGCAGCGGCACGGCGGCGAGTTCGGCGACATAGGCCTTGCGGGTGCCGTCGAGCGTGGCGTCGGCGAGTTCTTCGAGCAGCACGTAGGCCTCGCGGTAGCGCACCGGGTAGCCCTGCTGGATGGCGGCGTGGCCGAGCGCCTGGGCGAGATGACTCTTGCCGGTGCCGGGCGGGCCGAGGAAGAGTGCATCCTCGCGCTGCGCGATGAAGCGGGTGGTGGCGAGTGCGAAGAGCAGCGCCCGATCGAGCTTCCGATTGAAGTCGAAGTCGAAGGTATCGAGGGTCTTGCCGGCGTCGCGGAAGCGCGCCTGTTTGCGCCGCCGCTCGAGCAGCCGATCGGCGCGGCGGGTGAGTTCGTCGCTGACCAGCAGCGAGAGCCAGTCGAGCGGCGCAAGCCGCTCGGCCTGTGCCTGGTGCAGGCGGGTGTCGAGCACGGCGGCCATGCCGCCCAGGCGCAGGTGGTGCAGGGCACGGGTGAGTTCGGGGAGCGTCATGTCGGGTCCTCCGGTGTGGAGCGGGTGCGCGCCGCGATGGCATCGCGGTACTGGGTGAGCTCACGAATGAGCGGATCGACCTGCCGCAGGGCGAGCGGCGGGCGCGGGGTGCGTTCGAGGTAGCGGCGGACGAAGTGGTAGCGCGGCTGGCCGAGGTCACAGGCGGCGGTGCACGCCTCGCTGACCGCGTCGACGCCGTGGCGGCGCGCGAGCGCGAGGATGCCGAGGATGCGGCGGCTGCCGAGCGCGCCGTCGAGATCGGCGATGTGCCGACAGAGGATGCCGATGGCGCCGCTGGCCCGCTCGGCGCGCTGGAGGAGCTGCTGCAGCCCCGGCGCGGTGCGTGGCGGGCAGTCCTCCGCGCGGGTGCGGTAGCGCCCCGGGGCATCGACGCGGTGCTCGCGCAGGAGCAGCCCCGTCTGGAGGTCCAGGATACGCACGACGTGCCCGTCCCACTGCACGGCGACGCTGGTGCCGATCCGTCCGGGCGAGACGGAGTAGTAGGCGCGATCGACCTCGACGTGGCCGTCGAGGTGCACCAGGCGGGTGCCGTGGGCGTAGTAGCGGAAGGGCTCGAGCGGCAGCGCCTGTAAGTGCGGCCGCTCCTCGGTAAACATCATCGCCACCTGGCGCTTGGTGGTGCCGTGGATGCGGGTGTCGGCCCACTGCGTCGCCCAGCGATCGAGGTAGGCCTGCGCCGCCGCGAGCGTCTCGAAGCGCTGGCCGCGCAGCGGCGTCCGCTTGGCCAGCCCGACGCCGGCTTCCACCTTGCCCTTGCGATCGGGGTCGCGCACCCGACAGGGCAGCGCCGTGACGCCGTAGTGCGCCAGCACGTCGCGGTAGAGCGGATTGAGCGTCGGGTCGTACCAGTCCGGCCGCAGGACGCCTTCCTTCAGATTGTCGAGCACGACCATCCGCGGGGCGCCGCCCAGGCGCCGAAACGCCTGCTCGTGCAGCTCGGCCCAGATCCGGCTACTCGAGCGCCCGGTGAGCAGCCACACCGCCTTGCGGCTGCAGCCGAGGACGAGCACGAAGAGCCGGCACCGCCGGTAGCGGCCGGTGGCCGCGTCGCGGATCAGCGGCCCGTCGCCGTAGTCGACCTGGGCCTCCTCGCCGGGCGCGGTGGTGATCACGGCGCGGGCGGCCGGGACCGCGGCACCCCGCAGGCCCCGCACGAAGCGCCGCACACTGGCGTAGCGCGCCGGGAAGCCGTGGTCGTCGACCAGGTCCTGGTAGATCGCCATGGCGTTGCGGCCCTGCGCCAGCGCCGCCTCGATCACCTCCTGGTACGGCTCGCACGCACTGGCCCGCGGCGCCCGCGACCCCGCAGAGTCGGTGGACACCTCCGCCTCACTGGCCGGTTTTGCCACGCCGGGGTCGGTGGACACCTCCCCGCCACTGGCCGGTTTTGCCGGCAGCTGGCGCCGCCGCTCGGCGCGGATAGGCACCCCGGCGGCGCGGAGATACCCGCTCGCGGTCTCGCGCCGGACGCCGATCTCGGCCTCAATACGCCGCAGCGGCCATCCCAGCCGCCCCAGGGCGAGTACCTGCTGTCGTTTCTGTTCGCTCAAGACGTTGGCCATCCCCAACGACGACTCGCTCGTCGCCGTCGGCGTCAACGCCTTGCTCGCCCCCTACGACTGGCCGGTTTTCAAGTGTCGATCACTGGCCGGTTTTGACCGTCCACTGAGGAACCATATCTGTCGAGCGCAAATGAGGTGGTCCAGGGCACCCCTTTTAAGGTCTACTATATCAACACACTGAATCAACACCTCTGGCGGCTGGCCGCTCTCAACCTTGAGCGCGCGCGCGCCTCGGCCGGCCTCGTCTCGGCAAACTGATGTGTGTGGGTGACTTCGAACGGAAGCTGACGATTGCCGCCCTCTCGGGTGGCAGCAACCGGGTCCGATCCGCGTTTGACGAAATCCAGCAGCACGGCCTCCTCATCGACCCCTGTCCACAGCCGGGGGATGACATTGTCGTCCTCGCACCAACATGGCACGAAGGCGCATTGATTCGCGTGGAGACTCGACTCTCGGCGATTGGTGATGACCATCGACCGTGGGTAGCGGAGGTTTTGGCCCGCGCAAGACGTCGAGGCTGGCAGCCGCGCCTCTAGGGCGCGCATGCTCGGGGCCGTCGACGAACCACGCCGGGGCCGGCGTTCCCGGTCGCGGCGCTCACTGCCTCCGCAGTAGCGCCCGCGCTTCGTCTGCCGTGAGTTCTCGATCGACCATCTCGCTCGCCGCGAACTCGCGCGCGATCGCTTCATCCTCGGTCGCCGCCTGCAGCTCGATCAGCTCGGCGCGCAGCGCGTCCATGTCGGCTCGGGTGATCGGGTCGAGGGCAGCGAGGTCAAGGGCGTCGACCTCGGCGAGGCGGGCCGCGATGTCGGCGCGGGTGTCGGCGAGCCAGGCGCGGAACTCGGCGTCGGTCATGCCCGCCGTGTCGCACGGCCTGCGGACGGCATCAATCGCTTTCCTGCATCTAGTCAGGGGGGAGAGGCTGGGGTCAGCATCTGGCGCACCGGCCCTCATTGCGTCACGATTGCACGCCGCGCGAGGAATAGGCCGATGATCGGGACGTCTGTTCCGAACCGCTCCTGCAAGCTCGCTTTCATTGCGATGAAATGTGCCCCAGTGGTTAGGACGTCATCGAAAATCACGAGCGCCCTTGGTGCTGGGGTGGAGCACTCCTCCGCCACCCGGTAAATGGCTTGAAGGCTTGCCGGCGTGGGGCGATTGGTCGTTGTGTGGGCAGCTTCGATGCTCTCGAACTGCTCGACCAGTTCTCGAACGTCAATTGCTGGCGTCACCTGCCTCAGCACCCGTGTCAGACGATCGTCGTAGGCCGGGTCCGACCGGGCGCGAGACGGTGGCACAGGTACAAAGGACGCAACGCGCCGGGCCTTCGCTCCAATGGACAACGCGACCATCTGCGCCGCTTCTTGGATCGCGCGCTCCTTGTGCAACCACTGCGGTTGACCGCGTGTCGACATGGGCTTCTTGAGGTTCGATATGAAGCTGTTGGTCGTCGAGAACTGATAGCCGGCTCGCGCCGTGTACTCCCCCAAAAACCAGCAGCTGTCTTCGGGAGTCAGGTACCAGTGATCCTCTCGCTGCAGGTCGTCAATCTTTGTGAGGAGCACCGAGCACCCGCCGTATGTCGTCGTAGGTGTCCACGCGGATTGCTCCCCGCTCCGCAAACCGCGCCGGCCACTTGATTTTGGGGTTGTTGAAGCAGCTAGCGAGGATGAAGAGGTGGCGCTTCTGGTGGAGGGCGGCCCGAGCCTGCGTCAGCGTTCCTGAGGTGTCGCTCGCCTCGACGATGATCGTAGCCTGAGTCAGTGCAGACATCGTGATGTTGCGCTCCGGAAAGAACGACCGATTGGAGACCCAAGTCTGCTGGTAATATCGGAAGACTGGAACCTGGCTGACGACGAGGCAGTTTCGGGCAAGGTGAGCCTGAAGGCCTGCATTCTCCCGCGGGTAGACCTCACAGACCGGCGTCCCGACCACTGCTATGGACTCCCCGCTGACCTCCAGTGCAGTCAGGTGGGCCGCGGTATCGACGCCGGCAGCGAGCCCGGAAACGATGAGCCAACCATCTTCGGCCAGCTGGCGCACGAGCTTTCGCGTTCGGCGAAGGCCTTCGTCAGTGGGCTTTCGCGTGCCGACGACGGCCACCGAGGGTTTCTCCACCAAGTTCCACCAGCCGCGGTAGTAGAGCAACTCAACAGGGTGGCGCGCGTCGCGCAGCTTTGTCGGGTATTCGCCGGCGCCGTGGACGCGAACGCCGAACTGATGAACGCCCCGCGATCGGATGCTGGACAGCACCACCGACGCCATTTTCAGGGCCTCGCCCCGAGGAACGAAGTCCGACGGGAGTGCCCCCTCGCTCTGCGCAAATCGGTCAGCGACTGACTTGAAGCTGGCTTTGGGATCGGCCCAGAGCACCTCGTACGAGCCAAGCTCGACGAGCGGCTCGACCGCGCGTCCCGGCTCGCTGCTGTCCAGTTCAAGGGTTGCCTGAGCCATGATGTACGGCTTCCAATACGACGACGCGCGGTCAGCGCGCCAGCGATCCTCCCTTGCAGAAGGCCGAGTGATCCTCCTCGCGCGGGTGGTCGTCTAACGGCGAGGAGGTCTGCGGGGCAGGCTGACGGTGGGCGTGGGGAGCCTCAACGGCAACGGTCTGGCGCTCCGCTGCCGCGCGCCGGCACTCAGGTCGAGGCTGGCCTCGTCGGAGCCGGAAACGGGGCAGACTACAGCGGCTGTGAGCGCTCGTTGGGATGCTGGTCCGCGCTCCGTGGCGGCGCTGGGCTGATCACGAGGTAACCAGGCCTCGGACTGAAGACGTGGACCCGGTCGCCAGGCCTCACGCCGGCGGCCGTCAGCCAGCGATTGGAGAGCCGCAGCTCCGGGTGGCTGTACTCGAGCCGGCGGCGCCGATCCTTGCGAGAGACCTTGCGGTAGGTTCGGCGCCCGACGGTCAGGGTTGTGAGGAGTTGCGGCCGCACCGTGGTCGAGGGCGTCTGGCTGGGCTGATTTTCTGCTGCCATCGTCGGCACTCCTAAGGCGTTCATGGTGCCCGGTCCCTTGTGCCCACTTGGTCATACCCATTCCGCGTCGAGGGGCGCAACGCGAAGGACGCCAAGGGACGATGTCGGAGGAACGATACTCTCTCGACCGCAGAGCCGCGGCCATGCTGTGGATTTCGGAAGGAGTCGAGTGCTCGTCCCGTCAGGGCACTCGGCGGATGGCGGGGAGTGGTTCCAGGTAAGGGACGCACGTTCCGTGGTGACCGTGCACCATCGGGGGAGGGGGGTGAAAGAGCCGCGCGTGGGGTCGCGCGCGTGTAGGCGGAGGCTGGTCCAGCCGGGGTCCACTCGGCGCCGCGATTCGCAGCGATCTGCACACCGCTCCGCGACGGAAACTAGGCGCCGTCTGGATCTTCGTCCCACTCTGGAGGAAATCGCACTCTAGAGGTCGTGGGTTCGATCCCCATCGGCTCCACTCAAGTGAACGCGCGTGTGGGCGGCCCGTATCTGAGGGACGCCAGCACGCGTGCTTCGACCGCTGTGGGAGCGTCGTCAGTTTACGGCCGCGGCGTCGCGGTGGGGAGTGGCGGCGACAGAATACCGGTGATGGTGCAGAAGGTCGTCGCCTCGAAGTCGAAGGAGGCGGCGCAGGTCACCGTCTGATTCGGCGGCAGGGGCATGCCCGGGGTGAAGGTCTGACACTGCCCGCCGCCGACGAAGGCCAGGCGCACCGGGCTCGGCGGAACGGGCCAGCCGCTGCCGAGAAAGACGCCGCCGTTGATCGGCCCGGCACAGATCTGCGTCACGACAAAGTCGGCGTTGGCCGGCGTGGTGTACACCACCGATGGTGTCTCGCCGCGCACGTCGGTGGTGGCGGTCACCAGCGTGCCGCCGCGCTGCAGCCGGTTGATGTTGCTCTTCGACAAATTGAGGTTCGACGTCGCCCGGGCGCTGGTCGCCATGAGGGCGAGGAAAGCGGCGACGTGGAACACCATACGGGCCGAGGGCGTAGATCGGATCATGACGGGCCTCCTGTGCCGATTGTTCAGGCTCTGCGATCCTCCTGTCCCAGGATGGTCTGTGTCAATCGGAAGCGCGGTGATCGGCGCAGTCCGGGCGCGCTGTGCAGCTCGCCAGTTACCAGCGCAGGGTGGCGCGCCCGCCGGCGCGCCGCTGGCCGCGGAGCGACAGGGCCAGGGCGCAGGCGACCAGGGGCAGGGCGACGAGCACGGCGTAGTGCTCCGGCGGGTGATGTCCACTGCCGCCCTTCAGGACCCAGCCGTTGAGCGCGTGCAGGGTGCGCTCGAGCAGCACCAGCGCCAGCATCGCCGGGACCAGCGGCCGGTAGCGCAGCGCGACGAGGAGCAGCGCCAGGCCGAAGGCGATCTGCGTCGCGCCGGCCCAGGCGAAGAGGGCGACGACGAGGGCGCCGTTCCGGCTCAGGTCGAGGCCTGCGATGACCCCGGCGCCGCCGTCGGCGAGGAAGGTGTGGATGCACCCCGGTACGACGGTCAGCAGGCCGACGAGGGCGAGAAAGCCGGCGGCCGGCGGGCTGCCGGTGTAGTCGCGGTTGGTGCTCGGCGGCAGAAGCGGCATCGGCGGCTGCCTCGTCAGGCCGCGGCGGCCGCCCTGGGCCACAGCGACAGGATGTGTCCCTGGTGCGGCCGGGCGCGGCCCTCGAGGACTTCGCGATAGGTCGCCTCGACGGCGGCCGGTCCATGGCCGCGCACCACCTCGAGCCAGGCGTCGCTGGCCGCCGCGAAGCGCTGCCAGGCGCCGCCAAGTCGCGCATGCAACCCGTCCGCGCCCCACTCCGCGACGCGCTCCTCCATCTGGCTGGGCGCGAAGAAAAACGCCGGCTCGGCGCCCGGGAGTGCCCGGGCGCGGCGGCGCTGATCGCGGTGCGTCGCGCCGACGATGCCGCTGTACTTCATCTGATCGCCGAAGTGCCGGTGCAGCGCCTCGACCAAGGCGCCGTCGCCGGCGTGGTCGATGAAGGCGACCGGCGTCTCGCGTGCCAAGTCCGGGACCTGGAGGTCGGCGACCTGATCGTAGGCCAGGACCGCTGTGTAGAAGCCGAGCCGCCGAACGAACTCGACATTGCCCGGCGAGGTGAGGCCGACGACGCGTCCGGCGCCGCGTCCGGAGAGCAGGAAAGCCAGGGCGATGGCCGTCTTGCTCGAGGCGCTGGAGATCAGAAAGGTCGTGGCGCCGAAATCCGCCTGGTCGGCGAGGTAGTCGTCGACCAGGAAGGCGGTGACGAACAGCCCGCGCAACAGCATGAGTTGGTCCTCGCGGCCGGCGTCGTACTGCGGATCGCGCGCCGCGCGCAGGTACTGGCGATAGGGGAGAGCGGTGTCCTGGCGGTGCGGCGCGGCGTCGGTGAACTGTGGCGGGGTGACCTCGCCGGCGTCGATGACCAGGTGGGTCGCCATGGGAAAGAAGCCGAAGACGCGTTCGCCGACCAGCACCTCGGAATGAGCGGAGCGCTGTACGTCGGCGAATCCCATCACCGGCAGGCGGCCCCAGGGAGACTCGGCCGGGAAGAAGCGCCAATAGCCCAGCATGTCGCCGATGACGGCATAGGTGATGTTGTTGGTGGTGAAGGCAAAGCGGTCGACGCGCAGCAGCACCTGCCCTGGCGCCAATGTCGCCGGCAGCGGCGCCCGCCGCACCTCGCACTGCTGCCAGTCGTCGCGGCGCACCAGGAAGTCGATTGCCTCGCCGCCCGTATCGTCTGCCTGCATGGGGTCCCCCGGCGGCGCGCGGGCCGCATCGTGATCTGGCACAGGCTATGACTATACATCCTCCTGATCGTCAAGCCCCGCGGGGCAGGGGGGCGGCGATGCGGCGAGTCGTGTGGTGGGGGCGCGGCGTCGGCCTACGGCTGGCGGCGATGGTGGACCGCGGCTGGATCGAGTGACGGGCCTCTGCCAGGATCGCCGCTGGTGAAGACGATGCCGACTGCCGATTCTGCCGCCGCCCTCGACGGCCGCGTGCGCCGCGGCGCGCGCAGCCGTCAGGCGATCATTGCCGCGCTCTGGGATCTCATCGGTGGCGGCGAGTTGCAGCCGACGGCGCAGCAGGTGGCGACGCGCGCCGGCGTCGGCATCCGCAGCGTCTTCCGCCATTTCTCCGAGATGGAGAGCCTGTACCAGGCGATGGATGCGCGCCTGGAAGGGGAATTGCGGCCGCTGCTCGTCGCGCCGCCGAGCGGCGGCACGTTCGAGGAGCGCGTCGACCGGCTGGTCCGTCACCGCGCCGCCTTCTACGAGCGCGTGGCGCCGTACAAGCGCTCGGCCAATACCCTGCGCTGGCGCTCGCGCTTCCTGCGCGAGCGCCACGCGTTCCTGCAGCGCAGCTTACAGGACGATCTGCGGCGGCGTTTCCCCGAGGTGACGGAGGGCGAGGTGCTGGAGGGACTCGGTGTCGCGACCTGCTTCGAGTCGTGGGATCGCCTGCGCGTCGACCGTCAGCTCAGCGTCAAGGCGGCGATGGCGGTCGTGCGGCGCACGACTCTGGCACTGCTGAGTGCGCGTCCGGTCACGCGCGGCGGCTGACGGTCGGCCGACCGCGCCGTCAGGACAGAGCCAGCTGCAGCAGCGCCGCGGCGAGGGCCAGGACCAGGCCGATCCAGACGCGCGGGCTGGCGTACAGCAGCACGCGCGGCCGCGTGGGGAAGGAGAAGGTGAGCGCCGTCGCCGCGACCTTGAACGCGTGCGCGTGCTCGAAGCGCGAGTCGGTGGCGAGGGTGATCATGTCGCGGCGGCTGCGGTAGCGCATGAGGCCGACCACCGTCCAGCCGGGGTTCGGTGGCGCCTGCCAGGAATCGAGATACCCGCCGGCCGGCATGGCGATGAGCGCCGGGTGGCCGGCGCGACGCAGCAGGGCGGGGAAGAACGCTTTGGTGTAGCGCTGCATCAGGGCCGGCGCCGCTTCCAACTCGCCGCCGTAGGGATTCGGCACCGGCGCGGGGTGCAGGTGCACCAGGTTGAGCATCAGGAACTCGCGTCCGTCGTCGGCCTCGAGGAAGGCGCGCACAATGGCCGGATCGCTGTGCTGGCCGGGCGCCGACTGCGCCGCCCGCACCATGAAGGCGTCGATCTCGGCCGCCGTCAGCGGCCGGCGGTGGCCGTCGTACCAGAGGCGGAAGGCGCCGTAGAGGAGCAGCGCGGTGATCCAGATGCCCAGTCCCGTCATCGTCGCCCCTTGATACGTCCATCACGCCGCAAGTTCACGCCCCAGTGTCACGCCGCGGCTCGTATCAAGCGGCAGTACCTATGACAATATAATCTTGCCTCCCCAGATCCACTCCAGTAAGGGCAGGGGCATGAAATTCGGCATCGCATTTGCGAACGTTGGTCCGCTCGTCAAGCCCGCCGCCGCCGTCGCCTTCGCGCAGGCGGCGGAGCGGGCCGGCTTCGAATCCATCTGGACGGTCGAGCACGTGGTGGTGCCGTCCGGCTACGCGTCGGTGTACCCGTACGATGCGTCGGGGAAGATGCCGGGCCCCGAGGAGTCGCCGATTCCCGACCCGCTCATCTGGCTGGCCTGGGTGGGGGCGGCGACGTCGACGCTCAAGCTGGCGACCGGCATCCTGATCCTGCCGCAGCGCAATCCGGTGGTGCTCGCCAAGGAAGTGGCGACCCTCGACGCCCTGTCGGGCGGACGCCTACTACTCGGCATCGGCATCGGCTGGTTGAAGGAAGAGTTCGCGGCGCTCGGCGTGCCGTTCGCGGCCCGCGGCGCGCGCAGCGACGACGCGGTGGCGGCGATGCGGGCGCTCTGGAGCGGCGAGAAGGCCTCGCACGAGAGCGAGTTCGTACGCTTTCGCGACTGCATTCTGCGCCCGCGCCCGGTCCAGGGCAGCGTGCCGATCCACGTCGGCGGGCACACCGACGCGGCGGCGCGCCGGGCCGGCCGGCTCGGCGACGGGTTCTTTCCGGCCAAGGGCAGCCACGCAGAACTGGGACGGTTGTTCGAGCTGGTGCGGGCCACGGCGCGCGCGCATGGGCGCGACGCGGCGGCGATCGAGATGACCACCGGTGGCAACGGCGCGGTCGGAGCGGGCGCGCTGGACGAGGTGCGCGCGTTGGCCGACATCGGCACCGACCGCGTCATCCTGCCCTCGTTCCTCTTCTGGAACGACTCCGCCGACACCTTGGCGCGCTACGCGGACGACGTGATCAGCAAGGTGGCTTAAGCGATGCAGGTCCTGCGCACTCCGGACGCGTGCTTTGCCGCACTGCCGGACTATCCGTGGGCGCCGCGCTACGTCGAGGTGCCGAGCGGAGATGGAACCCGTCTGCGCGTGCACTACATCGACGCCGGTCCGGCCGATGCGCGCATCCTGCTGCTGATGCATGGGAACCCGTCGTGGTCGTTTCTGTACCGCAAGATGATTCCGCTGTTCACCGCGGCCGGCTATCGCTGTATCGCCCCCGACCTGGTCGGTCTCGGCCGCTCCGACAAGCCGGCGCGCGAGGAGGACTACAGCGTCGCCCGCCATGTCGAGTGGATGCGGACGGCGCTGTTTGACGCGCTGGCGCTGTCGCAGGTCGATCTCGTCTGCCAAGACTGGGGTGGCATCATCGGGTTGCGCCTGGTGGCGGCACACCCGGAGCGCTTCCGCAGCGTCGTCGCCGCCAATACCGGCATGCCGACCGGGGACGGGCCGGTCAGCGAGCAGCTGAAGAGGTGGCCGGAGATGGCGCGGGCGATGACCGTGTTCCCGGTCGGACAACTGATCTCCTGGGGATGCGCGGACGGCCTCGGCGAGGCCGAAATCGCCGCCTACGATGCGCCGTTCCCTGACGAGTCGTTCAAAGCCGGCGTGAAGTCGTTTCCGGGCCTCATTCCGCTGACGCCCGACAACCCGGCGGTGCCGGATCAGATCGCCGCCTGGCGCACGTTGGAGCGCTTCGAGCGCCCCTTTCTCTGCGCCTTCTCGGACAAGGATCCGATGAACCGCGGCGGCGACCGGGCCCTGAAGGCACGCATTCCCGGCGCGCAGGGTCAGCCGCACACGACCATCGCCGGCGGCGGGCATTTTCTGCAGGAGGACCGCGGTGCGGAGTTCGCCGCGGCGGTGCTGCCCTTCCTCGCCAGCGTCGGCTGAGCCGGCGGCGTCGCGGCGCCGGGCGCCGGCCGCGAAAAATGCCCTTCGGACAATGCCTGGTCGATGCTGCGCTCGCGGCAGTTCGCTCACTCAACGACAGCAATAAGGGGGGTCACATGCGGGCAGTCACATTGATCGTGGGTCTGGGCGTCCTTGCCCTCAGCGCCGGCGTCGCGTCGGCACAGCTCGGCAACACCGAGCAGAAGTGCGTCAATAAGATCAACAAGAGCGCCTCGAAGGTGCACGCGGCGCAGGGCACGCTCAACTCGAGCTGCATCTAAGGACCGCGTCTCGGAAAAGATCCTCGACGCGGACGCCTGTATCGCCGCCGACGCGAAGGGCAAGGTCTCCGGCAAACAGGGCAAGTTGAATGCCGACGACGTGAAGAACTGCACGCCGGCGCCGTCGTTCGCCTACACCAGCGGCGTGGTTGCCGGGTCCGCCGCGGCACGGGCCGAGGTGGATCTGGTCCACGACCTGTATGGCAATCCGGTCAATCCGAACCTGTACCTGTGCGACACCAACCCGGCCGAGTGTCTCTGTCAACGGCAGGTCAACGGGCGCATCAAGAAGCTCTTCCGCGCCATGAGCAAGATCTTCCTCAAGTGCAAGAATCCGGCGCTGGCGATCGGCAAGGATCCGTTCCCAGCCGGCGCGGCCAATGTCGGCGAGATCGCCCAGTGCATCAGCAATGCTGGCATCGGGCTGTCGGTCCAAGCCGACACGAAAGGCAAGGTCGCCGACGGCACGCAGCAGCTCACCGATACGGCACAGCAGTTCTGCTACGCCAACATGGTTGACGAGTTCGGGGCTGGCGCCTGCGTCGGCAGCGCCAACGGCGCCGCGCTGGCGGCGTGCATCGTCGACCAGGTCGAGTGCCGTTTCTGCAACATGTACAAGGCGGCCGATGCACTCGGCGCCGGCATCAACTGCGCCACCTGGTCGGGCGAGGCGAGCTGCCCGCCGTGAGCGTCGCCCCGCGCGGGCCTGACGACAGTTCCCGACGGGGGGCGGCTGCGCGCCGCTCCCCCGTCGTGCGTTGGGCGCCGTGCAGCGGCGCCGCGGACGCTGCTCAGCGGGCGCGCGCCGCGCGCGGCCGCGGCAACGGGCGCCCGGTCGGCGCGCGCAGGCGCGCCACCTGCTGCTCGATAACGCGGTCGACGCGCGCCAGGAGGGCGCGACTGTTGCCGAACTTCTCGACGATGTAGCTCAGGTCGCCGAGGTCGTGGATGATGTTGTGGGCCGCACGTTCACGTTCGTGCTCGCCCTTGAGCGCCGAGAGCAGATCCAACACCAGATCCTCGATCTCCGAACACTCGATGTCGAGGGCGGTCTCGAGGGCGCGCTTCAGTGGCAGCCCGTCGCACGCTTCGGCTTCGGCCTGGTCGAGGAGGGCGCCGAGGTGGACGACGTGCGCGCGCGTCAGCGCCGGGGCGACGGGCAGGGTGCGCTCGGGCGCGCATTCGAGCAACCCAGCCACCATTGCCAGGGCGCCATAGTGGCGCGACTCGTGCTCGGCCATGTCGAACCAGAAGGTGCGCACCTCGGCCGGCTTCGGGAACAACATTTCGTACCGGCAATAGAGCTGCATGGTGCGTCGCTCGAACTCCATCGCGACGCCGATCAGCTTGCGGAAGCGCTCCGGGGAGCGGGCAACAGGGGGCGCGGCGACCTTACTGCGGGGCACCATGCGCGGCCTGTAGCACGCCGCGTGACGCGGATACCAGGGTCGTTTGGTGGCGTCAGCGGCGCATGGCGCGCGCCGTGATGCTGGAGCTGGCGAGCTCCAGCATCAGGGCCGAGACCAGTGGGAACTGACGGCGCAGGGCCCACGGATCAAGGCCCGGGACGAGCGCCGCCTCGGTCGGGTCGCGCCGCGGCACGAGCGACGGCAGCCGGCGGGCGCTGCGCCCGGCCGGAGCTGAGCATGGGACGGGGCGGATCGCTCGCGTAGCACGCATGGCCCTTCTCCGTGTTCGCGTCGGTGCGTTTGATGGCGGAGCGATCAGACTTCGTCCCACGCGACGCCGTCGACAAAGCGGCGTGGCAGGGCGATGGGAACGAGGGCACGACGCGGCGGCATCCATGCCGACGGCCACTTGGCCGAAAGCCACTCGGCCGAAGGCCGCTCGGCGCAAGGTCGGGGGCCCGGCTGCGGCGGCGCGATCGCGGCGCTACGGGTGTCCGGCCCTGATTCGGAAACTTGGTCTTTGCGTCGCATGATCGACCTCCCACCACCACCTGGTCGAGCACTCCTGGCTCGAGTCCGTGTGACTCACCTAGCGCGTCACGTGATCTGTGACGGGCGAGAAAGTACCACCGGTAGAACAGCTTGGAAAGATAGGAGAAACCCCAATATTCTTAGGGTTTTCCCTTTCTCGCTCAGGCGTCGCTGGGGGGAGCTGACTGGTCGCGATCGGCGGCCAGGAGGGCGAGTCGGACGAGGTCGGGCAGGTTCTCCGCCTGCAGCTTTTCCATCACGTGGGCGCGATGCACTTCGACCGTCTTGGACTTCAAGCCGAGATTGGACGCAACCACCTTATTGCTCTTGCCGGCGACCACCAGTTGCATGACGGCACGCTCGCGCGGCGTCAGCAGCGCCAGGCGTCGCTGCGCGTCGGCGCGCGCGGCGTTATGGTGCCGCTCCAACTCGTCCTTGGCGACGGCGGCGCGGATCCGGTCGAGGAGGGTCTGGTCACTGAACGGCTTCTCGATGAAATCGAAGGCGCCGGCTTTCATCGCGCGGACGGCGAGCGGGACCTCGGCATAGCCGGTGATGATGAGGATCGGGATCTCGATGCGGCGCGTCGCCAACTCGGCCTGCAGGTCGAGCCCGCTCATGCCCGGCATGCGCACGTCGAGCACCAGGCAGCCGGGTGCCTGGCCGTCGTAGGTGCGCAGGAATTCCTGGGCACTGGCGCAGGTGCGCACCTGGAAGCCGACCGATTCGATCAGCCAGCGCAGGGAGGCGCGCATGGCGGGGTCGTCGTCGACGACGTAGACCAACGGGCCGGTCGCGTCGCTCGGAGTCTCGATCTGCTTGGCCTGCATGGTGCTGCCCCTCAGCGGACGGACCATAGCGCTTCCCGCGCGTCCGAGGCAATGCGCAGACGTCCATGCCGCGGCGGCGCCGACTTTCGATTTGAAGCAGTCGGTAGCGTGTGGTTCAACAGAGTCATGGGTGTGAAGCAGAGCGGCTGGTGCCTGGTGTCGGTCGTCCTCGGATTCGTCCTGGGCGGCCCGGCAGCCGCGAAGTTCTGCGGCGACGACGTGAGTGGGCGCGACATCGCCTGCGCCTGCGGCGATGTGCTGGTGAGCGATCTAACGCTGGGCGACGACCCGATCACGCGGCAGACCTGCCCGCATGACGGCCTGGTGGTGCGCGTCGATGAGGACGGCGGTGCAATCGAGATCGATCTCGCTGGCCGGACGCTGCGCGGTGCCGGCGCCGGCGTCGGCCTGCGCGTGCTCAGCGGCGGACCGGGTGGCGCGCGCATCGTCAGCCGCAACGGTCCGGCGACCCTGGAGGGATTCGACGACGGCATCGCCGGACGCGGTACGGACGCCGTCGCGCTGGTCCAGGACGTGGTGATTCGTGGCAGTCGCCGCGACGGACTGCGCCTCACCGGTCGGCAGTATGTGCTGCGGCGCATCACCGTCGAGGGCGCCGGGCGCGACGGCTTCGCGCTCGGCGGCGCCGGTTTCGAAGTGACCGACACGCGCGCCCTCGACTGCCGGCGCTACGGGTACTTCGTCATGGGCGATTCGGGTGTGATCGGCGGCGACGGGGCGGGGAACAGCGCCGAGCGCAGCGGCACCGCGGGCTTCAACTTCATGGGCGCCGGGCACACACTGGCGGCGTGCCGCGCCAACGGCGGCCGCAAGGACGGTGTCGCGCTGCACGCAACGGACATGGACGTGCGCGGTTGCGAGGCGCGCGACAACGGCGGCGACGGGATCACCGGCGTCGGTGGCCGCGTCCGCGTGCAGGACAATACGGCGCGCGACAACGGCGGCGATGGTCTGCTGCTGCGCGGTCCGGGCCTGATCGACGCCGGCGGCAACCGCGCCAGCGGTAACCGCGGCGCGACGCGTCAACGCGGCGTGGTGCAGTGCGCGGTCAACGGCATCGACTGCACCCTCTGAGCGCATGAGTCTGTTCCCGCGGCCGCTGCCGGCCCTCGAGGCGCACACCGAGGCGTTCTGGCGCGCCTGCCGCGCCGGGCGGCTGGAGATGACGCGCTGCACGCCGTGCGGGTGGTTCATCCACCCCTCGCGCCCACTCTGTCCACGCTGCCGCGGCCGCATCCTCGCCCCGGCGCCGCTCAGCGGCGCGGCGCGCCTGCACAGCTACACGATCAACCATCAGGCCTGGTTTCCCGGTCAGCCGGTGCCCTACGTGATCGGTCTGGTCGAACTGGTCGAGCAGGCCGATCTGCGGCTGACCACCAACATCGTCAATTGCCCGCCGGCGCGTCTGTCGATCGGCATGGCGCTCCGCGTCGTCTTCGAGATTGTCACCGACGAGGTCGCGCTGCCGCTGTTTGAACCGGTGCCGGCGTGAGCGAGAAGCCCGAACGGCGGGCGGTTCTGTCGGGCGTCGGTCAGTCGGCCATCGGCCGGCGGCTGTTCCGCACCGACCTCGATCTCACCTGCGAGGCGGCGCTGGCGGCGATTGCCGATGCCGGGCTGCGCCCCGAGGACATCGACGGCATCGCCACCTATCCGGGTCCGATCGCGGCGCCGCCCGGGTTCACCGGTCCCGGCATCTACGAGGTGCAGGAGAGCCTCGGCATCGACCTGCGCTGGCATCTTGCCGGGGGCGAGGGGCCGGCGCAGATCTCGCCGATCATCCACGCCGCCCTCGCCGTCGCCGCCGGACTGTGCCGACATGCGCTGGTCTACCGCACGGTGACGGAGGCGACGGCCGCCGCCGACACCGGCCGGCTGGGCATCGGCGTCGGTGCGCACGAGATCCGCGGCTTCGGCGCCTTCCTGATCCCCTTCGGTGCCATGTCGGCCGCCAACTGGTTGGCGATGTACGCGCGCCGGCACATGTACGAGTACGGCACGACGCGCGAGCAGCTCGGCCTCATCGCCACGACGGCGCGTCGGCACGCACGGCTCAATCCCAGGGCGATCTACACCGCACCGATGAGCATGGACGACTATCTCGCGGCGCGCATGATCAGCGACCCCTTCGGCCTCTTCGATTGCGATGTGCCGGTCGATGGCAGCACGGTGGTGATCGTCTCGTCGGTCGACGCGGCGCACGACCTGGCGCACGCGGCGGTGCGGTTCGAGGCCTTCGGAACGGCGCTGGCCAACCGGCCGTCGTGGGATCAGCGCGCCGATATCACCAGCATGGCGTCGCGGGAGGCGGCGGCGCACATGTGGACGCGCACCGACCTCAAGCCCGCCGACATCGACACCGCGCAGCTCTACGACGGCTTCTCGTTCATCACCCTGGCCTGGATCGAGGCGCTCGGTTTCTGCGCCGCCGGCGAGGGCGGTCCGTTTCTCGAGGGCGGGCGGATCGATCTCGGCGGTGCGCTGCCGCTGAACACCTGGGGCGGGCAGCTCTCGGGTGGGCGCCTGCACGGTTTCGGGTTCGTCGCCGAGGCGATGCGGCAACTGCGCGGCGATTGCGGCGAGCGCCAGGTGGCGAAGTGCGAGGTCGCCGTGGTCGGCGTCGGCGGCGGGCCGATCGCCGGCTGCATGCTGCTCACCCGCTGAGCGAGTCGCCGAGCAGCAGGGCCGCCCAGGCGGCGGCGACGCACAGGCCCAACACCGCCCAGGCCAGAGATTCGAGCCAGCGCGGCCAGCGCGCGTCGTCTGGCGCTGCCGTCGGCGCCCGCGGCGGCGGCGTCTGGGGCGGATCGGGTCGCGTGAACACCAGAGCGGCGGTGCTGCGCGGGCGCAGGGCGGGTGAGGCTGTCGGCATAGGCGGCGGACTCTGCCCGGGCGGCGGGCCGGCCGCAACCGGCGATGCCGGGGTGTCACCGTCGTGACGCTCTCAGGCCAGTCGTCGGGACCCCGCCCGTGAGATGCGGCCTGCCTTGGCGCTTTGGCACATCGCTCGCTTTGCCGAATGGCGAGTGCGCGGGGGTACGCGCAAGACCACAGCGGAGGACGCGATGACCAGCAGTCTGGGCAAGTTGATGATGGGTGTGACGGTCGTGCTGAGCGCGACGGCGGCGTCGGCGATCGATCCGGCGATCAAGTGCCAGAGCGACAAGCTGCGCCTGGCGGCCAAGTACACGGTGTGCCGGCTCAACGCCGAGGCGGACGCCGCGCGCAGCTTCGACGCGGCGGACTTCAGCAAGTGCGCGGCGGACTACCTGGCGGGGTGGGCGAAAGCCGAGGCGCGGGCGACGGCCAAGGGCGCGCCATGCTGGACCAACGGCGATGCCGAGGCCGTGCAGGGCGACATCGACGCCCACACCAGCAGCCTCGCCTCGTCGCTCGGCAAGTAACCCGCATAGGGGGGCCGGCGCCGTGGCGTGGGCCTCAACGCCAGCCGCTCCATCGTCGAAGAATTGACCGCCAACCCTCACCGGCCCAACGCGGTTCGCTAACGGGCGTCTGCGCCGTCGACCGCCGATGCGGCGACTGGGCCCTGTCCATGGCGCGTCCCGGCGTTTCGCGCTACGTCGGGGCGGCGCCGGGGTGGTGGAACTGGCAGACACAGGGGACTTAAAATCCCCTGGCGGGTCACCGCCGTGCGGGTTCAAATCCCGCCCCCGGCACCTACTTTTCAGCCACTTGCGACCGTGACCGGAAACGCTGTCACCGGCCCGTGTCCCTTGCGCGTCCCTTGCGCGCCGCCACCGTCGCATTTGTTACCCGCACCGCAGCCTCAGCCAGGTCGCTTTCTGCGGTGATGTTGTAGCGGGCAAAAATAGCCCGTGTCTTGTGGCCGGTGATCTTCATCACGATCTGCTCACCGACCCCGGCGCGGGTGTAGGCGCGTGCCGCAGTGCGCCTGAAATCGTGCGGGACCATCCCAGGGCAACCGGCTCGCACGCAAGCTCCGCGCCACCCCGTATAGTAGTCCCGTATGCGTTCGCCGTCGTTGTGGAACACCCACGGGAGCAGCCGCTGAGTGGCGCGCTCCATGGCCTTGGTCGCCCGTTCCTGGTCACGGAGAACCGCGAGCGCCTCCGCCGGTAGGTAGACCAACCGGCCGTCCTTATTCTTCGTTGAACCCTGGGCCAGGCGCACGGTGCCGCGCTTGAGGTCCACCTGCGAGCGTTGCAACGTCACCAACTCGCCGCGTCGCCAGCCGGTCCAGTACGCGACCGTGAAAAGCGGGCGTAGGTGGTCAGCCAACTCATCCTGCAACCTCAACCACTGTTCGTCCTCGAAAAAATGCTCCCGAATCAAATCCGACTCGTCGGCGAGTTTGATCAGGGGGATCGCGTCCCAAGGGACGATCTGCGGCGTCGCCTGTGCCCCGACACGCAACAGGTGGCGCAGGGTCGCCAGTTCACGGTTCACGGTGCTCTTGCGCACGCGGTCGGCGGCGCGATGCTCGGCGTACGCGGCAATCATGGTCGAGGTGACTCCGGTGGCATCGACCGTGCCGAAGTGGGGGCTGAGCCGCTTCCACCGCTTATCCATATCCTCGGGCGACTTCTGCAATGCGAGGCGTTCCCGACGATGGAAGGCGAAAAGTTCTGCCAGCGTGCGGATTGGTGACCGGCCGCGTGCCTTCTCGACGCCATCCAACGCCTGGCGAAGGTTGGTGAGGGCGTCGCGCTTTGACTTCGCCTCGGTCACGCGCTCGCGCTGGACACCGCGTTCGTCATAGTAGCGGATCGTCCACCGCCCGCGCACGTAGCGCACACCGCCCTCACGGTTGCCCCTTCGGCCATTCTTGCCTGCCATGAACCTTCTCCTAGTACCTGGCCGCGTTCCGAATCCACTCGTCGATGTCTGCTTCCCGCCAGCCGGGGGAACCCGCCAGCGAACGCCGGGGGGGCAAGGCGTCCAAGTTCTTCTCCACCCAAGACACGGAACGCTCCAGCCGTTCAGCGACCTGGGTGGTGGTAAGCATCCGCTCCCGGCCGCGCAATGCTGCGGCGTCGAGGACGGCTCGACGCAGCACGCGGGCTTGCAGCGCGCCCTGTACCGCTAGCGCACGCACAAGCAGCGTGGCGACCTCCGCGTCCGACAGCGATTCGGCGACACCGGGATCGGCAACGATGTCGTCGAGGGAGGGGAGGGCAGAGACGCGCCGTGCCGTCGCAGCCCTCATCGCCCGCCCCGCATCAGCGCCACCGCCGCGTACACCAGCCCGTCGGCGGCTTCTTCTAGCGCCTCGATCCTGAAGTCACGCCGGTCGCCGGCGACCTGAAACGCGCCGTAGCGCCCGGCGCCGATCTTCAGGCGCTCGGCGACCAGACAGAGGACCGCCAGTTCGTCGGCCCCGAGATCGCGGGCGACGCAGTGCAGGCGCTCGGAGGCGGTCACGGCCGCCCCCTTACCGCCGCCGGGCGTCTCGGATCGCGGGCGGGCGTGGAGCGCTTCACCGGCGTCGTGCTCGGGCTGCCGGCGCAGGGATGCTCGATCAGGGCGATCATCTCGGCGAACGCCTGGCCGCAGCGGGGGCAGTGCAGCAGCAGCGCCTGCGATGGGGCCGACGCCCGATTCATTGGGTGCCCCCCTCGATGTTCACTTGGGCGGGGGCGGTGCAGACGGCGGTGAGGGGGGCTGTGTCCGGTCCGCCCAGCACGGGGCCGGATGAGGATCGGCACACACAGGCAGGGAGCGAAGCGAAACTCCCTGCCGTGTGCCTATCCTCGGGTCCGAGCCGGTTCGTGGCGAAGTCGTCGGCGCAGCGTCCTGGCGCAGCGTCAACGACGACGGTGCGACGGTGCGCCAGAGTTATAGGGGCGCAGCGTCGGGCGCAGCGTCCCGGCGCAGCGTCAACTCGACACCGGCCCACGTCCCGGCGCAGCGTCGGCGCAGCGTCAGCGCGCCGTCGGCGCAGCGTCATTCGGCGTCCCCCTCATTGGGACCGTGGCCGGTATCCACGCACGCGGCACGGCCCGCTATGAAGTCGTCGTGCTCGTCTATCGCGGCGTCGGGGTTGCGGACTCCGACGAGCACATGGCGCCAGGTTCTGCGGTCCTTCCGGCGTTCGAACTCGCAGAAGCCGTCGAGAAATGAACGGACTGTCATCTTGGCCTTCCCCAGTCCGTCTCTTGCCGCCTCGGCGACCAGCAGGGCTTCGACGCTGCTCTTCGCCCTCTTGGATTCGGGCGCCTCGGTGGGCTGTAGGAGCCGCGCTGCCTGACGAGCCAGGTACCGGCGGACAGCCGTGGGGTCGCGCGGCGGGGTCGCCGACTGCCGCGCCGTCACCGAATCCGGTGCCCCGTACGCGTAGGTGGACGCGGCTCCGTCCCACGTCAGCAGCAAGGTCTCGGGGTCGCGGACGAGCGCGAACTTTCGGAAACGAAAGCCGCAGTTGTCTTTGATCCGTTCCCCGACGACCGGCAAAGTGCCGTCGCCCTTTGGGTCAGCGCTGGTGAACTGCAGCACGGCCCTGGCGCTGTTCTGTTGATCCGCGCTGCCGGTGACGGCGGCGCCGTTCTTGGAATCGTGGTTACCGGTCAGCAGCGCGAAGTCGTGGCCGGCGAACAGCGGCTGCAAGCAGTCGTTGAAGAAGGCGCGGCTGACCAAAGGGTTCTTGATCATATCCGCGTACTCGGTTCCGATGATCGCCACCATCGGGTCGAGGATGACTAGGTCGAGCCCGCCCTGCTGGTCACGATGGTCGCTCAGAAACGCGCCTAGCTCGCGCACCGTGGATCGCGAGAGCGTGAAACCGGGGCGTACCTCCGGCAGCAGGAGTACGTCGAACGAGAGCGTCGCATCGTCACTGCCAAGCAGCGGTGTGGCGAGCGAATGGAAGAACGGGGCGCGGTCCTCGGCGCCGATGTAGAGCACGACCTGTGGACGATCCGGTGTGAGGTACTCGCAACCGAACGGCGTGGCGCCGGTGGCAAGCGCCTCGGCGAGCTGCAGAAAGAACCGGCTCTTGCCCACGCCGCCGGCTGAGGTCACCAGGGTGGCGACGCCGCGCGGTAGGAAGCGGGCACGCGGGCACAGGAACTCGACGGTCTGGTTCGCCATCTCCGCACGGGTGAGGCGGGGATAGATTCGCAGTTTCTGTGCCGCGTCTTTGCCGTCAGCGTCGGGATACTCGTCACGCATCGCGGCGCGCTCCTCCGTCTCGTGCCGCGCCGCCTCAGCAAGTACCTGCGGGTCGAGAGGATCAAAGTCGGTGCCCTCTATCGACATCACAGCCACAACTCCTGGGGGGTTGGCACCTGGTGCCGCTGCTCGGCCAGCCACGTCTGTGCCCATTCCTCCTCGTCGTGCGGCGAGAGCGCCCCCGCCATCAGCTCGGCAGTCTCAAGGTCCGCGTGGAGGGACGCGAGTAACCGCCAGCCGGCACCATCGGGGTCGTGCGCATCTCGGGCGCGAGCCATGTAGTGCGCGCCGAGCCGCTGCGCCTCGCGGTCGAGATTGCCAATCAGGGTCAGCCACTCGCTGAGGCGCTGGCCCCGCCAGCGTCGAAGCGCCTCACGGCGGCGCTGAATCTTGGCCCGGCGCTCGACCTCGACCGGATCGACCGTGGGCAGCCGCCCCGTCGAAAACCCGGCCAGGCGCGCAGCGTGGGCAATCGCCTCGGGGAAGGTGCAGTGCAGCAGCGCCTGGACCAGGTCGAATACGTCGCCGCCGGCCCCGCACGAAAAGCAGTGCCACCGGCGCGCGTCGAACGAGAGCGAGGTGGGGTTCTGGCCGTCGTGGACGGGGCAGCGCGTGCGCCCGCGTTCGGCGCGCAGGTCATCGCCGAAATGACACAGCACCTCGGCGACGGTCACCGCCTCGCGCAGGCGGTCGAGGTCGATCCGGCGCAGCGCATGGCCAGGAAGGCTCATTGGCTCGCCCCCCCCTTCTGCCAGGCCGCTGGTACCTGTCGTGGGACGCCGCGTTGCGGACGGCGGCGCAGGGATTTGCGCGACGGCGCGGTCATCGTCGGGAACAGCTCGCCCTTCTGGCCCGGCGCGGTGCGAGGCATCGACGCCGGCTTCATGTCGCGGCCCCCCGGCGCTGCGCGCGCGCGGCGAGGTATCGCTCCACTTCGGCGCGCTCGAAGAGGCGAGTGCCGGTCGCCGTCGTGGCGGCAACGCGCAACTGCCCCCGCGCGACAGCCGCGCGAATGGCTGATGGAGTCAGCGGGGGATCAGCGAGACGACCCGCTTCGCTGCACGTTAGATAGCTTCGAACAAGTACCACCATTCACACCGATGGTACCAACAGCCCCCCAACAGATAGCCGCTATCCGTTCTCAGCGGCCTCCAGCGCCCGTTTAATCGCCTGCTCCAGCGCCTTGGCGCTTAGCTCAACGAAGCGGGTGTCCTTGCGAAGATGCTTCACCGCCCACTCGGCGGTGTACTCGATCTCCAGGCCGCCACCAGGCGGGACGTTGACGCTGACAATTTCGCGCAGTGGGTCGCCCAGTTCATGGGCTAACGGCTGCCAGTGTCTCTTGAGCACTTGGCGCACAAGAGCTGGTTTCACCTCGACCGAGCTTCGTCGGATCAGCGACACGGCACGCCGGATCAGCGCGCTGTGGGGTCGTTTGGATTTCCCTAGTCCCCCATGCCCGCCCCTCGCGCCCACCACAACCATTTGCGTGCGGAGCGACCGCGAGGGTGCCTCGTCGCCAATCAGCGATTCCAGGAGCGAGCTCAGCCAGAGGTCGGCGACTCGGCGCTCGGCTGCATCCGTTGCGGGGGCACGCGCCAGGTCCAACAAGGGGCGCGCGGTCATTTCTATCCATCCCTCCACGTCCATATCGGGAATCGTCAGCTCGTCATCTTCCTGGTCGCGGACTTGCGAGTCGGGGCGCCTCGTCGCAGCTAAGTATTCTACGACTGCGTCGATGTAGTCCTGGACCAGTTGGCCGCGTTCGCCCTCCGTTCCGGCGCCGCCTGCGTCGAGCCGGTCAATGGCCGCCGCCCTCTGGACTCTCTTGCGGACGGCGCGGGCGATGCGGCCCGCCTCCGATTCGGTTCTCTTGCCTGCCTTCGGCTTGAACCGAGCAAGCCCCAGTCCGATCTCAGATAGAACCCGCTCGCGAAATTCGTGCAGATGCACGTAGTCGCCGTCAGGAATCGACGAAGACGCCGAACCGCGCTTGCGCCTGGTGGCCATGCACCCGTCCTGTGCACCCGTCGCAATGGAGTCCGCGCGGCAGGCCGGGACGGTGCCGGCTCTTCGGTGATCAGCCTAGCCGCGCGGCTTGAGAATCGAACTCAAGCAGCCATGAAAGCCGGCCATAGACAAGTGCGGGAGCCCGATTGCTCCACGACCCGGTCAGGCGCCTGCCCTGGGATGCCCGGGACTCCGTTCAGGAGGCATCTATCGCCCTGGGGTTCCCCTCGACAACTCCGAGGCGAAGGGCATGGAGTCGCGCGGAACAGGAGGGAATTGTTCTCTCAGCACCGGGGTTGTCTGCGCTGCCTTGGTCGGCGGCATCGCCTGCGCAGACGATGTTTCCGTGTACGCGACCTGGAAACTGTTTCATGTGGCACGTCGGCCCGACGAAAGTGGTGGCGCGAGCGCCCGGCGTCGCCGTGGGTGACACCACGCGCCGGCGGGAATACACTCGCCGCACGACGAGGTGCCCATGAGCAGCCCCCTCCCTGCCGACCCCCGCGCACACCCCATGGACCGCGTGGACACCTCATCGGGTGCCCGCTGGGACCGGCAAGGCCGCCGCCTGTGTCGCGGGCGGCTACGCCGGTCGGGCATCGCGTGCCGCAACGCCGCGCTCAAGGGACGTGACTTCTGCCTGATCCACGGCGGGCGCGCGCGCATCGGAGTAGCCAACGGGAACTTCCGCAACGGGCGCTACTCGCGCGTCCTCGGCAACACCCCGCTCGCCGAAGCGTTCGAGGCGGCACGCAACGATCCCGAGCTGATCTCCCTCCGCGACCTCCTGGCGGTACACGATGCCAGGCTCGAAGAATTGCTGGCGCGCCTCGGCGCCAACTCGGCTGCGGACTGGGAGCGCGCCGGCAATGCGCTGGTCGTGTATCAGGACGCGCTGCGCCTCACGCCCGAGCAGGCGCCCGCGCGGCTCACCGACCTCGCCGCCGTGCTGCAGGAGGGCGCCTCAGCCGAGACAACGTGGAACAAGATTCAGCGCATCAGCGAGCAGCGCCGCAAGCTGACCGATACTGAGGGCAAGACCGAGGACAGGCTCCACCAAACGTTTTCCGTTTCAACGGCCCTAGCGTTCAGTGGAGCGATGGCCCAGTTGGCCAAGGACTTCGTCCCGCCCGAGCGGCTGCAGGAGTTCGTCAATGCGCTACGGCTGCTGACGATGAACGGGCTTGATACCCGACTGGAGCCGAGGCGGCCCGAGGCGCGCGCGGGGAGCTAGCCGAGACTCTACTTCTTCGTGGGCGGCGGCTGCCGGCGCAACCCCGAGAGCCAGTGGGGTTGGCCGGGCGGGTCGAGGTCGATGACATGCTGCAGCTTCTTGCCCTTCTGGGGCTCGTAGCCGGGCTGAAACAGGATGCCGTTTGCGGCAGCGGCGACCTCGTCCTCGTAGACCTCGGCCCAGTTAACCGGAGGCGCCGGCTCCATCGTGTCGTCGAGGGCGGCTTTCTTCCGCTGATCGGCCATGGCGGCTCCCTCCACGGCTCCAGCGGGGCGGTCGGTCTGGGAACCGCGCCCTTCCGGTACGAGCGCCCCCCCAACAATGATCATCGACTGTTGGGTGTCGGCGACTCGAATGCGCTTGAAGCCGCGCAGCTTCGAGGCGGCGGTTCGAGTCGGCTGCTGGCCCCCGGTCGTCGAGGTGGTCGAGGAAGGCGAGGCATCCGCCGCCTTGTCGATGTTCTTGCCGCCGTCGCTCATTCGCTCCTCCTTCGGGTCGCCGCGCATGTCGCTGCCGCTACTGGCAGTTCCTCCGATAGCTATGGGTCGCGCTCATGGCCACCCCTTCACCCCTTCGTGGAATTGGGTGGTCGGATTCGGACCATCCGGTCCGCAAGGCTAACGGACACCGGCGCGCCGTCCTCGACCAGGTCAGTGGACCAAACGACAGCGCCCCGACACCGCGCGATGCCGGGGCGCTACGCCCCAATTGAGCCGCCGGCAAAGCCGGGACGGTTCAGGTGACTGGCGGGCACCCCGCGTGATTGTCGAGCGGGCGACCCAGCGAGTCACGCGCCCGTACCGCCGCACAAGGGCGCGGAGCTGCTCGGGGTTGTCCGACTTGCATGTAGCTCGGTGGTCTGCGACGCACGCGCCATGGAGGTTTTGCGCGGCGCTTCTTTGGCGTGGCTGCTGG
>JANNRA010000096.1:0-20009 GCA_031401035.1 bacterium | reverse complement strand
TCACCGCGGGTTCCCGCGGTAACGCCGGCAGTCTCGGGCAGGGGTAAGAGCGGGCCTCAGCTCCGGCGCCCACGCCGTGGCGCCCAAGCGCGATCCGCCGCGTTCGGGCTGCGAGGTCGCGATACTGTACGACGTGCGTTGCGCCTCCGCGGAAGCACGGCGGAAGCAGTTGGGCGCCAATCGGTGCGTATAACCGAGCGCCTTGGCTCGATCGTCTCTACCGCTCCAATCATTGTCAGACAAGGGCTAGGGCGCATTCTCGAGAACGCTGGCGCAATTGCGCGACAGCGGCGAGCACAGACTCAAAATCTGTTGTCCGCAAGGGCATGGGCGTTCGAGTCGCCCCGAGGCCATTGAATAAGTCCAGTGGGTTTTGGCTACGGAGAGTGGGCCGGCAACGGAACTGAAGCGCAGGCCCGTCGCGTGCGGCCTGTCGAAGCCGTTATGTGAAATCGCCAGCTCATACTGCCTATGCGCCGGAGGTTGTGGACCGAAGTCTCACTGGAGCTGTGAGAGCGCCAATGCCACAGGCAGAGCACACCTCGCTTCGTCCGGATCCTGGCGCGCGCCAAAGCTTCTCAAATTCCCGAACGCCAGAAGCGACGGAGGATGTCTGCGACCTCCGCCGGTCGTTCGAGAGGCAAGAAGTGACCGCAACCTTGCAACAGCTCGAACGGTGCCTGCGATAACGCGCGCGCGGTGCGGCGTCCCACATCTACCGCAAAGAACGGATCTCGGTCGCCCCAGAGCACCAGCCGTGCGGCTCGAATGTTCGGCAACGCTGCTTCGACGCCTGCGTACAGCTCGCTGAGGTGTCGCAAGCTGTGTAGAAAGATGCGGCGGGTCGAGGTGATGCCTTGCGCAGGGCCGAGTGCTTGGCGGAAGTGAGCCCGTGTCAGCGCCCGCTTGTCTCCGACCGCCGGACCCCACAGCTGCTCGAGGCCCCATCGAGAGAAGGCGAGGCGGAAGAACCAGTCACCCACGAGCGGCACTCGCGCAAGCTTGAGCGGACCGGGCACGGGTGTGTCGGTGAAGGTGTTTGTCGCAAGCAAGGCCAGAGATCGAACCAGGCTCGGCGCGCGCTCCGCGACCCGGACGGCGATCGGCCCCCCGAAGTCAAACCCGACGAGGTGCAGCCGCGACAGTCTCAGTGCCGTGCAGATCGCCAACACCGCCGATGACTGCTCTTCGATGTGGCCGTCCCCGGCATAGGGGCTCGACTCCCCGAAGCCCAAGAGGTCCGGAACCACGAGCTGGAAATCAGCTGACAGGTGCTCCACCAAGGGTCCGAACGTGGCGCGGTGACCCGGGATTCCGTGCAACAGGAGGGCGGGTTCGCCCTCACCGGACACTTCCACGACCATGAATCCACTCTCGAGCGCGATCGTGTGTGCTTTGCCCATGCTCTCTACAACGGGCGACGTAAGGCAGATGAATGGACAAGTCGACGTTTGCATCGCATTTCGAGGCTCTTCGTCCGACGCTGCGGGCCTATCTGACCCGGCTGACGTTGCGCACGGCCATCGCTGACGAGGTCGTGCAAACGACCGCCGTCCGCGCCCTGTCCGCGCTGGATCGCGCACCGCGGGAGCCTGGCGAGCTGCGGCCGTGGCTCTTCAAGATTGCCACGCGACTCGCGATCGACGAGCGCCGCAGGCTGGGCTCGTCTCGTGAGACGCTGCTCGAAGACTCGAGACGACTCGCCGAGTCTGACGCCGCTTTCGTGGCTAGCTCGACGGCCATGCGCGGTGACCCCGAGCTGGCCGGAATTGCCAAGGAGCACCTCACCGTGTGCTTCGCGTGCACTGCAAGCCAGCTATCCGCTGAGCTGACGGCGAGTCTGTGGCTCGTCGACATCTACGACCTGAGCGTTGCAGATGCCGCCGAAGCTCTCGAGGCCCGTCCCGCCCAGCTCAAGAACTGGCTCCAGGCAGCCCGCGCCCACATGCACCGGCGATACAACAGCACCTGTGCACTGGTGAACAAGCAAGGCGCCTGTCACCAGTGCGTCGAGCTCGACGGCTTCTTCGCCGCCGGTCGTGGCGATCCTCTTGCGGGTGAGGACCGCGGACTCCAGGGTCGATTGCGAGTCTTGCGGGAGCTGCGCGACCGAGCGCACGGACCATGGCACCGCTTGCTAGAGACTGTCCTCGAGCGCCTGCTCTGAGACGCCCTCGCGACAGGGGCGTCGCACCGCGGCCACGGCGCACCCAGCTCATGGGCATTGTGCGGCTCGACTCGCCAATCCGAAGCCGGTAGGACAACGCCCATGTCCAGATCACTCGATCTGCTCACCGATGCCTGCGCGGGGCTCGACGTCACCACCAAGAAGATGTTCGGGGGCACGGTTTCTTCGCGCCGAACGGGGGGATGTTCGCGGGCATCGTGACGGATGATGAGGTCATTCTGAAGCTGGTGCTCGGTCCAGCGCGCGATGAGCGCATGGGTTTGGGCGGGCGACCATGGGTCTACCGCGGCCGCGACAAGGCGATGACCATGCAGGAGTGGATCGTCGTGCCGGACGCGTTCTACGACGATCAGGAACTGTTCAGCACATGGGCGGCACGCGCCCACCGCCTTGTCCCGGCAAAGGGTTCGGCAAAAAAAGGGCGAGCACCAAGCCATCCGCTCCAAAGAAGGCCAAGCCACGCCGCTGACCTCGCCGGGTACAGACCGCTGAAGGCAGGGCTCAGGGTGACGCACTCTCGTCGTAGGCTCCGGCGTCGACGACGCCGGATCGGGTCGCCCCGGTGAGGTCGTCGCTCGGCGCCGACTCGCCGGCGAACGAGCTGACGCCGGCGTCGATTGCGGACGAGCTCTGGGCGAGGCGGTAGTCGCGCGTGCCGGGGCTCACGAAGAGGCCGCTCACGCTCGCGGCGTCGAGGTTCGATGAAGTCTGCGGCACTGTCTCTTCGATGATGAAGGCCCCCTCGCTGTTGGCCGCCATGAGGTTGTTGAAGAGCACGTGACCGCCGGAGTCCTCGGTCAGCTTGACACCGGAGCCGCCGTTCTCGGCGAAGGTGTTGTTGATGATGACGAGGTCGCGCGGACCTTCGGCGGCGTCGATCTGGAAGCCGCGCATGCCGTGCCGGGAGTTGCCGGCAAAGACGTTGTTGATGACGATGGAGCTCTGCACCCCGTCCATGTTGAAGCCGTTCTGGCCGTTGCCGGCGACGAGATTGCGCTCGATGCGGTTGCCGCTCTGCAGACCGTCGCCGCCGACGCTGGAGTCACCGTTGAAGTGGATACCCGGGCCATCGTTGTCCAAGATGCGGTTGTCACGGATCGTCGCGTTGTCGCACCCAGCGTTGGCGAGGTAGACGCCGTTGCCGTTGCCGCCCGACCCGCGCGTGATCGCCCGCATCCTCGCGCACCTCGGGCTGCCGCTGGAGGCGCCGTGCCCCGTGCCGCCGCGTCAACCGAGCTGGCGCCGCCGCGCCCGTCCGCGTCGCCCGACGGCACCGCGCCCGCCGGGGCGCGCGCCCCCCCAGCCGGCGACGTCCGCCCCCGCCACGTCGCCTGGGCCGAGCTCCTGCGCCGGACTTTCGGCCTCGACGTCCTGGCGTGTGCGGACTGCGGCGGGCGGCTGCGCTTGGTGGCGACCATCGCCGACCCGCGCGTGATCGCCCGCATCCTCGCGCACCTCGGGTTGCCGCTGGAGCCGCCGTGCCCCGTGCCGCCGCGTCAACCGAGCTGGCTGTCACGGGACGCGACCTGAGCCCCGGCCCACCACAGCTCCCCTCGCGCGGCCCCCGCCGCCGCGCGGCCGCCCGCGTGCGCCCTGCGTTCGCCCCGGGTCCCTGGCGCGGACCGCTGCCGAGCGTCAGGGACGCTGGGCCGGCGGCCTCGGTACCCTTGTCCGTGCCTCGCGCCCCGCGCTCGGAGCGTCATCGGTCGGTCGGGGACCCGGCCGCCGACCCGTCCGAGACCGGGAATTATGTCAAATCGCCAGCTCATACTGCCTATGCGCCTGCCGCGCGCACACCCGGCAGCCACGCGGCCGTACGCACAGCAGAGAGCTGCGGTAGATCGACGGGTAGGTTCCCAACCCGCCCCGGCTGCCGCCGCGCCGCGACCCGGCGCCCCGAGGAGTCCGTCCCCTACCGCCTGCTGCACGCCCGCCTCGAAACCTTCCTCGCCGAGGCGCGGGCGAACGGCGCGCGGCACCGTTACTGGGGGCACCGCCACTGGGGGCGGCGCCACTGGGGGCGGTTGCCCTGGGCCGGGCGGCAGTGCGAGAGTACCGTGGCGGTGACGATCTCGGCGATCCACAACGCCCCCGAGGCGCAGTCGCTCGGTGTCGCGGTCGTCGGCGCCGGGTACTGGGGCCCGAACCTGGCACGCAACTTCGCCGCCGCGACAGGCTTTGAACTGCGCTGGGTGTGCGACGTCGTCGCGCCGCGCGCCAGGGTGAGCAGCGCCGTGCACGCCGGCGCGCGCGCCGCGGCGACCCTGGCGGTCGTGCTGGCCGACCCGGGCGTTGCGGCGGTCGCGATCGCCACGCCGGCCGCCACGCACGCGCACCTGGTGCGCGCCTGCCTGGAGGCGGGCCGACACGTACTGGTCGAGAAGCCGCTGGCGTGCTCCCTGGCGGAGGCTGAAGGACTGGTGGGTTTGGCGCGCCAGCGCGGCCTGGTGCTGCTCTGCGATCAGACCTACTGCTTCGCGCCGGCGGCGCAGCGCCTGCGGGTCCTGTGTCGCGAGGGGGCACTCGGCGAGCTGCGCCACGTCGACTCGGTGCGCGTCAATCGCGGCCAGGTGCGGCCGGACATCGACGTGTTCTGGGATCTCGCCCACCACGACATCGCCCTGCTCGAGTTTCTGCTCGCGCCGGACGACGGCGTCGTTGCCGTCGCGGCACGCGGGGCGGATCCCCTCGGCGTCGGGCACAGCTGCCTCGGCACCCTCACCCTGTACCTGCGGCACGGCGCCCAAGCGCACGTCCGGGTCAGCTGGGTGCACCCGACCAAGCAGCGCACGGTGATCGTCGCCGGCAGCCGGCGCACGCTGGTGTGGGACGATCTGGCGGCCGGACCGGGGCTGCGTATGCACGCCGGCATCGAAGCGGGGGCGGACGGACAGGGCGATGCAGGCAGCACCCCCCTGGCGCTGCCGATTGGCGAGCCGCTGGCCGCGGTGGTCGACGTCTTTGGCGCCGTCATCCGCGGTACGTGCGCGCCGCCGATCGGCCTCGATGCCGAGTTGCGCGTCCTGGCCACTCTCGAAGCGGCGTCCGCGAGTCTGGCGCACGCCGGCGCCGTCGTGCAGGTCGCGGCGCGGCGGACGGGTCTCGCCTGATGGACCTGCACGGCGCGCGCGTGCTGATCACCGGCGGCGCCGGGTTGATCGGCTCGACGATCGCAGACCAGCTCGCCGAGTACGCCGTGGACGAGATCGTCGTGCTCGACGACTTCAGCCGCGGGCAGCGCGGCAACCTGGCCAGCGCGCTGGCGCGCGGCGGCGTCACGCTGGTCGAGGGCGACATTAGCGACCGCGCCGTGGTGGCCCGCTGCATGGCGGGCATCGACCTGGTTTTTCACCAGGCGGCGCTGCGCATCACGCAGTGCGCCGAGGAGCCACGCCGGGCGGTCGCGGTACTGGTCGACGGCACCTTCAACGTACTGGAGGCGGCGTGCGCCGCCGGCGTGCGCAAGGTGATCGCGGCGTCGTCGGCCTCGGTCTACGGCATGGCAGAGTGCTTTCCGACCGCGGAGGCGCACCACCCGTATGGCAATCGTACGCTGTACGGCGCCGCCAAGGCGTTCAACGAAGGGCTGCTGCGCAGCTTCCATGAGATGTCCGGGCTCGACTATGTGGCGCTGCGCTACTTCAACGTCTACGGGCCGCGCATGGACGCCCACGGGGCCTACGTCGAGGTGTTGATCCACTGGATGCGGCGGATCGCCGCCGGGCTGCCGCCAGTGATCCTCGGCGATGGCTGGGCGACGCTTGATCTGGTGCACGTGGACGACGTCGCGCGCGCCAATCTGCTGGCGGCTGGCAGCGCCGTCGGCGACGAGGTGTTCAACGTCGGCAGCGGCACGGAAACCAGCCTCGAGGCGCTGGCACGAGCGCTGTGCCACGCGATGGGGGTGACGCTGGCGCCCGAGTACGGTCCGGCGCGCGCGGTGAATCCGGTGCCGCGCCGCCTGGCCGACACGCGCAAGGCGCAGCGTCTCCTCGGCTTCAGTGCGCGGGTCGGTCTCGCCGACGGCCTGGCGCAGTTGGTCGCCTGGTGGCGCGGGCTCGATCACGCCGCGCCATGCGCGTGATCCGGCTCGACGCCCGGCGCGACCCGCGCTGGCGCGACCTGCTCGGCGCGGACGGCGGCAGCCTGTTCAGCTCGCCGCCGTGGCTCGACAGCCTGGCCGACGCGTACGGATTCCAACCCGAGGCCTTCGCCTTGCTCGCCGACGACGGGCGCGCGGTCGCCGCCGTGCCCGTCTGCCGCGTTGCGGACCTGCTCGGCGAGCGGTTGGTGTCGCTGCCCTTCTCCGACTACTGCGATCCGCTGCTGCGGTCGCCCGCCGACTGGCGCCTGCTGGCCGAGGCGGTCGACGCCCTCGGCCTGGCGACCACCTATCGCTGTCTGGACGAGCGCGCGGCGCCGCTCGCCGGCCGCCTGGCGGTCGCCGGGCGTAAACGCTGGCACGGCATCGACCTGACCCCGGACCCGGACACGCTCTGGGCGCGACTCGCCGCGCCGACCCGCCGCGCGCTGCGCAAGAGCGAGCGCGCCGGCGTGGTGGTGCACGCCCTGGCGGACGACGAGCGGCTGCTCGACGAGATCACCCGGCTGCAGGCCGGCCTGCGCAAGCGCAAGTATCGCCTGCTCGCGCAGCCGCGCAGCTTCTTCGCCGCGCTGCGGCGCCACTTCGCGCCGCTCGGTGGCTGGCTGCCGCTGGTTGCCTGTCATGGCGAGCGCGTCGTCGCAGTGACGCTCTACCTGCGCTGGGGCGACACGCTGTACTATAAGTTCAACGCCTCGACGGACGCCGACCTGGCGCGGCGCCCAAACGACGCCCTGCTGTGGGCCGGCATCGCGCTGGCGCGACGCCTCGGCTGCCGGCGGCTCGATCTCGGCGTCAGCGACGACGACCAGCCCGGGCTGATCCGCTTCAAGCGCCAGTACGGTGCGGTCGAGCGCGAGCTGCGCGTCCTCCGCTCGCTCGCCTCGCTGGCGGATGACCCCCACGTCACCGTGCTGCGCGCCCGCTTGCACCGCATGACCCGGCTGTTCACGGACCCGGCCGTGCCCGACCCGCTCTGCCAGCTGGCCGGCGCCGTGCTCTACCGGCTGTTTGCCTGAAGGCGTCGAATGCGGCGGGCTCTGGTCACCGGCGCGACCGGCTTCATCGGCGCGCACCTGGTGCGCCGCCTGCTCGCCGAGGGCTACGACGTGCACGCGCTCTGCCGGCCGGCGGCCAGCGCGAAGCGCCTGGCCGGCGTGCGGGCGCGCCTGAGCATCCACCGCGTCAGCCTGACGGCGGGCGGGACGCTGCGGCGCGTGGTGGAACGCGTCGCGCCGCACTGCGTGTTGCACCTCGCCGCGGCCACGATGCACGGCGGCGTCGGTCGCCCGGCAGCGGAGGTGGCGCGCACCGCCATTCTCGGCACGGCCAACCTCGTCGACGCCTGCGCCGGGGTCGATTATGCCTGCTTCGTCAACACCGGCGACGCCTTCGAGTACGGGCCGGCCGCCGGCGCACTGCGCGAAGCGCGCCCCTGTCGGCCGACGACCCTCGACGGCGTCGCCAAGCTGGCGGCGACGCGCTACGCGCAGGCCGCGGCGTGCGCCGGCGGACGTCCACTGGTCACGCTGCGCCTGTTCTCCATCTACGGACCCGGCGACCATGCGCGCCGCCTGGTGCCGCAGGTGGTCGCACGGGCCGCGGCCGGCCGACCGCTGCGCCTGTCGCAGCCGGACATCGGGCGCGACCTGCTGTATATCGACGACCTGATCGAGCTGTACCTCGCCGTCATCACCTCCGGCGCACGCGCCGCCGGCGGGGTGATCAACGCCGGCAGCGGGCAGCTGACGACGATCGGGGAACTCGTCGATCACGTCTGCCGTCTGACGGGCTCACGCAGCGCGCGACACTGGGGCGCCTACCCCACGGCGGCGCACGATCGCGAGCGCTACGTGGCGGACGTGGCGCTCGCGTCCACCCTGTTCGGTTGGCGCCCGCGAACGTCCCTCGTCGATGGCCTGGCGGCGACGATCCACTCACTATCGCGGCAGCGGTGACGCGACGCTGCCTAGAGATCCCCTCTGCCGGCGGCACCGTCGCTGGTCCGGTACGCCGACGCCGCGCCGCGCGGCGCACGAGTCCTCAGCTGCGCCGGGCATTGGCCTGCGCGGGCGGTGTGCCTGCTCGCTCACCACCGAGGTGCATAGCGGCTCATAGTAGTCTGGGTGGACGCTGTGGCTCCAGGCGATCGGTGCGAGCGAATTGACGACCCGGATGTCGGCCGAGAACCGGGTACTGTGCCCGGCGTTCGTGCCGGCGCCGTGCACCAGCGACAAGCTGAACAGCAGCGCCTGCCCGACGCGCAACGGCACGGGCTCGGCGCGCGTCAGCAGGGCGGGATCGAGCAGCTTCGGCGCGTAGGGATACCGGAGTTGGTGTCGCGGCGATCCCGGCGTGACGCCGCGGCCGTCGCCAGCGGCCCATGGATAGACGGTGTCCGGCTCGACGTGCGAACCGCTCAACACGCGCAGCGCGCTCTCGGGCGGCAGGTCGGTGAACGGGATGAGCACGGCGATCTCGTAGGGGCTGGAGCCGTAGTAGGTGTCGCGATGCAGCACGGCGGCGTCGCCGCTGCAGCCGGAACGCACGGCGCGCAGGTACGGATACTTCTGGACGTGCAGGTCGAGTCCGACGAATTGCTGGAAGAAGCCCAGGTGGCTGCTGATCAGCGCAGTGCCGAGCGCCTCGCGCCAATAGAAGCGACAGAGGTCGTGCAGGACGGCGACATGCTGCGCCTCGTCGGCGACGCGCGTGTGGTACGCCTCCAACTGCTGCAGGCCGGGCAGCGCGGTCGCGCGCAGGTGGCCGCATAAGCGATCGCGGACGGCGGTGATGGCGGCGGGCTCCGGCAGGTCGATGACCAACCAGCCGCGTTCGGCGAAACGGTGACGCTGCGTGTCGGGCATCATCAGCGTGGGGTGGTCGGTCAGCAGGCAGTGGGTCGGCCGAGCGCGTCGCGCGCGCGGCGTTGCGCTGCGGCGTAAATGGCCATCAGGCGCGCAATGCTCGCGGAGCCGGAATGCTCGGCGTCGTAGCGACGGCGCGCCGCACGCCCCATGGCGCGCCAGGTGTCGGGGTGGGCCAGAGCCCAGCGGACCTGCGCCGCCAGCGCCGCCGGGTTGCCGGCCGGGTAGACGAGGCCGGTGTCGCCGGGCGGGACGGTCTCGGCGCGCGTACCGGTGTCGGCGGCGATCACCGGCGTGGCGGCGGCGTAGCTCTCCGGGATGACGAGCGGCGACGGCTCCTCCCACAGCGACGGAACCAGCGTGGCGATGGCGCCGCGCATCTGCTCGCGCGCCTGGTCTTCGCCCAGCTGACCGAGGTAGCGCACCTGCGGCGTGCGCGCCGCCGCAGCGCGCACCAGCGGCTCCAGGGGGCCGGATCCGGCGATGCGCAGCGGCACGTCGGACAGCTGCCGCCACGCCTCCAGCAGGGTGGCGACGCCCTTTTCCGGCGTCAGGCGGCCGACGTAGAGGAAGTACCCGCGCGCCTCGGGGCCGATACCGGCATCGGGAGCGGCGTGCGGCATCACCACGACGCGGTCGGCGTCGAGTCCGGCGCGGATGAACTGGCCGCGCATCGCCGCGCTCCAGGTGATGAAGGCGTGCACGGTGCGGTTCCAGGTGTCGAGCTGCCGGTGCAGGGCGAAGGCGGCGGCCTTGAGCGCGCTGCGCACGACGCTGTGACGCTCGCAGCGGTAGCGCACGGCCGCCCAGGGCAGCGCCGCGTCGAGGCAGCGATCGCAGGGCCGACTGTCGCGCAGCCTCACGTCGGCGGCGCAGAACAACCGGTAGTTGTGCAGCGTCTGGACCACCGGCAGTCCGTTACGCCGGCACGCGTAGTGCACCGCCGGCGTGGCGCGCGGCCAGACGTTGTGGACGTGCACCAGGTCGGGACGGCCGGTGGCCAGCGCCTCCTCGACCCGCCGCCGCGCCGCCCGCGAGTAGGCGGCACCGGCCAGCACCGTCGCCTTGGCGAAGGGGCTGGCCTTCGCTGCCGCCGGCGGCCACTCGACCAGCTGGGTCCCCACGCCGTGCGCCTCGAGCAGCGCGCGCTCGCGGCGCACGACGTGCGTCTCACCGCCCGGCGTGGCGTCGTGATAGCGATCGTGCAGGATCAGGACCTTCATGGCATGATGCTTATAGCGGCTGTGAATGGCTCCTACGACTCCGTCGACGAGTAACCGCAACCCCGGAGAGATCGGGGGACGGCTCTCCAATCGCGCCGCCTGGCCCCGCAGGCTAACCGCGCCATCGACCGTTAAGGGGCGGGACCGAGGGGATCGACGGCGCGTCCGAGACCGGGAATTATGTCAAATCGCCAGCTCACACTGCCTATGCGCCACCGACAGATTTTGTTGAGGAGGCCAATCGAGACTGGTCCACCGCTTCGGGCAGCCCCACACGCCTGCGCGCCTCAGCTTCGCCGGCCGCGTTCCCGTGACCGTCGCCAGGCTTGCTACCGACCTGGGCGGGCTCACCCCTGGCCGGGCGGGTTTCGCACCCGCTGGACGATGAACGAAGTTGCATCAAGCTCATCGCATAACTTGACTCCTCTCCGACCAGCCTTGCCTGGTCGGAGAGTGTTTCCTTCTATCAACTATAGTCCCGCAACGACGCAGCCACGCAGAAAGGCGCGCTATGCGGCCCGAAGCGCGAAATCAGCTTCGATGACGGAATAGGGCACGTGGTTCTTGCCGCGCTCGGTCTTCTCGATCAGCCCGACCTCGATCAGGGTGCCGACATCCTCGTGCACCCGCTTCACGTCACGCTCGAGCGCTCGCGCGAGACCGCGCACGCTCACGGAGCCTAGCGCCTGCAGCCGCTCGATGAGTTCCCAGCGCTTCGGACTGAGCACGCGGAACAAGGCCGCCGGCGACTCGAACGAGAACACGTGCGCGGACGATGACCGTCCGCTCTTCCAGGTCGAACTGAACCGCTTCCCCATCTCCGTGAGCGCCGCATCGGTGTCACGACGAATCCGCAGCACTGCCTTTCTCATGATTTTCTCTCCTCGGCGACGTCCGCCAGGAAGTCGCTCAACAGACGCTCGACCGTTGTGAAACGGTAGGTCTCTTCGCGGCCATGTCGGTGGCGATGATCGCCCTTGCCGCGCTCATTGTCGTAACCGACGATCCGCCTGCCGCCTCGACCGCAGTACAGCCGGTACTTGTAACGATGCCGGCTGCCGGCGACCGGCAGCGGCACCTGCCAGATGACCATCTCGACGACCGCGCTATCGTCGAAATCCAGTCGGTCCCGATGCTGGAGCCGTGCCCGCATGTTGGCAACGATGACAACAGGATAGCCCTGTTATCAATGATGCCCGTTACACCCGCTGCCGCACTGAAGCCGATAGCCCGCATTTGCTGGAGTTGCTGACGGCACATCCCTTTTCGGACCCCCAGCGGAGCGGTCCCGGCAGGCTGCTCGTGCCCTGGGCCCCCGCGGCGAGGTCGATGGGGCGCTGCGCGGCATCGGACGTGCGCCACGCCGGCCCGTACACCTTCGCGGAGAGCCCGAAACACGTCGCGCTCTACCAGCGCTACGACTTCGCACCGCACTACCTCACCGACATCGGCGGCAAGCCGGTCACGGCCAGGACGAGCAAGAAATCCGAGCAGGGGAGCCGCGGGCCTCGGTCAGCGACCCGGACGCGTGGATCATGAAGATGCCCGACGGGCGGACGCGGGATCGGATGCCGGTGCGCGGGCTGCCGAAGGTCTCCTGCGTCGCGCTCTTGAGTGCGCTCGCGTACAACCTGCTGCGCTGGATCAGCCTGACGGTGACCTGAGGCGCGGGGCCGCATCGGCGGCGGCGCGCCGCGCCCGCGTGCACCGCTCGGCCGGGGCGGCGGCCCCCCTCCGGGCCGCGGGTACGCGCCGCGCGTCCTTCATTTCCGTCGTCGCGGCGCTCCCACTCCGTCTGCTGCCGGAAATCCGAATTTCTTCACACCCTCTCTCGCCCGCAGCGCGGCGCGCGGGGCGTCGGGCGAGACGCCCGCGCTCCCAGCCACTGCCATGACGCGACATTCCCGTCAGGGCGTGCGCTGGGGCGTCGCCAGCAGCGCCGGCAGGCGCGCGATCAGCTCGCGATCGGCGGCGAGGAAGTCGAGGTCGCCGAGCGCCGGCAGCGGTACCCAGCGGATGTCGGCGAACTGCAGATTGCGCAGCGTGCCGCGGAAGCGATCGACGCGGAAGAACACCAGCGCCACGACCGGGCGGCCCGGATACGCGTGCTCGCCGCGCCACAGCTCGGCGCCGACCTCGGCCTCGATGCCCAGCTCCTCGCGCAGTTCGCGCCGCAGGCACTCGGCCATCGTCTCGTCCGCCTCCCGCTTGCCGCCCGGAAACTCCCACTTCAGCGGGTGCGACTGGGCGGCGCCGCGCTGACAGGCGAGGACGCGGCCGCGGTCGACGAGGATGCCGGCGCTGACGTGGGCGAGGTCGGACATGGTCGCCCTGGGACCGTTGCCACGCGGACCGCGGCGGGGCAACGACGCGACGGCGGGTCGAGGCGCGGGCGCCGGGCGTGCTAGAGGCCGCGCCATGCGGATGGGCCGAACGATGGCAGCAAGCGCGGTTCTTGTCGCCGGGGTGGTGACGGTCTCGTACCTGCGCGGTGCGCAGCCGCCGCGCGATGCGGTGGCGGCGGCGACGGCGGAGCTGGGCGTCGCCTTCGAGAGCCGCCGCGTCGACGTCGGTGACGTGACGCTGCACGTCGTGTCGGCGGGTCCGGCGGACGGCGATCCGGTGGTCCTGCTGCACGGCTTTCCGGAGTTCTGGTGCGCGTGGCGGCACGTCATGGCGCGCCTGGCCGCGGCCGGCTTCCGCGTCATCGCGCCGGATCAGCGCGGCTACAACCTCTCCGACAAGCCGCAGTGGATCGAGGCCTACCGCATCGACGCCTTGGCCGCCGACGTCGTCGGCTTGATCGCCGCGCTCGGCTACGCACGCGCCGATCTCGCCGGCCACGATTGGGGCGGCGGCGTCGCCTGGAAAGTGGCGATCGATCACCCGGCGCGCGTGCGCCGCCTGGCGATCATCGACACGCCGCATCCGCAGGCCGGTGATGGGTACGAGTCCAAGGAGGACACGGTCAACTGGTACCGGACGTTCATGCAGGCGCCATGGATACCGGAGTTCACGGTCCGCCTCGGCAACTACTGGCTGCTGGCCAGCAACCTCCGCAACACCTCGCGGCCGGGTACGTTTCCCGAGCCGGTGATGGATCTCTTCCGCTCCGCCTGGGATCAACCCGGGGCGCGCCGCGCGACGGTGAACTGGTACCGGGCGGCGTATCGTTTTCCGGCGCAGTACGCGCACGAGCAGCGCATCGCCGTGCCGACGCTGCTCCTGCTGGCGCCGCACGACGCGTTCATTCCCGCCGACCTCAGCCGGCGCAGCGCCCGCTTCCTCGACAACGGTCGCGTCGTCGAGCTGGCCAGCGGGACGCACTGGGTAATCCAGGAGGAACCGGAGGTGATCAGCCGGCTGTTGATCGACTTCTTCGCGGCCCCTGGGGACGAGGTCGCCGTTCCGCATTGACCGACCCGCGCGGTCGGTCTAGGTAGAAAGGCAATGAGTTCTACTTATTCTGTGACCGAGGCGCAGACGCAGCTGCCGCGCCTCATCCGCCAGGCCGAGCAGGGCGACGCCGTGCGCATCCGGCGCCGCAACGACACGGTCGCATACCTCGTCTCGCGCGAGCGCATGGAGGCGATCGTCGAGACGATGGAGCTCCTCGCCAATCCGGACGCCGTGCGGGCCATTGCCGCGCATCGAGCGGGCAAGACGAAGTTTCTGCCGCTGTCGGCCCTTGCCGGCGACGAATGAAGGTTCGCCTTGCGCCGCAGGTGGTCGCCTTCGTGCGGACGCTGGCTCCGGAGCCGCGCCGGAGGATCCGCCAGGCGCTGCGCGAGCTGCAGCAGGGCAAGGGGGACATCAAGAGTCTCGATGGCCCATTGCAGGACTATGCCCGCCTGCGCGTCGGGCCGTACCGGGTCATCCTCAGCTTCGCCCACTCGCGTTCGGTCGACTGCGTGTACGCCGAGCGACGCAGTATCGTCTATGAGGTCTTCGCGGACGCGATGATCGACCGCTTGATGGGCGGTCACGAGTCGACGTGACGGCGATCGACCTCACGGTTCAGTGCAGCGTCGAGCCGGCGTGGCGGCGCAGGGCGATCAGGCGCTCGCGCACTACCGCGGCGCTGTCGTCGTTCGGGGCCAGCGCCAGGAAGCGTTCGAGGTCGGCGCGCGCGGCGCCGAGGCAGTCGAGCTGCTGGTAGAGCAGGCCGCGGTCGCGCAGTTCTGCCGCCAGCCCGGGTTCGACCAGCAGGATGCGGTCGCTGCAGGTCAGCGCCGCTTCGAACTCGCGCGCCTGCAGATGGATGTGCTTGAGATTGCGCAGGATGCGTACCAGGATCTCGCGCGGCGTCGCGGCCCGCAGGTGGCGGCGGTCGAACGGGGCAGCGGCGCCGAGGGCCGCGTGCAGGCGCGCCGCGCAGTCGGGTTCACTGAGGACGCGGCCGAAGAACGGGTCGAAGACGACATCCGCAGCGCCGGCGTACTTGGCCAGGAAGTGGCCGGGGAAACCGACCCCGACCACCGGCAGGTCGAGGCGGCGCGCGACCTCGATGTAGACCAGCGCGAGCGTGATCGGGATGCCGGTACGGCGATCGAGCACATCGGTCAGGAAGCTGTTGCGGCGATCGTAGTAGTCGGCCTGGTTGCCACTGAAACGTTGCTCGCCGGCCAGATAGGCGATCAGCGCGCGCACCCGGTCGAGGTCCGACCCAGCCGCCCGCAGGCCCGGCGCCGCGCCGCTGGCGAGGTCGTCGAGGGCACGCCGGTACTGGTCCAGGTCGAGTCCGGGATAGGCCTCGGCGGCGATCAGCAACGCCGCCTCGGTGAGATCGAGGTGCCCGTCCGGGTCGCCGACTAGGGCGGCGAAGCGCTGGCGCGCGGATGCGGCGGTCGACATGCCGGTTCGCACATACCGAATGATGCTGGCGATGGAAACGCCCGGCGCCGCGCGCTCGGGTGACTGCGGCCGGCCGTGGACAGCCCGCCCCGGCGGGACTATACCGACCGCGCGTATGGGCAACGGATCGAGCAGGGGCGTGCCTCCTGAGTTGCTCGCGGCACTGGAGCGGCCGGGCCCGCTGATCATCCTGCCGCATGACAATCCCGATCCGGACGCCCTCGCCAGCGCCGCGACATTGCGCTTTCTGGCCCGCGAGTTGGCCGACAAGGATGCGACCATCGCGCTCGGCGGCTATGTCGGCCGGGCCGAGAATCGCGCCATGGTGCGCTATCTGAACATTCCGTTGGTGCCGGTCGGCGAACTGGCGCTGGACGCGCCCGACGTGCAGGTGGCGCTGGTCGACACGCAGCCCGGCCGCACCAACAACTCGCTGCCGTCCGGCGTCCGGCCGACGATCGTCATCGACCACCACCCGCAGTACGTCCAGACGCGCGATCTGCCGTTCACCGACCTGCGCGAGGGCTACGGCGCCACATCGACCATTTTGACCGAATATCTGATTGATGTCCGCCTGCGCGTCGAGACCAAGATCGCCACGGCGCTCTTCTACGGCATCATGGCCGAGACCCAGGATCTCGGCCGTGAGGCGTCGACCCCGGACATGGACGCCTGCAGCTTTCTCTATCCGCACACCAACAAACGCCGCCTGGCAAAGATCGAGAACGCGCGCGTGCCGCGCGAGTACTTCGGCGCCTTCCGCAGCGCCATCGCGTCGGCGCTGGTCTACGACCGCGCCGTGGTCTCCATTCTCGGCGATATCCGCTACCCCGACATGGTTGCCGAGATGGCCGATTTCCTGCTGCGCTGCGACGATGTCGACTGGGCGGCGGCGCTCGGCCGCTACGACGGCCGCCTTTATGTGTCGCTGCGCACCACCAACCGCGACGTCAACGCCGGCGAACTCCTGCAGCAGGTGCTCGGCAGCGACCACGCCGGCGGCCACGACATGATCGCCGGCGGCCGCGTCGCGCTGCCGGCCGACGCCGACTGGGAGGCGACGGCCGCCCAGGTGCGCGACCGCCTGATCGCCGCGGTCGGCATGGCGGGGCAGCCGGCGGTCAGGCTCTGCCCCTGATGGCGGGCGCGGCTCCTGCCGCGCCGCGCCCGCCAGCTTTCCCTCCCCAACGACGTGTGGTAGCCGCGCGGGATCGGACTTTTGCAGGCGTTCGGGGGAATCATCACACCATGGCAGGGATCGTCGGGTTCGGGTCGTACGTGCCGCGCTACCGCCTCGCGCGCGAGGTGATCGCGAAGGAATGGGGGCATCCGTCGATGGGCGGCGAGAAGGCCGTCGCCGGCCACGACGAGGACAGCCTGACGATGGCCGTCAACGCCGCGCTGCACGCGCTGCCGGCCGGTGGCGCGGCGCGCCTGGCGGCGGTGTACTTCGCCAGCACGACGCCGCCGTATCGCGAGAAGTCGAGCGCCGCCACCGTCGCCGCGGTACTCGACGCGCCGCCGACCGTGCGCACCGCCGACTTCGGCGAGAGCCTGCGCGCCGGCACGACGGCGCTGCGCGCGGCGCTCGACGCGGTGCAGGCCGGCGCCGCGACGGCGTTGGTGTGTGCCGGCGACTGCCGCATGGGCGAGCCCGATACCATCGCCGAGCAGAGTTACGGCGATGCGGGTGCCGCCGTCGTGGTCGGCAACGGCGAGGACGTGATCGCCGAGGTGGTGGGCGTGCACGGCGTCAGCGAGGACATCCTCGGCACCTGGCGCGCCGATGAGCACGAGTTCCTGCACGCCTTCCCCGGCGCCTTCGAGGCCAAGCTCGGCTACCCGCCGCTGGTCATCGCCGCCGTCGCCGGCCTGCTCAAGGCGACGGCGACGCCGCCGGCATCGATCGCCCGCGCCGTCATCGCCGCGCCCAACCCGCGCGCCGTCGCCGTCGTCGCCAAGGCACTGCAGCTCGATCCGAAGACCCAGCTGCAGGACACGCTGTGGACGCTGCTCGGCGACGTCGGCACGGCGCAGCCGCTGCTGCTGTTGGCGGCCGCGCTCGAGCAGGCCAAGCCGGGCGACCTGATCCTGGTGGTCGGTTACGGCGACGGCGCCGACGCGCTGCTGTTGCGCGCCACCGCGCGCCTCGCCGCCTATCGCACGCGCGCCAGTGTCGTCGCCCAGGTCGAGCGCAAGCGCCTGTTGCCGTCGTACGGTCGCTACGCGCGCTTTCGCAAGCTGATCAAGAAGGAGAGCGGCGGCGACGACCTGTCGACCCCGGTGGTGTTGTTCCGCGACCGCCGCACGGTGCTGTCGCTGCACGGCGGCCGCTGCCCGCAGTGCGGCGTCGTGCAGTTCCCGCGCCACCAGGTATGCATCGAGTGCGGCCAGCACGCGGGGCTCGACGAGGTGAAGCTCGGCCAGCGCGGGACGCTGTTCACCTTCACCAACGACTACATTCACGACTCACCGGATGCGCCGACCACGCACGGCGTCGTCGCGCTCGACGGCGGGGCGCGCGTCTACGTGCAACTCACCGACGTGGATCCCGATCAGGTCGAGGTCGACATGCCGGTCGAACTGACCTTTCGCAAGTACCACGAGGGCTCGGGCATACAGAACTACTTCTGGAAGGCGCGGCCGGCCGCGTAAGCGCGTTCAGCGGAGGATCACATGGATTTTGGATTCAGCGAAGAGCAGGACATGTTGCGGCAGAGCGTGCGCGGGTTCCTCGAGGCCGAGTGCCCGATGACCTATGTGCGGCAGATGATGGAGGACGAGCGCGGCTTTGCCGAGGATCAGTGGAAGAAGATGGTCGGCCTCGGCTGGACCAGTCTGATCATTCCGGAAGCGTACGGTGGCGCCGGCCTGAACATGGTCGACATGGTGGTGGTGCTCGAGGAGATGGGCAAGGTCGTCTTCCCGGGCCCGTTCTTCGCCTCGACCATCCTCGGCGGCATCGCCATCGACCTCGGCGGCTCGGCGGCGCAGAAGCAGCAGTGGCTGCCCGGCCTGGCCGACGGCTCGCTGCGCGCCACGCTGGCGCAGGTGGAAGAGAGCGGTCGCTGGGACGCCGACGGCATCCAGCTGGCCGCCACGGCGGCGGGCGGCGGCTACTCGTTGTCGGGTACTAAGCTGTTCGTGCACGACGCGCACAACGCCGACCTGCTCATCGTCCCGGTGCGCACCGCCGGCGCCGGCGCCGACGGCGTCACCCTGCTGGTGGTCGAGCGCAAGGCCAAGGGGGTCGGCCTGCGCGTGCTGAAGACGATGGATCAGACGCGCAAGCTCTGCGAGGTGACCTTCGACGGCGTCAGTGTCGGCAGGGACGCCGTGCTCGGCGCGGTCGGCAAGGGCTGGCCGTTGCTCGACCGCCTGATTGACCGCGCCAAGGTCGCCCTCTGTGCCGAGATGTGCGGCGGCGCCCAGAAGGTGCTGGAGATGAGCGTCGAGTACGCCAAGGTGCGCGAGCAGTTCGGCAAGCCGATCGGGAGCTTCCAGGCCATCCAGCACAAGTGCGCCAACATGATGGTGCAGGTGGAGAGCGCCAAGTCGGCCACCTACTACGCCGCCTGGGCGGTCGCGAACGATGTGCCCGAGGCGCACCTCGCGGCCTGCATGGCGAAGGCCTACACCTCCGACGCCTACCGCTTCGTCTCGGCCGAGGGCATCCAGATCCACGGCGGCATCGGCTTCACCTGGGAGCACGACATGCACCTGTACTTCAAGCGCGCCAAGGGGTCGGAGGTGACCTTCGGCGACGCGACCCACAATCGCGAACTGGTGGCGCAGGTGGTGCTGGACGCGCCGGAGTCGGCGTCGGCGTAGGCCTCCCGACCGGCTAAGGTGCCGCTGGCACGAGGGCTCGGGCGTACTCGTAGAAGCCGAAGCCCTCGGCGCCCGCGTGCACGACGCGGGCGACGCCGAAGGTGACGCGGGCGACGCGGTCCGGGCCGAGTGGGCGCTGGATCGCCATGCGCGAGATCGGCTCGGCGACCAGCTCGGTGCCGACCGCGATGCGGCGCGGGGTGTACGGGTCGCCGTCGAAGAGCACCGCCAGCGGGGCGATCGGGCGCGGCGCGGCGGTGCGGAGTTCCTGCAGCGTCGTCGCGCCGGGAACGGCGTGGCGGACGCGCAGCGCGCGCTCGGGAGTGAAGGCGGCGTGCAGACTGAACTGCGACTGCCATCGATCGCCGCCGGCGCGCTGCAGGGCGCCGGGGCGGGCGAAGCCGCAGGCGTCGAGCGTCAGACGCTGCCCGTCGATCGCGACCTCGCCGCGGATGCGTCCGTAGTCGTCGCCCAGCGTCGCAAAGCGCAGCTCGATGCGCACCGCCAGCAGGCGTGAGGCGGCGAGGGCGGATTCGAGGTCGACGTAGAGCCGGCCATCGTCGGTGGCCAGGAGATGGCCCTCGAAGCACAGCTGGAAGCCGCCGGCCGCGGGCAGAAAGCGCGGCCCTCGCGCCGGCCGCGTGCCGTCGGCCGTCTCGCCGGTGAACAGCGCCACTTCGCTCCCGCCGCGGAAGAGCAGGACACGGCTCGTCGCGGCGCCGTGCGCGTCGATGTCGACGCGCGCCGTCAGGCCGAGTCCGGCGGCGCGATCGTAGACCTGCACGGCCCCCGCGCCAGCGCTCTCTACCGCCACGACGTCCCGTACCGGCCGCCTGGAGGGCGCCCCCCCGCGGGGGGCGGCGGCCGAAGGGGGGGGGGGCCCCCAACCAAACCCCCCCCCCCCCGGGGGCCCCCCCCCCGCGGGGGGCGCCGGGGTGGCCGCG
>JANNRA010000095.1:0-11137 GCA_031401035.1 bacterium | reverse complement strand
CCCCACCCCCTCGCCCTCGGGTGCGCCGGGGTTGCTGCCCCGCCCGGCTTGGCCGCGCGCCCCCCCGCCGGGCGCCCTCGACAGATCGGCGTACGCGAACTGGGTGTACGATAGGCCGTGCCCGAAGGGGTACAGTGGCGTCGTCGGCCCGTCGCTGTAGTCGCCCAGCATCTGACTGCGGCCGCCGCCCGACTTGTGGTTGTAGTACACCGGCACCTGGCCGACCGTGCGCGGCATCGAGATCGGCAGCCGCCCGGAGGGATTGACGGCGCCGAACAAGACATCGGCCAGCGCCGCGCCGCCCTCCTCGCCGGGCAGCCAGGCCTCGACCAGCGCCGGGACGTGTGCGGCGATCCAGGGCAGGGCGAAGACGCGCCCGTTGATCAACACCACCACCGTCGGGGTGCCGGTGGCGACGACGGCTTCGACCAGCTGCTGCTGGACGCCGGTGAGGCCAAGGTCGCAGGCGTCGCGGAACTCGCCGCTGGTGCAGTCGGGCATCAGTCCGGACTTGCCGCCGACACAGACGATCGCCACGGCGGCGTCGCGCGCCGCGGTGACGGCAGCGGCGATGCCGCTCGCGTCGTCGCCGCTGACGTCGCAGCCGCGCGCGTAGCGTACCTCGGTGGCCGGCCCGATCGCGGCGCGGATGCCGGCCAGCGGCGTTACCATCGGCACGAAGAACGGGCCGGGGTGGAACGCCACTGCCTCGGCGCGCGGCAGGATGCCGCCACCGGCGCCCTTGTAGATGATCTCGAGATGAGCCGGGTAGCTGTAGTCGCCCTGCAGCAGCCGCGGGTCGTCGGCGGTGGGGCCGACGACGGCGATGCGCGCCAGGTCGGGCGCCAGCGGCAGCAGGGCGCCGTCGTTCTTCAGCAGCACGATCGACTGCTGGGCGATGGCACGCGCCAGGCTGCGTTGCGCCGGCGTCTGGTAGACGCGCGGCGCCGCCGCGGCATCGACCAGCGGCTGCTCGAATAACCCGAGCTGAAACTTCTGTCGCAGCACGCGCCGCACGGCACGGTCGACGAGGGCGATGGACACGCGCCCGGCCTCGAGCTCTGCCCTGAGCGGCGCGCCGAAACAGTCCAGCGCCGGCAGATCGACGTCGAGCCCGGCGGTCAAGGCCAGGCGCCCGGCCTCGCCCTGGTCGGCGGCGACCTGATGGAAGCGCACCAGTAGCGCGGTGGTGAAGTAGTCGGCGACGACGACGCCGTCGAAGCCGAGTTCGCCGCGCAGCAGGTCGTCGAGAATCGCCTTCGAGCCGCCGCAGGGCAGGCCGTCGATCTCGTTGTAGGCGTTCATCACCGACGCCAACCCCGCCTCGCGGATCGCCGCCTCGAACGGGCGCGCGTAGACCTCGCGCAACTCGCGCGGACCGATGTGCGCCGGGGCGTGGTTGAGGCCGCCCTCGCCGGCACCGTAGCCGAGAAAGTGCTTGCCGGTGGCGACGACGCCGCGCGCCAGGTCGTCGCCCTGGATGCCGCGCACGTAGGCGACGCCGAGGCGGCTGACCAGGTACGGGTCCTCGCCGTAGGTCTCCTCGGTGCGTCCCCAGCGCGGATCGCGGGCGATGTCGAGCACCGGCGCCAGCGTCTGCCGCGCGCCGACCGCCAGCATCTGCTCGCGGATCACCTGCGCCGCCTGCTCGATCAGCGCCGGGTTCCAGGTGCTGGCCAGGCCGATCGCCTGCGGGAATTGCGTCGCGTCGCGTGCCGTCAGCCCCGCCGTCGACTCCTCATGGATGATCGCCGGGATGCCGAGCCGGGTCTTCTCGGCCAGGTAGCGCTGGATGGCGTTGGCGAAAGCCGCGCTCTGCGCCGGCCGCAGCCCGGTCGAGGCGCCGATGCGCGTCACCTGCCCGGTGCCGTGCGCCAGCAGCTCGCCCGCCCGCTCGACCGAGAACGCCTCGTCGCGCACCAGTTGCGTCGACCACACGCAGCCGAGCTGCGCCAGCTTTTCGTCCACCGTCATCCGCCCGAGCAGGTCCTCGACCCGTGCCTCGATCGTCTGCGTCATTGGGAGAGGCCCTTAGCAGAAAAGGCTTTCACCACGGAGACGCGGAGGCACGGAGGGCACCTGCCATTGCCGTCGGCTCCGTGCCTCCGTGTCTCCGTGGTGAATTCTTCTCATTGCGGCGCGCGTGTGGTTAGTTGGGCCTTCCGCGACTGCAATAAATCGATGTTTCCCGAGGAGTCTCGCATGGCCAGTGCCGAGCTGCAGATGGTGTTGGATCTCCTGCGCGCCCAGCCGATCCCACGTGATCGCGGCTGGGTCGAGCAGCGCGCCGGATTGGAGCAGATGACGTCCCTGATGCCGCCGCCGGCGGATGTGACCTGTACCCCGGTCATCATCGCCGGGCGGCCGGCCGAGTGGGTCGCCGCGCCGGGCGTGCGTCAGGACCAGACGCTGCTCTATCTGCACGGCGGCGGCTACTGCATAGGCTCCATCAACACGCACCGTCAGCTCGCCGCCGACCTGTCGCGCGCCGCCGGGCTGCGCGTTCTCGTGCTCGAATACCGGCTCGGCCCCGAGCATCCCTTTCCGGCCGCGGTGGAGGACGCCACCGCCGCCTATCGGGCCCTGCTCGCCGACGGCGCCGATCCTCGCCGCCTTGCCATCGCCGGCGATTCCGCCGGCGGCGGCCTGACCGCGGCGACGCTGCTGGCGCTGCGCGACGCCGATACGCCGCTGCCGGCGGCAGCGGTGTTGGTATCGCCGTGGCTCGATCTCACCCAGTCCGGCGAGTCCATGACCAGCAAGGCCGGGGTCGACCCGATGGTGCAGCGCGAGACGCTGCAACCCATGGCCGACGCCTACCTCGCCGGCGCCGACGCGCGTGCACCGCTCGCCTCGCCGCTGTTCGCCGACCTGCGTCACCTGCCGCCGCTGCTGGTGCACGTTGGCACCGCCGAGACGCTGCTCGACGATGCCACCCGTTTCGCCGATCGCGCCCGCGCCGCCGGCGTCGACGTGCACCTCGAAACGTTCGCCGACATGGTGCACGTCTTCCACGCCTTCGCCTTCATCCTGCCCGAGGCGCGCGACGCCAACGCCAAGATCGGCGCCTTCCTGCGCGAGCGCCTGGCGTGAGCATGGGGCGGCTCGCCCGACGGGCGCTGGCACTGGTCGCCATGCTGGCGCCGGCGTCGCCGCTGCTGGCGCAAGCGCCGGCGATCGTCACCATCGGATCGGTGCCGGCGTTGGCGGGCACCACGGTGGCGCTGCCCGTCTCGCTCGATCCCGGCGCCCAGCCGGTGTTCTTCGTCCGCAACGACATCGATGCCGAGTTGCTCTCGGCGGTACTCATCGACCGCGTTCCCGGCGGCACGCCGAACTGCACCGTCAACCCGGAGCTCGGCGCCGGCGTGACGGGGCTGTTCCAGTGCTTGCGGCCCTCCGGCAACGACTGCGGCCGCGTCCGCGGCATCATCTCGCGCAGCAACGGTCCGGCGCTGCCGGGCGGACTGCTGTACACCTGCACCGCCGTCATCGCCGCCAACGCCAGCCTCGGCAGCTACCCGTTCGCGGCCCTCTCCCTGGAGGCGCGCAACTCGTTGAATCAGGATGTGGCGGTGGACGGCGACGACGGCGCCGTCGATGTCGTCAGTGAGATCCCGCCGACGCCGACACCGAGCGTCACCCGCACGCCGAGCACGACGGCGACGCCGAGCGAGACGCCGCCGCCGACCGACACGCCGACCGTCGGCCTCACCGCGACGCCCACCGAGACGCGCACGCCGACGCCGACGCGCCCGACGGACACCCCGACGCCAAGCCCCACCGCGACGGTCACCCCGACGCCGAGCGCCACCCGTACCGCGACGCGCACGCGCACGCCGCCGCTGTTCGCCTCGCCGACGCCGACCGACGCCGCCAGCAGCAACACCAATCCGCTGATCAGCATCGGCAACGTCGTCGGCGTGCCGGGCAGCCAGGTGACGATCGCCGTCTCGCTCGATCCCGGCGACCAGACCGTCGTCGGGGCGCGCAACGACATCACCTTCGACGCGCTGGCGCCGGTGGTGCGACTGGCCGGCGGCGCCCCCGACTGCAGCGTCAACCCCGGCCTCGGCGGACTCGTGCCGCCGCTGTTCGAGTGCCTCGAGCAACTGGAGTGCCCGACCATCCGCGGCACCATCTTCCGCCAGTTCGGCGCCGACTCGCTTCCGGCGACGCTGCTCTACACCTGCCGCGTCGCCATCGCCGCGCAGGCGCCGATCGGCGTAGATCTGCCCCTGCTCAACACCCAGCCGGCCGCCTTCGGGGCCGTCGGCGGGGCGCTGTCCACGTCGGGCAACAGCGGCGTGCTGCGCCTCGTCGACATGCTGTCGCCGACGCCGACACGCACCATCACGCCGACGCGGACGATCACCCTGACACCGAGTCAGACGCCGAGCGAGACCCCAACCGGCCCGAGCGCCACGCCGACCATCACCGAGACCGGCACGCCGACCTTCACGCGCACCATCACGCTGACGCCCAGCGTCACGGCGACGCTGACGATCACGCCGACGCCGGCTGATACGGCCACCAACTCGCCCACCCGCACCGTGACGGTGACACGCACGCCGACCGTCACCCGCACCGCCAGTGCCACCCGCACGGTGACGCCGACGACGACGGTGAGCGCGACCGCCACCGGCACCCGCACGGTGACCGCGACGCGCACCGCCAGCGCGACGCGCACGGCGACGCCGGTGATCACCGGCTCGCTGCCGCCGACGCAGACGCGCACCGTCACCGCGACGCGCACGGCGACGGCGGTGGCGACCGCCACCGCCACGCGCGTCGCGACGCGCACGACGACCACCACGCCGACGCGCAGCGACACCCCGACCGCGACGCCGACACGCACGGCGACGGCGACGCGCACGGCGACGGCGACGCGCACGGCGACGGCGACGCGCACGGTGAAGCCGACCGCCTCGCCCTCGCGTACGCCCGGCACGAGTACGCCGCAGCCGAGCCACACGGTGCCGCCGACCGCGGTGGAGCCGACGGCCTCGCCGACCGGCGCCGACGCGACCGCGACCGCCTCCGCGACCCCGGCTACTGCCACCGAGACGCCTGCGATGGCGACGCCGACCAGCGAGACGCCGGCCACACAAACACCGACGACCGAGACACCGACCGCCGAGATACCGACCACCGGGACGCCGGACGCAACTGCCACCGCCGGCGAGCCGACCGCAACGACGACCGCGGTCGACAGCGCGACGCCCGAGCCCAGCGCCACCGCCGAGCCGAGCTCGACCGCGCCGCCCGCCACCGCGACGGCCACGCCGCCGCCAAGCCCGACGCCGATCGCCTGCCTCGGTGACTGCAACGGCGACGGTCAGGTGAGCGTCGACGAACTGGTGCGTGGCGTGGCGATCGCGCTTGGCAGCTCGCCGGTATCGACCTGCCCGGCCTTCGACCGAAATGGCAGCGGCGAGATCACGATCGACGAGCTGATCGCCGCGCAGGTCGCCGCGCTGAATGGCTGCCCGGTCGCGCCCGACGTTGCCCGGTGAGTCGCGGGTCTCGGCCGATCAGGATCCCCTCACCCTGACCCTCTCCCGCCGGGAGACGGTCAGGGTGAGGGGATCGCAGTACTGGTCCCGCCGACCTGCCTGTGTGGGCCACGCCGCGTCACCGCCCGCGTCGTCGTCTGTGGTCTCATCAACCGGCTCGTCCGGTCTGGGCGACGAAACCCAGGTGCCCAGCACGTGATGGGTCATCGCCATCACGCTGACACCGACTGGAGCCGCTGCAACGCTCGTCACGCGCGATGTCGCGGCGCTGCACGACCGGTGGGCGTCGGCACGCATGCGGACGCCTCACGCGCGACGGCATACCGCGTGCTCACCTATCTTAGCGATGACTCTCGGGGTGGGCGCCTGGACGGCCGGCGCGGAGAGCGGACCGGATGCGGCGCTGCGCGCCGCCTACCGGACCGAGATGGACCGCCTCGTGGCCGAGCGCCTGCCGCTCGGCTGGGCGGTGTTTCTCACCATCAACGGCGTCGCCAGCCTGTTCGAGTGGACGCTCTTCCCGGAGCGCGGCGCTGCCTTGCTGCGCGGCTTGGTCATCTACGCCGTGTTCGCCGCCGCGACGCTTACCATCACCCGCCGGCAGCCGCGTACGGCGGTCACCTGCGTGACCGCCGTGCACACCCTGATCGCGGTGCTGCTGTGCCTGTACTACGTCGAGTTCCGCGCCAACGCCGACACGCTGCTCGTCAGTCTGATGCTGGTACTCACCGGCGCGGCGCTGCTCTACCCGTTCGGCGCCCGCCGCATGCTGTGGTCGAGCGCCGGGGCCGCGCTCGGCTACCCGCTGGCCATCGCCGCCGGCGCCCAGGCGGCGATGCCGGCGCTGTACGGGCTGTTCTTCCTGTACAGCGGCATTGCGATGATCGCGCTCGGCGCGCTGCTGGTCGACCGTCATCGCTTTACCGCCTACCAGCACGCGCGGGCGGCGCAGCGCGCCAACCAGGCGAAGTCGGAGTTTCTCTCCACCGTCTCGCACGAACTGCGCACGCCGCTGACCGTCATCCTCGGCTACACCAGCCTGCTGCTCGACGACGCTCTGCCGGCGGCACAGGGTCGCGACGCGCTGCGGCGTATTCATCACCAGTCGTTGCAACTCCTCGACCTGGTGCAGGCGCTGCTCGACCTCGACAAGGTCGAGGCCGGCGGCGTCGCGGTCAAGGTCGAGTCGTTCCGCCTCGGCGACCTGATCGACAGCTTGCGCGCCAGCCTGCCGGCGGCGTGGTGCAAGAGCGGCGTCACGCTCGAATGGGTGGCGCCGGCGCCGCAGGCGCTGCTGCGCACCGACCGCGCCAAGCTGGAGATGGTGGTGCGCAACCTCGTGCACAACGCGCTCAAGTTCACCGAGGCGGGGCGGGTGACGGTGACCGCCGACGCGACGGGCGACCTGGGCCGGGTGCTGTTCACTGTCGCCGACACCGGCTCCGGCATCGACGGCGCCGAGCTGGCGACGATCTTCGACATGTTCCGCCAGGGCGCCGGCGGCGCCGCCCGCCCCGGCGGTGTCGGCCTCGGCCTGTACATCGTCAAGCGCTTTACCGACGCCCTCGGCGGCGAGGTGCGAGTCGAATCGCAGCCCGGCCGCGGCACCGTGTTCACCATCGCCGTTCCAGTCGAAGCGCCCGTCTGTCCCTCTCCCGCATGTCCTGCTGGCGAGAAAGCCGGAGGGGCGGCTGCAACCACTACTTTGAGCCGCTGAAGCCAGAGGGCGGCCAGCTGGTGCTGCTCGACGCGAGCGGCGCCGCGCTGATCCTGATGTCGCGCTGACGATCAGGGTCCCCTCACCCTGACCCTCTCCCGGCGGGAGAGGGTCAGGGTGAGGGGATGCACTGTACGGGTTCCGTCCCGGACCTCGCGCCCTGAGCACGGGCGGGCCGGCCCCCCGTCACTCCGGCGGGGTGTGGAGTTGGTTCATGTACTCCGTCAGCAGCACCTCGGTGAGACCGGCGGGCAGGGCGTTCAGCACCTCGTTGACCTCGGCCATGCGGGTCGGCAGGGCGTTGCCGCCGGCGCCGGCCATGGCCAGCATCTGGCCGAGCATCTCCGGCGTCACATCGGCCGGGTCGACGTTGGCGAAGGCCTCGCGGATGGTCGCGGCGACGGCGCCCGAGGGCATCGTCTTGGCGATCGCCGTGCAGGCTTTCAGATCCTCGAGGAAGGGCTCGACCCACTTGGCGCTGGCCGGATTCACCGACAGGTGGATGTTCTCCTTCGAGCCGTGGAAGCCCAGCTGCGGTTGAACGTACCAGCCGCGCGTCTTCATCTCGTCGATGATGTGGAAGACGTTGACCGTATCGGAGGTGAAGGCGACCATGTTCATCTGCGGCCGACCGAGCATGCGCAGGTCGTCCATCGCGTCGATGGCGGCGACGATCGCGGTGGTGGCGTCGAGCGCCTGGCGGGCCAGCTTCAGGTAGCCGTCGTCGCCGATGAAGTTCAGTGCCGCCCAGGCGGCGGCGAGCGGACCGCCGGACTTGGTGCTCTGCACGGTCGGGTTGACCACCGAGTACCCGGTCCACTGCGCGCAGGTGTAGATCTGGTGCCGACGCAGGTCCTTGTTGCGCTGCAGGATCACCGAGGCGCCCTTGGCGGCGAAGGCGTACTTGTGGAAGTCCATCGAGATCGACGTGACGCCCGGCACCGAGAAATCGAACGGCGGCACCGCGACGCCGAGGCGGCGGAAGTAGGGCAGCAGGAAGCCGCCCATGCAGCCATCGACGTGCAGCAGCAGGCCGTGCTCCTGCGCCAGGGCGCCGAGGGCGGGAATGTCGTCGACGACGCCGTGCGCGTACGACACCGCCGAGCCGACCAGCAGGACGGTCTTCGCGGTGATGGCGCGGCGGATGGCCTCGACGTCGGCCTTGAAGGTCGTCGTGTCCACCGGCACGCGCACCGGGACGACGTCGAGGTAGTGGCAGGCCTTCTGAAAGGCGGCGTGCGCCGTCACCGGCAGGATGACCTCCGGCCGGGTGACCGTCGGCCGCATCGCGCGCGCGTGGTCGCGCGCCGTCTTCACCGCCAGGATGATGCTCTCGGTGCCGCCGCTGGTGAAGTTGCCGACGACGCCGGGCGTGCCGTTGAGGTGCGCGGCGGCCATCGCCACCAGTGCCAGCTCCAGCTTCAGCATGCTCGGGAAGGCGGTCGGGTCGAGGGCGTTCTCGGAGAGGTACATCGAGAAGGCCTGTTTGATGACCTCCTCGGTCTCCTTGCCGGGGTCGTACACGTACGCCCAGGTGCGGCCGCTGCGCCAGTCGACGTCGCCGGCGCGGAAGCTCTCGAGGGTGCGGAAGACATCGTCCTTGGACAGGCCAGTGGCGGGAATGCGCATCGCTCTCGTCTGGCACGAGCGGGAAGCGTCCCGCAAGACGCGCCGGCCTCCATGGAGCACAAACTCAGGGTTGGCCCGCAACGGGGTCAGGGTGACCGTTCTGAGAATCGGCCTCCTCAGCTCAATCCTCTCCCGAAAGTCCCGCTGCAGAGGAGGGCCTGCGCTACGCCGCCAGGCTCGCTTCGATCGTCTCCAGTAGCTCCGGCGCATCGGGCTTGGTGGTCGGGGCGAAGCGCGCCACCACCTGCCCCTGCTTGTCGATGACGAACTTGGCGAAGTTCCACTGCACGTCGCCAGCGCCTTCGGGGTGCGTCGGCGCGGCAGTCAGCCAGGCGAACAGCGGATGGCTGCCGGGGCCGTTGACTTCGACCTTGGCGAACATCGGGAAGGTGACGCCGTACTTCGTCTCGCAAAACGTCTTGATCTGCCCCTCGCTGCCCGGCTCCTGGCTGCCGAACTGATTGCAGGGAAAGCCGAGAACGGCGAAGCCGCGCGCCGTAAGGCGGTCGTGCAGCGCCTGCAGGCCGGCGTATTGCGGCGTCAGCCCGCACTGCGAGGCGACGTTGACGACCAGCACGACCTTGCCGGCATAGGCGGCCAGTGCCTGCGTGGCCCCGTCGATGGTGGTGGCGGTGAACTCGTGCGCGCTGGACATGGCTCTTTCCTATACGTGAGGGGGCGCCCTGCAACCCCTTGGTGGATTTCCGCGGCGCCGGTGGTCGCCGCTATGGTGCGGCCGTTCAGGGGTGTTGGACACCGTGCGGCGTTGACCGACCCGCGCGCCCCGACTACATCCCTGCGATGGCCATGGTTGGAATTCGCTACGACCTTCGCGTGCCGCCGTTCGCCACGACGACACACGCCGAAATGTACGCCGCCTGCCTCGACCAGTGCGAGTGGGCGGACCAGCTGGGGCTCGACATCGTCGTGCTCTCCGAGCACCACGGCGTCGAGGACGGCTTCATGTCCGCCCCCGTCACCCTCGCCGCCGCCGTGGCGGGGCGCACCAAGAGCATCCAGATCAACATCGCCGCCGTGCTGCTGCCGCTGCACGACCCGGTGCGCCTGGCCGAGCAGTTCGCCGTTGCGTCGCTGGTCAGCGGCGGCCGCGTCGGCTTCGTCGCCGGGCTGGGCTACCGGCAGGAGGAATTCGACATGGCTGCCGTCGACCGCAAGCGGCGCGGCAGCCTGCTCGAGGAGTACGTCGGGGTGATGCGCCAGTGCTGGAGCGGCGAGGCGTTCGAATGGCGCGGCCGCACCATCCGCGCGACGCCGAAGCCGGCCTCGCCGCCGATGCTGCTGGTCGGCGGCTCGACCGAGAAAGCCGCCCGCCGCGCCGCCAAGCTGCACGCCGGCTTCTTCCCCGCCATCGGCGACCAACGCCTGGCCGACATCTACACCGAGGAGTGCGCCGCGGTGGGCTTCCACGGTGGTTTCGTCAGCATGCCGAACGGGCCGGGTTTCGTGCACGTCTCCGAGGACCCCGAACGCGACTGGCAGCGCCTGGCGCCGCATGCCCTCTATGACGCGCAGACCTACGCCGCCTGGCAGACACCGGATCAGCGCTCGTCGATGCACGTCGAGGGCACGACGCTCGACGCCGTGCGGGCGAGCGGCGCCTACGTCGTGCTGACCCCGGACGACTGCGTCACGCTGGCGCAGGAGACCGGCCGCGTCATCATGCACCCGCTGATGGGCGGCATGCCGCCGGCCCTCGGCTGGGAGAGCCTGCGTCTGTTCGAGCAGAAGGTGTTGCCGAGGATTCGCTGAGGAGCCGTATGTCCGACCTCGCCAGCCGTGTCGCCGCCCTCGAGGATCTCGAGGCGATCAAGCAGCTCAAGTACCGCTACTGGCGCTACCTCGACCTGAAGCAGTGGGACGAGCTGGCGCCGCTCTTCGCCGCCGATGCGACGGTCTGTTACAGCTCCGGCACCTACGAGTTCGCCGGCCGCGACGCCATCATGCGCTTTCTGCGTGAGTCGCTCGGCCGCGAGCGCGGCTCGGTGACCATTCATCACGGCCACCATCCTGAGATCGTGCTGACCGGGACCGACAGCGCCACCGGCACCTGGGCGCTCTACAACTACATGTTCAACGTCGCCGAGAACCGCGGCATCCGCATCGGTGCCTACTACGAGGACCGCCTGGCGCGCATCGCCGGCGCCTGGGTCTTCCAGCACATCGGCTACACCTCGCTCTTTCACGAGGAGTGGAAGCGCGACGACATCCCCAGCACCACCCTGCGCTGAAAGAGTGAAATAGGGACGTTGGGGCG